>JBGCFD010000165.1:0-29360 GCA_045106765.1 Saprospiraceae bacterium | reverse complement strand
TCATTTTTTAATGGTTAATGGTTAATGGTTAATGGTTAATGGTTAATGGTTAATGGTTAATGGTTAATGGTTAATGGTTAATGGTTAATGGTTAATGGTTAATGGTTAATTTTACGGATTTATTTTAAAATGTTTCGATATTTCAAAACATGTATTTACATTGTTATAAAAAACGAAGAGATGGATGAAAACATTATGATTTTTATTGGTTTGATGATCTTTTTTGGAGTTCTAATTAAATGGATTTTTTTCCCAAAAAAGAAATTCCAGACATTCGATAAAAAATGGAAAAAGATTTTACAAGACAAAGTTGCCTACTATCAAAAACTTTCTGCTCCTGAAAAAACGAGGTTTGAAATAGCTGTTTTGCAATTTTTTAATGATGTAGATATTACGGGAGTGGAGATCGAGATTGATGATATTGATCGGATTTTAGTTGCATCTAGTGCGGTGATTCCACTTTTCGGATTTCCCAAATGGAGGTATCGAAATATCAATGAAGTCCTCTTATATCAAGGATCATTTAACCAAAATTATAAGACTAAGGGGAAAGATCGGAACGTCTTAGGCATGGTCGGAACTGGTGCTATGAATAGAATGATGATTTTATCAAAACCTGCTTTGCATCAAGGGTTTAGAACTCCGATGGGAAAATCAAATGTTGGAATTCATGAATTTGTTCACCTTTTGGATATGGCAGATGGAGCTGTTGATGGGCTTCCAAAAATACTGATGGAACAACAATATGTTTTGCCATGGCTACATGAAATGCATGAAGAGATAAGAGATATTAAAAAACGAAATTCCAACATCAATCCCTATGGCGCAACCAACGAAGCTGAATTTCTTAGCGTAGCAGCTGAATATTTTTTTAACCAACCAGAACATCTTGAAAAAAAACATCCTGAACTATTTGATTTGATGGAGAAAATATTTCGGCAAGATTTAGCATAGAAACTGGACATTAATAAATTTAACAAAATAAATCAGTATCATTTTTTTTGATTGAAAAAAAATCTACTACCTTTCGATTTTTAACTCAAAACTAAATCAAATTATGAAAAAGACAATTACACCATTTTTAATGTTAGTTTTCCTTTTGACTTTTTTTAATGTAAATGCGCTACCTGTAGGAATTGTTCCTGTCGATAAAGATGCAAAAGAAGAGGTCAGTTCTGATGAAGCAAAAAATACAGAAGCAGATATAATGGCTGACTGGAAAAATTTGAGTCGAAAAGAGAAAAGAGCGAAAAAGAGAGCTTTGAAAAAAGAACTTAAAAAATTAAAAAAACAAAAAAGAGCAACAGATGATTCTACTATTTTAATAGTAATTCTTGCTATTTTATTGCCTCCTGCTGCTGTTGCAGTATATGAAGGTATCACCAATCGGTTTTGGATATCCTTACTTTTAACGCTATTATTTTTCCTTCCTGGATTAATCTATGCATTAATTGTAGTTTTAGAATAAATTAAATTGTAACAGATAAAGAATAGTCATCTAAATTAAATTTTAGATGACTATTTTTTTTATAAGTGTAAATTGCCGAACAAGATAATGTCTGATAAAAAAGTAATTTTGACTAAATTTACCACTCATAAAAAAATCAAAATCATGAAATACATTTTCCTCTTTTTGTCTATTCTTTTTTCAATAAATCTTTATTCACAAGAGATTCCTGATTCTACTTTTATTGTAGAAAATTATGATAAAACTGTTTACGAAATTCCAATGCGAGATGGGGTCAAATTATACACAGTCGTCTATTCTCCTAAAGATAAAAGTCAAGTCTACCCTATTTTGATGCAACGAACTTGCTACAGCGTTAAGCCTTACGAAGAAGGCCAGTATAAAAAAAAGTTAGGACCAAATCGTTTTTTAATGCGTGACAAATATATTTTTGTTTATCAAGATGTACGTGGGCGATGGATGTCAGAAGGTCGTTTTGACAATATGCGACCACACGTAAAAGGGAATAATGTAAAAAATAAAAAAGATATTGATGAAAGTTCAGACACATATGATACAGTAGATTGGTTGATGAAAAATTTAAAAAATCATAATGGTCGAGTTGGTCAATGGGGTATTTCCTATCCTGGTTTTTATACAGCTGCGGCATTGCCGGAAGCTCATCCTGCTTTGAAAGCATCCTCTCCTCAAGCTCCAATTGCAGATTTCTTTTTTGATGATTTCCACCACATGGGAGCATTCTTGCAAAGTTATTTATATGCCTTTCCTGTTTTTGGAGTCAATAAAGAAATGCCAACGACCGAGAGTTGGTATGAACATGAATGGGAAGTTTTTAATAAAGCAGGTAATCCATCGAATGGGTACGAATACAATTTGAATATCGGATCATTAAAAAATGTTACAGAAAAAATTTATCCTCAAAATTTCTTTTGGGAGCAAATGGTTGAGCACCCAAACTATGATGAATTTTGGCAAAAGAGATCTATTCTCCCTCATCTAAAAGAAGTCGATCATGCGGTGATGACAGTCGGAGGATGGTTTGATGCTGAAGATTTATATGGCCCGTTGAACATTTATAAAAACTTGGAAGCGAATAACCCCAAGATGAAAAATACGATTGTAATGGGGCCTTGGAGTCATGGAGATTGGGCGAGAGAAAAAGGTATGCAAGCGATTAATCATATTTATTTTGGTGATAGCATTTCTACTTTTTTTCAAAAAACTGTGGAAGAGCCTTTTTTCAGACATCATTTAAAACAGCTAGGAAGTTTAGACTTGCCTGAAGCATTTATGTATGATACGGGGATTAAAGAATGGAAAAAATTTGATGTTTGGCCTCCTAAAAAAGATTCACCAGTTTCTCTTCGTTTTGAAGAAAATGGAAAATTAACTATTAATCAAGCTGTCGATGCCGAAGCAGTTTTTGATTATATGAGTGATCCAAATAAACCTGTTCCTTATCGTTCTGAAATTATTCCAGTACGATTCACACCTCGTCCTTTTATGACTGATGACCAACGACATGCTTCTATGCGTCCTGATGTTTTGACTTTTGCAACAGATACATTGACTGAAGATTTTACGCTTTCGGGAGAAATTTTAGCGAAGCTGAATGTAGTTCTTTCGGTGACTGATGCAGATTTTGTGGTCAAATTAATTGACGTTTATCCTGCTGATGCTCAACCTACCAAAGCAACTCCAGCACATATTACGATGGCAGGATATCAGCAACTGGTTCGGTCAGAAGTTTTTAGAGGTAGATTTAGAAATAGTTTTGAAAAACCAGAACCGTTCACTCCTGGGAAAATGGAAACGGTGAATATTCCGCTCCAAGATGTTTTGCATACTTTTAAAAAAGGACACAAAGTGATGATCCAAATTCACAGTACTTGGTTTCCATACATCGATCGAAATCCTCAAACTTATATTGAAAATATTTATAAAGCAGAGGAAAAAGATTTTGTAAAAGGAATAATAAAGGTAATGGGAAGTAGTGAAATTCGAATTGGAAAGAAAGATCAAAAAGTTATTCGACCTTAATTTATTAAAAAAAAATCCTAAACTTTTAACTTTAAAAGTTTAGGATTTTTTCTTTAAATGACATTAGGTTTTGTTATTCTTTTAAAATTCGTTTGGTCAAAACCTGATCCTCTACATTTACTTTTAAGAAGTAAATTCCACTTGGCAATGCTGAAATATCCAAAGTAGTCATTGGGGTATCTTCAATTCGCAATATTTTTCCATGAAGATCAATCACCTCAATTCTTTCAATTGTTGCTCCTTCAAAATTAATGACGCCATTGGTAGGGTTTGGAAAAACAGCAAGGTTTACTTTTTCCAAATCATTAAGTCCAACTGGCGCTTCTGCCACAAAAATAGTATTCGAAGCAGAATTAACACAACCATTTACATCAGTAAAAGTGTAGATAATACTATTTAATTCACCTACTGCAAGTGTAGCGTTAAAACTAAATGTTGTCCCATTGCCATCATCAGTAATTTCATTATAAGCGTCAGTATATACTCCACCTTCAGGCATTCCTCCTCCTACTACTCCAGCTGGAGGCATTCCATTCATCACAAAAATAGTATCCGGTAAATTGATACTTACTGTTGGTGCGTTGAAAACCAAAACATCAGCAGTAGCTGTTGTTATCATATCCGTGTAAGTAATGGTATGTGTACCAACTCCTGCAACAGAAGGGTCAAAACTATAAGTCATCCCATTGCCATCATCCGTAACTCCTGTGCCACTATATACACCTCCTTCTGGTAAACCACCACCTAAACCTGTTAGCACTACTCCATCGCCACTATCACAAATACTTGACTGAGCAGCCAAAGAAACTAAGGTGTATTTGGAAATTTTATTAGCCCCCTTTTGATTTAAGTAAAAATCATTTCCATCTTTAACAAATCCATTTGGTTCGCTTAATCCCGTCAGAAATGGCGTTGCTGAAGGAGTAGGATCAGTAATATCTATTTTAGAAATTTCACTTCCGTTAAATTGAGAAACATATAAATCATTTCCGTCTAATACTAAGGTATTTGGAGAAGAGAGACCAGTAACCACATCAACGGGAGTAGCAGGTAAAGTTTGCGTAATGTCAACCTTAACAATTTTTGATGAACTATTAACTGAAATATATAAATCATTACCATTTAAAGCTAGTCCAATTGGAAAATCTAGACCACCTACAACCTCAATTGGAGTAGGGTTAGCATCTGTAATATCGATTTTCATCACATTGCCTGGGACACTTTCAACATAGTATAAATCATTACCATTTAGTACTAAAGCATTAGGGCCATTGGGACCAACTATAACATCTACTGGAGTTGGGTTGGCATCTGTAATATCTATTTTAGATATTTTATCACCTCCGTAATTACAGAAGTAAAGATCATTTCCATTAATCAACATGCTACCTGTCCCAGATTGTCCATCCAAATACAAAGAAGGGGTAACTGGAAATGGTTGCGTTAAATCGATTTTGTAGATTTGTCCACCAGAACCGTTTGTAACGAATAAGTCTGTTCCACTTAGAGCAAGTCTTGAGGGATCAAGTATTCCAGTTGCAACGTCGATAATTTGAGCAAAAAGATTAGAAGTAATAAAGCAGAAAAGAATTGTAAAAGAGTAAAATGTTTTCATTATGAAAAAGTTTAATTAATAAATACCTACAAAATTATAGGATTTTGGAATCTTACTTTTATTTATTCTAGGAATAAATAAATCTTAATTTTTTACTCAGTTGTGAAAGTGTGGAAATTAACTCAATGAAAGGATCAATGGTTTAAGTAATAATAAAATCTAAAAATTGTTGATCCTCACCATTTAGGATTGTCGAAGATTTTAGTTTATTTAACTTTATTTGATAACTTAATTGTGGCAGTCAAGGTAGTAACATTAAAATTAAATACACTTATTTATGCGGTAAGAAAGTAAAGTTTTATAAAAAAATTAGTGGCTATTCAAGCTCCCACTCTATAATAAATTGAACGCAGAGATGGAGAGATGCAGAGATTCTCACAGGCATTTTTTTCTTCGAAAAAAATAAAATTCTACGTCTCTCCATCTCTGCGTTCAATTCACTCACGCGAGATTTTAAACCTTTTCTAAAACCAATAAAATCCTCCTTTCAATTCTTTCAAACAATCTTTCCTTGCTTCAAAAAAACTTTTTTTAAACTAAACATATTTTACTGTGTTCCATACCATATGAAAAAGGCGGTGATTATTGGTTCTGGAATAGCAGGTATTGCAACGAGTCTTCGTTTGCGAAAAAAAGGATACGAAGTAGATGTCTTCGAGGCTAATAATTACCCTGGCGGAAAACTAACTTCATTTACCAAAAATGGATTTCGGTTTGATGCGGGACCTTCTCTTTTTACGATGCCTAACTTGGTGGAAGAATTGTTTGAATTATTTGAGGAGGATGCTTCTCAATATTTTCAATACAAAAAAAAGGACGTGGTTTGCAATTATTTTTGGGAGGATGGAATTACTTTTTCGGTAGCTGCTGATGCTCAAAAATTTGTTAAAGATGCTAGTCAAAAATTTGGAGTTGCCGAAAAAAAAATATCAAATTATTTAAATCAAAGTCGAAAAAAGTATGAATTAACTGCACCAATTTTTTTAGAAAAATCTTTACATCAACCAAGTACCTATTTTTCTAAAAAAACTTTCCAATCATTTTTACAAATGGGATCGATGGATATTTGGAGCAATCTAGATCAGCTGAACAAAAAAAAATTTCAGGAACCTCACTTAGTTCAAATGTTTAATCGGTATGCAACTTACAATGGTTCATCTCCTTATAAAACTCCAGGAATTATGTCAATGATTCCACATTTGGAATTACACCTAGGTACTTTTTTCCCAAAAGGAGGAATGCAAAATATCACGAATAGTTTGTTTGAATTAGCTAAGAAAAAGGGAGTCAATTTTTATTTTTCAAAAAAGGTAAAACGTATTTTAGTTGAACATAAAAAAGCCATTGGAATCCAAACTGAAAAAGAAAAGGTACTCGCAGATTTAGTGATTTCTAATATGGATATTTTTTCTAGTTATAAAAAATTAATGCCAAAAGAAAAACATCCTGAGCAAACTTTGAAACAAGAAAGATCTAGTTCTGCTTTGATTTTTTATTGGGGAATCAATCGAAATTTCCCAGAATTAGACTTGCACAATATTTTATTCTCTAAAAATTACCAAGCAGAATTTGAAGCTATTTTTAAGAAAAAGAATATCAGCGATGACCCAACTATCTATATCAACATCACTAGCAAGGAAGAAGAAAATGATGCTCCTAAGGGAAGTGAGAATTGGTTTGTGATGATCAATACACCAGGTGATTACGGTCAAGATTGGGAGACAATGATTGCTTCAGCTAAACAACAAATTTTAAAAAAAATAAAAAGAACCTTGGGCGTAGAAATTGAGAAATGGATCGTTACAGAAGAAATACTTCATCCAAAATTGATCGAGAAAAAAACAAGTTCCTATCGAGGTTCGCTTTACGGAGCAGCAAGTAATTCAAAATTTGCAGCTTTCTTAAGACATCCAAATTTTAGCCAAAAAATCAAAAATTTATATTTCTGTGGTGGATCTGTTCACCCCGGTGGAGGTATTCCACTTTGTTTACTTTCTGCTAAAATTGTTGCCGATCAAATCAAAGAAATCAAAACCTATTAAATGATAAGATGCTTACAATCAACAAACAAAATATATCGATTTTTATAATCTGGCTTTTTGCGATCTCTGCCATTATTGGAATTTATCTGGGCTATGTAAGCTGGTTCATTCCAAAAACTCCATTAAACTTGATGTTGGGAGCAGGATTATTATTCTGGAATTTCCCCATTAATTCTTTGCGAAAAATTGGAGTATGGTGCATCGCTTTTTTCATTGGGATGTTAGTAGAAATTATTGGCGTACAAACTGGAGACATCTTTGGAAATTATTATTACGGTGAAAACTTAGGTCTTAAATTTATGGGAGTTCCTTTTTTGATTGGAGTAAATTGGGCAGTACTTTCTTTTATTACAGCTGCCATCGGAAGTCGATTGACCAAAAATTTTTGGGGATCAATTTTACTCGGAACTTGCTTTATGGTTGGGCTAGATTTTTTATTAGAACCCTTGGCAGGTGTTTTTGATTTTTGGTATTTTGAAGGTGGAATCGTTCCTATTCAAAATTATTTAGCTTGGTTTATAACTGCTTTTTTGTTACAAATCTTAATTCGAAAAACCATGGATTTTGAAAAACCTTATTTTTCAACTCATCTATTTCTTTCTCAAGTTATTTTCTTTGGATCGTGTTATTTAATTCTTTTTTGAAAAATGGAACAACTTACTAATTGTATTTCTTGTCAGTCAACTCAATTTTTATCTATACAAAAGACAGAAGCAATGATGCATCCTTCGAAGAAAATTTTCAACTTCGATCAATGTCAAAATTGTGAGTTAGTTTTTCTGAATCCAAGAGTTCCAGAAAAAGATTTAGGGCAATATTATACCGATTATTATTTACCGTATCGAGGAGATCAGGCTTGGGGAAAATATGAAAAATTTGTTGCCAGCAGTCAAAAAAATATAGATAAAAAGAGAGTGGCAACTGTAAAGAAATACGTTGATAATATTTCTAAGTCAACTGTATTGGATGTCGGATGTGGAAAACCCACTTTTTTAAAAATGCTTTTTGATCAATATAAATGCCGGGCAATTGGAACAGACTTTAGTAATTTTGGATGGAAAAATTCAATGGCTAAATATCAAAATTTGGAACTCTTAGAAGGTGATATTCATGAGTTAGCGAATTTACCAAAAGCTGATGTCATCACAATGTGGCATTATTTGGAGCATGATTATAATCCTTCTAAAACTCTGCAAAAGTTACTTTCTATTTCAAAATCTACCACTCGATTAATTGTGGAAGTTCCTAATTTTAATTCTTCATCTCAGAAAAAATATGGAAAGCATTGGGCTGGTTTTCACACGCCCCGACACACCGCCTTATACACCCCTCATACCATGACTCAACTAATGCAAAGGAATGGATGGAAGGTAGAAACTGCATTTTCTTATGGGAGTTTAGATCCTTATATTTTAGATTGGATGAGTCGAAAAGAGGCAGAGAATCTGGATTGGTCAAAATCAATGGAAAGTGAATTTGTGAAATTTGTAATTGGTATGGTCGGTTACTTTCCTAAGTCGATTTTTCAAAAAAAGAAATCTTTAGGATTTATGACGGTAATTGCTTTGCCGAATTAATAATCACTTCGATAAATCATCCAAAGGATTTTTCCCTTGCCAAGTACCTTTAGATTTATAAGGTTGAAATCTGCAAAACATTTCTTCGCTGTACCAATTTAACTCCTTCGTTTTTTTTATCGCAACTTTGTGTGCTTCGCTTTGATAAGCAAATTTTTTCAAAGCGTCCATATCTTTCCAAATACTGAAAGTCGCCATTTGTATCACCGGAACTTCTCCAATTCCTTTCGTATAAATTAAGCCATCATTTTCCGCTAACGGTTTTTCAGAAGTAGGGACATATTTCCAAAAAGA
The DNA here is from genome assembly GCA_045106765.1 of Saprospiraceae bacterium. Lineage (GTDB taxonomy): Bacteria > Bacteroidota > Bacteroidia > Chitinophagales > Saprospiraceae > CAJQQY01. The sequence goes on along the minus strand of JBGCFD010000165.1, from coordinate 20,324 downwards.
AAATAATTTATTCCACCGAATAGTTGCTCGAGTGATGATGCACAACAATTCATTCGAGTCATCTAAATTTGGATGAATGTCGAAAGGGTTTTGCTTTGACCAACTTCCTCGTGCTAAAATATTTTTCATAAAAATAGTCCAACGCTCTGAAGTATGATTTTTATATTTTTGAAATAACTCCGATTTCTCAAAAAAATCATCCGCACTTTTTTCATCTTTCCAGACGATTAACAAAGCATAAGTTGACCAGTCTGGAAATGGGTTGAAGCCTTTGCCTTTACCACTCCCCATCAATTTATAAAATTGAATTCCTAATTGTTTCGCCAAATGGGTATGAGCAAATTGCATCATTCCAAATGCCCAAATTTGATTCCTCCAATTTTTATATTTAAAAAAAGTAAGGGTCGTTATATTTGCTGACAAAAGAGAATAGTTTAATTTTTTAAGAAATGAGTTTAGAATAATAAAACAACTATTTTGGGAATCGGTTGTCGTTTTCAATTCTTCATTTCAATTTTTCTAACAAGTCATTTTTCGGGTAACCAATAATATAGTATCCTAATTTTTTTCCATTGGCTTTTTTAGCATCATCAATTTCCCAATGATAATCTTCCTTTCCAGTTTCGCCAATTAAATTTTTAACATCATCAAAAGTGTAAGTTCGCATAAGAGAGGCTTGACCATCCCATGCATAAGTTAATGGAATAATCGGAATAAAGTAGGTAAATAAAATTTGCTTCAAAGTGAGTGGTCTTACAAAAAGAGTCATCACAGCTGACATCAAAACTAGAATGATTAATGAAATGGGCAAAAATAACCACCATGCTAAAGTTGGAATATTATTTTTTGCCAATTCAAAAATAAGAATGGGTTCTCGATTCGCTTGAGCAGAGTTAAGTATTTTTTTGGCGACCATTGGATTCATATGATGAAAACTTGCGATCATCGTTTTTAATCCTGATGGAGCTTTGTCGATATTGGTAGCATTTATAGATTGATCGTGATACTTTACATTTTCTAAATTTAGGTTATTTATTTTTTTAATCATTTGAGGATTGGGATGTAAATCTGTCAAAACTAGTTTTACCTTCTCCCCTTTTCGATTACTATTAACTTGCTGAATTACATCTAACATTGGTCCTCCTGAACCAGAACCTAAATCTGTAATTTGATTAAAGTCGTGCTTTTTTTGCAGGTCAAGAATTAAATTAGAAACGACTTCTGAAGTTCCCATCATTTTATGAAAAACCACAATTAGATTGGTCATACTTGTCCTAATCACCTCGGGAAACCAAGGAAAATCTTCAAATTCAAATAATTCTATTCGCTTCATTTTAGCAGTTTTTTTTCAAAAAATACAAATTATCCTTTATGCCAGATTTGTATCAAAGTTTTATTTTCTCCTTTATTTGAAATTTGATCGTTTGTCAAAATCCCATTGGTTTCTATTTTATTATTGAACTACACCGCAGCAAGCTGATGGAGAATCAAAAAAACAATTTCATAGATATTAAAATAGAATTTCACGATATAGACACATAGAAAACATAGAATTTCACCTATGTTTTCTATGTGCCTATATCGTGAAAAAAAATTGGTCGTGGAGGGATTTTTCACTTATGAGATATCATTGCTGCTGTTGCACCCGATGCAAGGATTAAAAATAAAACCTGTGCAAATAATAAACAGAAATCCTAAAAATGTACTGATCAAAAAGTTTTGTTGTTTCATTATTCTTCAATTTTAAGGATTAAGTTTTCCATTTCAACAATATCACCATTTCTTAATTTTTTCCGTTTTCGAAATTCCAATTCTCCATTCACTTTTACTAGACCATCTTCCACCATCATTTTAGCATGACCACCGCTTTGAGCAATATCTTTGAGTTTGAGCAATTTTATCAATTCGATAAATTCATCATCAGGTCTTAAAGTGAAAGTGTCTTGTTCCATGATTTTATTTTAAAAAAATTTTATTAAGAATAATACAAAAGTAAAAAGCCATTTATGAAATATACATAAATGGCTTTTAAAAATTATTTTATTTTCCTAAAAATACTTGATCGTCAAATCAATTAATTTTTGCTTAAAATTATTGTAAGGCGGCATCAACATATCCAATGCGTTTGGTACATGTTGCTTAAAAACTCCCCTCGCATTGGAAAATGCTTCGAAACCATACCAACCATGACTTTTTCCAATTCCACTATTATTGGATCCACCGAAAGGAAGATTAGCATTGAAGAAATGAACTGCGTTATGATTGATGCAGGTTCCTCCTGCACGAGTATTAGCTAAAATTCTATTCGTGTTTTTTCGACTAGAACTATATATGTAAAGTGCCAAAGGTTTCTCTTTAGAATTGATCTCATCAATCACTTCTTGCAAATCTGTAAAACCATAAACAGGTAATACTGGGCCAAAAATCTCTTCGGTCATCAAGGATGATTTTTTAGAAACATTGGTCATGACTGTTGGAGAAATATAATCTTGTTCGCTATCAAAATTTCCGCCTGTTTCAATTGTAGCTCCTTTTTCAACAGCATCTTCAACATAACTTTTGACTCTTTCGAAATGCCTATTATTGACAATCCTATTATATGATTTTTCAGAGGAAGCATCTTCAGTATAAAAAGATTTTAAGTGTTTTTTTACAGCGGTAACAAATGCCTCCTTTTTACTTTCATGAACAAACAGATAATCTGGTGCGATACAGACTTGTCCATTATTAAGAAATTTCCCCCAAGCAATTCTACGAGCAGCCATATCAACATTGGCTGTTTCATCAACAATGGTTGGTGATTTCCCTCCAAGTTCTAATGTTACCGAAGTCAAATTTTTAGACGCTGCTTCCATTACAATTTTTCCAATATGTGGAGCGCCAGTAAAAAAAGTATGATTAAAAGGCTTCGCCAATAAAGCTTGAGAAGTTGCAATTCCTCCTTCTAAAACTGCTACTTCGTTTTCATCAAAAAGTTCTTCAATCATCCTTTTCATCAAAGCAGAAATATGTGGCGTATTTTCAGAAGGTTTGACCATCACGCAATTTCCTGCAGCGATGGCTGAGATCAATGGACCAAATGTCAGGTTCAAAGGAAAGTTCCATGGAGAGATAATTAGGACAACTCCTTTCGGTTCATATTTAATGTAAGAACTCGAACCCAACATAGCAATAGGAGTGCTTACCTTATGCTTTCGCATCCATTTATTCAAATTACTTTTAGTGTGTTTTAGCTCACTAGTCACAGGATAAATTTCAGTCAAATCAACCTCACTTGGGTGCTTCCGAAAATCTTTGTACAAAGCATCTTTAATATCATTTCTATATTTTATTACTGCATTATGTAATTTTTTCAACTTAGCATATCGTTGTGATGCAGTTGAATTGGCTACATTAAATTGATTCTTTTGCTGAAGATCAAAAATTCGATTGATTTCTGAAACTCGAGTTTCGGTAGGCATAGTTAAGGTTGCACTCATGTTTATTTATTATTTTGGAAATGACAAAATATCAAGGGAGAGTTGTTTTCTGATTGAATGAAAGTAAGAATTAAATGTTAATTATAAACAATCTTAACTAAAGTTTTGTTCGAATCATTTTTTGGCCAAATAATCGAAAACCAACACTTTGTCTAAAGTAGGTTTTAGGATTTCTACAAATTCCAAATGCTTTGGATGTGGTAAATAAACTGCTCTCCCAGCCTCATTTTCAAAACTAACAAAAAAACAATGGGTAAATCCTTGTTCTAATTCCTCGGGACTATTATTGGTTCCCCACTCGAAATCTTTTATTTCAGCAATATGATTGGGTAAATCTCTAAAAGTATTTTCTACTTTTTTAATATCAGAAATTAAAGCATCTTCTTTAAATTTAAACATTACGATGTGACGAAGCAATGGTGTTTCATTTTTGATTTGTATAGCTTCGGTTAAGTTGGGAGATTCGTTTATTTTCTTATCCGAAATTTCATTCGCACAATTTTGTAAAACTAAAATGGATAGAATTGCATAAAATAAAAAGGTAATTTTTTTCATTGTTTAAATTTTATTTTTTTTAGAAAATTATTTTTTTCACAATCTTCTCGTTTTCCAAATTCATTAAATGAAGAAAATATATTCCTTTCATTTTATTAGAAAATTTTATTTCTTGAATTCCTTTTGAAGTAAAATCACCTTCTTCTATTTTTTTCCCATTCACATCATATAATTTCCAATTAGAAAAATTTAAATCAGATTTTACTTTTATAGAATCATGAAAAACCGCAGGATTAGGAAATGTAATTGTATTGTTATAACTTTTTAAATTCTCGATTCGATTCGTTCCACAAAAATCAAAGAAATCAAAAGCAACCGTTGCCTTGTTCTCATCATTAAAATTAAAAAAGCCAACATTCTCGTAAGAAGATCCTTGCCCCCATTGATCACAAAGCGTGGAAGTCATCCATGCTGGCTCCCAATATAAAATCCCAGTACCTCCATTTTCTTCCACAATTTCTGCTAGATCTAAGAGGAAGCTTTTCTGACCTTCAGCCGTAGTTGGATAGTTTAAAGTAGTTCCATTATTTCCGACAAAATTATTGTAATTATCCGCACTTGAATTAGTCCAAGTAAATCCTGTTTCAAAAATCATTACTTCTTTTGAATAAGTATTTGTCAAGTTCTGAATAATTTGACCTATATCTGCCAAGGATTTTTCTGGGGAAAAGAAGGGATAGTAGGAAACACCAATCACATCATAATTTATAATTCCGTTGTCTTGAAAAAGTCCAATCAACCATTCCGAAGTTGACTCAGTAACATGGATTGCTTTTTTTATATTTAAATTATTAGCTTGATTAAAATCATCTATCGCTGAAAATCCAGCGTTAAATTTATCCGCATCCTCCGGCCATTGCCATCCATTGGTTGCAGCTGTTTCATCAATAAATCCCCAAGTAGTTTCATTGCCAATACTAACAAGGTCAGGAAGAGCATTTTGCATTTTTAATTTTTCCAAAACTGCATTTGTGTAATTTGAAATAGAATCCAATAATATGGAATGTGACAATCCTAACCAAGCAGCAGGCATTTGTTGCTTTCCAGGATCAACAAAATAATCACTATAATGGATCGACAATTTGAATTGCATTCCATTCGCTTTGACTTTTTGAGCAGCGGCAATTACATCGTCCAAGTTAGAATTTGTGATCGGATTATTGCAAGAACTATTTATATTTTCAGGAGTATGCCAGAGTCGAAGACGAATCATTTTAGCACCTTCATTCGCAAACAATTCAAAAGGATCAACTACATTTCCATTCACATCTTGATAGGTTTCTCCATTCGCTTCCACCCCATTTACATATGACAAATCTGCTCCAGTTACAAAACATTGAGAAAATGTAAAAGTAATGTTACAAAAAAACAATACTCCTATCAATCCTAAAACAATGATATTTTTCATCTTAAAGATTTTTTAAAAAAGCGACTAAATCTCTGATTTCTTTTTTCTTTAAAACTGTTCCCATTGGCAACATACTTGATGGCAGGCTTTGACTTTCTGCGATCTCAGAAATAGGGATAGTTTTAATATCTTCTTTTCCTAATTTTAATTTTACATGTTTCTCTGTTCGTTCCATGACGATTCCCGCTTCACTAGTTCCATCCTTTAAAATAATAGAAACCACTTCGTAGCCAATGGCATACTCTGAACTTGGAGTGACCAATGATGCTAAAATTTGTTCCTTAGTCAATCTTTTTCCTACCTCTTCCAAACCTGGTCCAGCATTCCCTCCGTACTCGAAGATTGCGTGGCATTTGGTACATTGTGCTGCTTCATTATTGTAAAATACGTATTCTCCTTTTTTTATATCTCCACCAGCAAGTGTCTCTCGAAACAAACTCAATGGATCATCCTTGGATTTAGATGCTTGATAGATTTTTAATTTTTCTAACAACTGAGTGTCACCATATTTTTCTACAGCAACTACTACATCCAATTTCAATTCCTGTTTTAATTTTCCTTGAATTAATTCATCCAAATATTTTCCCAACAAATTATAAGCCTCTTTCCCTTTAAATTTTTGCAGCGCAGTAAAAGCAGCCTGCTGTTCTTTAACCGATCCATTTTCTATAATTTTCTCAAAAAACATAACTGCTTTACTTTCCTCAATTTTTGAGTCAGGTAAAATTTCTAAAGCTTTTGATCGAACATTATTGTCTTTATCTCGAAGTGCGATTTCTAATGCTGCATCTAATTCCTCCGCATTTAATTTATTTAAAGTTTTCAAAATCGAAACTCGAACTGAAGAATCTTTACTCTTCTTAAGCAATGCCAATAATTTTTCGCCCCAATCAGAAATCCCCATTCTTGCTAAGGCATTTATTGTTGCTTTTTGAACGATAGGCTTATCTTGTAACAATACATCTACACTTTTTCTAAAATGACTAAATCCATACGATGCGTCTCTTTCTATTATTCCTCGATACCGTCCATCTACTCGATCAAACACCGATGGTTTTGCCCAAGTGCTTAATGCTTCGATAGCTTCTGCACGCATTGCATCAGGAGCAGTTTTCCTTTGATTGGCATACTGCACTAGCAAATCAAAATTTTCCTTTTTCCCGACTCTTAAATTTGCATTAATAGCTCTTCGTAAAAGTGCTTCAGAAGTAAAACGAGTTTCTTTTAAAATATTCGCTAAGGCAGGTAAAGCTGCTTCGATAGAGAAATCATCATTAATTCCACGAGCTGCTTCTGTCACTACATATTCATCAGGATCATTTAGAAATTCTGCGATAGCAGGGCTTCCCATTTTTCGAAGAGCAACTACTGCAATAGTTCTTTGAGATTTGGAGTCATTATCTTTTAATGCAACCAGGGGCGCAGCTCGACCAATTCTTCCCAAGGCAATCATTCCAGCAGCTCGCAACCAAGTATCTTTTCCGCCATCGTTTTCCAACATTTTCAAAATAGGAATGACTGCATTCTGTTCACCAATTCTTCCTAAAGCTTCTGCACAAAACATACGTACTCTTGGATCAATATTTTTCAACGCAGCTATCAAAATTGAAGAGGCAGGCTTATATTTTACATCACCCAACATTTTTGCAGCTTGTGCACATATCTCTAAATCTCTATCTTTCAACAGGCCAATAAAAATTTTGGCTTTTTCTTTATCTCCATTCCTAGCTAATTGTGCGATACCCCACATAGAATGAATTCGAGCTAATCGATAGCTAGAGTTAGTTAAAATATCCACAAATATCTCGTAGCCTTTTGACCCTCTTTTGACCAATTCAAATTGAGCTTTTTGCCGAATTCGCATATCTCGATGTGCTAAACAAGCTTTTAATTTTGGGAAATCTACTTTAGAAAAATCCTCCTGAATCAGTCGTTTAGTTTCCTTTCGAATATCCGAATCTTTTTCGCTTGGCATGTCCAATTTCCAAATTCGACCTTCATTTTTTGTACTCCAGCCATTGATCCAATCACCAAAATACAACGCACCATCAGGGCCAAAATCCAAACCAGTTGGCAACAAACCTTTCACCACTTCCATCGTTGTATCCAATGCGTAACTTGCTCCAGATCTTTTTAAAGTAAAAGCATGAATTGGTGAAATCGCTGGTCCGCCTCGAAATTCTGCAACAAAAAAATGATCTTTCCATGCAGGCCCAAGTGCTGTTCCTGGATTGTAAACCATTCCTGTTGGGCCATTTACATAATTCATAATCGGAGGTAAAAAATAAGCTGCTTGCCCATCCCATCGAGGAAGATGCATTTTTTCATCCATCCAAACTTTATAGGAATTATTATTGGGATCTGTATATTTCCCAAATTGCCAATTGATCCGCCAGCCTGTATCTGAGCCATGAATTAAATAAACTAATCGTTCTCGTTCGCCGCTATGGTCACCATCATTATCTACCGAAATTACATTTCCAAATTTATCAAAAACAAACTCATGTGTATTTCGAACGCCATGTGCAAAAACTTCAAAATTACTTCCGTCAGGTTCGGAACGAACTACAACTCCTCGGTTGGGATATTTCCAATGCTTCCCCTCTTTGTCAATTACATTCATTCCGATATCTCCTATCCCCCACCAAATCCTTCCATCTGGTCCAGTCGTTACACCTGACATTCCGTGAGCTCCAAAACCAATATGGACTGCAAATCCATGACTGATTGATTGAGTCCAATCTGCAATTCCATCTCCATCGTCATCTTTTGTTCGCCACAAATCAGGACCAACAGAAATATAAACTTCGCCATTATGAAATTCCACTCCATTGGCTAAATCTGTAATCTCTTCCGAAAAATCTTGTAAATACATTTGTGCTCGATCAGCAAATCCATTCCCAGATTTATCTTCGACAAACCAAATCTCTTCTTTTTCCACCGTCAAATCTTTCCAATCTCGAACACCATCCTCATTCAAATCTTTTAGAAATTTCTTTGAATCCTCATTCTCATCAGCAAAGGTTTCTCGCAAAAATGCTCGACGATCTTCCACCGTTTGAAATGAAATGGAAGCGACCATCCAATCTCGGTGACCTCGAATATCAAATTCAGAATTAGTTAACCGTTTGCTGCTTGCATAATAAATTTGACCATTTGGAGCAACACTTATTGCTACCGGATCTTGCACCAAAGAGTCAGATGCCCAAAGTGATAACTCTAGACCATCAGCAACTTCTGCGGAAACTTCGCCTCGGATTTTCTGCGCCAACTCTGCTGCTTTGGTGGAATCAAATTCTAAAATATTGGTAGGATATTTTTGTACCTTTTCTGTTGTACAACTAAAAAAAACTACCCCAGAGATGAGGAGAATTAGGAATTGAAAACACTTCATTTTTCTCATAAATTATCTTTTACGTTTTGTTGAATAAAGGTAAAAGGTATGTTGGAAAAAGGAAGGGAATTGAGTGGTTATTTTTTAAAGCTGAATAGTAATTTTTATAAACGCTCCAAAGAAAGATGAAAAGAATTAAGCAAAATGCATTGAATAAACTTATTATTTGATCATTACTAAGAAGTTGTTTTAAAATGTCTAGCTGACCTGCGTAGAAAGCATTGTGGTTATTGGACTTCAGCTTTTTTTCGTCCCAACCCAAAGGGGTTGAAACTCAAAAAGAGCTTCGCCAATAATCACAAGCCTTTCCACTCGGTTTCAGCAGACATTTTAAAACAACTTCTTAGTTTTATTTCGCTAATGTATACAAATAATAACTTTCATTTTTCATGCTATAATTATCGAAACTTTGCCAAAGTCTACTGTTCGGATATCGTTTAGTATCTAATTTTTTAGGCGTGATAATTATTATTCTGTTCACCTTTTTGTATTCTGCAAAAAGTTGAAGTTCTCGTTCAGATGGCAAATATATTTTTTCCACCCATTTAAAATAAGTAAATGCTTCACCATCTGGTAAGGCATAGAAATTACGATTGGCGTAACCAACAACTGGTGCAATTTCAAATTTATTAATTGCCACTATGGAAGCTTGTTCTGGCACTTCTTTTTTGATAAACTCCGCAGTCATCTTTGCATTGGAAAATGGATGACGAATTTCCTTTTCCATCGCTAAATAAGTGTAGCGTATTTGGAAAAGAAAAATACTAATCAGAAATCCAATTTGCAGATAATCTAATTTTCCATTGCTTTGACTTTTTTTGGAAAAAAACAATTGCAACATCATCAAAAAGAAAATAAAAAATGTTCCCCATTGTCGAACACCTCCTGTGTAAATTGTTATTAAAAAAACGAAGTATCCAATCGTAAAAAATAAAAATGTAAGTACAATGTTTTTTTCTTTTCGGAAAAAATAAACCAGTCCTCCTAAAACCAAAATACTAAAAACTAATCCTAAACTATTCACTCCAAAAACATTAGTATCAGGAATAGAACCGATCCAAAAAGTATTCGCAAACATACCTTGAAATCCTTTAAAAAAAACTTCCCCACTCAGCGGTTCAGATAAATATGCTCGTGACAAATCATCTTGACTCGTGCGTGGAAAAACAGAAATCAAAAAAACAATTCCTCCTGCAACACTACTCTTTAACAAAGTCGAAAATGTTTTGTTTTTAAAAACGGATGCAAAGTTTTGAAGTCCTTTTTTTTCCAAAAAAACATAAAATAAAAGTGCGCCAGCCATCATGACTGCATAGACTTCCGTTTGACAAAAAAGGAAAAACAGTAATCCTAAAATCTTTAAATCTCTACTCAAATCTTTTTTCTTCGTGGATAAAACCTTCGGCAATAACAATACAATTGCAAATCCAATTAACATCACAAATGCATAACCTCTACTAACTATTCCATATTCAAAAAAAGGATAATAACTCAATAAAATCAACCCTTTCAGCCATATTGGAAGTCGAAAACTAAACCAGACTAAAGCATAAACTCCGACCATCAAAAGAGCATGCGCTGATTGAATTAATAACTCATCATTTCCTCCATTCGAGAATAAACTCCAAATTTTTAAATATACATACCACAACCCAGGGTGACCTTCATAATACAATGAACCTAACAATTCACCCCATCCCATATCACGAGCCATTAGCCATGCTTGCCATTCATCTTTCCACAACTCATGATAAGTGAATTTGGAATACAAATAAAACCCAATAAAGGCTATAAATAAACCGATGGAAATTGGAGTAGGAATTTTTTTATTGGAAAAAAGCATGAACTGAAATGATATTTGATTGGAACAAATGTAAGAAAATTAGTGGGAATGATTGTTTCAAATTATTTGATTAAAATAAGCGTATCATTATTCGTTTCCATTGAAAAATCTAGATGAAATAATTCCTCTTTTTTTAAGTCATATCTAAAATTATAAATAGGAATCCACCTAATTTCATCCTCCGCCAATATTTGAATTTCGATTTTATTGGAATCTACTTCTGATTTATTCACCCAAAATACATAATCAATTTCCAGCTTATCTAGTGCAACAATTCTTTTTTTCACAAAAGGTTGTTCTGTTATTTTATGATAAATATGTTTGGGCAAATGATCTCCAATTTTTATATCTTTTTCAATAGATGGCTCTGTTTCTATTGGACTATTATCTATTACTCTATCGGCTGTTAGAGGTGAATTTTCATTGCAATTAAAACATAGAATCGAGAGTATTGCAAAGATTAAAATAAATCTCATAATAGTTTTTTTCTCAAAAATAACAATTCATTTACAAAAACGAAATGGTCATCTTTCCCTTCGAAAAAACAGCGTCTTATTTTTATTTTATTAAACTATTCTACATCAAATTGACGGAGAATCAAAAGAAATTAATTTACTAGAAAATACACACTATAAAATAGGAACGCGGATTGGGCGGATTTAAACGGATTAACACAGATTACTCCTGCAACATATCCGTGCTAATCTGCTTAAATCCGCCCAATCCGCGTTCCTATTCAATAATCGTTCCTTTGTATTTCTTTGGACAATTCCATTCGTAAATCTTTAGATAAGATCACCTTTTTTTCGATTTCAATTTAATTTTAAGTCTCTGCATTTTTTTTACAAAACCATGAATTCCATTTCCCTTTCCATTTCTTACCTTTGCCGCATGGAATTAAAACAAAAATTAAAACGAGAGAAATCCGCAGCATTATTTGCGGAAGCTAAAGAATATTTCCCTGGTGGAGTGAACTCACCTGTGCGAGCATTTAAGTCTGTTTCAGGACCACCGCTTTTTATCAAGCATGGTGAAGGTTGTAGAATTACAGATGAAGACGAGAATGTTTATATTGATTTTTGTTGTTCTTGGGGACCGCTAATTTTGGGACACAACAACAATCATATTCGAGAATCTGTCATCAAGACAATTGCTCATGGAACTTCTTTTGGGACTCCAACAAAATTAGGAAATGAATTAGGCAAACTGATTATTGATAATAATCGATTTATAGAAAAAATTCGGTTCGTTAGTTCTGGAACAGAAGCTGTAATGAGTGCGATCCGACTAGCTCGTGGGGTGACTGGAAAAAGTAAAGTGATAAAATTTGAAGGGTGCTACCATGGTCATGTCGATAGCTTATTGGTCAAAGCAGGAAGTGGTTTAGCAACTTTTGGAGAAAGTACTTCGGCAGGAATTCCAGAAAGTTTTGTCAAAGAAACTTTAGTCATTCCATTAAATAATCGAGAAGCAATTGAGGAAGTCCTAAAACAACATGCCCATGAAACTGCCTGCATCATTATCGAACCTGTTCCTGCAAATAATGGACTACTTTTACAAGACAAAGAATACTTAGTTTTCCTTCGGGAGAAATGTTCAGAATATGGCGTATTATTAATTTTTGATGAAGTAATCTCAGGATTCCGAGTTGGGTATGAAGGAGCTGCTGGAATTTACGATATTCAGCCAGACATTATTACTTATGGAAAAATCATAGGCGGAGGAATGCCAGTTGGAGCATATGGAGCGAGCAAAGAAATCATGAGTCACATTGCTCCTGAAGGCTCTGTTTATCAAGCAGGAACACTTTCTGCGAATCCAGTTGCGATGTCCGCAGGTTTTGCTGCATGCGAAATGTTGGTGCGAGATGGTTTTTATCCAACTATGGAAAACAAAACAAAATACTTTGTTGGATTGTTAGAAGCATTCTGTCAAATGAATAAGTATAAAGTTACTTTTCCAACTATCGGATCAATATTTTGGGTCGCTTTTTCCGAAGAAAAAATTCAAGCAGCAGATCAAATCGATCCTGCAAGTATGGAAAAATTTAAGATCTTACATCATGAATTATTGCAACGTGGTGTTTATCTTGGACCATCAGGATATGAAGTTGGATTTGTTTCTGCGGCACACACAATTGAAGATTTGGAAGCCGCCGCAAGAATCATCGGTGAATGTTTACACATCGTTTTTAAATAATGATGAATGGTTAACGGTGAATGGTTAATTTCCCATAATTCACCTATACATGATTAACAATAAGTGGTATTAACCATTCACGATGAACAGTTAACCATTAAAAAAAAGAGCTTTGTTGACAAATTTAAAGCTTCGGCTTTTATCTTATTTGGTTATCTTTTACATGCTAGTTGCCTTTGCATGGTGGTCGGTTTTATTATATTCAAAAAATAAAGATGCCTACTATGCTAAAGTAGAATTGCTAAAAATGGGAATGTCAGCTGAAGGAATTTTCCATTCCAATGAACATTTTTTGCATACTAAAGAATATCTTGAATTGACTAAAAAGTACCAAAGACAAGAATGGATGATTTTTGGCGAGGCAAGTGTTTTTATAATAAGTTTGGTGATTGGAATTTGGTTAATCAATCGTGGTTATAATAAAGAAATTGAAATTGCACATCAGCGAAGGAACTTTCTTCTTTCGATTACTCATGAATTAAAATCTCCAATTGCAAGTATTCGATTAGTTTTGGAAACTTTTATTAAACGAAAATTAAAGCCAGAGCAAATCGAACGTTTTGGAAATAATGCCATCAAAGATTCTGAACGATTAAATGAATTGGTAAATAATTTACTTTTTGCTGCCAAATTGGAAACTGCATACCAACCGCATTTAGAACCCATTCATTTAGATGAATTAACAAATGACTTAGTTGATTCTTTGAGTGAAAAATTTCCACAAGTTACTTTTTCCAAAAACATCCAAAATGAAATTTCAAGCATTGAAGGAGATCAAAATGGAATGGTTTCTATCATCACTAACTTAATTGAAAATGCAGTAAAATATAATTTCACCGAGACTCCTAAAATTGAAGTAAATCTTGTGGAAAAAAATGGAAAGATAATTTTAAAAATTTCGGATAATGGAATTGGTATTTCTGACAAAGAAAAAAAGAAAATCTTTGAGCGATTTTATCGAGTTGGAAATGAAGATACTCGAACAACAAAAGGAACTGGTTTAGGTTTATATATTGTATCTCAAATTGTAAAAGCTCATCAAGGGAAGATTACAGTTGCAGATAATAATCCAAAGGGAACAATTTTTAAAATTGCTTTTCCTAAATAAAAGTCAGCGATCAACCTCAATCCTGACTACTCATAAAAAATAAAAAAATGAGAATATTACTTGTTGAAGATGAAGAAAATATCCGAGACGTTGTCAAACTAAATTTAGAATTAGAAGAGTATGAAGTGATTACTTCTGGCAATGGAAAAGATGCATTGAAAAAAATTGAAGAGCAACATTTCGATTTATTGATATTGGATGTCATGCTTCCTGATGTCGATGGATTTCAAATATGTGAGCAAGTGCGATTATCAAATATGGAAGTGCCGATCATATTTTTGACTGCCAAAGATACTTCGCATGATAGAATCAATGGATTAAAAAAAGGGGCGGATGATTATTTGACCAAACCATTTCATTTGGAAGAGTTGTTGTTGCGAGTTAATAATTTAATCAAAAGAAGTAGCAAGTCTCCTGAGAATACTCCAAAAATCTACACCTTTGGAAATAATAAAATCAATTTTATCACTTTCGAAGCGCAGACTAATAAAGGAAGTTTTAATTTAACCAAAAAGGAAGTTAAATTATTGAAACTACTAATTGATAGAAAAAATGAGGTCGTTTCAAGGCAACAAATCCTACAATCAGTTTGGGGTTATGATGTATATCCTTCCACTCGAACAATAGATAATTTCATTCTTTCCTTTCGAAAATATTTTGAAGAAAATCCAAGAGAACCAAAATATTTTTTGTCCATCCGTGGAGTAGGTTATAAATTTAATGCATTATAAAAAATAAATTTAAATCAACCAATACCGTGTCACAATATTAGACAGTAAGAGTTAAAAAAAAGGTAGAATTAATTTTTACTTCTATTATATTTTACGGAATGTAGAAATGAAGATCAATTATTTTAAAAATATGTAAAAAAAGTTTTGATTTCTTTTGACTTAAATAATTTTAATCCTATGTTTACATTATCTTAATAATTAATCTAATAAATTAAGATTACCACCAAAATATTTCTTCCCAAAAAACCTAATATCAAAATAAATTTCATCAATAATTCTTTATTGATAAAGAAAAGGGTGTTGTTTTATATAATAAGTTTTCTGTATGAGAGAGGTAGCAACTTTTAGTTGTTACCTTCTTTTTTTTGCATAATCTCCACTCTATCCTTCCACATCTAATCAATCGTCGTTACTTTTTCAATTTTATCCATTAAGACTTTGTATTGAAACTGCTAAACTCTTACGGTATCTAATACATTAAAAAGTAATAGCCGTTTTTATTCAATTATATTTACATCATATTTTTTCATTTAAAAAAAATCCTAGATATGAAAACTCGTTTTCTACTTTGTCTTTCTCTCTTAATTTCATTATCGTTGCTTTTTCAAAATTGTGCTTCCGAAAATTCTACTAATAAAAACTCAGAAGCAAAAACTGAAACCCCAATTAGCAAAATTTCTCTAAATTTAGAGAAACAAGAAATTGCTCCACCATTTAACTCTGTTGATGTTCCATATCAAAATTTTAATGTCACAAATTCTAGTGCACAAACGCTAAATTTGGACAATGGAACTACTATTGAAATCCCTGCAAATGCCTTTGTAGATGCCAATGGGAATGCCATCAATTCAGAAATAAAAATTAGCTATAGAGAATTCCATACCGCTGCTGATATTTTGGCAAGTGGGATTCCTATGAAAGCATCTCACAATGGAATTGACGGAGACATGCAAACTGCTGGAATGTTCGAAATTAATGCTTCAAGTAACAATCAAGAAGTCTTTGTCGCAGAAGGAAAAAATGTTGGAGTCAATATGGCAACTAATGTTGATGGAGATAATTATGACTTTTGGGAATTAAATCAAGAAAGTGGTGCTTGGGAAAACCTTGGAGGTTCTACCGCTCAACCTAATGTAAAAAAAATAGCTGCTCAAAAAGAAATTGCTAACCTTTCAAAAATGAAGACTCCTACCCCACCAGCAAAATTTGACAAGGCTAAATCAGTCTTAAATTTCGATTTAAACTTGGATGATTATCCAGATTTAAAATCTATGAAAAATATATTTTGGCAATTTACTGGCAATGGAGAAAATCCAAAAAACAATCCTTGGGTTTTTAAAGAGCAATGGACTTCTGCTGATATCAAAAAAGGAACTCGTGGAAATGAATATATTATGGTCTTAAAAAGTGATAAGAAAAATTTCTCTACCACAGTTTGTCCAAGCCAAAAAGGAAAAGATTTTGATGAAGCATTATCAAATTATGAAACGGCATTGAGAGCCTACAAAGCTAATTCAACTAGCCAACAAGAGCGAATGGATTTTATGAAACGACAGACGGATTTTGTTAGAAGTTTCCAAATTCAAAATATGGGAATTTATAATTGCGATGCATTAATTAATAACCCAGGCGCATTAGCATTCGAAGCAAAATTTGACTTTGGACCAGATGTACCAATGGCACATAATAAGGTAAATGTCTATTTGATCACAAATGATGCTCGTTCGGTAATTGCTTATCCTTTTGCTCGAAGAAAAAATTTCTTAGTAGATTCTAGTATGGATAATCAATTGATCGCAATCTTACCAAATAATAAATATGCGACTTTTTCTCAAGCAGATTTTGACGCCAATTTAGAAGAAATGAAAAACGCAAAAGGCAAGGTTTTTACTTTTAAAATGAATGTTGAAACAGAACCAATTGAAAGTGTGGAAGACTTGACGAAGGCAATGGCTGCTTTATAATTATTAGTTATCGGATACCTTGAAGGTATCCGATAACTCTTATAAATTAGCAGTTAACGTTTCTATCTTACCCAAAAATAAAGCTAAACAAATGCGTTACCATCTCATCTTTCTTTTTTCCATTTTATATCTTTTTTCCTTTGCACAATTTGAAGCAACTAACTTGCTTCCAATAAAGGTTGAGCAAAAATGGGGATTAATAGATGACAATGGAGCTATGGTGATGGAACCAAAATATGATTTGATCGGAACACGGTTTGGAGGTCAACAGCTCATAGGTTCTAGATTATCAGCTGCCTATGTAACTGTTCAATTAGATGATAAAATTGGATTAATAAATATCCGTGGACAGGAAGTATTAGCTCCTCTTTTTGATGAGGTTATTGAGAGTTATCCTGACTCCATTTTTACGGTGAAAAATGATGGAAAATTGCTTGTAGTCAATGCGCAAGGAGAAACCATTTTTGATGGAAAATATGAGGAAGTCATTCCTATTTCAGGAGTCAGAAATTTTTATATTATCCGAGAAAAAGGAAAATATGGGTTACTCAAAAAAGGGGAAGGTTATATTATTCCAAATGAATACCCTTTTTTGCGAGTACATCAATTAAGACAACCTTTCCTTCAGTTCCAAACAGAATCTTCTACAAAAAAGAATCAATATGGAATCATCAACTTCGAAAATAAAATCATCCTTCCTGCCAAATTTGATTCCATCAATATGGTTAATCAAAATGTATTTTTAACTAAAAATGATTTTTTCGAACTACGAAATTCGGATAATAAAATTCTAATTTCTGAAAAAGACAAATGGTCAGAGGTGAAAATTTTATCAAATTCATTTATCTCTTTTTCCAGTAATTTGGAAAAACAAACCAAAATTTATTCCTTAAAAAGTAAAGCATTTATTGACATAAAAACGGATTTTGATGAATTTTCCAGCTTCCGAAGTAATTTTCTTTTAGGGAAAAAAGATGGAAAATTTGGATTGATCGATACTTTAGGAAATGAAGTAATCCCTCCAAATTATAGTCAAATTATGCATTTAGAAGGTGATACTTTATTCAAAGTAAAAAAATTCCTTTGGGGAGTTTATCAAATTAATCAAGGGTTAATTGCCTCAGCTAAGTATGATAATATTAATTCTTTTCGAGAAAAATTCTCAGAAGTAAAACTGAGAGGAAAGTCAGGTTTAATTAATCGAAAAGGTCAAGAAGTCACGAATGTAAAATTTGAATATTTCCAATTCCAAGATCAATTTGTCAAAGCTTTTATCGGAACAGAAATGCATTATTTCCAATCTGACTCTTTGAACCAATTAGAATTATTGGAAATCTATCCAGAAGTTTATACGCTAAGAATTGGATATGGAGAGGCAATGGATGCGATGCCAAATATTACCAATTTTAATCAACCAAGAGTAAGACGACAACGAGTTAATCGAGGACGTGGAAATAAGAAAAAACCAGACTATAGTTTAATCAAAAATAGTGATGTAGAATGGTATGTCGATTGGGGACTGTGGGGATTGCGCAGAAAAAGTACAGAGGAAGTTTTGATCAAACCACAATTTGAATTTATCCGAAACTTACCGTTTACGGATATGACTATCGTTTATAACTATGATAAAAAAATAGCTGGAAATGACATTTTAAAATTGTTATCTATTCGCCCAAAAACAGGCTCGTTCGGCATTGCATTTTACAGTCATCAGCAAGAAAAATTTGTAACCGATTTTGAATTTTTAGGGGTTCGAATTGATGATTTTTTTTATGATTTACCATTTGCTAGTGTTTTGGATAAAGATGGAAAATTTACATTGATTGATCAAAAAGGAGCGGTTCATCAAAAAAATAAATCCTTCAATTATATTGGAAATTTCTATGAAGGCAAGGCGCGAATTTGTTTAGGAGGGATTCCCAAAAAAATAAAAAGTGGAAAAGAAAAAGGTTATAAAATAACTACGACTACAGCATTCCAATTCAATTATCAAGTTCGATTTAATCGATTCAATACTTTGCCTACAAGTAACTTATTTATGATTGGAGGCACTTGGGGATTTATTGATACACTAGGAAATATTACGATCGCTCCTACTTATGAATACGTCAGAGATTTTGAAAACAAAACAGCAATTTGTAAGCATGAGGAACATTGGGGAGCAGTAGATAAAAATAATAAACCAGTTCTAGATTTTATTTATCGAAGTATCGAATGGGAAGATAATTACATGAAAGTAGGAATAAAAAATAAACGACCCGTTTTTTATAATGCGCTTGGAAACTCTGTAGTCGATTGGGGATATGATCGATTCAAGGAATTTTCAGAAGGTTTTTGTGCAGTCAAACAAAATGGAAAATGGGGCTTAGTCAATCAAAAAGGAAAAGAAGTCATGCCATGTGAATATATTGTTATAAATTCTTTTAGTGAGGGTTGGGCTGCGGTTAAAGATGAGATGGGTTGGTATTTTATCGACTCTACTTTGGAAATAAAATTAGATCTAAGAGATACCGAATATTTAAGTGTTGGTAATTTTTCAGAAGGACTTTGTTGGTATAAAATCAAAAGGAACGATAAATTCTATTATGGCTTTATGAGTAA
Source organism: Saprospiraceae bacterium (assembly GCA_045106765.1). Taxonomy (GTDB): domain Bacteria; phylum Bacteroidota; class Bacteroidia; order Chitinophagales; family Saprospiraceae; genus CAJQQY01. The sequence goes on along the minus strand of JBGCFD010000165.1, from coordinate 1,042 downwards.
AGATGGAGAATCCATGATAAATTCCATTTATACAAAAGCCTTTGATTTTCAGCAAGGTAGAGCAAGAGTAGTGAAAAATAGAAAAACTGGATTGATAGATAAAACGGGTATTTTCGTCATGTTTCCCAAAAAATATGATTTAGTGTTTCCTTTTGAAGAAAATGGAATTGCACAAGTTCGGGTTAATAATATGGGCGACTTTGGTTTAATCAATCGAAGAGGAGAAACATTGACTTCGTGTATTTATACAAAAATTTTTCCATTCAATAATGGGTTTGCCAAAGTTGTTACACCTAAAGGAATTGGTTTTGTAGATACCTTAGGCAATGAAATTATTCCTCCTCAATATCGAGCAGTTGGAGAACTGTCAGAAGGTTTGGTAGCTGTTCAACATGGATTTTCTTACTTGTGGCAATATATTAATATGGAAAATGAAATTGCATTCAAAGGAAAATTTTCAAGAGCTGAACCTTTTAAAAATGGAAAAGCAATTGTTGCACTTCGGCGTGCTGACCAAAGTTCAAATCTGGTTATTGATAAAAATGGAAATGAAGTGGAGATCAAAAGAAATGGAATGGTACTTCATTTTGCAGAAAATAAATATGGTTTTAGAAGATTTATTCGAGATAATGATGGCAATATTCAAAGTAGTTATTGTTACTACACGGATTCTCTAGGTCAACATCTTTTTAATCGAAAACAATTTAATAAAATAAAACCTTTCAAAAATAATATTGGACTAGTTCAACACTCCAACCGAAAATGGGGAACATTGACTAATCATGGTTATGAAATTATTCCAAATAAGTTTCATCAAATTTTTCCACTTCAAGATAATATGTTCTCTGCCATTGCTGCGGAACTTTTTGGATTATATGATGAAGATGGAAATATGGTTTTAGAACCAGTTTTTGATTTCATCAAATTAGAACAACGACAAAATATTTTCAAAGTAGAGCAAGGAAGTAAAATTGGATATTTTGCAAATAATGCGGTTTGGTTGTGGCAATTGCAAGACTGAATGGGAATATCGAATATCGAA
>JBGCFD010000164.1:0-3234 GCA_045106765.1 Saprospiraceae bacterium | reverse complement strand
ATTCTACCTCTAACATTGTATTTGTAAATCAAATATTAATTTGATAGTGAACTATATCTTAGCCATGCAATTTGCAACAGTTCACTCAAAGTTTTGAAAAACCCACCAATGTCGGATGATGCTCCATTCCATCCGACATTTTTTTTGAAAAAAAATAAATTCTACTCATTTCTTCAAAATTAATTCAGATTTGGACGTGTACTTGAGGCTGTTTTTAAATCATTCAAAAAGAAAAAAATGCTTGATAAATCAAACAGCGTTAATCGTTATTCTGACATTGAACTGGAAGAATTTAAAAATCATATTGAACAAAAATTAGCAAGTTCAATGCAGCAATTAAACTCATTAACGGAAAGAGTGGATAACATCTCTGAAGTGAATGGCAATGACGGTGATTGGATGGATGACTCTTCAAATGCACAAGACATTGGTTTGTTAAACTCAATGATAAATAGGCAACAAAAGCATATTCGAGATTTGGAAAATGCTTTGATTCGAATTCGAAATAAAAGATATGGAATATGTGTCGTAACAGGCGAACTAATTGATAAACGAAGATTGATGGCTGTACCTACTACAACTAAAAGTTTGGCTGCCAAAACTGCGGTTACATTAAAACCTGAAAGACAAGAAGTTAAAAAGAAAAAAACTACCCCATCCTCTACGCCTACATCTTTTTCAAGAGTGATAAAACGAACAGGAGGCACACCAAAACCAATTGCTAACGAAGAAATAGAAGATGATGAGCTAGACTTTGATGAGAATTATGATGGGACAAATAATCTTGATTTGGATATGATTGTGGGTGAATCATCAATGGAAGATTAAGCTAGTTAAATAAAAAGTTTTTTATGTGCTTTAGGGAAATAGCAAATTTATAGGAATATTTGACCTCGTTATTTCCCCAGAGTAACGGTAAAAGATAGGAGCTTTTGGAAAAATAGAATTTCTAAAAGCTCTTTTCATGGTATTTAGTACCTTAGTGAAATTGGAAATCAATTTTATCAGAATGAAATTACTAATCATCGAAGACGAACAAGAATTGCTGGATTTAATGCTGCGGTATTTAAAACGGGAAGGATATGTTTGTGAATCTGCGAACACTTTTAGTGGAGGATATAAAAAAATAAATAACTATGAATACGATTGTGTGGTGATTGATTTGAATCTCCCCGACGGTGACGGATTGAAATTAGTAAATATCCTTCGTGAAGATAGTACTCAAACTGGTATCATTATTATTTCGGCAAGAGATACGGTAGATGATAGGATTTCTGGATTAGATGTCGGAGCTGATGACTATCTGACCAAGCCTTTTAATCTTTCAGAATTGAATGCAAGAATCAAAGCTGTGTTAAGGAGGAAAACCAATCAATTTAGTAAGGAATTAAAATTTGGAAATTTATCCATTAATATGGATGAACGAAAAGTAGTTGCCTCAGAGAAAGTGCTTCAACTCACTAAAAAAGAATATAACATTTTGTTGTATTTGGCTCGGAATAAAAACCGTGTGGTGACTAAAGACAGTATTGCCGAACATCTTTGGGGGGATTATATGGATGATGCCGTTTCGTTCGATTTTATTTATGCTCATGTGAAAAATTTGAGAAAAAAATTAGCAGAAAATGGTTGTGGTGATTTTCTAAAAACCGTTTATGGTATCGGTTATAAATTTCAAACTCATTGAAACGGTTAAAGTTATTATATATCATTCCTGTACTGTTATCAGTACTTGCAGCAGCTATTTTAATAGACTCATTTTTTACCTCCGAAAATTATTGGAAAGCAATTTTGGTTGCTACCATTCCTGCGCTAATACTTGCCATTGGTTTTAGAATAATCACTTTTCGAAGAATCCAATTGATTAGAAAACAACTCTTTCAAATTTTGGAAACGTTGGAAGAGTTCGACGTAGATGAACCAAAAAAGGTCGAGTTTGAAGAATCACCTTTTCCCATATTTAATGATTTGAATGAATATTTGATTGAATTGATTGACCGAGTGAGAGTCAATTATCAAGCAAACAAACAATTTACTCAAAATGCTTCTCACGAACTACAAACTCCTCTCGCAGTAATCAAAGGTCATGTAGAAATATTGTTACAGTCTCCTCGGATTGGTGAAAAAGAAATTGAGTCATTAGCAGCAGTTCTACAAAACACTAATCGGTTATCTAAGATTAATAGCTCCTTAATTCTATTATCAAAAATTGAACATCAAAGATTTTCTGATGCTTCAAATGTGAACTTTGAAAAAGTGGCAGAAGAGGTTTTGGATAATTTCAAAGACTTGATTTCTATTCAGAAAATTCAAATAGAAAAACAGTACAAAGGAACGTTTGGAGTAGAAATGAGTGAGACTTTAGCAGAAATACTCATTGCCAATTTGGTGCAAAATGCAATTCGGCATAATATCGAAGAAGACGGATTTATTAAAATAGATATTGACGAAAATCATTTCTCCATTAGTAATTCTGGAACTCCTCCTAATATGAATACAGAATCTCTTTTTAAACGATTTAAAAGAGATTCTGATGTGGAAGAAAGTTTGGGATTGGGGCTTTCGATTGTGAAACGGATATGTGAGCAAGCGGAGTTAGGTATTCAATATAAATTTTCAAATGGAATACATAAACTTGTAATCAAATCTAATAGAGGTTAAAACCTGTCTAAATTTTATTATTGAAGAAACAAAATTTAAACAGGTTCTTAGATTTTTTAAGAATATCTCCTACTCCACCACAACCTTCCCCCGATAAACATTCCCATCCCCACGAATCTCCAACATATACAATCCCCTCGTCAATGCATTAGGAATATCAATTTGCAATTTCGAATCCCCAGTTACTTGTTGCTGAAGTAACGTTCTACCATGCACGTCATAGATTTTCAAATCCAGTTCTCGATAAAAATCATTTTCCAAAATACCTTCCACCGTCCATTTGGAAAGGTATTGTTGAGCAGGATTTGGATAAATGAGTAAGTCTCGATTTTTTATCAAAATCTCCTGTGTGGAAGTTGGGAGAATCGTCAATGATTCACAGAAGGAAGCATTACAATTATTCACAGTATCTTGAATCAATAAGCAAATATTATAAGTCCCAACGGAGTCATATACATAAAAAGGATTTTGCTCATTACTCGTATTGCCATCCCCAAATCCCCAAAGCCAATTCGTAGGAGTACCAACCGATAAATCTGTAAATTGAACGCCCATCATATCATTTTGCACCAT
>JBGCFD010000163.1:0-15464 GCA_045106765.1 Saprospiraceae bacterium | reverse complement strand
TGACCTACGCAAAAAGCATTGTGATTATTGGACTTCAGCTTTTTTTCGTCCCAACCCAAAGGGGTTGAAACTCAAAAAGAGCTTCGCCAATAATCACAAGCCTTTCCGCTCGGTTTCAGCAGACATTTTAAAACAACTTCAATAAATTATAATCACTCTGTGAAAAAACAAATTAAGAATCTCATCAAAAAATTGCCGATTGCTTTTACCAAAAATCAGCAATATGATCAACAAACCAAACAGGTTTTAAAAAAATGCTTGACACCAAATTCGAATTGCATTGATGTAGGCTGCCACGAAGGTGAGGTACTTGAAATTATGCTTAAACATGCACCAAATGGTCTACATCATGGGTTTGAACCAATTCCTAGTTTTTTTAATTTTCTAGAAAAAGAATTTCCTCCTAATTGTCATTTTCATCAACTAGGATTAAGTAATGAAAAAGGAAGTTCCTCTTTCAACCACGTCATTTCAAATCCAGGTTACAGCGGAATGAAGAAAAGAAAATATGATAAACCTAACGAAAAAGATACTTCGATAACTATCGAAATAGATTTGATGGACAATATTTTACCTGAAAATTTCAGAGTTGATTTTATAAAAATAGATGTAGAAGGAGCAGAGTTTTTAGTGATGCAAGGTGGCAAAAAAACAATCAAAAGGAATCAACCAATTATTGTTTTTGAACATGGATTGGGAGGTGCAGATGTTTATGGAATTCGTCCTGAACAGGTTTTCGAATTATTGAATATAGAATGTGGATTGAATATATCCACCATGAAAAAATGGTTAAAGAATGCAACTCCTTTTTCCCAAAAAGAATTTATTGAACAATTTGAGAAAGGATTGAATTATTATTTTATTGCCTACCCAACTAAATAAGGAGGTACAAATAAACTAATAATCAACTGACTATCAACCGTTTAAATATATATTCAACTTGTCTCCGTTTGAAAAATTTCTTTTAAAGAAAATTTTACTTTTTGAGTATCTAAATCTATTTGTTTCACGAAATCATGTAGCAAACCTGCTGTACATTCTTCTGGTTTCCCATTGTAATATAATTCTTCGGTTTTTGAAGCAAACCCCTTTAGAGATTCTAAACCAATAATATTTACAGTAGATTTAAATTTATGAGCTTCAAATCGAATCGATTCATAATCCCCCTTTTGATGAGCATTTTCTAAGATTGATTTCATGACTGGAGCTTGATCCAAAAATATTTTGGCCATTTCTGCCATCAATGATGTTCGACCTTTGAATCTTTTAGAAAGTGTCTCAAGAAATGAATTTTCAAAATTTGTAGCTTTAATTTCCATCGATTGAGATGTCTTTTTCAGGTGTGGTTTATTTTCCAAATTTTTAGGTGTTGTTTGAATTTCTAATATTCTGTGAAATTCCTTAATTAAAAAATCAGGAGGAAAAGGTTTACTTAAATAACTTTCAACATTTGCCTCTTTTGCCTTTGAAGCACCTTTTTCATGAGCACTTGCAGTCAAGATTATGACAGGTGTTTTATTATTTATCGCGCTAGGAGTTTTTCTTAACTTCAAAATAAAATCTAATCCATTTCCATCAGGAAGAAGTACATCAGACAAAATACAATCGTATTTATTCTCCATTGCCTTTTCTGCTTCCTCCAAAGTTGGAAAAATATCTAAATTTAAATTCCATGATTCGAAAATATCTTTTGCATATAAAATATTAGCAGAATTATCTTCTATCATTAAAAATTTGAGCCTTGTCCACTCTAGAGGAATAGTTGTTTTTTCTTCATAATGAATCAACCTTTCAACAACCTCTTTCTCGGGAATTTGAAATGGAATTTGAACTGTAAAAATTGTTCCTTTATTCTCCTCACTTTCCACTTCGATAGATCCAGTAAGCAAATACAAAAGATTTTTAATAATGTTAAGTCCCAATCCAGCACCTTCGTAAACGGTACCTCGTTCATCATGAACACGAGTAAAACTTTCAAAAATAGATTTTAATTTTTCTTGTTTCATTCCTATTCCTGAATCCTCTACTTCAAATTGCAATCTTGTTTCGGTCTCATCAACATAGACAACTTCACCTTTCAATCTAATAAAACCTTGATGAGTAAATTTTATTGAATTATTGAGTAGGTTAAGAAAAATTTGATATATCCGAGTTCGATCTCCACATACAAATTCTGGAAAATCTTTTGAAAGATGAAATAACAGTTTTATTCCTTTTTTCTTCGTTCTAAACTCCAGCACCGTTTCTAAATCGGATAACAATTTCCTAATCGAGAAAGGATTATTCGTAATTTTAATTTTCCCTGCATTAATTTCCGAAAGGCTTAAAATATCATTTATTATTACCAACAAATTATCAGCAGAACCTTTAATTATATCCGTATAACCTTTTTGAGTAGTATTCAAGGATGTACGATCTAGCAAATGTCCCATGCCCAAAATTCCATGAAGAGGAGTTCTGAGTTCATGACTAACATTGGCAAAAAGTTGTTCTTTAAATTTTGATTGTTCTTCTAATTCTTTCGCTTGAATAGTTAATGCTTCACTTTTCTCCTCTAAACTATTAATGGTTTCATTCAAAACATTGGTTACAATATCCTTATCCTTTAATGTCCTACTCAACTTAAAATTAGAATAGAGTAAATTCTTTTGCATCAACTTAATTTCATCTATTAAGTATTGCTTAGCTTCCTGATCGATATCAAGTGCCTCAATTGAATTTAATAAGTTATCATTTGGCTTTGTTAACATTAATTCTAGTCTAAATTATATCAACTAATTATTTTTCTCGAATTAAAACAAGTGAGCAAGTCTGATTATAAAAATTACAATCTCCTTCACTATTAACCCCAACCTCTCCATACGCAAAAAACCCAATAAGTGGCTTGTTCCACAAATTTTGAATACCTTTTATTTCTTCTTCAACCATCGGCCCAAGAGACATATGTCTTGCTTTACATGAAACTAAAATCATAGCGTCGGTAGTAAGGTTTTCGGCTTGATATTCTTTAAACTCTTGAATAGTATCTTCAATTATTTCAAAACCTGGTGCCACAGAAAATTTAAATTGATCTCCAGTTTTAACTGGTCCAGCTAAAATAATTGATTGATTCTCTTCATCAATTTTTAATGCAGCACGCAATACTGTACTATCTTTACGTACAATTTGAAGTGGATATTGAGCTACTCCAACTGCAACAGTCTCGACCTCTTCTAGATTATCATGAAATGATCCAAAATAACTTTCAAAAGCTTCTACTGCTGTTCTATTATTAATAGAATAAACAATATTTCCTTCTGCTTTGGTAATCGTATTAATTGATCCGATAGGTTCCCATCCACCTATCGCTCGACCTTTCATTTCTATCTTTTCTTGGTTGAAAATTAAGGAGACAACTGCGTTATTAAAAACTCCTGTACTTGAAAATGTATAACTTTGAATCATCTTAAAATCATCTCCAGCCATTCCTCCAAAAATATTCACTTGCTTTCCGATTTTATCATTTATTCCTCTGATAATATCTTCTGCATTAGAGACCATTCCAAAAAAAGTGAGAAAAGATGGATCGGCACAAAAATCTGTTCCAACTTTTCCTAAATCATTTCCTACTTCATACCATCTATCTTCTACATTTTCTCCCACATGTATTTTATAAAAATCTCGATTAATATCCATAAAAAGACCAGTTATTCCTTTTTCATAAATATTTTCTTGGCAAATTTCTCCAGAAGAAGAACAACCTACTAAATCAATATTATACTTATTAAATATGGCTGGAAGGGCATTCAGTTCACAATCTACTGAACCGAATAAAATGCCCAAAGTTGGATGAAAATTATTGCCTTTGACTCTTAAGATTTCTTGTTCTAAATCTTGAATGGTGCTGACTTGAAAGGATGTTGACTTCATTTCTTAGGTATTAGTTAAGTTAATTAATTCAAAGTAAAAAATGGAAGAGGAAATGACTGCAAATTAAAAGGGAGGAAATGAAAACTTTTAGTCTTATTCTACAATAGACAAAAACTATGCTAAGAGTTAAAATGAATTTATTAAGAAGAAATTAACGACTTGACGAAAAAACCTTAAAGTTAACTTTCCATTTCCTTAAAAAGCTCATTAAATATTTGTTAATCAATTTAAAAACTCGCAGAAAAAGAATTACAAATAGTTAATAATCCTAATAAATAAAACGTGGAATTGGCTTTTAAAAAAGTTAGATCCGATAACCTATTTTTTAAAACCTAAATCATACTCTTATGTTATTTATTAATAATCAATCTAGTTTTACAACTGAAGTTTTAAATGCTATTTCACAATTTTCAAATGGAAATGTATATGTCGCCTTCACCGTTTTGATCACGATTCTTTCTGCGACATTAATATACGTAGCAATTAAAAAAGAAAAAATTGATAAAAAATTCTTCCCCATATTATGGTTTTTTCTAATTACAAATTTTGTCTTCTCAGGCATCATTTCGATGATTACATTACCTCTACAAAAAGAAGCTCAAACTGTACATCAAGAATATGATAAATTAAGAGGTATTATTGACAAACTAGAAGAAGTGTCAAATGTTGATCAGCAGAATGTCAATTTTTTATTAAATGAAAATAAAAGCTTAAGAGAAACATTACTAAAATTACAATCCGTTCAAAGTGAAATAGTCAAAAAGAATAAAAAGAAAAAGCCCTTTCTTTCAAAGAAAATCATTATTCCAGAAGAACCACAATTATTGAAAACTGAAAAGAGTTTTCAAGAGATAAAGCAAAACATAATGAGACTAGACTCTATTCATTTTAAAGGTATCATTCCTAATTCGAAATATCCTAATCCTACATCTTAGAGGTTATAAGTATTGATTTTATTGAAGATTTAAATAAATATCTAATGTGATTAGATATTTATTTTCAAAAAAATATTTATACATTTGGTAAAATAAAACTACTTATACTCTCTAAAAAACTATTTGTAGTGTTTTTGTAGTAACCTACTACTTGAAATTAAGCAATATAAAAATGAATCTTGCAGAGTAATTCATTTATGAAAGAATAGTCTCTTTTTTAGCGAAAAAGAGATTTAAGATTATAGGGCGTGTGTTAGTTATCATTACGAAGCAGTCGATTTAATTATCGGCTGCTCTTTTTTTTTGATGTTAAAAAAATTATTTTCTTTTAAGTGAAGAATCCTCTTCTTGTTCCTTTTTCGTTTTAGGTTTAATGATTAGACGTAACGATTGATCGTATGTAAAATAATTCCAAACCCAATTTAAAAAAACGAAAATTTTATTTTTAACTCCAATCAAAGAAAACAAATGAACGATCAGCCAAACCACCCAAGCAAAAAATCCTTTAAATTTAAATTTTGGCAAATCCACTACAGCCCTATTTCTACCGATAGTTGCCATCGACCCTAAATCTTTATAAAAAAATGGCTCGTATTCTTTTCCTTTCAATTTATTTTTCAAATTTTCTGACAACTGTTTGGCTTGTTGAATTGCTACTTGTGCTACCTGAGGATGCCCTTTAGGATAGTTTTCTTCTTCCATATATGCAATATCTCCAAGCGCATAAATATCGGAAAAACCTTCAATCTGATTAAACCGATTCACCTTCAATCTATTCCCATAAGTTAATATTCTATCAGGTAACCCTTTAAGTATATTTCCAGTAATCCCTGCAGCCCAAATAACTTTTTGAGCTTGAATTTTTGAATCATCTGCTAAGTGAACATACTCTCCGTCAAAGTCTGTTACTCTTGTATTTAAAATCACTTTAACTCCAAGATTTTCCAAAAACAATTTAGCTCCCTCTGAAGCCTCTGAAGACATCCCCTTCAGCAAACAAGAAGAACTTTGAATTAAATAAATATCGATTTCTTTAAAATCTAATTCACTATAATCTTTTGGGATAATATACTTTTTCATTTCAGCTAGAGCGCCAGCCACTTCTACTCCTGTTGGACCTCCTCCGACAATAGCAATATCAATCAAACCTTGCCTTTTGTTAAATTCTGTTGTTGAAATGGCTTTTTCGTAATCAGACAAAATTCGATTTCGCAAATAAAGTGCCTCTGAAACTGACTTCATTGAGATACATTTCTCTTCCAAGTTTTTGTTCCCATAAAAATTAGTTTTAGCACCAATAGAAATTACTAAATGGTTATATTTTAATTTTCCAAGAGGTGTAGTAATTTCATTATTTTCAGCATCAATTTCGGTTACTTCTGTCACTCTAATAAAAACATTCTTCTTTTTCTGAAAAATTTTGCGCAACGGAAAGGCAATAGAACTTGGTTCTAAACCTGCCATTGCAACTTGATAAAATAATGGTTGAAATTGGTGGTAGTTATTTTTATCAATTAAGATAACTTGATAGTTAGTCTTAGCTAATTTTCGAGCTAGATTTAATCCTCCAAAACCTGCTCCTACAATTACAATTCGAGGTTGATTAGTATCCGGAATATTAAAAGTCATTGAATATATATTTTTGATTCTTCAAAAAATCTCGTGTTGTTAAGTTAATCCAAAATTGAAATTTACACTTCCTTTCGTTATTTTTAACTTCAACCTTAACCTGACCACAAGATATTAGTAGAACTATTTTTTTTTGTAAAATACAAGAAATCACTAGTAAAGTCGAGTGTATATTTTTAAACAAATTTATTCTAAATAGACGTTTTTCCTATAAAAAAAAGAAAAAGATTTCATTCATACATATTGGCATTATACTTGATATGTTCTTCAACAGATGATTGAAATACCTAATGTAATTAGTGACCTATTTTGACTGCTTTCAATCACTTTTCCTAAGATGTTCAATCAGGTTCTTAACTGCTCAAAAAGATATATAGAAATCCCGTGGTATCAGAATTGTCCTTTCTTTTTTGAGTGTTTCACCTTCAAGATATTTTATTTTTTCTATTTCATCTTTTATCATTTGAAATAGATTTCGGCATTAAAATTTTAGATTATATCATTCTATCAACTTTAGAGTGATACTGGATTTTTAATATTAAAGTCGATAACTTTATATATATCGGCTACATAAGTATCTGATATACAGCATTTTATTTATTTACCATTTACATATTATTCTATATTCAATTAATTATAATCACCATGCAAGCGTTAAAAATAAAACTCACTCTTATTTTGTCTTTGCTTTGCGTTTTTGCTTTTGGGCAAAATAATGTCTTGTTAGAAGGCTATGTTTTTGCTGAAAATAATCGAGGATTCGTTCGAGGTGCTGAAGTCAAAATATTAGACCACCAAACCAATGAATTACAAGCAAAAATGTCAACAGAAATGGAAGGAGCATTTGCAGTAACTGTTCCTAAAGGAAGAAAATACCGCATTATCGTAAATCACAAGAACTATATTGAAGCTGAAAAGATTGTTTCTACCATTGGATTGAAGGATGCAAAAAAAGTTTATGTGAAAATCGAAATGGAACATTTGCCTGGATACATTTTCGATGTTACCATGGCTGAATCTAGAGACAATGGGACAGCTCTTTTAAATTCAATTGATAGTGCTCGAATCGAAGTTTATAATAACACTAGTCGGAAGGAAGAATTAGTTCTTTTGGAACATCCAGCTCCTGTGTTTAATTTCTTTTTTGAAAAAGGAAATCATTACACCATCATGATTCGAAAAAAAGGGTATTTCAATAAAAGAATTGAAGCATATGTAGATGTTGATAGTTGCATTTTATGTTTCGATGGTTTAAGTATGACCGGTGTTTCAGAGATGATGACTGCTGGAAATAAGATGGGAACTTTCCTCGCCAATATCGAATTGGAGCCAATCAAGATAAATAAAACATATGAAATCGAAGACATTTATTATAACTTCGACAAGTGGAATATTCGTCCTGATGCTGCTGTTGAATTGGATAAATTAAAAACCATTCTGAAAGATAATCAACATGTAATCGTTGAGTTGGGATCACATACAGATGCTCGGGGAAATGATGAGTATAATTTAGTCTTATCAGAGAAAAGAGCAAAAGCAGCCGCTGAGTATTTGGCTGCGACAGAAGGAATTGATTTGGAAAGATTGCAAGCCAAAGGTTATGGTGAAGAACAATTGGTTAATCGATGTACGAATGGCGTAAATTGCACGGAAAGAGAACATCAACGAAATCGTAGAACGGCTCTAAAAATTATCGGAACAGTTGATGTTGATCCGCTTGATAAAAAAAGTTTGAAAGAATTAATCGAAGAAGACCAAGTACAAGAATTAATGTCAAAAAAAAACTAATCAAAAAAAAATCATCAATACAAAAAGTACAAATTGATTGAATTTGTACTTTAAAATAAAAAAGTGCGTAATTGTAACAATACATTTACGCACTTTTTTATTAGAAAAAATTCAAAACTTGATTACCGAATCACTACTTCATCAATATAATTCTCTCCTAATTCTTCATTCATCAATCTTTTAATTTTATCTTTTGCAAAAGAAAGTTCTTGTTTTAAAGGAGCAGAATCAATAGTAACAAATAATTTTTTGTTTCGAATAGAGATTCGTGATGTATATTTTGAAATAGTTGACCCCATTAAAGTTTCCCAAGTAGTCGCTAATTTGTTTTTGTAAAGTTTTGATTTGTATTTATACCCACCGACTAAGTTTTTTAGCACTTCATCAATGCGCTGGTCATTGTGTTTTTTCATAAAACAAAATTATTCTTTAATTCTCGGAAGTACTAATTATTCGATCTACATTTTTTTTATTCTTGATTTTGCCCATCCTTAATGTAGAATTTTTTATAGTCTGCCTCAAAATTTTTTATTATTTCCTCTACCCTATTTTCATGAGTATCTGTGATAAAAACTTGTCCAAAGTTTTTTTCCAAAATCAATTGAATCAATTGTTGGACTCGCCCTTCATCCAATTTATCAAAAATATCATCCATCAAAAGAATCGGATTGGAGGAGTGGTTTTTTTTCAAAAAATCATATTGAGCCAACTTGATTGCTAACACATAAGATTTCAATTGTCCTTGCGAACCAAACTTACGCAGCAGGTGCTTATCAATTCGAAATGCTAAATCATCTTTGTGAATTCCACAGGTAGTTCGAGTCAAAATTCTATCTTTTTCTCGCGATGCTTTTAACTGCTCAGCAAAATTTCCATCCTTCAAACTTGAAGTATAAGTACAATCCACTTTCTCTTGACCACTCGAAATGTCTTGGTAAAACTCTTTAAACACAGGTCGAAAAGCATCCACAAATTCTTTTCTTTTTTGAAAAATAATTTCTGCAGGTTCGATTATTTGTTGATCGTAAATATCTAGTAACTCAGCATTAAAAGAACGAGTCTCTGCAAATTTTTTCAAGGCAGAATTCCGTTGCCTTAAAACCTTGTTGTAGGTAATTAGATTTTTTAAATAATCCCCATCCAATTGCGACAATGTGTTATCCAGAAATCTTCGACGCTCTTCACTCCCATCCGTTGCCATCAAAGTATCGTCTGGAACAATAATAACAACTGGCAACATTCCGATATGTTCTGACAATTTTTGATAAGCGACATCATCTTTCTCAATTTCCTTCTTTTTACCTGGCTGAACTTTCGCTACGATTTTATTTTTCGATTTGCTTTTTTTTGCTTCATTTTTTTCATTTAAAAAATAGCCTTCCAATCTAAAAAAATCCATCGTATGTTTAACCACATTTCGATCATTGACACCTCGATGACTTTTGCACATGCAGAGATAATAAATGGCATCCAACAAGTTTGTTTTACCCATTCCATTTTTTCCAACGAAACAATTTAACCGTTCGCTGAAAACAAAATGACCTGTTTCGTAGTTCTTAAAATGAGTTAATTTGAGTTGTTGAATCTTCACTAATTTTTTTTTTGATAAAAAATAAAATTGAGTTTTTTACTGCATGATTTTTTTTACCACATAGGCACATAGAAAACATAGATCAATGTTTGAAAAAAGTTTACAATATTTCTATGTGCCTATGTGGTAAAAATTTCATCCTGTAAAACTTAAATTTGACCTTAATTTTCGTACAAAAATAAATGAATTTTGCAGATTCTAAATTTAGAATTATCTTTAGTCTTCAATTCAATCACATTTTTTCAAAAATTAGAATTTAACATGACGAAAGTAGTTGAAAAAGTATCAAAAAGAGGTAAAAAAGCACCAAAATATAGCAAAGAGACGTATTTGACTTGGTATGAGACCATGCTTAGAATTCGTCGATTTGAAGAAAAATCATTGCAAAAATATGGTCAAGAGCAAATCCGTGGATTTCTCCACGTTTATATTGGTCAGGAAGCAATTGCAGCTGGATTAGTTTCTGCAATCAGAAAAGAAGATGCAATGGTTACTGCATACCGACAACATGGTTTGGCAATCAGCCGAGGTATTTCTACCAAAAAATGTATGGCTGAGTTATATGGTAAAAAAACTGGGGTTGTAAAAGGTAAAGGTGGATCGATGCATTTCTTCTCTAAGGAGCACAGATTTTTTGGAGGAAATGGAATTGTTGGAGCTCAAATTCCAATTGGAACAGGTATCGGTTTTGCTGAAAAATATCGAGGAACTGACTTGCTTTGTGTGACGATGTTTGGTGATGGAGCTGCTCGACAAGGTGCGTTGTATGAGTCATTTAATATGGCAATGACTTGGAAATTACCTGTACTTTATATTTGTGAAAATAATCATTATGCAATGGGTACTTCGGTAGAACGTACGAGTAATGTTGCTGATATTTATAAAGTGGGAAGTGCGTTTGATATGCCAAGTGAAGCAGTAGATGGAATGTCTCCTGAATCTGTACATGAAGCGTTGACTCGTGCAGCAGAACATATTCGTTCAGGAAAAGGCCCTTACTTTTTGGAAATCAAAACATACCGATATAAAGGTCACTCCGTTTCAGATCCTGGAACTTACCGAACTAAAGATGAATTGAAAGAATATCAAAGCATCGATCCAATCAAGGTAACTGAGAAAAAAATGTTGGATGGAAAAATTGCTACAGCTGAAGAAATCAAAGCCATCAAAGACAAAATCAAAGCTGAAATAAATGAGGCAGTTGAATTTGCAGAAAGTTCTGATTTCCCAAGTGGAGATGATTTGTTCGATGACAATTATATGCAAGAAGATTATCCATATACTTCTTAGTCAATTTGGATTTTGAAAAATAAAAAACCTCCTGTGAATTTGTTTTCGCAGGAGGTTTCATTTTTTATATGATTATAAATGAGGGTTTTTATTTTCCACCTCGTCCACCTGGAGGGCCACCACCTCGTCCTCCTCTGCCTCTTCTTTGTGTCTTTTGCATTTCAAGATATTTAGCAAATTGTTCTTTAGTCATCACATTTGATAATTCTTTGTTTTGCTCTTCCCGCTGCTTTTGCATTTCTCCACGCATGGCTTCTCGATTACCATTGTTGCCTTCTCTAACTGCTTTTCGCTTAGCTTCATACTTCGCAGAAATTTCTTCAACTTTTACAATTTGCGCTTCTGACAAATTGAGTTGAGCATACATTTCTTGTTGTCGCTTTTTTTGTGCTTCTGGATCACGTTGTCCTCTTCTTCCATCTCCTCTTCTTGGTCTTTCAGTTGCGGTTGTCTCAGTTGGAACAGCTTCAGCTACGGTAGCATCTGCCGATTTTTTATCACAACTAAATAACATGGCAACAGCAAAAAATAAAAATGATATTTTTAATAATTTCATGTTTTTGATTTTTTTTGATAAAATAGTTTTTGATTTTTTAGAAAGTAAAAAAGGATAATTTACTTTGAATAAAAGTACTTGTTCCTTCTTTAATGTTTTTTTTAGATTATAAAATTATAAAAAACTTGCGAGTGGATTGGAAGTGATTCTTTTTAGTTAGAAAAAATGGTAATTTTATTTTCCAACAACAATAAAATGGCAAAAAATGGAAGATGAAATCTTAGATTATAATTGGGTGATTTCTAAAGAAGTTCCTATCAAAAAAGAAGAGGCTACTCTATTCCAAAAATATTTTAATGAGGATTTGTTAATTCTTGCAGGTACGATGTTGCATGATAACAACATAGAATATCATATCGAAATCGATAATCCTGAAAATAAAAAATTTGGAATTTTATTACATAAACTTCATGTAAATGAAAATGATCTAATACGCGCAAATGAACTTTTGGAACTACTAATTAATGAAGATGAAAAATATCCAATTAAAAGATATGTCGGATTTGATCTACTTTTATTAAACCAACTTCTAAGAACAAATGAAAATGTTTATGTCGATACATTATTAAGAATGGAATTAAAAAGACGAGGGGTTGACCTAGCTTCATCTAAAGAGAAAATCGAAAAATTAAAAGATAAAAGAATAAAACCTCAAGAATCCCCTATCAAAGAAGAAGAGGCTATCATTTTCCAGGAATATTTTAATGAAGATTCAATGATTCTTACAATTGCAATGTTGCACGATAATAATATAAAATATCATATCAAAGTTAATAATACCGAAAATAAAAATTTTGGAAATTTATTACATGAAATTCATATTAACCAAAATGAACTAGAACATGCAAATAATCTTTTAAAACTCTTAGTCAATGAAGACGAAAAATATCCAATCAAAAAATATAATAATCATTCTATAAGTTCTCTTAAATCTCTTTTGGAAGAAAATGAAAATATTTACGACAATACTTTGGTAAAAATGGAATTAAAAAGACGTGGTGTTGAATTAGATCCTCCTGAAGAAGAAGCAAGGGATTTTGTTTCAATCGTCGTATTTATTTCCATATTATTTTTAATTTTCCTTGGATATCAGTTCTTAAAAGAATTAGCCTCGTTCTAAATTAATTCATGATCAAAAAATAATTTCAAAAATTCAACTAAATTTTATTTGATCCTTACTTAATATTTTGCAAAACTATTTTCTCTGTCCAAACTTGCTCACCTTGCATGATTTGTACAAAATACAAACCAGCTGCATAATCCGTCAAATCCAAAACTTCATTATAAAATCCATTAAAATCCTTTACTTCTGATTTAAAAATTTGATGTCCAGCCACATCGGTGAGACTAATTTCTAAATCAGTTCTTTCACCAGATTGAAATTTTAGCTGAGTAATTCCATCAGTTGGATTTGGGAAAATAGAAAATTCATTCCCTATTGTTTCATCACCAACTTCTAGATTCAATTCTGAATTACAACAATAATCATAGGTAGCTATTTCTTGAATTTTATATCCTAAAATTATGGGTAAAATTTCTTGATTTCCATCTTCCTCAATAAAAATATCTAAGACCTCTCCCACTCCAACTTCTCCAATTGATTGAAGCAGATCACAACCAGATTGAATGATCGAATCCGCTACATAAGTTATCATATCGCCAGGTTCAATTCCTGCTATTTCTGCTGAAGAACCTTCATAAACAGTTTCTACCAAAACGCCTTGCAAGTCATCCATCACACTAACTGTCAATCCAAAAATTGGAATCTTAGAAACTGTAACAATACTCTTACAAAACTGATTACAATCATTTTGAACCTCAATATCTCTACTGTCAAATTCAATCTTCATGGTTTTCCCATAAGAAATTTTCTTCCCTGAGATGATTATTTCCGAATGGTGAATGTTGTCAGCAATAAATTTCTCAACATTAAAATCCCGCGCTTCTTCTCCTTTTAAATATTGATAATTGGAATTTTGTTCTCCATGCTTTTTAGTAGAAATTAGAAAATTTTCTCGAACCACCTCATCTGCTGACATTTGAGCCAATAAGTTATTTTGACATAAAAGAAAGAGAATAAATAAGCTGGAGATTAAAAAATATTTCATAAATATTTGAAGCGTTTAATTTGAAAAACAGGTCATATTTTTTCAGATAGTTTCTGAAAAAAAATAATAAATGTTTAGAATGTAGATTGTAAATGTGAAGTTGGTTTGAGTAGAATATGAAGCTAAAATCAGACCAATTTTAGACTATTTTTAACAAAAGTTAGAAAAGAAAATCTGGGCAAAAAAACTCCTCCTATTTTACAATAAAAAACTGATAATCAGTCATTTACCAATTATCAGTTTTTAAAATATCTATTTCATTATGTTAGAGTTAACTAACTGTTTCTTTTACTTGAACAATCGTTTTTAATTTTTCAATTACAAAATCTATTTCGTCTCTTGTATTATATTTTGAAAAAGAAAAACGTATTGATTTTCGATCTGGGTCAGCTTGAATAAACTCTAAAACGTGTGACCCTTTTTCAGCACCTGAACTACACGCACTTCCACCAGAAGCACAAATTCCAAGAATGTCTAAGTTCAATAAAAGCAATTCAGATTTTGGAGAAGGAGGAAATGAAACAGTCAAGGTTTTATAATGAAAATCACCTTCGTAATCACCATTAAATTGAATATCTTCAAAATTTTCCAACAATTGATTTTTTAAATAATTTCTTAGACTTGAGGTGTATTCCCGATTTGTTTCTAAGTTTTCGTAGGACATTTCTAATGCTTTTGCCATCCCTGCAATTCCATAAATATTTTCTGTTCCAGCTCGCATATTTCTTTCTTGCGAACCACCATTGATAATTGGTTTGACCAGGTTTTCGCCATTGATGTAAATAAATCCAACACCTTTTGGCCCATGAAATTTATGCGCAGCTCCAGCTAAAAAATTGATTTTAGTTTCATCAACATTGATTGGAAAATAACCCATTGTCTGAACAGTATCTGAGTGGAAATAAACATTGTGTTCTACACATAATTCGGATACTTTTTCCAAATCTAACATTGTACCAATCTCATTATTGCAATGCATCAAACTAACTAAAGTCTTTTCAGCGTCCTCAGAAATTAATGCTTCCAAATGTGCTAAACTGACCTTTCCTTTTTTATCAACATCTACATACTCAACCTTAACATCGGTCTCATTTTCCATCGCCTCCAAGGTGTGCAAGATGCAATGATGTTCGATGGGAGAAGTAATAATTCTTTTGACACCGAGGTCTCGAACGGCACATTGGAGCACCATATTATTAGCCTCTGTTCCTCCCGAAGTGAAAAATATTTCTCCAATTGATGCTCCGATTAAATTAGCGATTTTCTTTCGAGCTGATTCGATTACTGTTCTTGCTTCTCTTCCTTCCATATGAATAGAAGAAGGATTTCCATAATGATTACGCATCAAGTCAGACATAAATTCGATCACTTCTTCGCTGATGGGAGTAGTTGCTGCATTGTCGAAATATATTCTTTTCATTGTTTATTTAATTTTATTGAAGTCAAAGGTAACAAGTGTTTATTGAACCACAAAAGGCACAAAAGAAACACAAAGATTTTTTCTCTGTTTATACTTTTTGTGCCTTTTGTAATTAAATTACTCCGCAGCAAGCTGACGAAGAATCAAAAAAACAGTTTCATAGATATTAATATAGAATTTCACCACATAGACACATAGAAAACATAGAATTTCACCTATGTTTTCTATGTGCCTATAT
>JBGCFD010000162.1:0-71568 GCA_045106765.1 Saprospiraceae bacterium | reverse complement strand
TAGGTGGGAGAGTAGGTCGTTGCCATTTTAATACAAAAATCCTGAGAGGGTAAGGTCTTGTACATTAATTTGTACAAGACCTTTTTTTTTGACCTAATTGATCTGTTATTAATCAAAATCCTATTCTTTATCTAACTTGATGGGGATTTCGATATTTCTAGGGTATAATAAAATCAGTTTGTAAATCTAGTCCATTTTTTAATTTCTATATCGTTAGATCAAATAAAAACAGGAAGTTGAAGACTATAAAATCAAGGAATTTTAAGTTATTCTCCATTTTCTTCAAAAAAATCCTTCGAATAACTCAGGTGTAACTCATCTGTAACTACCCCAACTTATCTTTGTGTTGTATTTAAAATCAAACTATAACAATTAGAATTTTTTTAATAAAAAATAAGTAGAAAGATCATGTCAAACTCAATTATGGAAAAAGTTAATATCGAAAAAGCTGCAAAGAATTTTAAAAAGACAGCTAAGAAATTAAATAAAGAAACGATGAATGTGTCTGAAGATATCGTAGAAGGGGCAATCGAGGCAGGAGAAAAATGGACAAAAGTAATGGCAAAAGCTATGAAAGCTGGAACTACTCTTTTTGGAAAACAACAAGACTTAGTTTTAGATGTATTAGAAGGTGTAAAAGCACAATCTACAACTGGAACTAAAAGATTTGGAAAACTAATCGGTTTTAAAGCTATTTCTAAAAAAGTACAAGAAGTAACTAACGAGGCAAAAGCAAAAGTGGAAGAAACTCGTCAATCAATGGACGAAGCTTATGATAAAGTTGTTAAAATTGACATCGCAAAAACAGTTAGCGAAACAGTAGATAAGGTAACAACAACTGCAAAAGAGAAAATGGATGAGACGCGTCAGACTTTAGATGAAGTATATGCCAAATCATTTAAAGATGTAGAGGTAAAAACTACGACGAAGAAAGCTAAAAAAACTGCTAAAAAAGTAAAGGCAAAAGTTGCTGCTAAAACAATCATTAAAAATGATGATTTGAAAGTGATCGAAGGAGTTGGACCAAAGATGGCAACGATCTTAAATGAAGCTGGAATCATTACTTTCAAGCAATTAGCTACAACTAAAGTAACGACATTAAGAGAAATCTTAGCAGCAGCAGGACCTCGATACAAAATGCACAACCCTTCAAACTGGGCAAAACAAGCAAAATTAGCAGCAGTTGGGAAAATGGATGAGTTGAAAAATTTGAAAGCAGAATTGAAGGCTAAAAAAGTAGTTAAGAAATAATTTGTAAATAAAAATCAATTTAATTGAGTTTTGCATTCAAAACTCTTTTTTCAAAATAAAATACTTAAATATAAAATATCATGGCAAAGAAGTCTGTAAAAAAAGCAAGCAATAAAGTAACTAAAGTTGAAATGACTGAAACTTTCAACAAAGTAAAAGATACTGCAGTAAAAGTAAATGCACAAGTTCTTGAAACAGCAACTGATGTAATGGATGATATGAGAGAGAATGGAAAATACTGGGTAGAGACTGCTTCTCAAAAAGTAAAAGAAACAGTAAATAATTTTGATGTAGCTGAGGTAGCAACATCAACTGTAAAAACAGCAAAAGCAACTGCTAAAACTGCAAATAAAGTAGCTTTAGAATCTGCTGATGATTTAGTTGATATAGCTTTGGATAATGGGAAAAAATTGCAAAGCTTAACAGCTAAAGCAATTGATGGAGGGTTTAAAATTGCTGCTAAACAACAAGATATCGTTTTCACAACTTTGGAAACAGTTAAAGGACAATTGACTAAGAATGCTTCTCGATTTAGAGATTTATTTAAAGCAAATTAGTATTCGAATTTTTGTAGGGAGAAGACAGAACTTGTCTCTACTCAAAAATATATGTAGCTAAATTAATTTTCTAGGGAAAAATAAATTAACTACTATTTCTAAAAGCGATTGATTCAACCCCTTGGGAAATATACTTCCCAAGGGGTTTTTTATTGTGATTAAACGGTGGAAACTAGGCATGTTTAGTTTTACAAAAGATCATAAATAATTTCTGCGGAACGATCCCAATTAAACTTTTCTTTTTGCAGACGACCATTTTTTATTTTTTCTTTTCTCAAATCCTCATTCTCGAAATATTGTAACAATGCATTTACAATTTCATTCACTTCATGTGGATTAACTAAGATAGCCGCACCTTCCGCTACCTCAGGCATCGAAGAAATATTAGAAGTAATTACCGGCACTTCACATTCCATTGCTTCTAAAAGAGGTAACCCAAATCCTTCAAAAAAAGAAACATAGACAAAAGCAAAGGCAGCACCTATTAATTGGGGCAATTCCTCTTCCCCCACAAAACCTAAAAATTGAATATCTTTTTGATGCTTAGCGTTGTCGAAAGCAGTTTTGACTTCACCTGTTTGCCAAGCGAACCTTCCTGCAATCAAGAGTTGGTGAGGTGCATTGGTTTTTGCTTTAAAAATATCAAAAGCAGTAATCAATCCATGCACATTTTTTCGAGGATGAACAGCACCGACATAAAAAAAGTAGGGCTGCCCATTCGTGTATTTTTCTTTAATTTCTTTTTTGGTTAATTCATCAGCAGGAGAAAAATTACTGGAGCAACCATTGTGCGCTACGTGAATTTTTTTAGCAGAAATTCCAATTTTATCCACTAAATCATTTTTCACAAAATGAGAAACTGTAATTACCTGAGCAGCTTTTTGCAAATAGCGATGTTGGAAATTTTGATAAAATTTTCGAATAAAAAAAGAGACTTGATCAGGAAAATGTTGATACGCAATATCATGGACGAGCACGACTGTTTTTACTTCACTTCGTAAACTACAAAATCCATCAGGTGAGAAAAAAACATCAGGTTGATATTTTTCCAAGGCTTTTTTTACGGAAAGTTCAAACCAAGTCACTATCAAAATTGGATGCCGAGTCGGAGGAGATAAAACTACAGGCGTTACATTTCTTCCATAAATAAATTCATCATCATAGGATCGATCAAAGAAGAAAATAAATTCATCATCAGGATGATTTTGCACCATGCGTCGCAATACTTCGTGAGTAACTCGGCCGATGCCT
Source organism: Saprospiraceae bacterium (assembly GCA_045106765.1). Classification (GTDB taxonomy): domain Bacteria; phylum Bacteroidota; class Bacteroidia; order Chitinophagales; family Saprospiraceae; genus CAJQQY01. Next base: position 68,509 of record JBGCFD010000162.1, on the reverse strand, counting down.
TCGAGTTTATTTTTGAGGAGAAATCTAGTGTTGACGGCAATTTTCAATGAAAATGAATTAAAAAGTAAAAAAAATGACTATAATAAAATCATATAGAATAAAGTCTAATGAAAAATGATTAAATTTTCTAATGTCAAAAGTATATTTTTACCTAGGAAAAAAAAATTAAATTTTTATTAATGACTTTACGACAACGGTGGCTTCAAATAGTACGGAATTTATTAGGACTTAGAAAGTCCGAAGAAAAAGATATCAAATATCATAAAGTAATTGAAAGGGAAACTGAATTGCTAAAAGTACGACGTGAAAAATTGAAATTAGAGAACCCCGAAAAATTAGAAGAGAATAAATTTGGAATTGCACTTTCAGGTGGAGGAATTCGATCTGCAACAATCAATTTAGGTTTTTTGGAAACACTCAATGAATTTAAAATCTTAGAACGAGCAGATTATATTTCTACTGTTTCTGGAGGAGGTTACACAGGTGCATATGTTCAAGCAACTTTGAAAAATGAAGCAGGTGATTATTCAAAATTATTTGATCAAGAACATATCAGTCATTTGCGGAATAATGGAGAGTATATGATCCCTGGAAAAGGTTTAGTGAAAATGTTCAATCGAATTATTTTGGTGGTTGGATTTGCGATCAGTTTGTTGATGAGTTGGTTGAGTCCATTTATTATAGGAATGATGGGCTACTTAGGATATTTGTTATTAGATCGATTTGGTTTGGATCAAACAAGTTATCAGGAAGCAGTTGAATTTTTATTTGTAGTCATTATTCCAATTGGAATGGTCCTGTTTTTTATTCATTTTATTTCAAATGTTTTATTGAGTTATCATTTAAAGTTATCCAATTTTTTTAATAAGATCGAAGCGTTTGCTGTGGTGGTATTAGGAATAGTTTTCACTGGTATATTTCTGTTCAACTTGAATTGGAGTAACATGAATATCCGATTTGGAGAAGTGAGTTATTACTTGATGATTCTTTTTGCTTTATTTATTTTAGGATATTTTGCCAATCCGAATGCCTTGAGTTTTCATCGGTTTTATCGAAATCAATTGGCAAATGCATTTTTGGCTAAAACAAAAAACCCAAATATTTTATTGCAAAACTTAATTGAAAAAGGAAAAGATGAAAAGGGAAAAGGAGATTATATGCATGCACCTTACCCATTAATTAATACATGTCTGAATCTATTGACTCCGCCAAGAGTGAAAAGAGAAAAATTTGAAGATGCAAAAGAAGATTATTTAGAAGACGGAAAGGTTCAGCAAAATATCAGTTTTGTAGGAGCAAAAGCAAATGATTATTTTTTACTCTCGCCTTTATTTTGCGGGTCAAAATTGGCCGGTTATGTTCCAACTAATGATACTTATAATTATCGAGATTTGACCCTTCCTGCTGCGGCAACTATCTCAGCTGCTGCAGTTAACCCAGGGATGGGAATTTATTCGAATAAAATTTTAAGTATTCTTACCACCATTTTTAATGCTCGCTTAGGCTATTGGATTTTAAATCCGAAGAAGACCAAGCTGTACAATAGTTTGATTTGGTGGCCAAGGTATTTTGTGTATGAATTGTTGGGATTAATTGGAATAGAAAATGAAATGCTCAATATCTCAGATGGAGGGCATATTGAAAATTTAGCGATTTATGAATTATTGCGACGACGGTGCAAATTGATTTTGGCAGTTGATGCTGGAGCTGATCCAAAATTTACTTTTAGCGAATTTGAAAATTTAACCATTCGAGCAAAGAACGAACTAGGCTTAGATATTCGTTTTTCCAAAAATCAACTAGAAGATGAAATTCGTCCAAAACCATCGCTTGGATATTCTAAAAAAAGATTTGCGGTAGCTGACATTTGTTATTTGTGGGAAGAAATTGTGCTGAGAGATAAAGATGATAAAATCATTTTGATCAAAGTGAAAGAAGATGGAGAAGAAAAAGAAAAGCCAATCGAGGTATTAATTAATTATAGAAAATATGATAAGAATCCTGATCGAGAAGAAGCGGTACAAGATATTCTGACACTAGTTGAAAAATTAATTGGTGATAGAATTTCCGATCCGATCTTGAAAAAAGAAGCACTCGAAAATGTAAAAAAGATCGTCAGCAAAAATTTAGAGAATGATTTGAAAATCGGAACGTTGGTTTATATTAAATCTTCGGTCACTCCTCCACCGGGAAAACCAAATATTGATAAAAAAAGAGATCCTCTTAGGTATTACACTTACAAGTATAAAATCTATAATCCTGAATTTCCACATGAATCTACTGCCGATCAATTTTTTGATCCCGTACAATGGACTGCATATTATGACTTGGGAAGATTTATTTGTTCGGACGTTTTGGGAATAGATAATTTGGATAGTTATTTATCAAAAATGAAAGGACCGCAGCGACCTAGTTTTGGAATTGATGATTTGATTAATCGAAGATTTGGACGACGGGTAAAAATATTTGAAGAGCACAAACAAATTGTCGAAGAGGAAAAAGAACGGATAGAGAAACTAAATCAAGAACAAAAAGACGAAATGCTGAAGCAAAAACCTGCTCCAATGACCATGCGAGAATTGGAACCAATTATTGGGACAGTTGAAGAAGCAGCGCAGTCAGTTCCAATAAATGAATCGGAGGCAGAGATGATTTCGCCTACGTCTCAACAAGCTCCAAAGAAAGATGCTAAGATTGTGGTTGGAGAGGATATAAATTATAAAATGTAGCAGAATTATTCTAATTATACTCTTTATAAAAGCACCTTGGAATGACTATTTCAAGGTGCTTTTTCTTTTAGGGAAAAATAAAATAAATTTTTTTAATTTTTTTAAAAAATATAAATCGCTGATAATCAACATTTTAGGATATTGAAAGGTATAGTACTATGTATTAATTTAGTACTATGTATTGCATAGTACTATAAGTTTACATACCTTTGAATTATGAAGTTAGAAAATACCATGGCACAAATGCGAAAAGGAGTATTGGAACTTTGTATTCTTTCGATAATTGCAGAAGGTGAAATTTATCCATCAGAAATTATTAAAAAACTACGAAGCTCAGAACTCATCGTAAAGGAAGGGACCTTATATCCCTTGCTAACGCGCTTGAAAAATGCGGGACTTCTGGATTATACTTGGAAGGAATCAACTCAAGGACCGCCTCGAAAATATTATCAAGCTACTTCCCAAGGCAGAGATGTTCTGCAAGGTTTGATGTCAGCTTGGGAGCAACTTCAACATGCAGTAAATCAATCGACTAAAAATTTAACCAATAATGAATAAAGTACTCAACATCAACCTCGGAGGATATCCATTTACCATTGATGATGACGCGTTTGAACATCTTGAAAACTATTTGGATACCATTCATACTCACTTCAAAAAGTCAGAAGGCTATGAAGAAATTACGAGTGACATCGAAGCTCGGATGGCAGAATTATTTCAAGAGCAATTAAATGGTCGATCAATTGTGACGATTCGAATAGTGGAAATATGTATCGGAATCATGGGAACACCTGAAGAATTTGGAGCAGAAGGTTTGGAAGAGGAAGAGACTTTTTATGAAAAAACTCAATCTCATTCTTCTGAAAAAGAGACTAATTACCAAACAGGTAAGAAATTATTTCGAGATCCAGATGATTCAACAGTTGGTGGAGTCTGTTCAGGAATCGCAGCATACTTTGGTGTTGAAGATCCTTTGTGGGTTCGATTATTATTTGTGCTAGGGTTTTTCTCAGGAACAATTGGATTGTGGGCATACATCATTTTATGGATAATTATTCCAGAAGCGAAAAGTGCGGGTGATCGCTTAGCGATGAAAGGAGAACCGATTAATGTTTCTAATATTGGCAAAATTATCGAAGATGAAATTGATGTTTTCGCAGATAAATTAGACGAAATTGGGAGTGAGCTAGGCTCAAAAAAAAAAGCTACGAAAAAAAGAAGGATGGTGGAAGAAGCGCCCTTAAGAAAGGGATTTCTTCTATAGGTCGAGCGGTTGCACTAGTTGTCAGCACTATTCTAAAAATATGGAAACCGATTGTTTTTATCGTTGGACTTGCGTTGATGGTTGCTTTGATTGCGATGTGGATTGGGCTGATTATCGGAATTATTGCAGCAGTTCCATTTGCTACATTTGCTTTTGGCTCTCCAATTTTTGCCTTTGTCGGAGCAGCTAATATGTTCTTCATTATTGCTTTACCAATAATTGGATTTTTACAATTTGCAGCTCGTTACGTTTTTAAAAGAAAAACGAGCGCTAGGACTCGTACGGGAATGACACTAGTTTGGATATTAAATGTGATTAGCTTCTTTTCTGTAGGTTCGATAGTCGTTCGTGATTTTAATCAAGAAAAAGAATTAACTCAGCGAGTGGAAATGCATTCATTTAATGTTGATACAGTACAATTAAGTTTAGGAGAAGAAATTGGAGCTAATAGCATTATTAATTTTGATGGAGCAAAAATTATAGATGAAAACTTAGTGATTAGAAATATTGAAATTGATTTTGCAAAATCCAAAGATGATAAATTTAGATTAATTCAAACTCATTATTCAAGAGGGAGTAGTTCAAGTGAAATTGAAGAACTGACAAAATCCATTTCCTACAATCCAATTATTACGGATCAAGGGATCGTTTTCCCAGCTGACTTTTTTATAGAAAAAGGAAAGAAGTGGAGAAAACAAAAAGTGAAAATAAAACTAGAAGTACCGGAAGGAAAAACAGTCAAGTTTGGAGAAGAAGATGGAGACAATAAATTAGAAAGATATATCAATCATCACTCTCGACATAATCATGCTATCCCAAATGTTAGTTGGTACGGTGAACATATATGGACTATGAAAGAGGAAGGATTTTATTCAAAAAAAGATACTCCTCAAGAGATTGGAAATGATCGAGGATTTAAAGATTTCAAAAAAATAATCATCAAAGGAGAATTAAAAGTTGACATCACTAAGGGAGATCATTATGAAGTGAAGTTGGTAGGAAAAGAGCGAGAATTAAAGACTGTGACGATGGAGCAAGTTGGTGAAATTCTTGATGTCAGTACTCATACTCGACGACGAGGAAGCCCCGTAAGATTAAAAATTACCGCTCCAGATTTAGAGCGGATTGATTTGGAATATACAGACGATGTGAATATCAAAGAGTTTGATGGAAAAAAATTAGCAGTATTCAACGAAGGAAAAAGAGAGGTTAAAGTTCATGTGCAGGTAGATTCATTGTACTTGAATTTTAAAAGGAATAAATCTGACATCCGAGGGAAAGGAAATTTCCTGAAAGTAAAATTGGATCAAAGGGCAAGAATGGATGCAGAACATTATACTGCAACTAATGCATATATTCAAGCAAAAAATGCTGGGACAATTAGATTAGATGTCGTAGATACTTTGCGCACAGATATAATTCAAGGGAGTAGAATGTTGTACGATGAAGATCCAAAAATAGTGATCGATGAACGAAAAGTAAGAAGAGAACAAGAAGAGCAAGAACGCCTTGAAAAACAGAAACAAAGAGATATAGAAAGATAGTAGTATTGATGAAACAGTATATATATACTGTTGGTCTGACCGCTTTTGCGGAACTCAAGTGGTCAGACCCTTTTCTAAAGAATTTTGATTAGTTGATTTTGAAAATCCTTAGCTTGTATGTTAAGGATTTTTTTTTGCCACAGACTTGGACTGACTATTATGACTTTTTATGACGCTCCCATCGTTTGCATTTTAGCAAGAGAAGTCATAATAGTCAGTCCAAGTCTGTGGCAAAAAATTATTCAATAGTCATTTTCCCCATTTCATTTCTACCATAAAAAATCGGAAAATACATTTGCTCGGCCTTCGTCGGATTCAAAGTGTAAACACCTGAAAATCGAGGTTCTAATGGAATAGTAAAAGTATAATTCCCTATGGGCATACTTTCAAAAAAAATCGCCACCCGATCTTTAAAATACTCTCGATGTGATTCTTGGTTTCGATAATTGTTTGGTTTTTCTCGATAAGAGCAACCTGCAGGAATTGGAATTTCGACCATCACATATTTACCTGTTTTTCGAGTATTGAGATGGACAATTAGGTCTGCGGGGACAACAGCTTTTAGGTCGTTGGTTTTTTTACCCTTCTGAGTGAGGTGAGTTTTGATGGCAAAAATATCTTCTTTCTTTTCAGGTTTTGCATTCCAAAATTCTTGATAAGCAGTTATAAAAATTGGTGTTTCACCTGATTTCATAATATTTAATGATTGAGATTCTGAGAAAGAAATAGTTGTTTCGAATGGAAAATTAGAAACGGTTTGATTTAGTATTCCTGAAATCGTTACTTCATTTTTTTTCAAACCATTGTTGTCATCCATCAAGTCGGGTAGAATAGCTGCTAGAATTTTTGCAGTATTGATCGTATTTCTCCAACCATATTTACTTTTTCTTTGAGAGAAAAAATACTGACGAATATTTTTCAATGCTTCCTCTTTTTGGACGCCAGACATTTCCGAAGGCATATGTTTAAAAATATCATAAGCGAGCAAAGTGATTTTTGTACTATTATTATACCATCGATAATTGTCTTTTCCAAAGTGCCAACCTGCAAAAAGATTTTCTTTTTTATGTTGCATCACAGAATCAATCGAGTAAGGAAGTCCTTGTGCTTGCCGGATTTTTATCAAAGAAAATTTATCATACAAAGTATTTTGCGTCGAATCCAACTGCATCAAATATTTTTTATAATCCAAATTTTGATTGATTTCAGAAAATAAGGACAAGGTATTTATCAGATCTTTTCCTTTCATTTCTTCCAAGTAATTAGTCAAAAAGACAAGACCTTTGTTCAATGCATTAGTTTTATAATTTGCTTGTTTTGCTTTTTCTAAAGCATTCAAAACATAGGTCGTCATCCAAATATTTTGTTGTCCATTTTTCCACCAACCCCACGAACCATTGTCGTTTTGCGTTTTTTTCAAACGAACTACCATTTTGATGATCTCTTTTTTACCATCGAATTTTTCTCCTAAATATTTTTTAATCTCCTCTTCCAAAAGCAAAGCAATCAATCGGCTGGCAGTTTGTTCATTGCAACCGTAAGGATAATTTCTCAAGTATTTTACATCTTCCAAAAGGTCATTTAAAATATTGTCTTCGATGCGAAGGGTCACCGGACCCCAATCAGGTGAGAACGAAGTTCCCCACGATTTAGCTTTATCCAAAACGGTAAATTCACCATTGGTTTGTTTGACCCCTTTTGGAAAAACAGGAATGCTTCGTTCTTCACCATCGCCATAATTATCGGTACTCAACAAATAGGAGAGAGTAAGTGAATCGATATTTTGAGGAGTTGTAATTTTGGTTTTTTCAATCAACGCCTCTTTTAATTTTGATTCATTAGTTTTTATAATTTCCTCTCCAATCTTAAATGCAGTTGTTACTTGAAACGAATCCAAAGTGTAGTTGACGGACTTACCAATGATATTTGTTTCGTCGCCTTCGATAAGAAAACGAGGCAATGCCAACTGTGCAGTTAATTTTTTAAATGCTCGAACTTCGGAGATATTTGTACCTGCTCGAAGTTTGTTGTCCATGCCGACGACGTAAGTTTTCCAAGCGGTGATGTTATCGGGGAAAGTTACGTTGAAGTAGGCTTCGCCATTTTGGTCGGTGATTAAGTTGGGTTGGAAGTAGGCGTAATCGGAGAAGTCGGAGCGAAGATTATTAGGATCAAAATTGATAATGCCACCACGTACATCACCATATTTTGCACCAATTCCGCCTCTTCTTGCCATTTGATTTATTTCACTTTCAGGAAGTAAATTTCCACTTACTCGGATACCATCAATATAATAATCTACTGAATTAGATCGAGAACCTTTTATGCTTATATCTTCACCTTTATCATAAGAAGAAGCACCTGCTGTTTGCGCAGCCATGCCTCTAATATTCCTAGAAGGTAAAGAAGATATTGTACTACTTCCAAAATCATCCGCTCGAATCAATGGAATCTTATATCCAGTTACTACAATTTCGTCAATGACATTTCCAGCACCGACACTTAATTGAATATCTACTTTTGTATAAGTATTCGTCACCACGATTCCTGTAATTTTTTGAGTAGGATAGCCAGTATAACTTACTTCTACATCATAAGTTCCATAAGGTAGTTTCATAGAATAATTTCCATCAATGTCAGTCGTTTCGCCAGATATAAAATTTCCATTTTGATAAACTTGAATATTCGCGGCAATCATATCTTCTCCCGTTTCTTTATCAGATATTTTTCCGTGAATTCCAACATCTCCTAAATAATCATATCTAGGAATAATTGTTTGTTGAGGAGTAGGAGCTCTTCCATTTTCTTTTTGATACTTAGCTAAGTAAGTGGTAAAGATTTTATTGAAGAGAATTTGAGAAGAATCAATAGTAATAATTTCGTCAGATAAATCTTGATATAAGAAGGTATCACGTTGGATCGTAAAATCTTTTTTAATATAATTTCCTTTAGGAGAAAATACGATGAGTGAATAATCCTTGGGTTTTAAATTATGAATTTTATCAGTATAATTATTGTAAACTGTGAAAGTGGTATCATCTTCTAACAATACAATTGCAAATTTTTTAAAATCAATTTCTTTCCCTTCTTTTATCTTAAATTGATAAGTTCCACCTTGATCGCTATAGTGAGAATAAGAACTTTTAAAGCTTCCTAATTTTTCTATGAAGGGAGACTTAACTTCAATTTGTTTTGGATTATAAATAATTGCTCCAGGATATTTGATTGTAATTTTTTTTGGTAAAACCATTTCTTTCTTGATTGGAAAAAAATCATTTTGATAAAGTCGTTCTCTGCCTTTTAATATGACATGAGTATATCCAGGTTCAAAAACAAATTCATTATTCCATCCATCTCTTTCTAAAAATTGAATTGGCATTTGGAGAAAAGGACCAACTGAAACGGTGTACCTTGAATTTGAAGGTAGTTGATGAATATTCCATGTGCCTTGCCAGACATAGTTTTTTTGTTTAGAATTATAATTTCGAAGGTGAAGAATTTTTCTTCGCAATAGGTCTTTTTCATTCCGACTTAGTTCAGGATTGGCAGGTTGAATTTTTATATTTTTAGAAAAAGAAGATTTTGCAAAATTATCAACGTCAATTGAAAATTCTAATTTATGTCCAGCTTTTAAAAATATACTATCGACAGTATAAGTAAAATCACGTCCTCGAATCACAATTTGATTCATACCTTCTTGCCCAACAAAACTATAAGGTGGTGAATCACTTACGCCATAATAATAAATCAATTGTCGGTTACAATAAATTAAATAGATCGGAACATCTTTTCCATCTTTAACTAAGTAGGGAGAGAATTGAGGAATGTCTTGATAAAAAGTATCAACAGTTATCGAGTCGGATTCCATGTGGAATCCATCTTTTGGATAGCGCAACCGATAAAATAAAGATTCCGAAAGTTGTAAATCATTATACCATTTAGTGGAAATATTTATTTTTTTAGAAAGCGTTTTTGGTTGAGCTAATTTAAAAGAATTATAAAATTTTGGTTTTCGAGGTCGCTTCTGTGATACCGTAGGTTCTAATACATTTTCAATAAGTTCGAATTGAGCATTAATTGCACCTGCTGCAAGGTTGACATTTTTTCGAGGCTTTTTATTTTGATCCTTGACGGAAACTTTTACTTGAATTTGTTCTCCTGGTTCGACAGAGTTAGGTTGGTCTGTTTCGATGGTTAGTAATTTGGAGACATAAAAATAACTAGCTTCTTTTTCGTAAGATTTTCCTCCCCAAACATATTGATAATAAACAAAGAAAGGTTTTCCTCCTGCTTTTTCGATTTGATAATTCCAAATTTCTTCCTCCATTACTCCTTCCGTAAGTATATTGTTTTTTGTTCTGATTTGGTAGTTAATTGGAATTCGATGAGGGTTGATAATTGTAGTGAAAATAGAGTCAGGAGTACGATTTCCTAGAAGATTAATTTTAGGGTTTAGATCATTTATATAACGATATTCATCAAAATAAATATCTACTCCAGCTTTGTCTGTGTCAAAAGAATAGTAACTACAAAAAGGATTGAGACGTTCTTTAAAAGGAAGTTGAACAATGGATTCTTGTTCAATTTGTTCATCATTGTCTTTCCAAAGTTCTACTTCTTTCTCTACAGATTTTCCATTGAGAAAATATTCTGCAACAACAAAACCATTTTCAATTTTAGCCACAATCTTTTCTTCCAAAGCATCATAATTGAACTCCAATTTTTCAGTTTGTAATTCTCCATTACTATTCGAAAACTGAGCTTCCACTTCGATATCCATTTTGACTTTGGGAAGAATATTTTCTGGAAAAAGAATTTGAGTTTCTCCGCGTGAATCTAATTGCAGAGTATGTTCCCAAAGTGTATCAGGTATCGAAATTTCTTTTTTATAAAATTCATCAACATCACCTCTTGTTGCAATGAGACGAACTTTTCCATAAGGAATCGTCCATCCATTTTTATCTTTTCCTTCTGCAAAAAAAATGATTGGTTCTCCTTTTGAATATTCATTTTGCTTGCTGCTGAAAAAATAATCGACTTCATCCAGTTGATAATCTTCGTAGTAAAAGTAATGAGACTTCACTTTTATGTTTTTCTTTTTTCTTTTGGAATAAGAAAAATTCAGGTGGTAATATTTATCCAAACTCAAAGAATCGCTCAAGACAAATTCATAAAGATAAGCTCCTGGAGTGGAAGGGGAAAGTTCAACTTTATGAAGAGACCGTTTATGATAATCGTCTTTGTCAACTAAATTGAGTTGCAATTTTCTTTTGAATGGTTTGCCTTTATGATTAGTGAAATAGGCTTTAATTTTTACAGTATCGCCAGGTTGGAATTTAGGTTTGTTGAGTGCGATGTATCCTTTGGTTGCTTTTGATTTTGTATAATAATAAGGTGGAATTAAGATTCGACCAATTTTAGTAGACCTAAAGCGTTGCCATCTTCTTGAAAAAATAGATGCTCTATTTTTTCTGTTTAAATGATAAAAGATTGTTTCTCCTTTTGCTTTTATTGTTAGAAAACCGCCTTTGTATTTTTTTCTTTTTCTATAACTCTTCGTTTTGTGATCAAATGGAATTTGCTTTTTGCCTAACAAAATAATTGCATCTTCAATTTTATTTCCTAATGAATCAATCACCTGAATAGCTAAATCACGTTGATTATTTAAAGTTATTGCATGAATGAAATTGTAGCTTTTTATATTTACCTCTAACTGATTATTAATAGCTTTAACAAATAAATAATGTCCATTTAATTCTGTTCGATTATAATTGCTGGAGGAAAAGGTATCAATTGGTGTATGAAAAAAATTATCGGTAAGCTCCATATCTCTTTTTAGAAAAAGAGTTTTTGCTTCGTCATCTGTGATTTTATAGATTGAAGTAATCTCGCTAAAAGGATTAATATTCTGAGAAAAACCAAAACCCATTTTCCCCAAAACAAAAATCAATAAAAGTAGTATTCGCATATTGTTCGATTTATTCATAACCTATTTCTTTCTAATAACGACGATGAAAAATAAGCAGAAGGTTGTCAATTTTCTTTTCCCAAATAAAAAAACCGAAATGCACTTTCGCACATTTCGGTTTTTTTATTAAAATGAAAATTTAATTTACTCTACTGTCGGAGCATCATCTGGGGCATCCGTTGCCGAAGTCCCAGGCTCTTCTGTGAAAGGAGTATTTTTATTCTCTTCCTCTTGCGCTAATTTTTCAGCTTTCGCTTTTACTTCAGCAGGTCTAAGGCCGATTAATTTTTCTAAATCAGATTTTAATAAAACCTCTTTTTCTAATAATTCGTTAGCTAAGATTTCCAATTCATTTCGTTTGTCTTTCAACAAATCTTGCGCACGTTGATATTGAGATTCTAACATTTTTCTAACTTCATCATCAATCAAAGTCGCTGTTGCATCTGAATATGGTTTGCTAAATTGATTCTGCTGCATTCCATGAAAGGAAACATTACCCACTTTTTCATTCATTCCAAAAACAGAAACCATACTGTATGCCATCTTCGTTGCTTGATCCAAATCACTTTGAGCACCTGTAGAGATTTTGTCAAAAACAATTCTCTCCGCAGCACGTCCACCAAAGGTCATACGCATTCTATCAAGTAAAGCTTCCGTTCGAGTGATGTATTCTTCCTTTGGTAAATATTGAGCATAACCCAATGTACCAATTCCACGAGGAACGATCGTTACTTTTACCAACGGAGATGCATTTTCCAAAAACCATCCACAGATTGCGTGGCCTGCTTCATGGTAAGCAATAATTTTTTTCTCTGCTGGAGCAATGATTTTATTTTTCTTTTCCAATCCACCAATCACTCTATCAAGTGCGTGATTGAAATCGTCCATATCAATTTCAGTCTTATTTCTACGAGCAGCAACCAAGGCAGCTTCGTTACAGATATTTGCAATTTCAGCACCTGCAAAACCTGGTGTCATTTCGGCTAAAACATTTGCTTTAATTTCTGGACCAGTTTTAATTCCTTTTAAGTGTACTTTGAAAATTGCTTCTCGACCTTTTAAGTCAGGACGATCAATTCCAATCTGTCGATCAAAACGACCAGGTCGTAATAATGCACTATCTAAAACATCAGGTCTATTTGTCGCAGCCATCAAGATCACTCCTTTGTCAGTTGCGAAACCATCCATCTCTACCAATAACTGATTCAAAGTATTTTCACGCTCATCATTTCCACCTTGCATTTGACCTTTCCCACGAGCTCGCCCGATAGCATCAATCTCATCGATGAAAACGATACATGGTGCTTTTTCTCTTGCTTGTTTAAACAAATCTCGAACTCGACTCGCACCAACTCCTACAAACATTTCTACGAAGTCAGAACCTGAGATTGAGAAAAACGGAACTGCGGCTTCACCTGCTACAGCTTTTGCTAATAATGTTTTACCTGTTCCTGGAGGGCCAACCAAAAGAACACCCTTTGGAATTTTACCACCAAGCGCAGTATATTTTTTCGGATTTTTCAAAAAGTCAACTACTTCCATCACTTCCTCTTTGGCTTCATCGAGTCCTGCCACGTCTTGGAAAGTTACTGTTACTTTTGTGTTTTTATCAAAAAGAGTGGCTTTAGATTTTCCAATATTAAAAATTTGGGAACCAGGACCGCCGCCACCGCCGCCCATTCGACGAAGGATAAATAGCCAAATAGCGATGATAATGAAAACAGGAAGTAACCAACTTAGAATTTGGGGAATCCAATTTTCTTTGGTATCGTAATTTACGGTGATCCAATTTTCATATGGAATACTTGCTTTCTCTTGAATTCGAATTAATTTCTCTTCGAATTTGTCAGCAGGGCCGGTTTCGAAAAAGTAGTGAGCTCTATTCGGAGAAAATTTACTGACAGCAGGAGCTGGGTCAGTATATTTATCTAGTGCTTCAGGCTTTAAGAATACTTGAGCCTGTTTTTCATTGATCACTTCAATTTTTGCAATATCTTTATCTTGAACCATTTTTTGGAAAGTATTCCATTCCAATGGTTTAGTTGAAGAAGATTGAAGTGTATAAAAATTCAATGCGAGCAATAACAAAGCTAACAATCCATAAATCCAATATGAATTGAACTTATTGTTAGGTTTATTATCAGGGTTATTTTGATCTCTATTATTTTCCATTAAAATTTATTTCTTGTATTTGGTAAAATGATGGTCGTTCTATCCTTGAATATAATTAAAAATACACGCTAAACCATCAATTCTTTAACGCTTAAAATAGCAAATCGTTGGCGATTTTCGATAATCTTTCAAAATCTATCTATGAACAGGACTTTTATATTGGGTATAAAAAAATTCTGCGTTTTAATTTAATTCATATGGAAAACAATTCTTCTTCTAATTGTTTTAGTTTTTCATGATGAAATGAAGCAAAATTTTTCAAAAAACGGTATTCTATTTCGTAGATATAAGATGGGTTGAAAGTCTAATTGGTGGCTTCGTTAACCAATAAAAAAAACATTTTAGAGATTATCATATTCTGTAAAAATAGCATCTCCCCACAAATCTTCTAACTGATAAAATTCCCGAGTCTCTTTATAAAAAACATGAACGACCGTTGTGAAGTAATCCAACAAAACCCAAAGGGCATTATCTTGACCTTCGAAGTGAGAAGGAAGAGAATATCCTTCTTTTTTTATTCTTAGATAAACATTATCGGCAATGGCTTTTACTTGAGTATTGGAATCACCTGTACAGATGATAAAAAAGTCAGTTGGTGCTTCGTCCAAATGTCTTAAATCAAGCTTGATGATATTATGTCCTTTGATATCTTGAATACTATCTATAATTAAGGCGTTCAATGCTTCGCCTGTAATTTCTTGTTGTTGAGTTTGTGGTGAATTCAAATTATGTTTTTGATTTAATTTTTTTGATTAAGAATTGAAAATGCGGTTACTTTTAATTCAATAACGCAATTACATTTTCAAAAATTTTTAGCGTAAAATTCTTTTACAAAAAGTATAAAAGATATAATTGCAAAATAGTTCTAAAAATTCCGCAAATTTAACAAAATTAACTCGGTTGGATACTATCAAGAAAACTCTTTTTGTAGGGAAGGAATTCTATCATTTTCCTGAATTGGCATCGACCAATGATTATGCTATTCAACTTACCTCAAAAAGCAATCCATCAGAGGGAACTGTCATTTCGACTTACAAACAGGTACTAGGCAAGGGACAAGCTGGCAGTAAATGGGAAAGTGAGCCTGACAAAAACCTCTCAATGTCTTTGATTCTACATCCAAAGTTTATGGCAGCACGAGATCAATTTGTATTGAATCAAGCAGTTTCATTGGGTGTTTTGGATTTTGTGAAAAATTATATCAGCTCAAATGCGAAGATAAAATGGTCAAACGATATTTATATTTTTGATAAAAAAGTAGCTGGTATCTTGATTCAAAACACCTTGGTTTCGAGAAATATTCAGTCTAGTATTATTGGAATTGGAATTAATATTAATCAAACGATTTTTAAAAGTGATGCTCCTAATCCGACTTCTTTTAAATTAGAAACTGGAAATGATTTTGACCTCGATGAGTTGTTGGAAATGTTGTGTTGGAAAATTGAAATGCGTTATCTTCAATTGAAGAATAATTCGATTGAAAAAATCAAAGCGGAGTATTTGGATAATTTGTATCGATACATGGAAGATGCGTTATACCAAATTCCAGATGGAGAAGTTTTTCAAGGAAGGATAATTGGGATAGGGGAGTTTGGGAAATTGTTATTGCAGACAAAAAAAGGAATACGAGAGTTTGATACGAAAGAGGTGAAATTCATTATATAAAATTTCACCACATAGGTACATAGAAAACATAGGTTTGATTTTCCCAAAAAAGATCCATGTTCTCTATGTGCCTATGTGGTAAAAAAAAAGTCACATTAAATTACATGCGAAAAATTACAGCCAATTACATTTTTCCAATAAGTTCTGCACCAATCAAAGAAGGTGTAATTACTCTTGACAACAATGGAAAAATTCTTTCCATCGATTCTCGAAAAAATCATGATCTATTAACTTTAGAAATTCACGAAGGAGTCATTGTTCCTGGATTTATCAACACTCATTGCCATCTCGAATTATCACATATGAAAAATAAAGTGGCAACAGGAACTTCCCTGATTCCATTTATTTCGAGTGTCGTAAAGTTCCGAGATATACCTCAAGAAGAGATTGACGCAGCCATCGAAAAAGCAGATCAAGAAATGTATGATGGTGGAATTGTTGCAGTTGGAGATATTTCAAACAAAACAGATACTGCTGCCATAAAGTCAAAAAGTCCGATTCGGTATTACACATTCGTAGAGATGTTTGACTTTTTGCAAGAAGGTTGGGCTACACAAGAATTTGAAAAATACAAAGCAGTTTTTGAGGAACAAAGTGATGATGGAGGAAATAAAAAAAGCGCAGTTCCACATGCACCATATTCAGTTTCCAAAAGTCTTTTTCAAAAAATAAACGAGCTGAATATAGATAATTGTACTGTCAGTATTCACAATCAAGAAACCCCAGCAGAGAATGAATTTTTTGAGAAAAAGACAGGTGGTTTCCTTGACTTTTTTGGCGGATTTGGAATTCCAATTACAGATTGGCAACCGAGCGGAAAGCCTTCCATTCATTACGCTTTGGAAAATATGAATCCTAATTCACGAACACTTTTTGTGCACAATACGATGTGTACAACTGAAGATATTTCCGCTGCGCAAAACTGGAGTGATCAAGTATTTTGGGCGACTTGTGCGAATGCGAATTTATACATTGAAAATCGTTTGCCGAACTATCAATTATTCATTGATGCGAATGCAAAAATGACAATTGGGACAGATAGTTTGACTTCCAATTGGCAACTCTCGGTACTCGATGAAATGAAAACGATTTCGAAATATCAATCGTATATTTCGTTCGAAACATTGATCCGATGGGCGACTTTGAATGGGGCAGAAGCATTAGGTTTTGAAAAAGATTTGGGAAGCTTGGAAGTAGGAAAAACACCAGGATTGAATTTGTTGAATTTGGGAGAGGACTTTTTGTTAAATGAGAAAACGGAAGTAACAAAATTGTGAAAAAATATATGCGTTCTAATTCAATTATTTTCATCCTTCTATTTTTTTGCTTGTTGGAATTATGGTTGCTGGGCTATGGAAGAAACCAATTCGGGATGATGTGGAGTCCAATCATTATTTTGATAAGTGGCTTAATAATAGGAATTGGATTTCTTAATTTTTTTAATGGGAAAGAAATTGAATTGGTTCGACATAAATTTGATGGAAAGCGACTTGGAGCAATATTTTTAGCCACTTTCTTTGGCGTTTGGAAATGTGGAGATTTGCTTCGAACGGTGATTCGAGATTTTCCCTTTGATTTTCATAAGCCAGAAGGTTCAGATGGCATTCCTCAAATTGCCATTTTAGTTGAGCGATTTTTGAATGGCGTATTTCCTTATTCGTTGATTACCGAGTGGCCCAATTTAGGAACTTATTTGTTTCCGACTTATTTGCCTTTGACCTGGATGCCTTACATTATTCCTGAAAAACTAGGATTCGATTATCGTTGGATGGGGTTTGCTATTTTGATCATTGGGTTTTTGTATTTTTTTTACAAAGTAATTCCATGGAATCGAAGTTGGGGAATCAATGCAGTTTTGTTATTTCTTCCTTTTTTGTTTTTATACATTTTTCAAAAAAATGATACCCAAAGCATTTTTAGATTTTCGGTAGAAACGATGATCGCAGGTTACTATTTAATTTTAGCAACTGCTCTTTTTTCCAAATCAAATTTAGTGCGAGGAGTAGCTTTGTTATTGTGTGTACTATCGAGATATTCGGTGGTGCTATGGGTGCCTTTATTTTTCTTTGTGATACTTTTTAAGGAGAAAAAAACTAATCTTTTTCAAATTGGAGGATGGTTAGCTTTGGGAATTTTAGGACTTTATGTTATCCCATTTTTAGCGCAAGATCCGACCATATTTAAGCAAGGATATGATTATCACACCAAGGCTGCGAGCATTACTTTTGCTGTACTCGAATGGCAAGCGGAAGGAGAATTGCCTGCAGTAATTTCTAATGGTTTTGGAATGGCAATATATTTTGATCAATTTATTGATGGAACGGTAGATGATAAATTGTGGGCCTTGAAAAATACTCACTTATCATTATTGTGTCTGACAATTTTGATTTCCATGCTTGTTTTTTATAAAATAAAAGATAAGATGGATTATCGAATTTTTCTTTTAGGAACGTTGAAAGTGTACTTAGTGATTTTTTATAATTTTATTCAAATTCCATTTGGATACCTTTTTCTAACGATGGTTTTTATTTCCTTGCCGATGATGGCGTTGTTGTTAGGGCAATTAAAATTTAAGGAAGAACATATGCGTTAAAAAATAAATTACTATTTTTAACTTTCAAAAAATATATTCTTTTTTAGATGTTTTTTGTGATCAATTAAAAGGTGAAATTAAAAACGACCGAAGGAAGTGTTGATTTTATTTTTTAATTGATTTCAACACAAAATTTAACTAAAAATCAAACACGACAACAATTAATATATTGTCTCGTTTTTATTCAAAAAAAATTAAAACACTCCTCATATTATGCATGATGAAACCAATGACCAGGAAAATTCCAACTTGGAGAACAAGCCTCAATATACTCAACCTGAATTTGTTAGACCTGAATTAAATGTGCCTCCCGTAGATTCTACTCCTGCACGTTCGTGGGATCGACCTACTTTGAATTTGAGTAAAGTAACTGACGTAGTTGATAAAATAAAAGCAGAAGTAGCAAAAGTAATTATTGGACAAACTGAGATGGTCGATCTTTTGATGGCGGCCATGTTTACTGGTGGTCACGTTTTGGTGGAAGGAGTGCCTGGGATTGCGAAAACTTTGACGTCAAAATTAATGGCTCAAGCTTTTGCCGTTGAATATTCTCGAATTCAATTTACTCCCGATTTGATGCCAACGGATGTGGTGGGAACGACGATGTATAATTTGAAAACCTCGGAATTTACTTTTAATAAAGGGCCAATTTTTTCGAATATAGTCTTGATTGATGAGATTAATCGTGCACCTGCAAAAACGCAATCTGCCCTTTTTGAGGTAATGGAAGAATATCA
Source organism: Saprospiraceae bacterium (assembly GCA_045106765.1). Classification (GTDB taxonomy): domain Bacteria; phylum Bacteroidota; class Bacteroidia; order Chitinophagales; family Saprospiraceae; genus CAJQQY01. The sequence goes on along the minus strand of JBGCFD010000162.1, from coordinate 49,837 downwards.
AGTGACGATGGATGGTGAAACCTATGCAATGGATCAACCATTTTTTGTGATCGCTACGCAAAACCCAATTGAGCAAGAAGGAACATACAAATTACCTGAAGCGCAACTGGATCGATTTTTATTTAAAATCAATTTGCACTATCCAAATTTGGAAGAAGAGAAAGAAATTTTGCATCGTTTTAAAAGCGATTTTAAAATGCGTCAAAAAGAAAAAGTACTTCCAGTTTGTTCGGCGCAAGATGTAAAGGAATGTCAAGAAATTATCGAGAAAGTTCACATCAAAGATGAATTGCTCGATTATATCGCTGCCATTATTCACAATACTCGAAATAATGGCGACTTATTTTTAGGAGCTTCTCCACGTGCTTCCTTAGCAATCATGAAAGCATCAAAAGCAGTAGCTGCGATGGCTGGACGGGATTTTGTTACACCTGATGATATTCAATATGTAGCTGATCCAGTTTTGAATCATAGAATTATTTTGACACCAGAAAGAGAGATGGAAGGATATGGTGCGAATGATGTGGTGATGGATATTATTAAGAAAATTGAAGTACCGAGATAAGTGGGAATAACGAATATCGAACATTTACTAAAAAAATAAGCTTTTGAAAAACATCTTCCTACCCAATAGATTTTTCCTACTCTTTGCCATAATCATTGGGGTATTTGTACTGAGTTTTCCATTTGGATTTTTATTTCCTGTGGCTCAGACCTTGTTTGTGTTGGGATTAGTCTTAGTGTTGGTGGATGTGATGATATTGTATGGCGGAGGAGACAAAATTAAGGTGAGAAGAGAGTTGCCGAAAGTATTTTCGTTAGGTGACCCAAATCGTGTAAAAGTATTGTTAGAAAATTTATCTACTCAAAAGTTAAAACTAAAAGTCATTGACGAAATTCCAATTCAATTTCAAATTCGGAATTTTGAAAAAGTCTTAGAGTTGGAACCTGAGGAGTCGCAAGTTATTACTTACCCACTTACTCCCAAGACTCGAGGAGAATATGAATTTGGAAATGTGAATGTCTTTATGGAATCATTTCTAGGATTAGTTCAACGACGGCATTTGCATACGTACAAAATGAGTTTGCCTGTTTACCCTTCCATTGTTCAAATGAAAAATTTTGAATTAAAAGCATTTGATCGAGTTTCCTATTCTTCTGGAATTAAACAGATTCGAAGAGTAGGGCATAGTTATGAATTTGAACAAATTAAAAACTACGTTCGAGGGGATGATTTTCGAAGTATCAATTGGAAAGCAAGTAGTCGTCGAGCGACACTTATGGTGAATCAATACCAAGATGAACGAGCACAACAAGTGTATTCAATTATTGATAAAAGTCGAGCGATGCGAATGCCATTTGATGGATTGAGTTTGATGGATTATGCGATTAATACGAGTTTGGTCATTTCTAATGTAGCGTTGGCAAAACATGATCGAGCCGGATTGTTGACCTTTTCTGACATCATCGGAACGACGATAAAAGCAGATCGGAAACCAACTCAACTCAACAAAATATTACTCGCACTTTACAAAGAAAAAGAGAGAAACCTTGAAGCGAATTATGAATTACTTTACCACTCTGCTCGAAAATTAATCAAAGGCAGGAGTCTCTTAATGTTGTACACGAATTTCGAAAGTATGTACGCTTTGGAAAGAGTGCTGCCAATTTTACGAAGAATAAATACATTGCATTTGCTCGTAGTCGTCTTTTTTGAAAATACCGAAATCAACGATTTTGCGAAGCTAAAAGTAGATACGACTCAGGATATTTATCATCAAACGATTGCTCAAAAATTTCTTAATGAGAAATCGCAGATGGTACAAAAACTAAAACAATATGGTATTCAAGCCATTCTTACTAAGCCAGAAGATCTTTCTGTCAATTCGATTAACAAATATTTAGAACTCAAATCACGGGGACTTATTTAAGCTACCTAAGTAACACGAAACACGTAGCTGTCTGTTTTAACAGACCTAAAAAAAGGATTTTCCATAAATCAAGATTTTATTCTGTCGAAGGAAATTACGTAGAACTGATTTTAACACCTAGGTAATTTTTTTTGAAAAAAACGCTATGCTTATTTTTTCAGGTTTGCTAAAGTGAACGACTACGTGTTTGGTGTTAAGTATAGTGTAGACTTTACAGAAATATGACATTTTTTCGACAATGTTGAGATACTTTTACACTCTAAAACCTCCGTTAAATATAATATGCTCAACAATTTCAAAATAATTACGATTACCCACAAAAATGTTTCCTTACAAACATTGAGTAAATTCATCGTTCCTTCAACTGATGAAGCAGAATTACAATTGAAATTGAACAACCTGAAAGAGCAATTTGGCATAGAGGAAATGATGTACTTGGCGACTTGTAATCGCGTGATGTATTTTTTCTATGCAGAAAAAAATGTCAATGAATCTTTCGTGTCTGAGTTTTTATCTCACGCTAATCCACAATTTCAAACAGATCTAATAGATGATTTTTCCAAAAGAATAACGATGTTGGAAGGACATGATGCGTTGGAACATTTGTTGGAAGTGTCGTCGTCAATTGATTCGATGGTGATTGGAGAGCGAGAAATTTTAAGACAAATCCGAACAGCTTTTGAGCAATGTGTTGGTTGGGATATGACCGGAGATCATCTTCGTTTGGCTATGCAATTAGCAGTAGAAACGGCTAAAAAAGTTTACTCAAAAACTCGAATTGGAGAAAAACCAATCTCAGTTGTTTCCTTAGCAATTCAAAAATTATTGCAATCTGATTTTCCTAAAACTGGAAGATTATTGCTGATCGGAGCAGGGCAAACTAATTTATTGGTATCTAAATTTTTGAAAAAATACGAATACCAGAATGTAACCGTTTTTAATCGGAGCATCGAAAGAGCCAATTCATTGGCAGAGATGTTGAAAGGAAATGCTTTTTTACTCGAAGATTTAAAAATGTATCAAGAAGGTTTCGATGGAATAATTATTTGTACTGGCTCTGATAAAGCATTGTTGGATGACGAATTATATGCTTCACTTTTACAAAGTGATAAATCTAGAAAGCTCATCATTGATTTAGCTATTCCAAATAATGTGGAACCTTCTGTTGCTGAAAATTTCAATGTAAATTATATCGAAATCGAAGATTTAAGAAGTTTGGCGAAAGAAAATATGAGCTTCCGTCAAAAAGAAATTTCAAGTGCACAAAAAATCATCGAAGGTAATTTAGTGAAATTTCAAAAGATACATCAACAACGACAAATCACCAAAGCGATGAGTCATGTTCCTCAAAAAATCAAAGCGGTCAAAGCACACGCAATGAATGAGGTTTTTAAAAAAGATGTAGCTGAGCTAGATGAAAATGCTCGTGAAGTTTTAGAACGAGTATTAAGTTATATGGAAAAAAGATGTATTAGTATTCCGATGGAAGCAGCTAAGAATACGGTTTCGTAATTTTCGCTAAATAGATCATATTGTAAAGACCTATGTTTTCTTTTTGCCTATGTAGTAAAAAAACTACTGACGAGATGCACTCCCACTTTCTGCCTTAATTATTTTCAAAAATATCTTATCCGATTTCAATTCAGTTTTAGACAATGGTGGATTTTTATAAAAACTATGCAATACTTCCGCGTGTTCCGTATTTAAAAAATGAACTACCTTCCCTCGAATATATCCACGATTTCCATTGACAGATTGAACATATAAATAAGGAGAAATTTTCTTTTTCCCATTTTGCATAAATACTTTTTCAAAATGTTTGATGATAATAAAAGGAGTGCTAGGTTCTAATTTTTCTATTTTTTCCGATAAAAAAGAAGGCTCAGATTTCAAGAAAATTTTAGGATTATAAACAATTCCTTTCAGCGCATTTCTATTTTCTCTGTAAAATTGTACAAACTGTTTTTTGCGATTATCCCAAGTATAAGTGTAGGTGACAAATTCTATGCATCGTTCTTGAGTCTCACTATTTTTATCAAATTGGTAAGGCAAAGAGAATTTTTTGCAAGCGACATAATCTACATATTCTATTCGAATACTCGTCGCACTCACTTCCACAAATTTAAACATCGTAGGAGAAAATAAATCATCATCGTAAGTCAGCGTCATTCGTTCATCCAACACTTTTTTCAAATAACCTGACTGAAGCGAAAAAATTTCTAAGGTTCTATTTTCCAAATCACTTGAACTAGAATAACTTTTAGTTTCCATTAAAAAATCTGCAACTCCATCGTTCGTTACATCTTTCATTTGAAATAAATTCAAAACTTCTCGCCCCATCGCACTTTGACTTTCATAATTCATGTGAACTGATTTCCCGTGCTCATTGGTGACGACTATATAATATTCATGATAGGTAGGATTCAATAATTCATTGTCATGCAAATTGTCTCGACCATTGATGGCAGCGATCCAAGTGACTGATTTTTCAAAACCATTATTGAGTGAAATTTTCTTTTTGTGAAAAGACTTAAGCTTAGCATCAATATTTGCATTCTCCATCATCACCGCAATTCCATCTCCAAATATCCAACCTTCTTGTCCTGAAAGCGAGCGGACTTTATACCATTTAAACTTTTGATTTTGAGCATCATCCAAATGTTGTAAAGTTGTTTCGTCCAATACCTCCAATAATTCTCCCTCGGAGAAACGAATATTTGAATGCTTAAAATAACTACTATCAGGATAAAGAGTAACGGTGTTCAAAGCAGTAGCCATTCGACTTTTAAAAACCAAATCAGAAGCCTTACTTGAAAAAGTAATTATTACAAAAACGAAAATCCACAAAAACCTTAAATTCATGTTTTTTATTTTTCTAGAAAATTAAGAAGGTCTCAGTTAGGTTGGTTTGACTTGGTAAGTTATTACAGGAAGTTTTTCTTTTTGTAAAATTACACAAAATTCATGCTATTTATAGAAAAAGTACCAACTTTGGAGTAACTCGTTTGTTAAGTGACAAATCTTTTTTTCAAAATTAAAAACAAGCCGAATCATGAAAAAACAATTTTCAATTTTCTTCTTACTCTTATTTACAATTTCTTTTTTTCAAAATAACCTTTTTGCACAGCGTGATTTTTCCAAAGTAGAAATCAAGGCTGAGAAAGTAGCTGACAATATTTACATGTTAACAGGAAGTGGAGGAAACATCGGAGTTGTCGTTGGAGATGATGGCGTATTTATGATTGATTCTCAGTTTGGACCATTGAGTGAAAAAATTGCAGCAGCAGTTGAAAAGTTAAGTTCGCAACCCGTCAAGTATTTATTCAATACTCATTGGCATGGCGACCACACGGGAGGAAATGAAAATTTCGGAAAAAAAGGTGCGGTCATCGTCGCTCATGAAAATGTAAAAAATAGAATGAGCACCGAGCAAATTCGTCCATTCAGAAAACCAACTCCTGCTGCAGCTGAAATTGCACAACCTGTGATCACCTTTAAAAATGATATGAAATTTCATTTGAATGGAGAGGATATTTTGATTTATCATTTTCATTATGGACATACAGATGGCGATGCTTTTGTTTATTTTCCAAAAAGTAACGTATTGCATATGGGCGATAATTTTTTCAAAGGAAGATTTCCTTACATTGATTTAGGATCAGGGGGAAGTGTGGAAGGTGCGTTGAAAAATATAAACGAAGCACTTTTTTTAGTTGATTCAGAAACGAAAATAATTCCAGGTCATGGCTCTTTGGCAAATAAAAAAGATTTGATGGAATATCGAGATGTGATTATGATTTCTCGAGATAGAGTTAAAAAAGCGATTGAAAAAGGAATGACATTAGAAGAAATAAAGGCTTCAAATGTGACGAAAGAATATGATGAAGATTGGGGTGGAGGTTTTATTAATCCAACAAAATTTGTAGAAATTCTCTATTCAGATTTAACAAAATAACGGTTGACAAGTGATGATGAATGGTTAGCAGTATATATTGTTAACTGTTCATCATTAGATAGTCAACCGTTATTTTCGTCATCATTTAAAAAGTCATTTTTGGGGCTTTCTTTCGAGAAACTGGTTTTTTCTGATTTTGTTTAAATCCATTTGCTTTTCCAATATTTACTGAAAAGGTAATACCTCCGAAAAAATACCAATCTTTATCAGTCGAATCACCTCTACTAGTTCCTTGTGGATCAGCAGGTGCATCTGGATTATATTCAGGTGCTCGGTATGAAAGTGCAGCAGCAAAATCTCCTACTTCGGTTGCTAAAAGATCTAGGTCAGGATACGTCGTACTCACATCATCAATATAATCTGTGAATGTTTTCCGCATGCCAAATTCTAATCCAATATTAGTCAAGTGATTGATGTTGAATTTAACACCAAGTCCCATAGGGATTGCAATGGAAACTTTTTGATATGGCTGCGTATTACTACCTTCCAAGCCTTGCCCTTCGGTCGACAGCGGCTGAAGATCGAACCATTGTCCATTAATTTCTGCTTGTGGATTAAAATAGAATCCAGCTATTCCAGCAAAAACATAAGGAGTGGTAATATGATCTTTTATCGCTACTTTGAAATCCAAAAAGTTATATTCGAATTGAGCTCCCAATTCATAAACATCACTTTGAAAACTCAAGTTACGTGCTCTTTCTCCTTTCGTGATTTGTGCATTGAAATCTGAACCTTGCAAAAGACCTTTATAAAAATGAACCTTAGCAGCAAGGTGTCCATTGAAATTATATCGACCAAATGCACCAAACGCAGGTGCATAAGAAGACACTTCCAAATTCTTTGGAGTGAGGTCGCCATGATAATTGGAGACTCCAGCAAAAATGCCTACTTCTGTATATTGACTAGAAAGATTTATGGAAATAAAAACTGAAAAAATTACAAGTGTAATAAGTTGTTTCATACTATTTAATTTATAGGCAAAATTGAGTTTCTGAGTTTTTGAAAAAATAAAAACCAACCTTGATTGTGTTTTAATTCGTAATAATTTTTTTGAGAAATCTGTTACAACATATTGCCTTCAAAAATCATGTATAAATGATCGTTTGTGGAAAAAAAAGATGAATTAATGTGACAGGTATTTTTTGGTTGAATAGTTATTTGGGTAATTACTTATTTAACCAGTTAACCAAAAACCAATACACATATTGTTTCTCTCCATACCTTCTTTTTTTATAAAAAAAATAAAAAATCTATCTATTTTAGCGAAGCAATAAACATACTTTCTAAATAATCATCTATCACTAAATGCTAGTAAAAACTTACGCAAGTGCCGTTCAAGGCGTAGAAGCTCAAACCATTACCGTCGAAGTCAACACAGGAGGAGAAGCCAGAGACGGAAAAGATTTTTTTAATTTAGTTGGGTTACCTGATAGTGCTGTCCGAGAAGGATTTGCACGAATTGAAGCTGCGATTAAGAATATAGGAATGCGAATGCTTCGGTTAAAATTAGTGGTCAATTTAGCTCCCGCTGATTTACGAAAAGAAGGATCGTCTTATGATTTGCCGATTGCAATTGGATTATTGGCAAGTACTGGTCAAATGGAATTTGAAGAATTAGACAAATATGTTTTTATGGGAGAATTGTCTTTGGATGGAGGATTGCGTCCGATCAAGGGTGCGTTACCGATTGCGATTCAAGCTAGGAAGGAAGGTTACAAAGGTCTTTTTTTACCAAAAGAAAATGCACGGGAAGCGGCGATTGTAAATAATCTTGATGTGTACGGAATTGAAAATTTAAAAGAAGCGGTTGATTTTTTCAATAAAAAAAATGAACTCGAACCAGTCGTTGTTGATACTCGTGCAATTTTTCAAGATACTCAAGATATTTACTCTGTAGATTTTTCAGATGTGAAAGGACAAGAGAACATTAAACGTGCACTTGAGATTGCAGCAGCAGGTGGACATAATGTAATTTTGATTGGTCCACCTGGAGCAGGGAAGACGATGTTGGCTCGAAGACTTCCGACTATTTTGCCGCCGCTAAGTTTACATGAAGCATTGGAGACGACGAAAATTCATTCGGTCTCTGGCGTACTTCCTGCCAATTCTGCTTTGGTTTCTACTCGTCCATTTCGAGCACCACATCATACAATAAGTGATGTTGCTTTAGTTGGAGGAGGATCGAATCCTATGCCAGGTGAAATTTCACTTTCACATAATGGTGTTTTATTTTTGGATGAATTGCCAGAGTTTAAGCGAACCGTTCTGGAAGTGATGCGACAGCCCATGGAAGAACGAAGGGTAACTATTTCGAGAGCGAAAATTACAGTTGATTATCCTGCTAGTTTTATGTTGGTGGCAAGTATGAATCCTTGTCCTTGCGGATTCTATAATCATCCTGACAAAGAATGTGTATGTAGTCCAGGTGTGGTAAAAAGATATTTGAATAAAATTTCGGGACCACTTTTGGATAGAATTGATTTGCATGTAGAAGTGACTCCTGTGAGTTATGATGAGTTGGCAGACTACACTCCGTCAAAAGAAACGAGTGAAAAAATTGTAGCGAGAGTCGTGAAAGCGAGAGAAATTCAAATCGAACGATTTAAAGATTACCCGACCATTCATAGCAATGCACAAATGCCAAGTCGAATGGTTCGAGAAGTTTGTCAACTAGATAAAGCTGGAGTTGTATTATTAAAAACTGCGATGGAAAAATTACAATTATCTGCACGAGCGTATGATCGTATTTTAAAAGTTGCTCGAACAGGGGCGGATTTGGCGGGAAGTGAGAAGATTAAAATTGAGCATTTAGCGGAAGCGATACAGTATCGGAGTTTGGATCGAGAGGGTTGGGCTGGGTAAGAGTTTTCTTTGGATAACGGTGTCGTGGAGTCATCTACCGGATAAAAACGATCAAAAATATAAGGTAACTCAGATGGTTCGATTCCTATCCCATCGTCTTTGACTTTTAGTATGAGTTTCTCATCTATTCCCTGTTTTGAACATTGACAGGAAGAATAATTTTCCCATCCTCGGGTGTGAATTTTATAGCGTTAGAAAGGAGGTTCGAAATAATATGTTGGAATTTTTTATTACTAAATTAAATTTGCTTCTAGTCTCTTCAAAACTTCTTCTCGATAATTATTGCCGATGGGAAGTGTCTTTTCACCAACTATTAAATTGGTTTGGGTAAAACGATTGACTTTCGAAAGCGAGATAATAAAGCTACGATGAATGCGAAGAAAATGCTGAGGAGGTAATTTTTTTTCCATATGGCTGATGCCAAGTAGGGTAGTGTAATTTCCATTTTGGGTAACTATTTTTACATGGTTACGCAAACTTTCAATGTACAATACTTCTTCTAATAATATTTTAATGGACTGTCGATCACTTTTGATATAGAAAAAAGTAGGCTCTTTTTGAGGAGTGGTAGGTAATGTTGGAGCAAGGAGAGGAGTATGATTTTCTAGTCGATAAACCTTACCTAAGGATTTTAAAAAACGATCTAACGAAATTGGTTTGAGTAAATAATCAACAACGTCCAATTCAAAACCATCCAAAGCAAACTCTCGATGTGCTGTTGTTAAAATGACGTGAGGTTTTTGAGGCAAAGATTTTAGCAAACTCAGTCCTGATATTTTTGGCATCTGAATATCCAAAAATAGGATGTCCACTTTTTCTCGTTGTAATACAGAAAAAGCATCCATCGCATTAAAATAAGTGCCGACGACTTCTAACCCGTCAATTTGACTGATGTGATTTTCAATGACCTTAATCGCTAATTCTTCGTCATCAACTATGAGGCATTTCATTGCTTAATTGGAGATTTAATTTTATTAAAAATGATTCATTATCGATTATTTCCAAATGATGATTCTCGAGGTAAAGTAATTCTAAACGTTTTTTTACATTGGCGAGTCCTACACCACTTTGTGTTTTGGGTAGGTCCTCTTCCTCTTTATTTTCAGGCAAACTATTTTCTACTAGGTAAGTCAAGTGATTATTTTCTACCCAAAGATTAATCCTAATCCATGAATTTTTTTCATCTTTTTCTACTCCATGTTTGAAAGCATTTTCCAAAAAAGGGAGAAGTAAAAGAGGAGCAATTGATTTGCCTTGAACATCACCTCCAGTCTCAAAAGAAAAATTTAATCGCTTTCCATGTCTGATTTTTTCCAACTCAATATAATTATTTAAATGTTCAATTTCTTTTTCCAAATTAATTAATGGGCGCTCACATTCGTAAAGCATATAACTCATCATGTCAGATAATCGAAGTACGACATCAGCAGATTTGGGATGTTGGACTAGCACTAAAGAATATAAATTATTGAGTGTATTAAAAAGAAAATGAGGATGTAATTGATTTTTTAAAACGCGTAATTCAGCTTGTAATTTTTGTTCCACCAATAGAACGTTTTGCTTTTCCTGCAAAGTTTGATGTTGGAGCATTTTTAAAATGATCGGAGGAGAAGCAACATAAATTAAATCCAATATTTTATAAAAAACATTTTTTGACCAAAAATAAGGAGCAGCACCTTTCTCAAAATAAATAGGATTAAATTTGAAAAAATATAATGCCCAAATTATTACTCCTCCAATAGCCGCAGTTATAAACAACTTGATGAAAAAAATAGTAAAACGTTTAGGAATCAAATATTGAGGGACTAAGTAATAAATCGCAAAATAGATAAAAGGTAATTTTATGCACATGATCAATAATTCAAGACCTGTCCATTCCCAAAAACCTATGGTCGTATAATTTGAACTTCCGATAATGGAATAAAATAATAGCCAAGCTAGCCAGTAAAAAATGTGTCGGGAGATTCTCTCCCAAGACCATCCTTGATAAGTTTGTTCGATTTTAAACATCTCCCCAATTTAGATGATTTTTAGAAAACCCACCAGTAATAAGTACGAATTCGAGATGAAGTGGTACGAATTCATTTGATCCAATGACAAATGTTTTTTGCTTGTAAAAAAACTTTTCGTCCTTATCAAGATTAGGTTCGGCACTAATCTCAAATTTAAATTTTAAAAGCGCTGTTCTTGTGATAGAAATCAAGATCAAATCAATTTGATAGGCTCTTTTATTTAGGATTTGATCCATTTTTTAATCACAAAAAAGCAAATGCTTTATGAAAAAATTAAAATTATTTTGGGCAACAATGATATTAATATCGCTGATTCTTTCGAGTAAAACTTTAAATGCCGCTTCGGTTATTTCGCTAGAAATTGCGCCGATTCATCATGAAAAAATGTTTGTGCTTAGTCTTAAAGCAAAAGGATCGGGAATGATAAAGATTGAAATTTTAGATCAAAAACAAGACATTATCTTTTCCCAAGAATTAGAATCGATATTAACTTTTGAGAAAAAATATAATCTAGAGTTGATGAAAAAAGGAGAGTATATTTTACAAATTGAGGACGAACTTAAAGTTACCTCTCATTCCTTAAAGTTAGGTTTAGATAAAATAGAAGTGAATAACCAACTTATAAAATCATTTCGAAAACCATTTGTGAAAATTAGCAAGGTGGAAAATCGAGTCGATATTAATTGGATGATGAGTCAACGTGGAACATATAGATTAGCAGTCAAAAATAAAGATGAATATATTTTATTTGAAGATGTGGCTAAGAATGAAATAGCGATTCACAAGAGCTATGATATTTCGAAATTGAAAAAAGGGAAATATGTTTTTATCATTGAAAATGAAAAACGAAAATATTTTAAAGCTATTGAGATTGAATAGCTTTATTAAAGATTTTATTTCATACAGTTTTCGAGGCGCTTTTGAAGCGTCTCTTTTTTATTCTAAATAAAAAATCCCAAATCTTCAATTAGAAAATTTGGGATTCTAGTTTTCCATTAATTCAATAAAAGAAAACGCTTCGTGAAGTTAACTTACTTTTTTACAAAAGAAGCATTTAAAATTTTATTATTATTGGTAGCAGAAAGTCTGTAAAAACCTGCAGGCATATTGTCAACTGGAACAGTTAATGAACCAGAAGAACTGGTAAAAGAATTAATTATCTTACCATAAAAATCATAGATGACGATCGAGGTTTCGTTTTCCCAATTTTCAGGAAAATTGATATTCAATTCTTTTATTGCAGGATTTGGATAGACTTGAATTTCACTTCTGTCTGCCTCAAATTCTACTACTATAATATCTGAATAATATTTATCTCCATTGAAATCTACTTGAAGTAATCTATAATAATTTAGTCCATTATTAGGCGATTGATCCGTCCAATTATATTTGGTTTCTAAAGTAGTTGTTCCTCTTCCATCTATCTTATTCAATTCTTTAAAGTCAATACCATTAGTACTTTTTTCAACTTTAAAATAATCGTTGTTAATTTCAGAAGCAGTCACCCATTGGAGGTCGATAGTTTTTACTTTCGGTCTTCCGATAAAAGAAGTTAATTCAACAGGTAAAGTATTAGTTGCATTAATTAGTGAAGCTTCGAATAGAAAATATTGCATATCATCTGGGTCATTTTGACCTGTATTGCTTTCACCAAACCAATTTAACCCATTACTCTCATCATTACCAAGAGGGCCAGGGTTAGGTTCAAGAATAGCTATTTTGGCGTTCAAAATTTTCTCGGCAGTAGTAGCTCCTCTAAAAGGTACTACATCCGTTCCGTTAAATATAACATTATCAATTTCTGCACTTCCTTCACCTACTGCCATTGCAGTTGCACTTCCCGCAGGTGAATTTGAAGCTGTCAAACCTGTTGGTACACTTGTTCCTGAACCGTCATTCTGTTGACCACCAGAAGGACTGGTATAAAAAGGAGCAGGATTAAAAGTAAAATTACCAGCATCTGCATTCAAGATAAATATAAAAGTAGGATTTTGGGAAGGATCTAACCCTCCTGCACCGTCTGTATCTTGAAAAACAATAGCTTGATCACCAGCTGTAAAAAAATCTATTTTAGGTCCAACAATCAAGGCATCCGTAAAGTCAGAAAATGGTGACCCAACTGGATTTGAATCTCCAGAAAATTGGAATATACTTCCTGCTGCTATTGCTGATGGGGCAACAAATCTTGTTGCTCCTTCTGGACATGTTGTATATGAAGGTTCAGCAGTTAGGTCTACGAAAGTTCCAGTACCTGGAAAAACGCCACAATCTGTAAAGTAAATAGTAGTACCTGCTACCAAGTCGACAAAAGTTATAAAAATAAAATTATCTGCTGCGCTTAAGCCTTGTTCATCTTCATCTATCTGCAATACCATAATATCGCCAGGAACTAAGACAGTCCCTTGACCAAAGGAAGCAAAAGAATAGGTCAGAAAAAGTATAAAAAAAAGCCTTTTAATAAAAAGAGTTGTTGTTGTAAAAAAAATCATAGTTAACTTACTTGTATGTGTGAATAATTATTGATGTCTTTGAATACTACATAATACCATACTATCTGCAATATATCAGTATGTGGAAAAATATAGTAGAATTTTATGGTGAACAGTCGTTAATATTGGATTTGGGAAGATTCAGGTTGGTATTTTATTCGGTATGGAATACACGAATGTATTGGGTAATATTTTAGGCTATCATCATTTGGAATTTGGTAAAACTTAAAAACTAAAGTTAAAATTAAGAAATAAAATTTAAAAAAAAAAAAAATGACGAACAAAGAAAATCTATTTAGAAATCTCCGTCTTTGTTCGGACATAAAAACCCACATAAGATAAGGAAACTTTATTAGGTTTTAATTTTCAGCAAGGAGATCCTTAAACAATATGAGGTTGCTTTTCTGTAAAATCAAGACATTATTAAATAACTTCCATAAGATCTTGCTAGGTAAAGGACTCCACAAGAAATATAAAAAAGAAATCCCGAATTTTTATTTGATAAAAATTCAGGATGACTCATGTTTTATTTTTTAAAAAACTCGATACTTCGAATCTAAAAACTGATTTGCTTCTTTCTCTTTAAATTGTGCAGTTGCACTATCCCAATGCAATTTTTGATTAGGGAATCGTCCCGCAATCACTCCAAGCAAAATTGTTTCTGTCAATCGAGAAGCGTAAGAAAATGGGGCACTACATTTAGCTTTTCCTAAACAAGCATCAATGAATTCGTGATAATGTTTTGGTGCTTCTGATTCGTAATCTCTGACGGGTTCTTCTAATTTGAATTTTGCAATATCCATTTCTTGGTATTTTCCATCGACAATTAATTTTGGCATCAATTGAAAATGTGGCAAATACAATCTTCCTTTTTCTCCAATAAACATAGCACCTTGATCATGGAGTACTTCATCATTTGGTAATTTTAAATCTTCATGAGGAGCAGGAGCATCCTCACCATCTGACCATATCCAAGTTAGATTTTCGGTTGTATATTTTGTTCCTGGAAATTCATAAGTGACTTCATTCTTTTCTGGAAAACCGTAGCCGTTGGGTTTTCGACATTTATTGGTAATCGTTTTTGGAACATCTAATTGCAATGCATTGTAAGGTGTATCAAAAATATGGACACCCATATCGCCAAGTGTGCCACAACCAAAATCCATTAACTTTCTCCAATTTCCTGGATGATAAATTTTTCTTTTATAAGGTCTTTTAGGGGCAGTTCCTAACCATAAATCCCAAGTCAAAGTTTCAGGAATTTTATCTTCTCCTTCAGGTTCTTGACCATCAAAGCCCCAATTTTTTGGAGACCATGCTCTGACTGTTTTTACTTTTCCAATAATGCCGTCTTGGATTAAAAGTGTAGCTAATTTATAATCATAAAAAGAATGAACTTGAATTCCCATTTGAGTAACTAAGTTCTTTTTCTGAGCCATTTTTTGCATAGCTCTTGCTTCAGATACATGATGCGTCAATGGTTTTTGACAGTAAACGGCTTTGCCGAATTCCATAGCCATCATCGAGGCAGGAGCGTGAGTATGATCAGGAGTAGATACAATTACAGCATCAATATCGTCACCCATTATTTTAAACATTTCTCTATAATCTGAATATACTTGAGCCTTAGGATGTAATTTTTGGGCAGTTACTTGTGCAACGAAATCAACATCACAAAGAGCAACTACTTCGACAAATGCATGAGAAGAAATGGCTTTTAAATCTTCGGCACCCATTCCTCCAACTCCGATATGAGCAGTTCTGATTCGTTTGACTTCTTTGTCTAAATCAGCAGCTATACTTTTGTCATTTGTTGTTTTATTCTTATCCGTTGTCTTTTGATCTTCCTCTGATTGATTTACACCACAAGAAGTCAGAATAGTCACACCTGTAGAAATTACGGCTATCTTTTTTAGGAATTCTCTTTTTTTCATATTGTTTTGATTTTGTGCTGGACAATTCTGAAGAATCGTCTTACGGTTAACGACTCGGAGAGTCGTCCTACATTAAGGTAATTTTTTAATTTTTATATTTTTGAACCAAAGTGGGCTATCGTGATCTTGAAGACCAATATATCCTTTTTTGAAGGTGCCATATTTTGGGAAGTCTTTCCATTTGCCTTTTGCTTTTCGTTCTTCCCAATCTTTAGACCAAGGTACAAAAGACAAAACTTTTTTTCCATTTAACCAATGCTCTGCTAGTGCAGGAGTAAATAAAATTTTTGAAGAATTCCATTCACCTGCAGGTTTTACATTTTTTTGATTATTGTCAGGGACATGCATGGCATAGTCGGCTGCTGTTTTTTGCCATTCTTCTAATTTTGCATTATTGATTTCCTCCCATTTGAGGTCATCCAATAATTGATATTCTGGAGCAACTTCTGCTGGGCCAGAATATCCTTCTTGGATATGATATAAAATACCGCTATTTCCACCTTCGGGTAATTTCCATTCCAAATACAATTCAAAATTTTCAAACTCCTCTGCAGCATATATAATATCTTTTCCTCCTTGGTGATCTGTTTCTAATTTTGATTCCGTCGAAAAAGTTAATGCGCCATTTTTGATAATCCATTGGGCAGGCAATGCATCACCATTGTATGCTCTCCATCCTTTGGTAGTGGTTCCGTCAAAAAGTGAAATCCATTCATCGTTATTGGAAACTATTTTAGTTTCTGTTTTGGCTTCGGGTTGAGATGCTACTTTTGGTTTTGAACCTGTTTGGCAAGAGCAAAAGATAAAGATGATTAAAAATATGGTTACGATTTGTTTCATGAATTTTTTTTGAAAAATTTAAAACTGGTTTAAAAAAACTAATTTATTTCTCTATCAGTTTGATTTTAATATTTCGCCATCGGACTTTTATTCCTCCACCATCATGAATTTGGAGAGCAATGGCACCTTTGCCTTCTCCGATTTTTTCATCTTCGATTTGAATCATTTCTACACCATTTAACCAAGTGATAACCTTGTCACCTTCAGCTTTTATTTTCATCGTATTCCATTCACCCATTTTTAGTGCGATATCTTTTTTTGGATCGGGCTTTATCAACCAACCTCGACCATAAGATTCATAAATTCCTCCCGTGTTATTTTCAGGTGGAGCAACTTCTGCTTGCCATCCTGTAATTTTTGTTCCCTCCAAAGTTGATCTAAAAAAGACTCCGCTATTGCCGTTGGCTTCTTGCTTAAATTCAAGACTTAATTCAAAATCATCATAAAAATCAACAGTCGACAAATATCCATATTCAGCTTTTGGGCCGCTTTCACAAATGATTTCTCCATCCTGGACATACCACTTTTCACTTCCATGGTTAATCCAACCATCTAAATTTTTTCCATTAAAAAGAGAAACCCATTCGTCAGTTATAACACCTGTTTTGGTTGTTGCTGATTCAGGTTGAGAAGCTACTTTTGGTTTGGAGTCTGATTGACAAGAGCAAAATAATGCTGAAATTAAAAATAAGGTTACGATTTTTTTCATAAGTTAGTTTTGTTTTTTTTTGTAAAATATGAAATTATAGAATCTCCTACAGATTACCAATTTCATGATGGAGAAAAGTATTTTATAATTTTTTGTATATAAAAAAGAAAATTCAGAATTGAACTAAACTTGGCTTACTCGGTTTCATTTTTAAACGCATAAGTAAAATGAATTCCAAAAATTAGTATTAGATTTAATTTGAAAATAAAACATTTCAAAGGGCAGAAGACTTCCTCGAATGATTATTTTTTTTAATTAGAAAAAAATACTATTTTTCACACCTAGAAACAAAAATCTAATTACAACCTGTCTTTCGATAGGCAGGTACAAAAACTCTAAAAAGAAAATGGCAGTAACAAGATTATTCGATTTTATTTATTACCAAAAAGAAAATTGTCCACAAGAGAAAGCATTTGGTCATAAAATAAATGGCGAGTGGAAATACTATTCCACCGATCAGATTATTCAAATGGCGAATCAGGCGAGTTGTGGTTTGATAAAATTAGGAGTTCAACCTGGGGACAAAGTGGCATTGATTGTTTATAAAAATAGACCAGAATGGGTTGCGATGGATATTGCTATTCAACAAGTAGGCGCGATAAATGTACCTGTTTACCCAACGATTAGTCCAGGAGAATATGAGTATATCTTTAATGATGCAGGAGTGAAAATTGCATTTGTCGGGCAAGGTGATTTGTATGATAAGGTGAATAGTAAATTTCATGCGATTCCAACCTTGACTGATATTTATACTTTGGACAAAGCGGAAGGAAAAAAATATTGGGAAGATATTTTTACCAATGAAGGACAAGACATTGTAGATCAACGAAAAGCCGCAATAAATCCTTCGGAATTAGCGACTTTAATTTATACTTCAGGTACGACAGGTAATCCAAAAGGAGTAATGCTTTCGCATGATAATATTGTATCGAATGTAAGTTGTGTGAATACTTTGTTGCCACTTGATGCAGGAGATATTGCTTTGAGTTTTCTACCGATCTGTCATATTTTTGAAAGATCAGCAGCGTATTCTTATGCATACTCAGGGATCAATGTTGTCTTTACGGGGACGGATAACCTAGGAGGAGAAGATGGTGATTTGAGAGCGGTGCGACCTCATTTTTTTACAACAGTACCAAGGTTGTTGGAAAAAGTTTATGAAAAAATTTACAACAAAGGTTTGGAATTGACTGGTATGAAAAAGAAATTATTCTTTTGGGCGTTGAGTTTGACAGATAATTATGAATTTGATCAATCTCCTGGCTTTAAAGATAAGATTGCAGATAAATTAATTTTTAGTAAATGGCGAGAAGCACTTGGCGGAAATGTCAAAGGTATTTTGACTGGAGCTGCAGCTTGTCCGATGAAGATGGTAAAAGTATTTTCAGCGGCTGGGATTCCAATTCGGGAAGGATATGGGCTGACGGAAACTTCACCAGGGCTGACGATTAATACTTTTGAAAAACATGGTGCTATGCTCGGAACAGTTGGTCCAGCAATTGATATCATCACCGTGAAGATTGATGACTCGGATGGAAATTATCGAGAAGGCGAAGGAGAGATTTTAGCAAAAGGACCGAACATTATGATGGGATATTATAACAAGCCAGATAAGACTGCGGAAGTTTTCAAAGAGATAGATGGTGAGCGTTGGTTCATGACTGGAGATATTGGAAAGAAGATAAAAGGTGCAGGAGGAAATGAATTTTTGAAAATTACAGATCGTAAAAAAGAGTTACTCAAAACATCAGGTGGAAAATATGTGGCACCTGCTCCGATTGAAAATAAATTCAAAGAGGATTTTTTAATTGAGCAAATGATGGTAGTTGGAGAAAAGCAAAAATTTGTTTCTGCCTTGATTGTTCCTGCTCCAGAAGCACTACAAAATTGGTGCGAAAATAATGGTGTGAAATGGACTTCGATGGAAGATGCAATTAAAAATCCAAATGTACTCGCTCAGTACCAAAAATGTATTGATGGGTTCAATCCTGAATTTAGTCATATTGAACAAATCAAAAAGTTTGCTTTGTTGAATACGACTTGGGATGCGGTAAAAGAAGATGGTTCAAAAGCAGAGTTAACGCCTACGATGAAATTAAAACGTAGAGTAATTTTAGAAAAATATCAAAGTGCTATTGATGGTATTTATGGAAATACATAATTAGCTGATTTAGATTTTTTGAAAAAAAATTAAAAGCGATGTCGGTACAAATAGTACTGGCATCGCTTTTTTTATTCTTTAAAATCAGCATTTAATAAAGTATTTGGTTAAATTATTTTTTAGATGAGTCTAAAAATGTAAATTTGTGATTCTAAAAATAAAATTTAGTCTAATGAAAAATAATTTAGTCTGTTTGTTAGTAATAGGTTTCAGCTTTTTTGCGACAGCTCAAGTTGGAAATTTGTCTGGAAAAATATTTTCTAAAACGACACCACTTGAATTTGCCAATATTCAAATAGAAGGTACTGAGCAAGGAGCAATTGCTGATGCAGATGGAACATATTTGATAGAAAACATTCCTGAGGGAGAGTGGACGGTAGTGGTTTCTTTTACGGGGTATGTTTCTCAAAAGCAATTGATCAAAATAGATGAATCAGCATCTCAATTAAAATTAGATTTTGATTTAGGGGAATCTCAATTCTCTTTAAATCAAGTAGTAGTAACTGGAACTAAAACTTTTAAACGACAGACTCAATCGCCAGTCATTGTCAATGTGATTGATAGTAAGGCTTTGGGAGATGTGCAAGCATGTAGTTTGTCAGAAGGGTTAAGATTTCAGCCAGGGCTAAGAGTGGAAACCGATTGTCAAACGTGTAATTATACTCAGCTACGAATGAATGGATTGGGCGGAGGTTACTCACAAATTTTGATTAATGGTCGGCCGATTTTTAGTCCGTTGACTGGACTTTATGGAATGGAACAAGTTCCGACAAATATGATTGATCGAATCGAAGTTGTTCGTGGAGGAGGTTCTTCTTTATATGGTTCTAGTGCGATAGGAGGGACAGTAAATGTAATTACAAAAGTTCCAGATGAAAACTCTTTTGACTTAAATTATACTTATCAAAGTATCAATGGAGAAGCTGCTGAAAATATTTTGAGTGGAAATGCAACGGCTTTGAGTCAGCAAGGAAATGCTGGAATTTCATTTTTTATAAATCGTCGAGAGCGAGAGACGTACGATCATAATGGTGACAATTTTTCCGAAATTCCTGAGTTGAAAAATAGCTCAATGGGAGCTAATTTATTTTTCCAACCAACGGAGAATCAGAAGATAGAAATGAGTGTTAATAATCTTTATGAGTATCGTTATGGTGGAGAGATGGTTGATGGTGCTGCACATTTGGCTTTGCAGTCAGAAGAAAGAACACATAATGTTTGGATGGGAAATATTGATTATCAAATTAATTTCAATGCTGATAACAGCTCCTTTATTTCTTACATCGCTGCACAAAATACGGAGCGAGATCATTATACTGGAATCTTTCCAGATGATAGTTTAGCGATTGCCAATCACCTAGTGGATCCTCCTTATGGCGTTTCTGACAACACTACTTTTCAGGCAGGAGTGCAGTTGAATCATCGTGTGCAAAATTTCTTTGGCGGAACAAATGTGCTAACGGTTGGAGGTGAGTATGTAATAGATGATGTACTAGATGAAATTACCGCTTATCGATACAAGGTAGATCAGTTGACCAAAAACGCAGGTGGCTTTTTACAAAGTGATTGGGAAGTTACTCCTTCGATAAATTTGTTGACAGGGGTAAGATTTGACAAGCATAATTTGGTAGATCAAATTATGCTAAGTCCACGAGTTTCATTTTTATATAAATTAAAAAATACGACACAGTTTAGATTGACTTGGGGGACAGGATTTCGAGCACCGCAAGCATTTGATGCGGACTTGCACATTGCTTTTGCTGGAGGAGGAATTTCGAGAATAGGTTTGTCACCTGATTTAAAAGAAGAGCGATCAAATAGCTGGAGTGGTTCTGTCAATTATGATTTGCCGAAGGATAAATTTATTGTAGGATTTACTGCCGAAGGGTTTTACACTTATTTACAAAATGCGTTTTTTCAAGAGTCGATTGGAGAGGATACGTTTGGAGAATTATTTGAAAAAAGAAATGGCGAGGGCGCAACTGTACAAGGTGCGACATTAGAAGTGCGAGCCAATTATAATCAGAAAATTCAATTGGAAGGTGGTTTTACTTTGCAGACGAGTAAGTATGATGAGTCGGTGGTTAACATAGAAGGAGTTGAAGGACGACGAGAATTTTTACGAACACCTAATCAGTATGGCTATGCGATGTTGACGATCATACCTAATAAAAAATTCAATGCTTCTGCTAATTTGGTTTACACAGGAAATATGGAGATCGCACATTTTGCGGGAGCACCAGAGCAAAATGTTGATGAATATTTGACGACTCCTTCTTTTACGGAGTTGAGTTTGAAAGCAGGGTATACCTTTGATTTGAAAAAAATGGATTCAGGATTAGAGGTTTTTGGAGGTGTAAAGAATGTAACCAATGCTTATCAAAATGATTTTGACTCAGGAAAGAATAGAGATAGTAATTATGTTTATGGACCATCTTTGCCAAGAACATTTTTTGTAGGACTTCGATTGAAGTCATTTTAAGCTATAATCCTAGATCATTTTTTTATAAAATAAAAATAGCGATGCTCCCTTCGAAACATCGCCAATATCATTTTGTGGAAAATGATAGGTTGAGTCTTTATGACTTAGATTATCCCATTTCTGAAACAACTTCTTTTACTTCTGGAACCATTCTTTTTAGCATTCCTTCAATTCCTGATTTTAGGGTTACTGTTGAAGATGGACATCCGCTACAAGCACCTTGTAAAATTACCGTTACAATTCCTTGATCGAATGATTTGAATTCAATATTTCCGCCATCCATTTCTACAGCTGGCTTCACATAAGTGTCAATTAAATCTTTTATTTTTTGAACGATGACAGATTCTTCTTCTGAGTATTCATAACTTGCTCCACGTTCTTCTTCGATTTTTGCCATTGCTGCTTCAAAACCTTCAGTTACAATATCTCCACCACTCTCAACAAATTTTTTGATGAAATCTTTCAACTTCAACATAATATCTTCCCAAGAATAATTGAACTCCTTGGTTACTGAAACGAAGTTATTACAAATATATACCCCTTTTACATAAGGCAGTTCAAATAAAGCTGTCCCAAGTGGAGACCATTCTTTCGCCAACTCTTCTTCTCTGAAATCTGCTGTTCCTTTGAATAACATTCTATTAGTAACAAATTTCAACGATTCCGGATTAGGAGTTTGCTCTGTATAAAGCATTACCGGACTTTTAGTTGCTGTATTTTCCATGATTTAATTATCGATTTAATTTTTTCAAAAAAGTTAAATTCTTATATAGAATTGTGAATAAGAACTTATTTAGATTGATTCTACAAAGATAACGCTTTTCCTTGGATTTGGTTGAAAATGTTTTGTCCGAATTAAGATATTTTTTTTAGAAATATTATCCGTACAATTCATAATGAATCTGTCCTTTATCATAATTCATCTCAATCATCAACTTCGCCACGGCCTCATCAATCATATTGCTCCATCCACAAATCCAAAAATCCACATCATTTCTAACTTTCGAAAAATGCTTTTGATAAATTGGGTGAACATAACCTTTTGCCAATTCATATTTTTTTTGAGGTAAATTTTCTGCCCGAGATAACGCTACTGAATATTTTAATTCTGGCATTTTTTCTATCAAATCCTCGAATTCTTTTTCATATAAAATTCCATCTTCAGTTCTGGTTCCGAAAATTAAATGAATATTTTTATGCGGAATTTTATTGTTATAAATATCCCACAGCATACTTCGAAAAGGTGCAACACCAGTTCCTGTACAAATAAACACCAAATCTGTTTCTATTTTTTCAGGTAAATAAAAGCCACCTGCAGGTTTTTTAAATTTGATCTCAGTTCCAATTTTCACTTCTTCAAAAAAGTAAGTTGTACCTGCACCGCCTTCGAGCAAGACAATACAAAATTCTAAAATATTAGATTGATCAGGTGCATTTGCGATAGAGTAGGAGCGCCATCTTTTTGTTCGTTTATCAGAAATTGGTAAATCTAACGTAACGAACTGTCCAGCTTTAAAATCAACGATTTCATCGCCTTCTACTTGAACCCAGAATCGCTTCGTCGTGGAAGATTCATCTTCAATTTTTATCACCTTGCTATCAAACCATTTTTTTGCCATAAACTCTTTTGTTACTTTAAAATTAAATCTTCATATTTTATAAATACTTCAAATCCTTTTTCGTTGAAATACTTTTGTGTTTCTTCTTCTGAACGATCACTTGTCGCTAAAATAAAATCTCCTCCCCAAGCTCCCAACGATTTTACACTTCCCCAAAAATCATCAAAGTATAAATTTTTTACTTTTTGTAAATGTAATGTTGTAGAAACTAAATCTTCGTGCTGTTCCAGTAAATTTTCAAACGCATAAAAATCAGAACAGTCCAATATTTTTTCTGTAAAAAAAGAAAATTCCAAGACTAGATTATCTTTTTTATCTATCTTTCGATAATGAGAAATTCCCTCTCGGCTGTTTTGCTTTTTCCCTAAGAAAACAAAATATAATTGATTTTTAAATGGTGGATCAAATTTACAATTCGTCCATTTTACCACTCCATTTTTTTTTGAATATAAGATGTTTTTCTCTGCACCTGCACAAGCAATGTCATATCCTGAGCCACCAAATGTTTTTTCTAACAATACAAATGCATCTACTTCTGCCCATTTTGCAACACTATAAATTAAAGTTGAACTGGTGCCTAATCCCCAGTTTTTTGGGAAGGTTAAATGTGATTCTACCACTAGACCTTTTCCCTTTTTTAAAAAAGAAGAATTTAACTCACGACATACATTTAAGATTTGTGTCAAACGATTGGAAATCTCTAAATCATTCGTTTCAATTATTTCAAAATTTTCTGTAGAAAAAGATCCTTTGAACCAAGGTTCTTCTTTCTCATCAAAACTTTTCCATGAAATTACTTCAGAGTTGTCAATTTCTTCAAAGCTAAAAGTTTGTCCTTTTGAAGTTGGCAAAGCTAAAGCGAGTGCTCCGTCAAGTACAAAATATTCAGAGGAAAGAAGTAGTTTTCCTTTTGCGTGAATGTATTGTTTTTTATTTTTTAACAATGTATTTACGAGTTTGATAAAATGACAATTAGTGAATCTTTTTTACATAAGCATATAGAACACATAGTTTTTTTTAGAGAAAAAACTAAACCCTATGTTTTCTATGTAGTAAAAAAAATAAATAGTCTAAGAATCTTTTTTATGATACAAGACCTTCCAAAACTTAAAGCTTTGGAAGGTCTATATTTTTCAAAAATAGAATAAAGGTAATTTTATGAACGAGCCTTTTGATCAGTCAAAAGGCTAATGTCTTTTTTTTTCTCACCTCGAATTAAATCTAAGAAATCACGAACTGCAGAGAAAGAAACTACTTTGTCTTTAAAATAATTGACAGTTTCCGTGACTTCCTTTTCGTTCGCTCCGAGATGATTTAATATATTTAAAAGGTGCATTTTCATGTGGCCTTTTTGAATACCTGTCGTGACCAAAGATTTAACTGCGGCAAAGTTTTGCGCCAATCCTGCCACGGCAATAATTTCCATCAATTGACTAGCAGAAGGATTACCCAATAGTTCTAATGAACGTCGTGCCACAGGATGAAGTTTTGTCAAACCACCTACAGTACCTAAGGCAATCGGCAAGTCTAACCAGAATTTAAATATACCATCTTCCACGCTACAATAACTTAAACTTCGATACTGCCCATCTCTCGCAGCATAAGTGTGCCCACACGATTCGACTGCTCTAAAATCATTAGCAGTAGCCAAAACTACGGCATCAATACCATTGAAAATTCCTTTGTTATGAGTCGTTGCTCGATGAGGATCGATGTGCGCAATCCGAATGGCTTTGCAAAATTTTTCAGCAAATGTGGAAGCCTCCAAACCATTGGTTATTCCTAAATTTTCTACTGGACATTCAACCCATGCACGCACTAAACATTCAGGCGTATAATTAGAAAGAATGGCCATGATAACAGTTAACTCTTTTTCTTCTCCTTCGAATATCTCATTGGTCGCAACGAAGTTTTTCAAAGATCTTCCAAACTCTTCCAAAACAGAATTGATGAAATTCGCACCCATCGAATCACAAGTTTCAAAATTAACTTTGAGTTGGAAATAGTTATCTTCTAGATGCGTCATGTCGAGTAATGAAATATCTAAAATTCCACCTCCTCGATTTTCCATATTGGCTGTAATATGTGAAACGTCGATTCGTAACTGTGCGTCTAGTTTTTCAAAAACGGAATTCAATTTATCAACATTTCCACTCCAACTAAAATGAACTTGCCCTACCTTTTTAGTAGCAATTACTTTGGCTTTAAATCCACCACGTTCCATCCAGAATTTTGCAGCACTTGAAGCCGCAGCTACAACAGAGCTCTCTTCGATCACCATCGGAATGGCATAAGTTTTATCATTGATGACAAAATTAGGAGCCACTCCAAAAGGCAGAAGATAGTTACTGATAGTGTTTTCACTAAATCCATCTAGCACTCTTTGTTGCTCTTCATTTTGATGCCAATGACTCATGAGTTCCCGCATCACATTTTCAGGGTCTTTGAAAAAATTTTCGACAATCCAACGTAATTTTTTACGTTTGGACATTTTTGAAAATCCTGAAATTGATTTTTTCATTGATGAAATTTTAATCTAAAGTATAGTTGTTGAGTTATTAAGTTATTGGTTGTTTTCGCAAGCGGTAAGATAACTTATTAACTAATAACTCAATAACCATTTCAGTTTTTTATAGTTAAAAAAGCGTTAGCTAATTCTAATCCTTGCACTTGTGCATCCACATAATCAAACAATTCTTGATAATCACCTCGTGCATGTTTTAGAAAACTTGACGCCTGTCCATAGATACTTGGGAGGTCTAATTTATTAATTAAATAATATCCATCCAAAAAGTTTTTTACGCCACCTGAAATAATGACTTCTTTACATCGCATTTTGTCTCCCAAATCTTTGATGATTTGATTGGTCATTATTGTCATTTCTTCTGCGCTGTGACCAACGTAAGCTAATTTTTGGAAAATACTTTGCTTCTGTTCATCGCTTCGTAAGAGTTCTACTTTTGCAAAATTAGTTCCTCCGTTAGCAGCAAAATCTACTGCTGCCAAAGGTAATTGGAAAAGTCGTTTTAAACTTTCGTAACCCATTCCTTGCCCAACTTCTTTGACGATGATTGGTGCATTTATTTTATTTAAAATCGTTTCGATCGTTTCAATTGGAGATCGTCGAAATCGGTCACCTTCAGGTTGTAACCATTCTTGAAATGGATTCACATGGATGATTAAACCATCAGCTTGAAGTTTTTGTAACAAGGTATTTACAAGTTCTATTTTGTTGTCGTCGATCAGATCTTCCAACTGTGCAATACCTAAGTTGGCAAAGAATGGTAAATCATCTCCAATCAAATTTCTGACATCAAAATCTTTTAAATGTTCATCGCTAAATAACAAAGATCGACATGATCCCAAACCCATTCCCATTCCAAAATCTTTGCAAACTCGTGCTAAATTATGATTGATGATTCCTGCAAAACCAGTTCCGCCTGTCATGCTTGACACCCAAATAGGTGCACGCATTTTTTTTCCTAAAAAATCAAAATTAGGTAATGAATTTTTCTCAGGGTGAGCAGCAAGAAGTGGTTCATAATAAAAACGATTATCCAATTTACCTTCCTCAATTTGTGATTGGAAAGCAAGTTCGATATGATCACGTTTGCGAGATTCCGCGGTGGGATCATTGTCCTCCGTTGGTGAAATTTGCGAAGCGGCTAAATTTTTATTTTCGTTCATTTTTTTTCAATCAAAATTCCTACTGATGCATGTCTACAAAGGTAGGTCTTTGTGAGGACAAAATAGTTATGAGAAATGTAACAAAAACAAGGCGTGAAGGTTTGAAAATTATTTTTTTAGCCAAAAAATAATCTATTCTAAAATAGAAAAACGTTTTATCTTTATTGAAAATATATAAAAATGAATACTAAATTAAATCTCTTTCTTTTTTTTCTACTTATTTGTTCCTCGATTTTTAATTGTAAGAATGACGATGAAGAAACGCCTTTGCAGGATTTTACACTTTCAATAATTCAAGATGGAAGTCAATTGTCTCATTCTTGGACGGAGGTGAATATTTCTGAATTTGAACGATATATTATTGTTCGATCATTGGAACCGATTCCTGCTAACTTAGATCCATTTGCCTCATTTTCGTTCAATTCAGAAATTAATAAAGTTGTTCATGAAGAAACTTCAAAAGAAATTTCAATATGGGAGGAGATTGTTTTGTCGGAAGAAAGAAAACTATTCTATCGAGTATTTATTGAATTAAGTGATCGTTATATTGTGAGCAATGAGGTGGAAGTTAATTTTGATGAGAAGTTAATTTTCAATTCCCTGCAAAATTCGAATATTGATGTTTATCATCATCCTGATTTAAAATTAATCTACTTCGTAGATGGGGATAGTTTGTTTGCTTATGATTATGAATCAGCAGAATTTATAGCAGAGACGGAATTGTTTTTAGGGTTTGATATTGAATTTTTTTCAATTGGAAAATTTAATGGAGAAGATGAACTATACCTAATTACTGATGATCCTTTTTTAGATGATAGAATTGTTATTTTGGATGCAACTAGTTTAGATCTGCTTGAGATGATTAATATTGGTGATAAAGTAATTGAAGCGATTAATACAGATAGAGAAGGACTAATCATTCTTGTTGACGATTCATCATCACCCATAAAAATTTTGGATAGAGCGAGTGGTGAGATACTAGGAAGTGCTGATTGTTCTTGCGCTGATATTTATAACGAAAAAATTGATTTCGCTTCAACATCAGAAAATATCTTAAGGTTAGTTTTTTCTACACAGGTTTCAGCGGGTGGATTTTTAGATCTTACTTTTTCAGATACATGGGAGTTACTTTCCGAAAGTCCAATTTCTTATTTTCTATCTAATCCACTTCCAAAGGTTACCTATACTTCAGATAAGAATTATTTTATACCCAATTATAATGGAACTCTTTTCGATGCTGAAGGGAATATTATTAATTCAATTTATAGCCCAATTAATGATAAAGGGATAGGTTATGATTTTGTTTTTTTAGAAAATGAATCGGAGATGATAAATTTGACTAATCCTGCCTTAGTTAATAATGCTGGTACTCAGACCATTAATAAATATACTTTTCCTAACTTTGAATTGATTGATAGTTGGGATTTTGAGAATACTTTTGGACTTATTAATAATTACCAATTATTCTATGATGGGGAAACATTACTTCTGAGTTATTTTTTATTTTCTAGTGGAGGTAGTCAGGTAGTAATTATACCACTTAATTTATGAAAAAAATCAAAACTATCGATCCGAAGCAGCCCCACCCATTTGATCAAAACCAGGTCGAACAAAACCCTCTGCCTGCGGAAATTCCTTTTTCATTCCACCTTTTAATCTTGACAACAAAACCAAAATATCCAAAATATCATCTTCTGCATCAGGCATCTGATTTCGAATAACTTCCCAAGCTGCAATACTTTTTTCGATAGCAATCAAGGTAATTTTGGCAGTTCCATTCGCATCATTTTGAATAGGATATTCCTCCATCATCCATTCATCATGAAGACCTTCGATTGCACGACCAATTTTAGTATGAATAAAATAAATGTAATGGTAAATAGAATTTAGTGCGTCATTCAGTTCATCCACTTCTTGTTCTACATTGATTCCCAAATCATCTTTTCGTTGAATTTCTTCTTCTTTTTGGGAAATCAGATGCTCATTAGAATCGAGCCAAAGACTGGACAATTTATAATATTGTTTACTTCTCTTGATTAGATTTAATTGAGTAGGAGTGTATTCAGGTTCTTCCTCTTCAAAATTTTCTGCAGCTTCTTGAATCTCTTCCCAATCCAATCCACGCTCTTCCGCAGCTTGTTCCAACATTTGAACAGCATCTTGTAAACTCTCTTGCAAAGAATCTAAAAAATACTCTGCTTCAAAATCTTGGTCATGGTCGCCCTTGGCAGATTGTTCTTGAAAATTTTGACATTGGTTGGAAAAAGGACATCGTTCGCACCAGCGGTCACAATAATTATAAATTCCAGGAATGAAATTCTCTTTGTTTTTCATGGTATGTTATGGTAAAATATATGTTTGTTCTGGTGCTATATTAAAGGTAAAACAAAGAATTCTTTTTTCCCAAGAAAAATGAAATAGTTGAATTAAAATTTTCGAGTTACTTTTTTCTTGAAAAAAATCAAAAAAAACATCAAGAATCTGATCAGTCAAAAATAACTGTGCGAAAATTTAACTGATTATCAATGGTTTACGTATTTTGAAAATAAAAATTAGAACAAAAAGCTTTGTTTTTAATAAACAAAAGAATTACTTTTGCACTCGCTTTTAAACAAGGCGATTTCTAATTGAAATTTTATATCATTTTAAAATAATTATAGAGTGAATACTTTAAGTTACAAAACTCAATCAGCAAATAAAGATACTGTAGACCGAAAATGGTTTGTAGTAGATGCTGAAGGGCAAACTTTGGGACGAATGTGTACCAAGATTGCAACAGTATTAAAAGGTAAACATAAGCCTTCTTATACTCCACACGTAGATACAGGTGACAATGTTATCGTTATCAATGCTGACAAAATTCGATTGACAGGAAGCAAGATGGAACAAAAAGTTTACTTGTCTTATTCCTTGTATCCTGGTGGACAAAAAAGCATTACTGCTCAAGAATTGATGGTGAAGAAACCTTACGCAGTTGTCGAAAGAGCTGTAAAAGGAATGTTACCAAAAAATAAATTGGGACGAGCAATGTTTAAAAAATTATATGTGTACGCAGGAGCAGAGCATCCACATGCAGCACAAAAACCTGAAAATCTTTAAAATAGTTTAATATGGAAATGATAAATGCCATAGGCAGAAGAAAAGCATCTGTTGCTCGAGTTTACCTAACTCAAGGAGAAGGTAAAATCACAGTAAACGGGAAAGATTACAAAGAGTATTTCACCATACCTCATATTCAAGCAGATATTACTGATCCATTTCAAACTGTTGAAATTGACGGTAATATTTATGATGTAAAAGTAAACGTGAACGGAGGTGGATTCAAAGGTCAAGCTCAAGCTATTAGAATGGCAATCTCAAGAGCATTGGTTAAAATGAATGAAGAATTCAGAAGTCCATTGAAATCAAGAAAATTCTTGATGAGAGATGCACGTGTGGTTGAGCGTAAAAAATACGGTAAACCAAAAGCACGTAAGAGCTTCCAGTTCTCAAAACGTTAATCGTTGCGAGATCGCTTTATTTGCCCAAACTTATTCGGGCGGCTTAAAATTTTTTAAAAATCTGTTTGCAAAATATTTTTTGTAAAAAGGAAAACGAAAGCGTTTTTTTCAAAACAAAAATAACAAACTAAAAAATAGTAAAATGGCTAAACCTACTTATCAAGAGTTAATGGATGCAGGCGTTCACTTCGGCCACATGAAGAGAAAGTGGAACCCTAAAATGCAACCAAATATTTTTATGGAGCGAAAAGGTATCCATATTATCGATTTGAATAGAACTGATGTTGAAATGGATCGTGCTGCAAAAGCATTAAAGCAAATTGCTGCATCAGGTAAAAAAGTTCTTTTTGTTGCGACTAAAAAGCAAGCACGAGATATCGTTTCTAAAGCGGCATTGAGTGTAGGAATGCCTTTCGTTGTAGATAGATGGTTAGGAGGTATGATGACTAACTTTTCAACTATTCGTAAGTCGGTGAAAAAGATGCAGACTATCGATACAATGTTAGCGGATACATCTTTGACTAGTGTAACAAAGAAAGAAAAATTGACGTTAACTCGTGAAAGAAATAAATTAGAAAGAGTTTTGGGTGGTATTGCAAATTTGAATCGCTTACCTGGAGCAATTTTTATTGTTGACATAGGACACGAGCACATTGCTTTGGCAGAAGCTACAAAATTAGGAATGAGAACTTTCGGTATGGTAGATACTAATAGTGATCCTAACATCGTAGATTATGCGATTCCTGCAAATGACGATGCTTCTAAATCAATCTCAATCGTAGTTAACTATATGGTTGAAGCAATCCAAGAAGGATTGAAAGAAGGAGCAAAAGCTAAGCAGGCTAAACAAGCAAATAAAGCTGCTGCAACAAAACAAGCTTAACTTAAATTTAGCTTGTAAATTTCATACTCACAAAATAGTTCTCTTAGAAAATTATTTTTGAGTGTAAAAGAATTTTAAAATTAAATCATTTTAATCATACTGTCGATTTAAATCGGCAAGTCTAAAATTTTTATAAAAAATGGACGTAAAAATCTCAGCTAAAGACGTAAAAGAATTACGTGATATCACAGGTGCTGGTATGATGGATTGTAAAAAGGCATTGACGGAAGCAGGTGGAAACATTGAAGAAGCAATTGCAATTCTTCGTAAAAAAGGACAAAAATTATCTGCTAAAAGAGCAGACCGAGATGCTAAAGAAGGTGCAGTTATCGCATTGACTTCTAGTAACAGAAATAATGGAATTATTATACGATTAAGTTGTGAGACTGATTTCGTTGGTAAAGGTGATGCATTTATTGCTTTAGCTACTTCTATTGGAGAGGTTGCTTTGAAAAATCTTCCTGATTCTTTAGACGATTTATTGGCTCTACCTTATGATGCAGAGATGAATGTAGGGGCTAAAGTAATTGAGCAAGTAGGTGTATTTGGAGAGAAAGTAGAAGTAAAAGCTTACGAAAAAGTAGTTACTGCTGCTGGTGAAGGTCAAGTTTTACCATACATTCACATGGGTAACCGTGCTGCTGTTTTGGTTGCTTTGAACTTGGAAGGACCTGATTATATCGAGCCAGGTAAAAATGTTGCAATGCAAGTTGCTGCAATGAAGCCTTTAGGTTTAAATAAAGATAGTATTGACCCTGCTGTGATTGAAAAAGAGATGGAAATCAACATGGATCAAGCTCGTCAATTAGGGAAACCAGAAGCAATGTTAGAAAGAATTGCATCAGGTAAAATGAATAAGTTTTTCAAAGAAAATACTTTGATGGCTCAAGTTTATGTAAAGGATAGTTCAATGACTGTTGAATCATACTTACAAAGTACCCACAAAGATTTGACTGTAACTGAATTCAAACATGTTGCATTAGGTTAATTTTTTGATATGAAAAATTAATAAAAATATAAAAGCGAATTATTTATTTAATTCGCTTTTTTTTTGACCAAGACGGAGAGTAAATTTTTTCAAAAAAAATAAACGTTCTTATATAAATCCTGATCATACACGTTTACGTACAAGATTTATATAAGAAACAAAATAAATAAATAATTAATTAATTAATTACCATGGCTATCAAATATAAAAGAGTCCTTCTCAAACTTAGTGGTGAATCCTTGATGGGGAATCAAGAATTTGGAATCGAACCTTTAATGTTAAGACATTACGCTGAACAGATCAAGGAGTTAGTAGATGCAGGAGTGCAGGTAGCAGTTGTGATTGGAGGCGGAAATATTTTTAGAGGATTGCAGGCGAAAGAAACTGGAATCGAAAGAGCGCAAGGAGACTATATGGGAATGCTCGCAACAGTTATTAATGGAATGGCTTTGCAAGGAGCTTTAGAAGCAATTGATGTTTTTACTCGATTAGTAACAGCTATCGAAATGCGAGAAATTGCAGAACCATATATTCGAAGAAAAGCAATTAGCCATTTGAGAAAAGGACGAGTTGTTATTTTTTCTGCAGGAACAGGAAGTCCATATTTTACAACTGACTCTGCGGCAGCACTTCGAGCAAATGAAATTGGTGCAGATGTGATTTTAAAAGGAACACGAGTGGACGGAGTCTACACAGCAGATCCTGAAAAAGATCCAACGGCAACTAAATACGAAACAATTACTTTTAGAGAAGTTTTGACCAAAGGATTGAAAGTGATGGATACAACTGCTTTTACGCTTTGTCAAGAAAATGATTTACCGATTATCGTTTTTGATATTGGAAAAAAAGAAAACTTGATGAAAATTATACAAGGAGAAGCTGTGGGGACTTTGGTTGAAGGTTAAACATTCAAGTATATTTTTTTTTAAGAAGTCGCAAAGTTTTGTTGAAAATTTACTTTGCGACTTCTTTATTAAAATGAAATCAATTTTTTTTTCTAAAAAAGAAGAAGAGCGAAACCCCTCCTAACAATGCCCCTACAAAAATAAACAATGCTTGAATGCTTTCAATAAAAATTGATAGCCAAGTTAGGAGAGTTGCACTTCCCAACCAAATCGCCAAAGAACTTATCCAACAACAACTCGTCCCAATAAAAAATGCAACAACACTTCCCCAAAAAGTATTTTTATGATTGAGTTTCATGTTCTATTTTATTGCACTTAAAGAAATACTTGTTACTCTTGAAGCGATGTCTTTCGCTTCGTCACTATTCAAATTAAAATTCATTTCTTTCGCAATTCTTTTTACTTGTGGATCAGTCAACATCAACTCCAAAGGGAAAGTAGTTTTCGTTTCAATTTTGATTTCCTTGAATCCTGCATCTTTTACATATTGAAGATAGTCTTCCAATTTTTCAGCACCCGAGACACAAGCAATATGACCTGCCAAAGAATTTTGTATAAAATCAGGAAGTTCTTTTTCTAAAACAATATCTGAAATCGAAAGATGACCACCAGGTTTTAAAACTCTATAAGCTTCTTGGTAAACTGCATCTTTATTTAAAGAAAGATTTATGACACAATTGGAAATAATATGATCGGCAACTTTATCTTCTAGAGGAAGTTCTTCGATGTCGCCCTTGATAAATTCTACATTTTCATAACCTCCTTTTATTGCGTTTCTTCTAGCAAGTGCTAGCATATCATCACTCAAATCTATACCGATTACTTTTCCTTTTCCTGCGACTAGAGGAGCTGCCAAAAATGCATCGAATCCTGCACCTGAACCTAAATCAACGACAGTTTGCCCTTGATCAATTTTTGCCAAAGCAGAAGGGTTTCCACAACCAACGCCTAAGTTAGCTCCTTCTGGAACGGAGTGAATTTCTTCTTTAGAGTAACCTATTTTCTCGCCAACTTCATTGGCTAAGTCGGTTGGATTGCAGCAAGCGAATAATTTTGTAAAAAGATTTCCACTAGCAGCTTTAGCTAATTTTCCATAACTATCTACGACTGATTTTTTAACTGAACTGGTATTCATTAGATTAAATTTTTAAAATTAATAATTGTTCTTCGTCAAGTCTCGTGGTCAAGTTAAAATTGAAATTAAGAACGACCAGAGGAAGAGTTGATTTTAATTTTAGCTTGACTTAAAAACACGAGATTTGTCAAAGAACCTTAACGATGAGGTAAAGTTCAGGCAGTTTTTTCTTTTTACACTTGATCTAGATCAATTAGTGGAAATTTTTTTTCTAATTCTACTTAAAGTTTCAGGAGTAATTTGAAGGTAGGTGGCGAGATAATTGAGTGGAACTCGTTGCAATAATTCAGGATCAGTTTTCAAGATTTGCACATAGCGTTCTTGAGCAGAAAGTGTATTTAAAAAACGATTATAACAGTCAGCGATTATATATTCATTCTCAGCAGCAAGTCGCCCAACTTGTTGCCAAAACAAATCTACCTGATATAATTTTTGAAGATTTTGATAAGAAAAATAAATGACTTTACTGTCCTCGATTGCTTGAATAGCCATCTCACTTGGTTGTTGAGTTAACATACTTTGGTAAGAGCAAGTGATCGTATTTTCTTTGCAAAAACAGGTGGTGATTTCTTTTCCATCATGCAAATAAAACAAACGGAAAAGTCCTTTTTCGATAAAAGCAATTTGGTTGCAAATTTTCCCTTGATGCAATAAAAACTCTCCAGCCTTTACTTCTTTTTCTTCTAAAAACGGAAGTGCATTTTCAAAAGAACTAGGCGTGAAATGAGGAAATTGTTCGAGGTATTTTTTAATAGAATTCAAAATTTAATTTTTTGGAAAAGAGTGGAAAATTGAAATAAATGAAATTGCCATTCTAAAAGGTAAACTAATTTCTTCATCCAACTCATCTATGACGGTCCAATTTCGAGGATCATCTTGCCACTCCATATAAATTTCAAAAACACCATTTTTATCGCTATCAATTTTCCAATCATTCAAATTATTGTTGTAAAGCGCCTTCAAAGTCAGTTTTTTTGATCCGTCAGAAATCGTCCATTCATTCACATCATTATTCCATTTCATTCGCATCGTGATAATTTCACCATCACCTCTAACTTCCCAAGTGGAAGGGTCATTTTTGAATTTTAATTTGATGCTTCCCGTAGATTCACCAATTCGATAATCCCACTCCGACCAATCCATTTGTTGTTGCCATCGCATGGCTAGATTTCCTTCTTCCTCCTCATCATCTGTAAAAATGGTCCATTCTCGAAAATCATCACTCCAACGAGTTTCAAAACCAATCAGGATTTGAGCAGAGGAAAATGAGTAAGAAATGATAAATAAGACTAAAAGTAAAAATTGCTGTTTCATGGGTTTAAAATAAGAAAAAGCACTTAGTTATTGTTTCTTTTTGAAAAAAATCAGAACAAATTTAATTTAAAACTACCAACCGAATTTGAATCAGTTTCGTTTTTCTTTTCAACATGATGACGGAATTTGTTGAATATCTAATAGGCAATGATTCCAGCCCAAATATCACTATCACCCATTGCTATGAAAAAAAAATATCTATTATTACTTTTTTTATTTCTTGTTGTTTTAGAAGTCTTTGCACAACCTCGACGTTCTATTTTTTTGAATACAGGTTATTCTTTTAATAATTCTCTTCAAATTAATAATATAAAAGTAAAAAACTCTAAAGGGTATATTATCACCTTTGGTGGTGCATTGAAATTATTTTCATTTAAGAAAAATTATTTATCGCTTGGAATCGCTGGCAAAACTATTTTTTCTTCAGGTAGTAGAAATGGTGAAGAATTCAATGCTTCTACGATACGATTTGTATTTCCATTAAGAATGATATTTCCTCTAACTGAAAAATGGGTAGTTTCAACAGGTTTTAATTTTCAAAATAACTTAGATTTCCTTGATCCTGATTTTAGGTTAGGCTATAGATATCTATGGAGAGTTGATTATTCAGCAGGGATGAAATATTTAGTAACTGATCAATGGTCGCTGACTGCAAATGCAGATTTTAACTTGCGAAATATGCTAGATGTCTTTTTTATAAATGATCCAAAAATTGCAGTCTTAATTGGTGTAGAAAAACGATTTTATAATAAAAGAAAAGCAAAAAAATAAGCCATGAAGAATTTACTGTTTTTTTTAATACTGACATTAATTTTTAGTTGTACCAAGTTCAACGAGGATTTTCAATTACTAAATATTTCGGAAATAGCAACGGAATTACCTGTAATTAATATCGAGGTAGATTGTGATGAATTTAACAAAATGAACGAAGAATATGAAGAAGAAATTGAAATCGAAGGGCGATTTAATATGTTTCGAAATGGTATTTTAGTAGTAGAAAATGAAGA
This sequence comes from Saprospiraceae bacterium, assembly GCA_045106765.1. Lineage (GTDB taxonomy): Bacteria > Bacteroidota > Bacteroidia > Chitinophagales > Saprospiraceae > CAJQQY01. The sequence goes on along the minus strand of JBGCFD010000162.1, from coordinate 13,424 downwards.
GGTAGAATTGGAAATTAAAGGTGGTTTTTCTACTAAGTTTTCATTGAAAACTTTAGGTGTTAAGTTTGAAGATAAATATGATAATAGTGATCGTTCGCTAATAAATCCTAATAAGATTCTCCCTCATCATAACCTAGATGAAATCAAAGCTATTCGATTGAGAAACTCTGGGAATGATTTTGTGAAAACGATGATGAAGGATTTAAGCCTTACTCAACTGGCGATTAATGCTGATTTAAATTTAGATCTTACTTATGGAGAACCTGTCCTTGTTTATATTAATAATGATTTTCATGGGTTATTGAATTTAAGGACAGAAGCTAATTCGCATGGAGTGGCTGGACTTTATAGTGCTAAAAAAAGTGCAGTTACTTTAGCTAAGATTACCACTCATGAATTAATTAAAAAAGACGGTGATTTTGATCGGATTGATGCGTTTGTAAAAGCTATAGAAGAAGGGAATCTTAATTATTTAAAAGAAGAACTTGATGTCGATAATTTTATTGACTATATGGTATTTCAATCTTATATAGCAAATGTAGATTGGCCACATAATAATGCTCGTTTTTATGCGATTGATCAGGGGAAATTTAGGTTTGTATTATTTGATTTAGATGGTGCATTGAGACTTAGAGTAAATAAAGAACCACTTAATATTATTGAAGATAAACGGTTTCCAAATATCCTTACCGATCTATTTTTTATTTTTTATAAAGAGGAGAATTTTCAGCAGGCTTTTTGGAATAGGTATAATTCTTTATTAGCAAGTGGAGTTATTTCGTATGATAGTTTCAAGCCAATAATGGATGTGAATATTGCTCAAATAGATTCAGAAATTCAAATTCAAATCGGTAAGCATCAAGCTCCTCGAACGATGATCGAATGGAATATTGAGTTAGATAAGCTACTTACCTTATTTCAAGAACGTGAAAAAGTGGTTATTGACTTTGCGGAATAGTTTGAATTTTTAAAATAAAAAAAGAACCATTTACAAAAATAAAGTAAATGATCCTTCTAAATTTTTTTCAAGAAATGTTTAAGCAGTTGGGAGTGAATATTTTTCCAAAAATTCAGTTGCACATTTCATTCCTGAGTCATATAATTTTTGCTTATCCTGAGGAGTGATTTTAAAATTAGTAGCTGAAATTCCGAAATCATCAATTCGTACAGTTTGCGCTTGTTGTTCTTTATTTTTATCAAAATCAATCACTTGAGCATCGAGTAAAGTTTTAAATAGACTTTTGATATATTTAAAAAAATGATGATATCCTAAATCGTTTTCAGTTGGTTCCCCTGAAAGGTTATCAAGATGAAAACCTATTGTCTTATCATTCAACTCGGAACCTTCATCAAAAGCAGAAATAGGATAATTATAAACTGTTCCACCATCTACATAAATATGATTATCGGGAATGCTATTTGGAAATTGCCATGCTTCAAAAAATAATGGAATTGACATGGAAGCTCTTACCGCTTCTGCAACGATTGTTGTAGGCGTTGTTTTGTAAGAAAAATCTTTTACTTGATGCATATTTAAGTCAGTTGCGAAAACATGTAAATCAAGACAATTATGCTTTTCAGCAAAGTCAGCAAAAGTAGCATCTTCTGGAATTCCTTTATTGGAAATTTGTTTTTTCATCCAATCTAAAAACGCGTCACCTCGATAAAGACCATATTTAGTAGCAATATGGAAAATTCCTTTATGATCTTCGAAGGAAGCAAAATTTGTTTTATTGACAATGGTTTCAATTTCAGCTGCAGTATATCGCATACTTACTAACGCTGCAGAAATTGCACCAGCAGAAGTACCTGCTACTTTGTCAATTTGAGAAAGGATGTTTTTATCTGCGAGTACTTTTAGAGCTCCAGCGTAGGCGATACCTTTCACGCCTCCGCCTTCTAATACCAAATTGGTAAATGGGAATTTTTTTAAACTATTCATAAAATATTTTTTTGGGGTTAAAAATAAAATTGACTTGGTGAATATACGAAAGGTAAGATATAAAGAAAAAATATTATTTGAATTAATTGGATATTAAAATTTATACTTCGAAATAACAAATGAAAATCCTAATCCAAAATGATCTACTAAAGCACTTAAAAAAATCTTAGATTTTTTTTAAAATCTATAAGAATAAAATTCTAAATATTATTTGTCTTTTTTGAAAGGAATCATCATTACTAAATCATCTAGTGAATTGTGAAAACTAGTCTATACAAAAAAAAACATCCTCTTTGAGAAAGAGGATGTTAAGTTGGGGGCTGAGTAAATCTTGAGGCATTAGTGTATCGGCATTAGTTATCAAAATAACTCAGCCCTTTTCTTAAGGGTAATTATTAACGAGTTGATACACTAATTAAATTATTCAAAATCAACCTTTTTTTAAAAAGGTAAATCGTCATTACTTTGTGCTGCAGGTGGAGCATCAGTAGGTGATGGAATATTTGTTGGAGCACTAGCAGGAGCTGCTTGTTGAACAGGAGCTGCAGCTTGCGAATCAATTTTCCAAGCATCCAAAGTACTAAAATATTTAACCTCACCTTGTGGGCTTGTCCACTCTCTTCCTCTCAAATTGAAAGTTACTTTTACATCATCACCTTCATTAAATCCTTCCAGTTTTTCGCAATTGTTTTGCACCATCTGAAATTTTACTAATTGAGTGTATGCACCGTCAACCATCTCAACAACAAACTCTCTTTTTTTGAAAGTATCTGTTACTTGTTGAGTGTCCATTTTTTTATACAATTTGCCTTCTGCTTCGAATGCTGCCATAATATGTATTATTTTTTAGATGAAAATTATTTTTTTAAAGCGGCACAAAGATATAAAAAGTTGATTGATTTGAGAAAAAAAATGATAGCGAAGCGATCTATATTTTAATAAAAAAATCCCGAATAAATTAGGAGTATTTATTCAGGATCTTTGATGGGTGAGAAGAAGTTGTTTGTTTAAATTCACCCTCTTGTCTAATACTTAAACAGGAGGTGCACTAGGTGCGGTGAGTTTGTAAATGTCGGTAGGACTACTGCATAAAATGGCACGCCTACCTCTAACGGCAATGGGAGCTTTAATCAGATCCGGGTTGTTGGATAATACCGTCAACCAGTCTTCCTCATCAAATTCTCGACCCCGAATATTTTCTTGATAATATGGATGAGCTTTATTTAAAAGTTCTTTGGGATGAACATCTAATGATCGTAAAATCATTTGCCAACTGGTACCAGTTGAAGGAGATTTTGTATGCGAAAATGTTCTAATGTGTGAAGACATTCCCTGAGCATGCGCCACCATTCTTCTATCTGAAACAGATGCTGGATTGTAGTAGATTAAAATTTCACGATTATTCGTTCTCATCTAATTTAAAATTTTAAAGGTTATGAGATAGCTTTACGAAAATAGTGAAAATTAAATTTAAAAACAAATTTAATTTTATAATAAGTGTTTTTTGTAAAATTAAATAACTCGTTGTGTTTTGCTCGCAACAGGTTGTTTTTAAAAATAGAGAATTAAGTGTTTTATCTTTTGGGAGGAGAAGTAGACTTGTATTTTTTGATTAAATTTTGATGTTCGGATAAGTCTTTAGGTTTAAAGATTTTAATTGTTGAAGGTGGATATTTTTCTAAATGTTTTTTTGGTCGAGTTGGTCTTTGAGTAAAACCACCACCGCAGTTTGGGCAGACATTTTCAAAAACATCTTCTGCACAAGTTTTGCAATAAGTACATTCAAATGTGCAAATCATTGCTTCCGTAGATTCGTTGGGTAAGTCTTTTTCGCAATGTTCGCAACAGGGTCTTATTTCGAGCATTAGGTTATTTTTTAGTATTAAAATTAAATCTGATTTACTCTTACCAATCCCTTTCTATTCCATATTTGTATTCGTAATCTTTTTCAAATAAATCTAATAATATTAGAACAGTATCAGCATAAGCGCATATTTCTTCTCTCATTTCTGTATCAATATTTAATTCCCCATTTTCATCTAGACCATTAAAAACTAAATAAAGTTCTTGTACAAAAGAATATGCTTTTTTCTTATCCAATTCTCCATTATCTAATAGCTCCATAAAATTCATGATATACTTATCAAATGCAATCTCAGCTTTTGAAATTCCCTCAACTGTATAAATATATCCATCATTAAATAGTAGAAAATGTTCTATCCAATTACTCGTAGGCTTATCAGATTTTAGTCCAATCAATTCAAGTTTTTTATTGATCTTTTTGTTGTAGTTGGCAAGTTTGTCAAAGGCAAATTTATAATTAAGATTGTATACATGAATCCGTCGGAATTTATTGTTGGCGTTAATTTTATCAAGATTTGTAAAAACATCAATGGTATCTCCATTTTCGAATTCAACCTTAAATTTGAAGTGATCATAAAATCCCGGTGAATCATCCATGGTCATTTTTATGAGGAGAACAAATTCCTCCTGTTCAGTTGTAGTTAAAATTCTTTTTTTATTCCCTTGTTCAAAATCTTTTTCTAGTAAATCTTCGACAGATACTTGCTTTACTTTTTCCGAAATAATCAAATGCATTAAGTCATCTTTTTGAGAAAAACAAATGAAAGGGAAAGTGAATATGATAAAAAATAAAAGATAGTTTTTCATGTTTAGGTTTTTAATTACTGAGGTTTGAGATCTCTTCAATTAATTCTTCCAACATTTCAATCGTAGAAAAAGAATTCATTAAAGTAACTCTTAAATAAATAGAATCATTCAAGATTGTTTGAACGATATAAAATTTTCCATCATGTAAAAGTTGTTTTCGAATTTTGGTATTTAACTCATTGAGTTCGGTTGGTGTATTTCCATTTTTAAAAACTCGAAAGCAAAGAATATTTGACTCAGGCTCATGCGCAATTTCAAAATTAGAATTGACTTTCAGTATCTCTGAAAAAGCTCTCGCCAAATCATAAGTGTAAGTTACATATTGATCAAAAATTTCAACGTCATAATTTTTGATCAAAGAATAAACTTCTAAAACGGAATTAAATTTTGTGCATTCAAAAGTTCGCTTCGTTAAATTGAACCATTCCTCTTCTGAATTTTCCCAAAGATAATGTGCCTTTTGATGAAAAGTTCGATAACTATCTTTTCCATTTTTATAAATCAAAGCAGTAATCAAACCTGCGGTCATCATCATTTTATGTCCATCGATAATAACAGAATCCGCATGTTCAATTCCTTTGACCAACGGTTTATATTTTTCCGAAAAAATAGCTGCACCACCATGCGCTCCATCGGCATGAAACCAAAGATCATGTTTCTGCGCAAATGCTCCAAATGCTTCCAAATTATCGTAAGCGCCCACAGAAGTAGAGCAAGCATTTCCAACAATTGCAAAGATTATTTTACCTTCCGTAATTGCATTGTTATAAACTTCTTCTAATTGTGAAATATCTGCTTGATATTTTTCATTCGTAGGAATTTTGACTATTCCAGCTTCACCTAATCCCATAATTCGAACGGCACGATCTACGCAATAATGGGCTTCCTCCGAAACCATGATTGCCAACTGTTTTTCTTCGGGATTTCCCTCATTCCAAATGTCTCCAAATCCTTTCACTTGTCGAGCGGTCAAGAGTGCAGTCAAATTGGCCAAGGTTCCACCTGAGGTTAAAAATCCACTTGCCTCATTTTCGTAACCAATATGTTTGGAAAAAAAATCTATTACAATTTTTTCCATTGGAGCAGAAAGGGGAGACATCTCGTAAAGCCCAGAACCATTTTTTAGTGCGCTAACCAAAAGTCCACTTAGCATTGCATCGGGGAGAGGAGGAGCGACTTGATGACCCATATATTTTGGATGATGCAAGTGCATGGAGTGCTTGATTATTTTTTTATAAAAATCTGTAGAAGTATTGTTATTTGAAATATATTGATTCCAATCTTCGAGTGCTTCATCAGGTTGTCGCCAATCCATGACGGGTATTTTTGCTTGATTAACTTCTTCCAAATAATCAGCGATAGTATCAATTAATTGATGTCCATTTTTTCTGAAGTCAGAAGGATTAAATGCTTTTTGGAGTTTGCTCATTTTTATTAATTGTAAATGGTTGATTTTTAAATCGTAAAATCATCTAGAGTTTTTCAAAAAACAAATCTACCAATTCCCAACAAAAAAACCTGCTATGAAATAAATCATAACAGGTTTTTTTAACATCGAATAACACCAAACGGTATTCACCATTCACCGTTAACAATTAATCATTATTCTAGTATGCTTTTGCAAAAACGACTCTTCGATTCGAAGGTTTTCCAGTCAAAATACATTTACCTTCTTCCTCCTTCCAATCATTAGGAATACAACGAATTGTTGCTTTGGTCAATTCTTTAATTTTCTTTTCCGTTTCTACTGTTCCATCCCAATGTGCATAAATGAAACCACCTTTATTTTCCAAAATATCTTGGAATTCTTCCATCGTATCTGCATTTGAAGAATGCTCAGCGCGATAATCTAAAGCACGTTGAAATAAGTTATTTTGAATGTCTTCCAATAATTGTTCAACATGGTCAGCAATGCCCTCTAAAGGTTGTGAAGATTTTTCTTTTGTATCTCTTCGAGCAACTTCAACTACGCCATTTTCCAAATCTCTTTTTCCAATACCTAATCGAACTGGAATTCCATGCATCTCATATTCCGCAAATTTAAAACCAGGACGTTTCTTTTTGTCTTGATCGTATTTTACAGTAATACCTTTTGCTTTAAGTTCCGTCATGATTTTTTCAACAGCAGCGTTGATCTCATCGTTTGGTTTTGGAATCGGAATAATAACAACTTGAGTTGAAGCCAACCTTGGTGGAACAACCAAACCTTCATCATCTGAGTGAGTCATAATTAATGCACCCATCAATCGAGTACTCACTCCCCAAGAAGTAGCCCAAACATATTCTTCTTTTTGATTCTCATTCAAAAATTTCACATCAAATGCTTTCGCAAAGTTTTGACCTAAAAAATGAGAAGTTCCTGCTTGTAATGCTTTTCCATCTTGCATCAACGCTTCGATAGTAAATGTATCTACCGCACCTGCAAATCTTTCATTTTCAGATTTAAAACCTCGAATGACTGGAACAGCCATATATTCTTCTGCAAATTTTGCATAAACTTCTTGCATTTGTTTGGTCTCTGCAATTGCTTCTTCTTGAGTTGAGTGAGCAGTATGACCTTCTTGCCAAAGAAATTCTGCCGTTCGTAAAAACAAACGAGTTCTCATTTCCCAACGAACTACATTACACCATTGATTAACTAATATTGGCAAATCTCGGTACGAGTTAATCCAATCTCGATAAGTATTCCAAATGATGGTTTCAGAAGTTGGTCGTACGATTAATTCTTCTTCCAACTTTGCAGATGGATCAACTACCACACCTTCTCCATTTTGATCATTCATCAATCTGTGATGCGTTACAACGGCACATTCTTTTGCATAACCATCAACATGTTGTGCTTCTTTACTCAAAAAACTTTTTGGAATAAAAATCGGGAAGTAAGCATTTTGGTGACCAGTTTCTTTGAACATTTTGTCCAACTGACCTTGCACTTTTTCCCAAATACTAAATCCGTAAGGTTTGATTACCATACATCCTCGGACAGCTGAATTTTGAGCCAAATTGGCTTTTTTGACAATATCCAAATACCATTGGGAATAATCTTCTTCTCTACTTGTAATTTCTTTTGCCATGATTAAATTATATATTATAGGTGTATTTGTGCTTAAAGTATAAAACCTTTATTTTAAAAGAGGTATTTACTTTTTTGGGAAAAAAGACATATCTCTAAAATGTCTAAACCGAAGCACATTATTTTATATTAAAAAAAAGTTAAATAAATTATTGAAGTGACGTAAAATTGACGTTTTCGTCTTAATGAATGTATCTTAACAGCGATTTTAACAGTTTTAACATCAAACAAATTCAACTTTAATACTGTTTTAACTAAAAAAGAGGCACAAAAGTAATAAATTACGCTTGAACTTGTAAGAGAGTTTCGGTAATTACAATCTTAAAAATTTTTACAATATGAAATCTTATAAATTTTCTCTTTACCTCACAGCAATTTTCCTTTTTGGAATAGTAGCTACTTCATTTGCTCAGTACGATGACATTTATTATAATCCAGATACGGATAGTGATTATTATGCTACTTCAAATTCATCTGATGACGATGATGATTATGATGAGTATGAAGAATATACTGAAGATAATTACGATGATCGTGATGACGAATACTACAGAAATGATAGAAATAGTGGATATTATTATTCAAGTCGTATTCGTAGATTTAACCGACCTAATCGAGGATTTGGATACTACGATCCTGTATTTGTAGATGCATATTCTTATGATCCGTTTAATCCTTATTATGATCCGTTTTTCTCTAGACCTTCTATTTATGTAAGTGTAGGAAATGGATTTGGATATAACCGATTCAACAGATGGAACCGACAGAACAGATGGAATCGTTTTAATAACAACCGATTTTACAATAATAACTTCTATGGTGGTTACAGTCCATATTCTTATGGAGGTGGTTATGGAGGTGGTTTCAATAATCCATATAATAGCTATTATAATAATGCATATTGCCCACCTTCTTATTGGGGAGGAAATGGATTTGCATCAAATAATATTCAAAATGCAAATGCTGCGACTGTAACTAATACTTATTATGGTTCAAGAAAAGGTGGTAGTGTAAAAGCTTCAGGAACAAAAAAGGCGAGACAACAATATTTTGCAGGATCAACTCCTTCCAATAACAATGTTGCAGCAGCTTCTCGTGTAAGAACTGAATCAGGTGGGACTTCAACAAAAGCTTCTCGTGCAGCAACTCGAACTGCATCACCTCGATCAACTTCAAGAACAAAAGCTACTCGTAGTTCAAATTCTACTCGAAGAAGTTCAACAAGGTCATCTTCAAGAAGAAATACAGAAACTCGAAGTACTAGCCCTCGAAGATCTGAAACAAGAAGAAGTACTCGAGGATCTTCAAGAAGTAGCAGTACTCGAAGTTCATCTAGACCATCAAGAAGCAGTAGCACAAGAAGTAGTGGATCTAGTAGATCAAGAAGTAGTAGTACTCGAAGCTCTTCACGTAGTTCTTCAAGAAGTAGCGGAGCTCGAAGCAGTAGTTCAAGAAGTTCTTCAAAATCCAGATCTTCAAGTAGTAGTTCTTCTAGAAAAAGAAAAAACTAAGTAATACAGCATTTTTTAGAAATACTTAAGAATAAAAGAATGGGTGAGTTTTATAAAAAATTCACCCATTTCTTTGCCTCAAATCGACTAGCCTAAATCTTTATTTCAAGAACTTTGTTTTATTTTTATGCTAAAATCATTAGTACTAAAGATGAGAGGTGATTCTATTTTCCAAATCAAAAAAGTTAACTCAATGAGAAGTATTATTATATTTATTTTTATAGCATTTTCCATAAATATTCATGCTCAAACTATTTCGGATGCATTGCGATATTCAAATTTGGAAGTTGGAGGAACAGCTCGGACTGTGGGTATAGGAGGAGGAATTGGTGCATTGGGGGCAGACTATTCTGTCTTGAGTACAAACCCTGCAGGTATTGCAGCTTTTCGAACCAATGAATTCGTGATTACACCTGGAGTGTATAATTCAAAAGTAACTTCTTTGTTAGAACGAGGAACTGGTAATGAGCCATTAGATGAAAGTCTAGCTAAATTCAATTTGGCTAACATTGGAATGGTCTTAAATTATCGCCCACAATATTCAAAATGGACTACATTTAATCTTGGAATTGGACTTAATCGTTTGGCATCTTTTAATCAGGATTTTGCTTTCAAAGGGAAATCTCCAGGCACGATAGTTCAAAGATTTACAGAGTTAGCCAACGATGAAATCTTTGATGATTTTGAAGGAATCTTAGCAGAGAATGCTTTGGCAATTTATACATCTACATCTCCTTCTAATCCAGATGTTTATACCAATGATTTTGAAGATCCACTTACTAACCCAGATTATGAAATTGAGCGGGAGCAGTTTTTTAAAACGAGAGGTTCATACAGCGAATTAGTCTTTTCTGTTGGAGGTAATTTTGATGAGAAAATTATGGTAGGAGCAACGGTTGGAGTTCCATTTATTAAATATGAAGAAGAAAAAACTTATGAAGAAAGAGATGTAGATAGTTCGGTAATTTATTTTGATGAATTATTATTTCGAGAAAATCTTTCTACCTCGGGAACTGGAATAAATTTAAAACTTGGATTCATTTACAGAATTAGTCAAATGTTCCGAGTAGGTGCTGCGATTCATACTCCTACTTCTTTCAAATTGACGGATAATTTTTCGACTCAGTTGCGATATGATTTTACTGATGGAGGCGGATCTTCTTCGACTACCGAAGATTCTCCTGAAGGAACTTTTGAATATAAAATAAAAACTCCTTGGAGAGCGATGGCGAATTTTGCGGTTTTGGTCAATCGGAAAGGATTTATTACCGCCGAGGTAGAATATGTAGATTATTCAGTTTCGGAATTTAATTTGACTGCAAATAGTTCCAGCATTGAAGATCGAGACTATGAAATTGACTTAAATGAACAAGTAGGAAAATCTTTCCAATCTGCATTAAATATCAGAATTGGTGGAGAATACGCTCATGAAAATTTAAGATTTAGAGCTGGCTATGGGATAAGTGGCACACCTTATGCAGATAATGATATTACAAATAATGCTTATAGCCTTGGTTTTGGAATTCGTGAGAAAAGCTTTTATATAGATTTTGCATATAAATATTCAAAGGTTTCTGATGGCTATGTTCCTTATTTATTATCAGATCCAGAGTTAGAGCAATTTGTTACTAATGATGTGGCAAGTACAAGAATTCTTATGACTGCTGGATTTAAATTTTAATTTTTATAGATTTTTTATTTTAACATTCAATTTGAAAACATTTATAAAGATTTGATTTAGAGTTGATTGAATATCATTTTTTTGAAAAAAATAATACATAGCATCATTTTTGAATATTTAAAAATGATGCTATGTTCTTCCCTCCTAAATTTATCAAAAAATAGATACAATTTTATATAGACTTATATCCTCCCAACTGTAGTTATACAAATTGATTTTTAGACAAGTTTTAACTTGACAATAAACTAATCTAAAAATGAACAAACTTAGATCAAACCCGATTGAACAAGTTTTCTATGAGAAAATTGATACTAATTTTATCAGTATTTTTATTTGGTTACACGACACTTAATGGACAAGTAGAGGCGGCGACTTCTAATGATGAGACAGGATATCCAAAGGTGGACGAACGGAAAATTATCGAAACCAAATGGCGTTACACTTACGCCCTTCATCTCGAATCCAATACCATTTTTCATAAGGCGGAAAAAGATTATGAGTACTTTTTGCATTTTAAGTACGATTATACCTATGATCAATTTTTAAATGGGAAATTTGACAAAGGTGTTTGGAGTCTGAATGGAAGCGATTTGTTTTATAGTTTTAAGCATATCAAAAAATTTGAGATTGCTCAGATTACAAAAAACATTTTGGTCTTAGAGTTTGAGCAGCCCAATAGTAAAGGAACTTTTCAATATCATTTTGTTAGAGTGGATACAAAGGATGCTCCTTTCATCAAACCTGTTAACGAACTTCCAGATATTTTAGTAGAAGAACTCGATCCTAAAAAGAATCGAAATCAATGGTGGACTTTTGGAAAGAAGAAAAAGAAGAAAAAGAAAAGATGGAGAAGAAAAAAGAAAGATGAACCGAAAGAGAAAGAAGTTTACATTAGCATTGAATTAATTGGTGGCGGCTATTATGGAGGTATCGATCCGGTGCTAAGAGATTATATTCATATCAAAAGTTCAGGTCGATTAATCAAAGAATTTAAGAGTGTAAACAAAGGTCTGCTGGTAACGAAAAAAACTATTTCGAGAGACGAGTTGGAAGCGTTTGCTGAATTCATTATTACTCAAAAGTTTTTTGAAATTGAACGAATGTATGATTGTGAGGATGCTATTTGTCAAAAACGGAAAGCGAATAAACCTACTCCAATTCCTTTGCGCCTCGCAGTTGCCTATGGTTCTCGAAAAAAAGTAGTTACGATAAGTATTTGGGGAAAAGATAAAAACAACATGAAATATGTAGACTACCCAGATTCGATAGATAATATCGTAGACGCTATTCAAAAAATGGCACTACGGATAGAGGAATCATAACTCCGATTTAATTGATGAAAATCATTCTTAAAAAAAACTCATTGTGAAGTAATCACAATGAGCTTTTTTTTATATTTGATGGAAATTTAGTTGCTACGACAACTATTTAACTTCAATAATAAGATCTAAAACATATATCATGCATTATTATAGTTTAGGTGAATTTCCTAAAAAGAGGCATACTCAATTTCGCAAACCAAATGGCGAATTGTACAGCGAGCAATTATTTTCTACGGAAGGATTTAGTGATTTGGCTTCATTACTTTACCATTGTAATCCACCCACTCAAATTGTGCAAGTTGGCGAACCCTACTCTGTCGCTCCAAAATTGATTCATGATAAACAATTAAAACATCGAAGTCTCCAAGGTTTTAAAGTTGCAGCTGAAGATGATTATTTAAAAAGTCGAAAACCCGTTTTGGTGAATAATGATTGCAAAATTATTTTGTCAGCACCTCGAAAAAGCATGACGGATTATTATTTTAAAAATGCAGATGCAGACGAAGTTATTTTTGTTCATGAAGGTTCGGGAGTGTTAAAAACGATGTATGGAAATATTACTTTTGGCTATGGAGATTATTTAGTGGTACCTCGTGGAACGATTTATCAAATGCATTTTGACTCAGAGGATAATCGATTATTTATCGTAGAATCTTCCAGTCCAATCATCACCCCAAAACGATATCGAAATAACTTTGGGCAATTAATGGAGCATGCCCCTTTTTGTGAAAGAGATATTCGCAAGCCAGAGGTTTTAGAAACACATGACGAAAAAGGAGACTTTTTAATGTACATCAAAAAGCAGGATAATATTTATCCATATGAATATTTAAATCATCCATTTGATGTAGTTGGTTGGGATGGATACGTTTATCCATATGCATTTTCGATTCATGAATTTGAGCCGATTACTGGTCGGGTACATCAACCGCCGCCAGTTCATCAAACTTTTGCTGCACGTGGATTTGTGATTTGTTCCTTTGTTCCTCGGTTGTATGATTATCATCCAGATGGAATTCCTGCACCTTATAATCATAGTAATATTGATAGTGATGAAGTGTTGTATTATGTGGATGGAGATTTCATGAGTCGGAGTCATGTGGAACGAGGAATGATAACTTTGCACCCAGGTGGAATTCCTCACGGCCCACATCCAGGTACAGTTGAGAAAAGTATTGGGAAAAAAGAAACAGGTGAATTAGCTGTGATGGTAGATACTTTTGCC
>JBGCFD010000161.1:0-92323 GCA_045106765.1 Saprospiraceae bacterium | reverse complement strand
GGATCACTTACCATTGCTCCTAATCCGAAGGGTGGTGGATCGCTTGCCCCTCCTTTAATACTTGCTAATCCTTTTTTATTAATTACTTGTGTCACATTTAATTTGCTTGCGAAGTTTTTGATTGAATTATTCATCTTATTATTTTTTTAGTGTTTGTAATTATTAAATGTTTATTCCTAAATACGATGTAAATATAGATTGAGATGTAAGATTCTTTAGGTAGATAGGTTTCAATAAGTAGGAGAATGGTTACAAAGACAAAATTAAAATCATAAACCATTGATTATCAACACTTTAAACAAAATAAGATTTAAAATAAATTTTAATAAAAAAGAAAAAAACATGCACTTAGTACTCATGTTTCAAAGATATGAAGCCATTTTACCGATGAGATGTAACTATTTTACCGATGATTTGTAACCAAATTACCAACTCTTTTTTAAGGAATGGATTTTGCAAAAATAAGAGGCGAAAAATGAAGAAGGGAATGGGAATTCTCGAAAAAAAATAAAAAAATGGGTTTCTTTTTTCTGATAAATCAGAAAAAAGAAACCCATTTAAAGATTAAATCATCGTTTTTTCCAAAAAAAAACTAGCGACTTCCTAAATCTTGAGATGGAGAAACACTAAAATATTGTTTGTAAGCCTTCCCAAAATAGCTAGGATCTGCAAATCCTACTAAGAATGTTACCTCTGAAACTGATTTTCCTGATTCTTGTAAGAGTTTTCGAGCTTTTTTTAATCTAAATTCATTAATCATCTTGCTTGCACTACTTCCTGTAATACTTTTTATCTTACGAAATAATTGAACTCGACTCAAAAAAAGCGCCTCCGCCATTTTTTCAACTGAAAAATTTTCATCCATATAATTTTCTTCAATTACATCAAATACCTTTTGCATAAATGGATCGACTGTTTCAACTTGTTCTATTTGTTTATCGCTTACGTTTTCAGGAGTAGCAGTATTTTTCCATAAATTTTGTGCTCGTTGTTGCTGCATTAAGATGGTTTTTAATTGCCTTTTGAGTGTATCAATTTGAAATGGCTTATTCATCCAAGCAACTGCACCTGAATCAAATGCTTCTTTTTGATTAGTCTCACTATTATGTGCAGTCAAAATCATGACTGGAATATGAGCTGTTAATTCATTTTTAGCTACTTCTTGACACAACCATCCACCATTGTGGTCAGGCAATGTCCAATCTGAAATGATAATTTCGGGAATTCGATTAATTGCAATATTTAAACCTGTGGAAGTTGAGTTTGCAATTTCTACATCATAATCGCTGGAAAGTGCAGATCTTAAAAATTCTAATAATTCAGGTTCATCTTCTACTACTAAGATTAATGTTTTGTCAGCACTCTCGGTGGTAGAACTAGATGATACATTTTCTTGGCTAGGTGAAACACTAATTGGCATTTCATCCATCATTTTGATAGGAATATTAACCGTAAATGTCGCTCCTTTCCCAATTTCAGATTGAAGTTCAATCTTTCCGTGCATCATTTCGACCAATTCTTTGACCAGAGCCAATCCGATTCCTGTTCCTCCTTTTAATTTTCCTTGAGTTCCTTGAACATATCTTTTAAAAAGTCCTTTTTGTTCATCGATCGCAATTCCTGGTCCTTGATCGCTAACTATTAACGATAAAGAATACTTGTTATCTTTTTTTTCAAAATCACCATTCAAAGTAACTCCTTGCCCTGGTTCACAAAATTTGATAGCATTACCTACTAAGTTAGAAAGGATTTTGTCCAACTTATCATAATCCAAAAGGAATTGCCCTTTTGGCATTTTTATCTTTTGATTAAAAATGACTCCTTTTTCAATAGCTTGTTGTTCGTATCGTTCACATAAAGATTTAAATGTAAAATCTAATTGACCTACTTGTGGATTTAATATTAATGCTTTGGCCTCCACTTTGTTCCAATCTAAAATTTGATTAAAAAGCTCCATTAACCGTTTTCCATTTCTTCTTGCCAATCGAATATCTGATTTAGCTCTGGAATCAATCACATTATTTTCTGCTCTTTCCAAGGGAGCCAACATCAGCGCTAAAGGGGTTCGAATATCATGAGTAATTGAAGAAAAAAGTCGATCTCGATTTTCAGCCACTTGCCGGTCTAAATCTAATTGAAGCGCAAGCTGTTTTCGTTTATTTTTATTTCGATAAATTAAAAAAGAAAGAATACCTATTCCAAAAAGCGCAACCAATGAGATAATAACTAATCGAGTTTGAGAAATGGTTTTTTCTTGTTCTAAAAGTTGAATCTGATTTTCCTTCTTTTTGGTTTCGTATTTAGTTTGCCATTCTTGAATTTGATCATTACGACGAGCTTCTTGAATGTTCATATAGTAAATTCGAGTTTTTACCGACCATTCTTTCCCTTCTTCAAACCTTCCTGCTAGCATCAACGCTTCTGTGTATTCTTCTCCAAAAGTTAACATAGTGGCGTCCAAGTTATCTTTCTCAAAGATTGGCTTTAACTTTTCAAGGTATTGCACGCAATCATCTACTTTTCCCATACTACATAGATTGGAAGCGTAATCTGTATGGACTCGAGCTTGAAAAGTTTTTGTGAAAAAATGTAAGCTATCTAAAACTTGAGAAAAATAATTATTCGCCAATTCATTCTGACCAGCATTTTTATGAATGTATCCCTTATTATAATAAAAAGAATATTTATCTACATTCGAAATAGTAATATGTTCTAGCAAAGAATCTGCGACATTTAAGTAATTGGCTGCTGCTTCAGAATCGTCCAAAAAAGATTTCATGAGCCCCATATTCTTATTAATGATAAATGACATTTTGGTATCCCCTAATTCTTTACTCAGTTCCAAAGCCTTATTATAATACTCTTCCGCCTTCTCCATATCCACTTGTATATAATGGAAATGACCTAATTTATAATACCACTTCATTAAAGTCCAATGAGGTGAATCTTTTGATAAAGATTCAGCCGTTTTTTTCATCTTATCTAATATCTGAACACTAACATTACCTTGTCCATATTTTTGAAAACTATAAACGAAGGTATACTGTCGTCTAAAAAGCCAAAGTAAAGCTGAATCTTGCCCAACTATATTTATGGCATCATTATAAGCTTGATCCAACGCATCGTATGCCACGGGAAGATCTTCTTTTGAAAGGTCACTAAACCAATCTTTCCAGACACTCAATTTTTTATCATCTGGAGTTTTTTCAATCGACAATAAAATAGAATCAGTACGGGAGGTTGCCTGAGCCGAACTAAAATTAACCGCTAAGGTTATTAGAAGAAGTGAAAATAGAGATTTCATAAGTGCCTTCTTAATTACGCTTAAAAAAATTGTGTTTGTATAAGGGCGAGTCAGGTGATGTGTGATTAATGTTTCTAAAATAATGTCATTAAACTATTTAGAAATACAATATAATTTTTTTTTGAGAAAAAAGGTAGGTAAATAATTGAAAATCAAGAAAATATACAGTATTGAGTATTTTATATCTATCAAAATTAAATATCTATTCCTTTTTTTTATTTTTAATGACAAAAAAAAACGCCTAACTTAAATGGGTTAGACGTTTCGTTCAAAGAGAGCGTTCATCCGTAAATGAATCATAAATTCATTTATTATTAGTGATTATCTAAGGCTTTATATTTTTGATGTGAGAAAAGATACTAGAATTTAGTTATTCTTGAGAAGGAGTTGTTTGGAAATATTCCTTATAGACTTTTCCAAAATAATTAGGATCTGAGAATCCAACTTGATAAGCTACATTAGTAATAGAGCTTTCTGATTGTTTTAATAATTGGCGAGCTTTCTTTAATCGAAATTCAATAATAAGTTTACTTGGCCCACAACCTTGTCCATATTCTTGAAATTATATCAACTAAATAGTAATGTCGCAAAAAAAGCCAAAGCAAAGCTAAATTTGGCTCAACTATATTTATTGCATCATTACGAGCTTGACCCAATGCATCATACGCAGCAGGAAGCTCCTCTTTTGAAAGGCCAGTAAACCAATCCATCTATGCACACATTTTTTTATGATCTGAAGTTTTTTACCAACAAAATGGAATCCGTACGGGAGGTTGCCTGAGCTAGACTAAAGTGAGTCATTAAGGTTAGTAGATAGAAGAAGTGAAAATAGAATTCTCATAAATCAAGCGAATGTTTATTGTGTCTGTAATAACCTTTAAATTACAAGGTATATCTTTTTTATAAAAATTCTAAACCCTCCACTTCAACTACATCCATGTAACTTTTCAAGAAAACAAAACACTTACCTTTTAAATCAACCAAACTCTTTTTTTACCTATTTCCGCTTTTCTCAAAAAAAAAACCTAAATATGATTCCATCATTTCTTCTTCAAAATACTCTTCGAATCGTAGTTTCTCTTTTCCTCATAACAATATATTTACAATCCTCTGCTCAATCCATCAGCGGTTATATTTTGAATGAAGAAAATCAACCTATTCCCTACGCCAATATTTATTTTACAGAATTACAAACTGGAACTTCTTCTGATCAAGATGGAAAATATTTTATGACGATTACTGTCGAAGGAGAATATGAAATGATTGTTTCTTCCTTAGGCTACACCACTAAAAATTTTAAAATAATCCTTAAAGAAAAAGATGTTAAAAAAAAAATTTGGCTGACTGCCTCCGAAAGCGCACTCGACGAAATAGTTGTTAAAGCATCGAAGAAAGATCCTGCTTATGCCATCATCAAAAAAGTCCAAGAGAACAAGAAAAAATACCTCTCCCAAATCCAATCTTTTAAAAGTAAAGTCTATATAAAAGCTGCCGAACGAAAAGAAGTCAAAGAAAAAAAACGTAAGAAAAAAAAGAAACCAAACGCTACGATCCAAGCTAATTCAGAAGATCCGCTTGAGATGGGAATGGGAAATTCAGGTGCTGACATTTTAACTCAAGATGCTACATCTGCAAAAGCAAAAATTCCACAGATCAACATGGTGGAAATGGAACTTACCCTCAATTACCAGTACCCAAAAAAATATAAAGAAGAACGTACAGCCTACAAAAGTTATGGAAGTGCACGAGGTCTTTTTGTTCCTCGATTTGATGAAACTGATTTTAATTTTTATCGAAACATGGTTCACCTGAGAGGCATCGCAGAAGCTCCTGTTATTTCTCCAATTAGTCGGACGGCAATCTTATCTTATAAATATAAATTAATTTCAAGTAAAGAAGAAAATGGTCAACTTGTTCATAAAATAAAAGTCATTCCACGCAAATCAGGTAATTCAACTTGCAAAGGTTTTTTATACATCAATGATGGATTATGGAATATTAATCGGTTGGATTTGACGTTGAATAAAGATGCCTTAATGTTATTCGATAAATTTCAATTGAAGCAACGATATCAACAATTAGAAGATAATATTTGGATTCCAGATCGCATTGAATTTATTTATGAAGCGAAGCAAAACAAACGCATTTCTTTTAAAGGAAATACTACGATTTTGTATTCTGAATTTGAAAAAAACTATTCCTTTCCACCTAAGTTTTTCGGAAGTGAGATTGCGGTGACAACTAGAGAAGCTTACAAACGAGATACAACTTATTGGAAAAATCTTCGCCCCGAACCACTCACCAAAGAAGAACAAATAATTGTCCACAGAACAGACAGTATTCGTGCCGTCCGCAATAGTAAAGTTTACCAAGATTCCATTCAAGAAAAATTCAACAAGGTAACTTTTATGGATCTCGCTTGGGACGGAATTGGATTTAGAAATCATGAAAAAAAACAACGTATTTACGTGAGTTCAATTCCTAGTTTGATTGATTTTGAATTGGTAGGTGGTCTCCGAATTGGACCTTACGCTTCCTACTTCAAACGTTGGGAAAGTGGTCGCATTCTCAATACTTCTAGCAACTTTAATATCGGGGTAAAGAACCAAGACCTGCAAGGTAGTGCATGGGCCTGGTTTTATTATAATCCACATCGTCAAGCTTCTATGAGTTTTAGTGGAGGGCGTTCATTTTACTCGATAAATAGCTACGATGCTTATCTCAATCAGCTCAAAACTTCTAATTACATTTTACATGATTACTTTACAGTTGACCATCGAATTGAGTTAGTGAATGGTTTATATTTCTACGCACAAAGTAGTCTGGCCAATCGTCAATCTATCCAAGATTACGATGCATCAACTATCATCGACAGCTTATTTAATGACAACGAACCTGCTTTGGAGTTTGAAGGTTATCAAGCCTTGTTGAGTACTTTTTCTTTAAGCTACACTCCTCGTCAAAAATATATGACGGAGCCAAATCGAAAATTAGTTTTGGGTAGTAAATTCCCAACATTTAGTTTCTCTTACCGAAAAGGATGGAAAGGAATTTTGGGTAGTGATGTGGATTTTGACTTTGCTTCGTTTTCGATTTCGCAAGATTTGATTTTAGGATTTTTTGGAAATTCTAAATACAATATCAAGATGGGTAAATACTTAAATACTAAGAATTTAGAAATTGTAGACTTAAAAAGATTTCGACAATCCGATCCTATTTTATATTCCGATCCTTTGCATTCATTTCAATCTTTGGATACTGCTTTTGCAACGACCAATTTATTTATCGAAGCACATCATATTCATCATTTTAATGGTGCATTAATTAATAATATTCCTTTGATCAAAAAAACAAAAGTTAGAGTCGTTGCAGGTGCGGGTGCGTTATATGTTTTGGAAAATAATTTTCATCATGAAGAATTATTTGCAGGTTTGGAACGAGTATTTCGATTGGGTGCACGACGGCGATTGCGAATTGGTTTCTATGGAGTTTTAGCTAAATCAAGTTATTCGAAAACTGATACTGCTTTTAAAATTTCATTTGATATCATTGATACTTGGAAAAGGAATTGGAGTTTTTAATTTTTCTTTTTTCTTGAAAATCGATAACCGACCACTAATTTGTAATAAATAGGAATCTCTATTTTTCTAAACGCTGAGTGAACTCCAAGCCCAAATTCACCAAAAAAATTTCTTTTATGAAAAATTTTACAACCTGCTTCCGCTCCTATAAGTAGTCCAGCGTTTTCATTTTTTTGACCTCCTGCTCCCGTAAATACTCCAACGTAAATAATGTCAGTTCCTTGGTCTGGTTTAAAATAATATTTCCCATGCAAAAGGTAGTAATTTCCATTTTCTAAAAATACACCTTCGGCTTCTAATCCAAATTTTGGATTAATTTGATATTCTAATCCACCTTTAAAACCTTCATATCCAGAAAAAACTAAAATAGGATTAAATTTCATCTCAATTTGAGATTGACTTTGAAAACCCAGTATCAAGAAAATCAATATTAGTTTTAGCTTTAAATAATTTTTATAGTTCTCCATTATATTTTTTCTCAAAAATAAAGAAGCCATCCTTTCGCTTTGAATCGAATAACAATAAATATAAATATAAAATAATCACATTTGAGTAAGTCGCAGAATTCTATAAAATGATCCGAGCAAATTTTACGTTTCGAATAATCGCATATGCCTTCAAAATCAATAATATCTTCCCCTCTATAAAATCCCTCAAATAGTTTTTTTAATTTCTAAAATCAATTCCGTATTTTGATTTCTGAAAATAATTCTCCCAAAGTAACTACCTCCTATGCCAAATCAAAAAACCATAATTCTACTTTTCCTTTTTACCTTTCCTTATTTTTCTACTGCACAAGATCCCCTCTTGCTTGATAGTTTAAAAAAAGTGCTTCCTACACTTGAAGGTGAATCCAAAGTTCAAACTTTATTAAAAATTTGTAATGAAATAAAATTCCAAGATGCAGATGCTGCTCGAACTTATTGTCAAGAAGCATTGGCCGTTTCTCAAAATTTGAAATTGGAAAAATGGGAAGGCGTTGCACTACAAAGAATCGGAGTCACCTACGAAGGTCAAGGAGAATTCGACAAGGCTTTGGACTATGGAGAAAAAGCATTGGTCATTTTTCAAAAATTAAATGACTCTCTCGAAATTGCTAACTCATATAATAATATCGGAATCGTATTTGATCAAAAAGGACAAAATGAAAAAGCATTGTTACAACTTTTTGATGCATTGAAATATTACGAAGCTTTAGGGGATAAAGGTGGGATTGCTCAGTCAGCTAACAACATTGGAATTGTTTATAAAAAAGAAAAAAATTACCCAAAGGTCATTGAATATTACAAACGCTCTTTAACCATTTATGAAGAAATAAAACATGAGTTTGGGATAGCTGCCACCGAGGTAAATATTGGTTCTGTTTATTTAGATATGAAAAACTATCAAGCAACAATTGAGTATTCTGAAAAAGCATTAAAAGGTTTTGAGAAATTAAATATCCAACAATATATTCCGTACGCTTTGGAAAACTTAGGACTAGCTCACAAAAATTTAGGCAATTTTGAATTAGCAAAAAACTATCACGAGGATGCATTAAAACTGTACGAAAAATACGATAACAAAAAAGAAAGTGCTTTCACCATGAATAGTCTCGCGGACATTTTTCTAAAAACAGAAAAGATACAACAGGCAGAAAATTTTGCTAAACGAAGTTTGCAACGCGCAGAAGAAATCGAAGCGCAAGAAGAAATTAGAAATGCCAATTTAACCCTTTCTGAAATTTATGAAATCAAAGGTGAATTCTTCAATGCCTACAAGCATCACAAAACATTTACAGAAATTAAAGACACGCTTTTTGAAATAGAAAAAACAGAAAGAATTGCTGAGCTCAACACTCGCTACGAAACTGAAAAAAAGGAAAAAGAAAACCTCCAACTTAAAAGTGAAAATGAAATCCAAACTTTAGCAATCAGCAAAAAACAAAGCCAATTAATTGGTTTAGGATTGGGTACATTATTATTGCTGTTGATTGGCGCACTTTTATTTAATCGAAGAAATTTAAAGGAAAAAACAAAATTGGCGGAACAAGAATTAGCCTTCCAAGAACAAACTACTCAACTGACCATCGAAGCGCAAGAAAAAGAACGAAAAAGAATTTCAAAAGATCTTCATGATGGCATCGGCCAACAACTCAGCGGACTCAAAATGGCTTGGTCTCAACTTGCTTCCAAAGTTAAAAACACTTCTGAAACTGATGCTGCCACTTTAAACAAATTGACCAATGTCTTGGACGATGCTGCCAACGATGTTCGTAATATTTCACATCAAATGATGCCTCGTGCTTTGGAAGAATTCGGTTTGGTTAGTGCAATAGATGATATGTTGGAAACATCATTTTCCTCTTCCAAAATAACACATGAGTTTGAACATTTTGGAATTAAAAATCGGTTTCCTGAAAAAATTGAAATTGGATTATATCGAATTGCACAAGAGTTGATCAACAACATTTTAAAACATTCCAAAGCTTCGGAAGTTGGTGTTCAACTTTTTCAAAATAAAAAAAACCTAGTGCTAGTGGTAGAAGATAATGGAAGTGGGTTTGATTTAGAAAAAAATAAACCTGGACATGGAATCGCAAATATTAATTATCGTAGTCGAGCAATTGGTGGTACTGTAAATGTAGAAAGTGCAATTGGAAACGGAACACTAGTTACCGTTCGAATTGCACTTTAAATAAAAAAACATTTGGTTAATTGAGGCTTAATCACAGCTTTATATGAGATGTTAAAATTGTAGCGTTTTTATTTATGTTTTACAAAAATCAACCATTTAATTTGAAAATCACATACGTTGAAAATCGTATTTTGCTAAGTGTTTCTTACTACTTTTAATTTCAAAGTCTCGTTTAACAAAATACGTGTTTCAACGTATGTAATTCTTAAGTATCGTCCTTTAATTTAGTTGCCAAATGAATACCTAACATCTTATGAAAAAAACTAAAATACTCTTAGTTGATGACCACCAAATTGTAATCGATGGCTTGCGTTCTATTTTAGAAACGGAGGAACAATTCGAAATATGTGGAGAGGCAAATAATGGTCGTGATGCCTTACAAATTGCTCGTGTGCTCTCCCCTGAAATTATTGTTATGGATATAGATATGCCGGTGATGAATGGAATGGTCGCGGCGCAAGAATTCAAAAAAAATTATCCTGAAATAAAAATTATCATTCTTTCCTTGCACTACGAAAAATCAATTATTCAACATTTAGTCAAACTTGGAGTGGAAGGCTATTTGTTGAAAAACTCCAGCAAGGAAGAAGTTATCAATGCCGTTCAAACCATAAAAAATAATAAAAAATATTTTTCTACAGATGTAACTATGGTTCTGGCGCAACCAAATGAAATCATTATTCCTGAACAGACTCAAAATAAAAATGTATTGTTGAGTCTTTTGACGGAAAGAGAAATTGAAGTGCTCAAACAAATTGCGGAGGGTTTTTCCAATAAAGAAATTGCAGAGCATTTATTTTTAAGTCCAAGAACTATTGATACTCATCGGCAAAATATCATGAAAAAGCTGAGCGTGAATAAGGTGGTGGGGTTAATAAAATTTGCAATTAAGAATGGGCTAGCGTAAGTCGGGTTTCCAAACTTGATTCAAAAACGTAAGACCTTCAAACACAATCAGTTTTAGAAACTCGACTTACTCAAACCACTTATTTTTCATCGCCAACATAGAAGCTTCCACCTTCGAATGCACATCTAATTTTCGATAAATATTTTCCACATGGCTACTGACTGTTTTGTAGGAGATAAATAATTCTTCCCCAATCACTTGATAGCTTTTCCCAAAGGAAAGCAATTCCAAAATTTCTATTTCCCTTTTCGTCAATTTAAAATCTTTTGGATTTTTGAGTTGAGATTGAGGAGATGGATTGCGTAGAAATGCCAACGTTTTTGCAGCGACGATGGGAGACATCGGCATTCGTCCTTCCAAAACATTTTCAATTGCCTCTACAATTTTTTTAGGTTTTTCGTCCTTGAGCAAATAACCATCAGCACCTGCTTGGATAGCTTGAAAAATTTTATCCTCTTGCTCAAAAACAGTCAACATCAATATTTTTACTTTTGGGAAATTTGATTTAATAATTTGCGTAGCCGCAATCCCATCCATTTTTCGCATTTCGATATCCATCAAAATCACTTGTGGTCGAGGGCTTAAAGTTTGAATTTTTCGTACTACCTCTTCTCCATCATATGCTACAAATAAAACTTCTATATTTTCAAATATTTTAAAAATCTGCTGAAGGTTTTTACAGATTTCTCTTTTGTCGTCAACTATGGCAATCGAAGTCATTTGATTTTTTTATAAAAATAAAGAAAATTAAATCGAGATTTTATCGGGTGATTCCCCTATTTTACTTTTTAAAATTTTTATACAAGTCCCTTGTGGTTTATTTTTTTCGATAAAAAATTTAGCTCCAATTTCATTCGCTCGAAATGCCATATTTTCCAATCCATAATTCGAGATACCAACTTCATTTTTGAGCTCCAATCCTTTTCCATTGTCCAAAATTAGAATTTCTAATTGCTGATTTTTTACTCTAAATATAATATCAGCTTGCGATGCTTCTGCATGTTTGATAATATTTTGAATCGCTTCTTGAATGATTCGAAACAAATGCAAAACTTCTTTTGAGGAAATCATCCAATCATTTTTAATATTTTTTTTGACCTGAAACTTGACATCAATTCCTTCCAATCTAGCTACATAAGCTTGCAATTTATTCGCTAAATCATTGATGGAAAATTCTTTTTTTTGCAATGCCCAAATTGTATCTCGCAAAAGCTTCATCGTGTTTCGAGTGTCGTCGCTTACATTTCCAATCACTTGAATATCTTTTTCATTTTTGGATTGATGAGCAGCCAAATCTAGTTTGTATGTGATGTTCGTGAGTTGCGCACCGATGTTATCGTGGAGGTCTCGAGAAATTCGTTCGCGTTCAATTTGGAGTTCGCGTTCTATTTTTAGCGCAGCCAATCGTTGTTTATTTTTTCTTCGAAAATACCATGCAACGATTCCTCCAACCAAGGCGACACCTAAGAGGATTTCTAAAATTATCGCCCACCAACGCAACCAAACTGGAGGTAGAATTTTAAACTTTGCAATCGTCTGAATATCTCCTACTACTCCATTTGGATTAGCTGTCATCACTTGCAATATATAATTCCCTGATGATAAATTTTCAATTTGAAAAGACGAAGGTTCCGTTGCTTTTGTCCAAGAATCTCCATCTTCCAAAAAACGAAAATAACAACTATTGTTTGTCGAGCGAGTGTAACTTGGTAAGGAAAAACTGACTCGAATAGAATTATTTTCAGCATCAAGGATATTAATTTTTTGAGTATCCAAAACCCAAAATTTACTTTCAACTGATTCCAAAACAAAATTAATTGGAGCAGTCATCGGTTCCATTTTTTCTAAATCCAAAACAAATGCTCCCGTCGTAGATGCCACAAAAACTCGATGAAAATCCGAATCGTAAGCTACATCATAAACTCGCCCCTCTGGTATTTTTTGAAAAGTCAAACTTTTGACCGCTTGCCATCTTTCATGTTTCCACGTGTATAAATATTTATCTGAAAAAGCCCAGAGCTGTTGGTTTTTATCTTTAAAAAATGCGGTAAATCGTTTACTTTCCAAATCATCAACAGTAGGATAATTAGTTGTTTTTTGTTTACCATTCCAAAGTGTTGCGCCATTTTCAGTACCTATCCAAATGCTGTCAGGCGTAGCTTCAAAAACCGTGTACACATTGTTAGAAATCAATCCTGTTCGTTTGGAAAAAAGTCGATTTTCATTTTTACTCATCAATAAAACACCATCACTCGATGAAGTCGCCCAAATGCCTTGCGTTGTTTTAAATAAACCTTCCACCATTAAATTAGGTAATGCAAACAAATCTATATCACTTAATTTTTGATTAGAAAAAAGTCGCAATCCTGCTCCATAAGAACTAAAAATTGCTGCATCACTTTGAGTAGAAACGATTCCCGAAACGCCCGAGGAAACAACCAAGTTATATTTTGGAGCAATATTCAAAAGTGATTTCTCATCCTTAAAAAAATAAGTATAGCCACTAAGTGTTCCTGCACTAATTCCGATGCCATCCAACATTTCGACACTTCGTACTTGCTTGATTTTTGATTGATACCCTAACAACTTTAGCTCATTATTATAGAGCCAGATTCCTTTGTCTCCGCCCACGACAACATCTCCATTTTCCAAAATTTCAATATCATAAGTTGCTCCATTTTGTTGTGGCAATTGATATAAATATGGATAACCTTTTTGAACAAATAATCCATAGCCAACTGTCGCTAACCATAGTTGCTTTTCTTTCCCCAACAATATATCTACATTTTGACCTGCGTGTGGATTTTTAAATTGCCGAACTACTTTTCTCTTTTTATCAATAAATTGGTAAGTATTATTTTTGATATAATTTGCAATGAAACAATCATCCAATCCTAGCAAATCTGCATTAAAATTAATGGCAGGTAAGATTTCAATAATTTCGATTTTACTGGCTATAATTTCAACTTGCAATAATACTTCATTATGAGAATCCAACAACCATGTTTTTCCATCGGAGGTGGTGACTCCTTTTTTTATAAAAAAAATATTTTTATACTTTTTGAAAAACATCTCTTCTACCTTTTCGCCATCTGAAATACGAAAGATTTGATTGCCACAAGGAAAGATAATTTGATTGTTGGACGCAGGAATTATAGCATTGGAAATACCGTCTAAAGATATATCCAATAGTTGTTTACTTTGTTTTTTCTCAATATTAAACTGGGCTAAGTTTCCTGTTCCTTCTGAATAAAGTATTGTTTTTTCATCGAGTATCAAAAGAGTTGAAGCGGTTGAAACACCATACTTTTTCCCAAAACATTCAAACGCTTTTCCATCAAATCGACAAAGTCCCCGCTCAAAAGTTCCTATCCAAAGTTGCCCTAATTCATCTTCTTTGATATCCAAAACCATATTGCCTGACAAACCATCATCTGTCGTGTAAGTCTTAAAATTCACACCATCAAAACGAGTCAAACCTTTATCCGAACCTATCCAAATAAATCCTTGGCTATCTTGAAAAAGGCAATTCAAGTAGTTGCTAGGAAGTCCATCTTGTTCTGTGAATTGTTGGTACACAGGTTGTAGCGCCTGTGCTTTCAAATAAAATGAAGCAGAAAGAAAAGAGAAAAACAATAATAATCTTATAACCATCTTATAACCATCTTATCGACTAACCTTTGGATTTTTTTGAGTCGATAAATTTAAAAAAACTAAATATATTATACTTAATTCTGAATGAAAAATTTTGAATTTCGATGTATTGAAATATTTGTCTATCCACCAGATATTTTTCCTAAAAAATAAGATTACAATATTTCCCCATAAAAATTGGGGAGTTTACCCGATAGTTTTTCAGATACAAATCTTGCATTTTTATATTTTAAAAATACCACTTCCCACGATTAAAATCCAAATTATCCTATGAAACTCACAACACGCCTGATTGGGCTTACCTTATTTTTTATCACATTACAATTTCAGACTTTCGGACAAAAAGATTTTAATAAACTCTTTTTTCCAAAAAATAAAACTGCTCGATGGTTGATGAGTCATTGGGGTAAGAAAAGCAATGTAAAAACTTTAAAAAAATTTGATAAAAAATTTGATGGCGAAAATGACATTGAAGAACCTCAATGGAATTACCAGGCTAGGAAAGATAAAATCTTTATCAAGTTAAACTCTGAAGATGATAAAGACGGAATAGCTCACTACGATGGATTATATATCGAAAGAGGAGATTGGGATTACCCTACCGTAACTTTTGCAGGAAGCACTAAAAAATCTGAAGTACTTAAAAAAATATCCAACCATAAAGACATCGAAATAGTCACCAACGAGGAAAGAACCATCGCCATGTTGTATCATCCCATGAAGGTATATTTAGAAGTCGGTTTTCATCGTAGAGATGATACTCGTGGAATTTATTCTATCAGAGTTTCTAGCAAAGGCTATGAAAACTATTACAAAGAAGTAGTTGCCAAAAAATCGGAAGTAGCTTCAACAAAAATTCTGACGGAAACAGATTTCCGTTTTGACCAAAAGTCCGTCATCATTAATGCAGGACAAGTGAAGCCATATAATACTAATAAAAAGGAGGTATATCAGATAGTTAATATTCGCTACGAAGGACCACTAAAAAATGGTGTGCCGCAGGGTAAAGGGAAATGGGGAGTATTCACCGGAAATGTTTGTCCTCGTTATTTTGATAAAAAGAAGTTTATTTTTTTTGGAGAAGGAGAGTTTGAAAACGGCAAGGCTGTCAATTTTCATCATGTAAAAATGGGTAATAAAAATATGATCTTTGGATACGTCTATGGAAAAATAAAACAAATCCAAGAAGAAGAAAAACGTTTTGTCACTTACTTCCATGAAGACGGCTCGTATGATGATGTACGAGAAATGCCGATAGAAATCGGCACAACAACAGGACTAATCTATAGTGGAAAAGTTGATAAAAATAAAAAGCCGCACGATGAGAATGGTGTAATTTATTTCGGATTAGGCAAAAAAGTAAAAGTGACATTTGTACACGGACTGCCGAAGAAAGGTACAACAACTGTTTTTGAATACGAAAATGAGGATATAGTAATAACAGCACATACCGATGAGAATTTTGTAATGAACGGCAAAGTGGAAATTCGAGGAACCAAGAAAGGTAATGAACATAGTGGATTCGTCTATATGCGAAATGGTCAACCTGACCTTTCAAAAGATGGATACCTAACATTCGAAAATTTTAGCCTCTCCAATGACTTAAAAGGAAAATTTGAAGTGCGTGGAAAAATCAAAGTGGACAATTTTAGAAAAAGGCTTTTTGAAGGAAAAGACTTGAAGTTTTCTTTTGCGGATTATCCAGACACTAAGTTCAAAGGCGACCTCAAAGCTAAAGTTTACAAAGTCATCCCTACAGGATGGCATACCGTTACGGAAGGTGGTACAAGTAGCCTAAGAGGAAAATATACCCCTAATGGCGATTTTTTGGAAGGAGATAATATTTACCAAAAGGGAAAAGCGTGGAATTATGACTCTGGATACTTTACAGATAGTCGCAATGGAAAAAAATACCTCTATGGAACTTATATCAAAGAAGATGGAAAACTGATTACCTGGATGTTGGAAGATATTCACTTCGAAGATTACACTAACGAAGTATGGAGCTATGGTTCTGGTAGCAGTAGCAAAAAGAAATGTTACTACTCCAAAAGAAATTCAAAAATTGCTTGTCCTAGTGGTTGGCGATTACCCAACATTGATGATGTGAATTTTATTAAAAAGCAAAATACGAAAGAAAAAACATCGGTAACCGATAACAAAACTTTGATTAATATTTTAAGCTTACATCGCAATGGATATGTATGGAAAAAATATCGAGGAACGGAAATGTATCAGGAAGAAAAAGGTGTTTTCTTTTGGTTGAATAATGGTAAGTATATTTCTATTTCATACCTAAACCAAGGTAGTTTTTCCGGCTTGGATGCTGATGACCGTTTTCATACTTGTCGCTGTGTGAAGGATGGAGCAGTTGAAAAATAAAATCTAAAAAAACCGAAATGATAAAAAAAACAAACTTTTACTTTTTCCTATTCATCGTATTATTCCTGACGTTGGGAAAATCCTATGCAAACAATTTTTCCACTTCAAAATTAACATGTGCAATCGATGTATTGGATACCCAAGATGATTCAAAAAATAAAAATCATCAATCTCAAAAAACCAAAACCTTCAAAAAGAAGAAAAAAGGCAAATTAAAAAACTGGTGGCAACGCAATAAAAAAAACACACTTCTAGCCCTGCTCGGAGGAGGAATATTGGGCTTCTTTTTTCAAAAAAAGAAAAAGAAAAGGCGAAGAAGAACAGACTACAGCACCGAGTGGTCTGTATTTTTTTTATTCCTTCTAGGTCTTGCAGGTAGTGGTGGACTTGGTGTATTATTCGGATTCAGTTTTTGGACAGGGGTATTATGGGGGCTAATTGCTTTTGCATTTATTGCTTTGGTGATAGGACTAATTGCCATAGCGTATAATAATGTTTAGCAAAAAAAAAGAACAATTATTTATTTAAAAAAAATCTAATGAAACATATCAAACTTTTTTTACCAATTATTTTCCTATTCTTTTTTTCAGCTTCGCTAAATGCACAGACGGAAGATGAAATGATTACACGAGCCAAAAAAATCATGGCTTCCATGCAAACAAAAGGATATGACCTAAGAGATGCATTAGTTTTTGCGAAAGATGAATTTGCCCAAGGATATGCCGATACATTGTATAAGTTATATCCGATGAATAACTATAAGATTATTGTTGCGGATGATGGCAAAAGAAATAGTCAGTTACAACTAGAAGCAAACACTTCTTACGATTATCAAGCGATGGAAAACACCATCAAGATTTTTAAGCAAGGAGCGTATCCTGACAATGCAAAGTCGGAAATGAGGTCAAGTTATATCGAACAAGATATATTGATGCGGGCAGTTCTACAGCCTGTGGATTATACTTTGCGATTTTCAACTCCCAAAAAAGACATCAAAGAAGATTCGAAATTGCTGTTTATGGTTTTTTATAAAAGTACCGAACACATCCAAGGTAATACTTCGAAAAATGACCCCGAACAACACTACCACCAAGAAATCCAAAAAACACTCAAAGAGTATAAATCCTCGCAACCAAAAACTGACCCCGTTGCAACGGATTTAAAAATGTACAAAGAAATAATTCTCAAGGATGTGGCAAAATATGGCTACAGTCTAGCCGATTATCAAACCTTTAGCCTCAAGGATTTTCCAAAAAAAATGAAAACAACAATCTATGGAGGCAATCGCTATCTTTTGGTACTCCACAGCGCCAATGCAAAACGTGTCCAACTCAAAGGAACACCTGATGAAAAATATAATCTATTGGCAAAAATGACGGATGGTATGGACGAAATCGAATCATTTGAAGCCAAATCTACCGCTAATAAATCTACTCATCAGATTGACTTTCGAGCAAGTCTTTACAACACCACTTATACTTTGAATCTCGAAGGGAAGGATGATGCTTATAGTAAAAATTCGATGGCGAGTTTTTTTGTTTTTTATAAAAGTTACGAAAACATGGGTGGACCTGAAGATAATAAAGCGGAAAACTTTTACAGTAAAAAGGTGGAGGACACCATGATTAGTTCTGCGAAGGAAAGTGTCAACGAATTTGAAAAAGCAATGGGTTATGAGTTTACTAGCCTCGAAGAATTAATTGAAGAAACTAAAAACCTTACGATTCAATCCGCTTCAGGAATGGAATTAACAACGGCAAAGACTGCACTTAATATTTGGAAGGATGCTATGGTTTTGGACGCAAAAGGAAAAAATACGTTAAACAGCATTTTCAAAATTATGGATACTGACTGGCAAAGCGATTATTCTAAATATAGAAATAATCACACCATAGAAAAATTACATCATGAACTGAAAGGAGCATTTAGCTATCGTGGATTTACCAAAGATGGGTTATTTGTCGTGGACCATGTGATGGATGAAAGTGTGATTGCTCGATACTATTTTAAATTTCCAAAAAATAAAAAACGAGGAGGAATAATTCCTAAGTATGAAATCAAAGATGGAAAGTTACATCTCACAGCTTGGCAAAAGGCAGTTGTGCCTAATTAGAAAAAAATTAAAAAATGAACAGAAAAGATTTTATCAAAAAGACTGCCTTGGGAATGGTCGCAACGGCATTTGCTCAATGGGATTTGCACGCGATGAACATAGTGAGAGAAGTAGATAAGTGGTATTATTTCAGAAATGTATATGCTGAAAAATATAAAGAGAAAACATATTATCACTACAATAGTATTCTCTTAAGTTTTGATTGGGAAAGACCAATCATCAATGAAGTGATTGTGGCAGATAATCAAAAGGAATTCCCAGCCAATTCTTTTACGGTAAGTAGAACTAAGCCGATCTTCAAACAATTAGAAGCAGGTAAGTTGATATTTCGAAGACAAGGTACTACCGTATGGGGTTTTGATTTAACTAAGAAAAAAAGAGACCATTCCAAGGATGAAGATTTTATTTTTATGCAATATCGGTGGTTAGACTTGAGTGAATTCAAGGAGGAATCTATCATCAAAATCAGTCAAGACAATAAGCGTTGGATAGAGGTTGACTTGGCGGCTCACTTTGATATGAATAGTAGAACGTTCATCAAAAAAGGAAACCCTGATATGATAATCCCTCCCTACTCTCATCAGAGCAAAAAGTGGATTTCCGAAAAAGAAAAAAATGTAAACCTAAATCAAGAAGAACCAATTGCCTCTAACGAACCTCCTAAGAAAAAAAGTTTTATTGAACAACAAAAAGAAAAATTAGGAAAGCAAAAAAAACAACGAATCAAAAATCGCAAAACAGAATATATTGAATGCAAGGAGATAATAAAATTTAAAAGTAAGACTATCAAATATTTGATTCACATCAAAGCGACGGGAAAACTCGTCAAGGGCGACACTATCAGTATTTCTATTCAAAACAGACAACAATTCAGAAATCAACCGACCAAAGAATACACTTTCCAATATGAACTCTTAAAAGATTTTAAACGAAAACAAGAAATCAATATCAAGTGTATCAGCAAGCAACAAGACTATGACAATATGGGAAATATCATTGGAGTTGCTCCAACTGACTTTTTCAAATTTGATAAAATATTGATTAAAAAAATACAATATTTTTCTGACGGTGTTTGGGTGAATAGCGATGAGACAAGCCTTTACATTAATGGAGAACATACCGTTGCGATTGGTGGACAACAAAATATAGGAGGAGGCTGTTACCTCACTACAGCATGTGTCCAACATCGAGGACTCGCCGATGACTGCACCGAACTCACTACGCTCCGTCTCTTTCGAGACACTTATATGAAACCTATGCTTGATGGAAAAAAACTCATTCAACACTACTATAAAATTGCGCCACAAATTGTAGCAAAAATCAAAGATGCTCCAGACCGTTTCGAGCGGCTAGAATTTATTTATCAAAAATTAGTATTGCCTTCGGTTGAGATGATTGAGCAAGGAAAAAAAGAATTAGCTATGGAATATTATGCAGCTTTTACCTTAACTTTAGAGGAGCGATTTTTGTAAGTCTGATTTACAAATTCGACTATCTTCAAATTATAGAAAAAATCATGTAACTCTAGTCGAATTCTAAGATCCGACTTACAAAATAAACTCATGGGCTTCGAATGGCTAACACATAAACCTTACAAGCGACATTACATTTGTCTAGACTGTCAAAAAGGCTTCAAACGTTCCTCTAAAGAGGATATAGTTTCGGAGGAAGCGAAGGAGGACTATCATCCAACTTGCCCACAATGTCAAAAAGAAATGATTCAAGTCGCTTACACTTTTGAAGTGCCTAAGCAGAATGATAAAAAGGCTTGGAAAGAACTAGAGAAAAGATATAATCCCTAAAACCTCCTAACTAATTCTTTATGAAAAAACTAATTTCTTCTTTGCTATTAATTTTCTTTCTTCAAAATTTCACATTTGGAAATATTGCTCAACCAGGTATGTGGCAAGCTGGAGGAATGGGAAATTTCTCATTATTGTATGCTCAAGACAGTTCAGCATTTCAAAAAATACAGATGATCAATGAGCGTGTAAGTGTATTGTTACATCCAGGTTTTGCTATAGTAAAAGGAGAATATTGGATGAAAAATGATACTGATTCTACCTTGACGATTAAGACTGGTTATCCGATCAATAGTTCGGCAGAAAGTAATAGTCGTACTTTGATGCAAATTTCATTTGATGAATTATATGGATTAAAAGTATTGGTCAATGATATGGAGACTCCTTTATTAAAAGAGCAGAAAGATGATAATTGGTATGTTTGGAATAATACATTTTCTAAAAATGCAACCACCAAAATTGTCGTTTATTTTTTGATGAATACCAATCAAGCACAAGTTTCTCAAGGATACACTAAAGACTACAGCAATGGATTTGTTTACTTATTGGAGACTGGTGCAATATGGAAACAACCGATTCTCAAAGGAGAAATACGCATTCAAGCGAAAGATGATTTACGAATAAAAAATATCCGTGGAGCATTTCCTCAAGATTTTTTCAACATTAATTCTTCACAAAAAATCCTACAAGGACAGTTTACCAATCTAAGTCCAGTAGCTGAAAATAATATAGTAATCAGTTATGGAGATCAATTAAATAATTTTGATTTTAAAAAAATATTGACGCAGCAAACAAAATATTTTTCGGAGGTAGATAAATTGAGCAATCTGGATTTGGGTGCATTAGAATTTACTCCTCATCATTTTGATGACCCTTTTGAAATTCCTAGTTTTGATGGAATTCGACCGACAGGGTTATTTTCTTGGATCACATTAATTTTTTACTTCATCATTGCTCTGTTCTCTGCTTTAGTTTTATTTTTCACTTACAAACGTTTTTTCAAAACTAAAACCTAGTTTACCCACACAACATGTGAATGTATTGTTACAAACAAAAACAAAATATTTTTTTTTAGAATCGCACCTTCTTTTCCTCTATAACTTCTCCCCCACTTATCAACCGAATAAGATATTCCCCTTGTGGCATATTGAAAACCTTGAAAGTAAAACTGAATTTGTGCAAACCCTTTATCTTTTTCTTATTTTCAAAAAAAGCATGCCTCAATTCGCCTTCCAAAGTGTATAATCCAAAAGTCATAATTTTATCCTCTTCCATTTTAAATTTCCATCTTCCTTTGATGATGGAAGGTGCTTCTCGGTAAGCCGGTTCGCCTGGAAGACTGGTCGTTTTATGAACGACTACATATTCAGGTCGAGGTTTTCCTAATAAGTCTGCAACGTAATTAGCTAGTTTTCCGTGGTCAATATTTTCTACTCGCTTATTGTCACTTGCTGCCCAAACGGCATATTGAGCTGCTTCATTTTTATATAATTTCTCCTTAGCTAAAAACTTTGCTATTTGTAACAAATGCCCCGTTGCCAACATACTCATATTGAATCCACTACCAACTGTCGGCGAACCTTTGGGTGCTTCTACACAAGCTGCATACATTTTAGCAACTCGTTTTTTATTGCCTTCGATAGCCAATATTCTTTCTTGAGTCGTCATCAAATCCTGATGATCTTCATCATTAGAATTAAAAATCAAACCTGCGGGGATTTCAATTTCTAATTTCTTTTTTCGAAGATTTTTAATTTTTAATTTTAAACATTTGCCGGTGTGTCCGCCTTCGCCTTCAGCAGCAATTTCTACTAATCCTTTTTCGACTGCTTCAGTCAAAAGAATCTTTTTAGCCTGAAGAAAAAATGTAGCAAATAAAAAAAGCGTGGATAAAATAATGGATTTTCTCATGGTGATTTTTTTAGGGTAAAAGTGAAAATGAGTTTTTAAAACGGCGCTCCGCATTTTTTATTTTCTCTTAAAATTCAAATGGTATAAAACACGTAGCTCTTGCTATTTTTAGACAAGTAGAATAATTTTGGAAATCCGTTTTACAATCCTAATCCTGCCAACAATCCTATCTTTAATCCAATAAATGAATTATCGATATTCAAATTTTCGTTATCATCATTCATAAAAGTTGTTGGATTAAATGCTTCATTAACTTTGAGTAAGTTATATTCATTCAAACCAACCATATATTGTCCTTCCACAAAAAACCGAAATTTGAATCCATCTCTTTCGCTAAAATTCCCTAAAAATATTTTTGCAAAACCTCCTAAGTGTTTTAGTTTAGCATCTTGTGGCGAAAAGAGGTCACCGATATTTTTCCCTTCTCGTTCATCTTCATTTTTATATCGAGCAGATAGGAATTTATATTTCCCAGAATGGATTGCTCCGCCGAGTGCTATTTTTAACCAATTATTCGGGTGTAAAATTATTCCAACTTGCCCACCAAAAGTTTTATGTTCCATTCGAAAATAAGTGCTATTTGCAGTACCTAAAGAATTGGGACGAATTCCAAAAGTTTCGTTTTGTCGCCATGCCACATCGACTCCCAAATATAAATTCCCTAAGTAAAAATCTGCTTCTACAAATGCGCCCCACATATTAGAAAGCTCTCCAATCGATTGTTCTACATCTGGTAATTTATTAAACTGATCAATGACTGTATTTACATCATCAAAATTATGATCGGACGTGACAAATCCTGCACCTGCCATTGCTCCCCATCGATCAAATCTTTTATCTTTTCTATCCTGTTTTTTTTGTTTCTTCTTTCTTTCTTTTGCCAGCAAGTCTCTCTCTTCTTTTTCTTTTTGCGGATTAGGATTCCCGCCTTCTTTGTCCATTACATAAACGATTTCATTATTGGAAGTTTTTTGTAACAACGTAAATACAACTCCTTTCCCATAAAAACTCAAACGGCTTTCTCCTACGGTTGTAATTCCGAGACTACTATAATTTGTTGAGTTCAATATATCAAATTCATAAGCTATGCCTTTTGTTTTTTCATTTGACTTTGCACTTTTAGCTTCGACTTTTTCGGTCAATAATTTTCGCCAACTTCCACCTACTTTTGCTTCGATGGAAAATGTATTATCATTTGCAAAGGTGATTTTGTAATCTTTACTTGCGTCCATTTTTGAGTTAGCTACATCAAATTTATGCCCTTGATAATTTCCTTTTAGAATATCTACAGGAAACCCATTCATCGGATCTTGAGAAAATGCGCAAGTGTATAACAATATATTTACGAGAATTAAAATCTGCTTTTTCATGTCTATTTTTTAGATCGATTGTTCAAATTTGGTTTACTTAAATTGTTGATAATAACTATTCCAATCCTTTACATCTTCTGCACTTATATTGACTATCTGAATGACACCTCCATCGTTAACATCTCCTTTCGCTTCAAAAGACAATTGATATTTTGATATGGAGTAATCACGAGCAGAACCATATTCAAATAATTTCCAATTATCCTTCATGTTTTTCATTTTGCTTAGAGGCTTTGCCATTGGGATTCCAAGAGGCATTCTCTTTTTGAAATATCCAGTTTTATCAAAAGATAAATACTTGAAACTCATTTGAGTTAAAATTCCATTTTCAAATTTTATGGAAAATCTATATTTATTACACGTAAATTTTTTCTGCACTTTTGAAACACCATTGAATGATTCTTCAAAATCGAAATATGAATTTTTTAAAAGTCCTTGCACCGCAGGGTCATCTATTTTTCGTCCCATCAAAAGCAGTAAATTATCGCCTTCATATTTCCCCGTAAAAACAGGATAGACAACAGGACTAGAAGTTGCAACAGTTGATTTTTGGGAAGTGGATTTTTGATTCGTTGAGTTAGAAGGCTGGATTTTCCTAGTCGACTTTTGATTCGTTGATTTAGAAGTTTGAGTTTTTACAGTCGATTTTTTTTGCGCAGCAGAACGAGAAGAAGATGAACTAGAACCTATACCAGTATATTCAAAACATGATTTAATAAGAATCCGACTTCCATAATATTGATCTAAAAAGTCCGAACCATCTTCCATATATTTTGAAATTTTACCTACTTCTTTTTCTATATCTTTCCTACTAGACGCAGCTAAAAGGTCTTTAAGATAGTAACTGGCACTTGAATATCTATCCTTCGCAATTTGTAATTTATGACGTACGGCTTCTATCGTTTCGGCTGTTTCAAAACAACCATCTTTTTTCGCTTCTACCATTATTTTTTTTAAGAGTTGTATTTGTGCTGACATGGCAGAAGTCAATCCATTTATTTCGTCCTTTGTACCCGTTATACAATATTTATAATCAGAAAGGTAATTTTCTTTTTTATCAAGATTGACGCATCTTTTTTTAGCCTCTACTAAGTCTTTGTATTTAGTCAGGATTTGGTTCTCGTTATTTGCCTTATCCATAAGTTGCTGAATCCTTTTGTTTTTAACTCTCAAATGACTATTAGTATGAGTGCTATTTATTTTTTTCCCATTTTCAAAAACCATATCAAATGTAGCGCCGTTAGCATGTTTTATTTTCCAAAGACCTTCTTGTATTCCTTTGATAAATTCGCCCGCTGCGAAACCACCATTAGACAGCGTTATCTCGAATTGTCCATGTCGTATTCCATTTTGAAAAACACCACTACCACTCTCACCCTCTTGTGCTGTTAAACCTTTACCATGAAATATTCCATCCTTTACTCCACCTGCATATATGACGAATTGTTCCTCATTACTCAAAATCTTAATCCCTTTGCCGTTTAATTTATTGTCGTGAGTTAAAGTGTAATTTCCTTTTGGTTTAAATCGGTCATGGATTGCATCATAAAAAGAGGCACCAATTTTTATTAAAAAATCTTTTTCGTCGCCAATTGCTTTCGCACTTATTCTATTCCCGTATTTAACACTCTTCTCTAATAATTTTCTTCCTCTATGAATGTCAAGCAATTTCATTTTCTTTCCGCCCCGATCGTTGTAAATATATTCCAAATCAATACCGTATTTATTAGTCAACCGATATTTATGTTTCTTCTTTTCAATCTTGAAAACATTAACCACATTTTTGTAACTTAAATAACCAATTCCTTCAGAGGGATACCATTCAATTTTGAAATCACCGAAAGTATCATCTTGCGTTTTGCCAGTATAAAAAATGGAATTATGTATATCTGAAAAATTGATACTTTTAGAAGGTTTCTTAGGATCTCCGCCTTCTTTACTCACCGCAAAAATGCCTTTCTCTTCTGAGTGTTTCATAAATGAAATAGACATGGATAAATTAGTACCTGATAGAATAACTTCGTCATGTATGATAATCCGAATAACAGAAAATTCACTTTCACTCGATACAGCCTTAAATTCGAAAAGATAACCTCCATCTTTCATCTCCCCTCCAGCTTGCGGAGATATTTTTTCATTAAAATGA
Source organism: Saprospiraceae bacterium (assembly GCA_045106765.1). Classification (GTDB taxonomy): domain Bacteria; phylum Bacteroidota; class Bacteroidia; order Chitinophagales; family Saprospiraceae; genus CAJQQY01. The sequence goes on along the minus strand of JBGCFD010000161.1, from coordinate 66,477 downwards.
TCTACCAAAAGTCCATCAAAATTTTCGGTGATTTTCAAATGAAAATCTGAAGTCAACTCGGCTGTAATTTTATTGGCATCATCTAGCCCTTCTTCCATCAAAGAGAACCCATTATACATTCCGACAAGGTCATCGAAATCTGTTTTTTCATTTGTAATTGTATTGTTATTAGAAAAACCTGACGTCAAGTTTCCTAATAAAAAGAGGATAAGAATGAGTTGTTTTTTCATAAGGCTAATTGGTATTCAAAAGTTAAGAACTACTTTTGTGTACTTGTTATTTAAATTTAATCGAGTTTGGAAACCCGACTTACAAAAATGTTTTTATCAAAAAAATCATAACAGGAATTACCCAAAGTCCCAAACTCACACGCATAAATATTGCTCCCTTTTTCGATGCTTTTTTAAATTCTTCTTCTGACATGGAATCACAATCACGTATGATTTTTCTATAATTAAAATCCGTTCCAACTGTACATCGAACAAGTGGATAAAACAATGCAATCCCAAAAACCACTAAAATTCGGCTAATCGTTCTTCCTCCGTTTCTTCCAAAAGTATCTTTTAACCAATCAGAAAAAGCATCACCTAGACTTGGAAATGTCAATATCAAGATTCCAAGAATACTTGCCGTCAACATAAAAAGAGAAATAGCTAATACAAGATTCCCTGTAAATGGAGAATCTGAAACAGGCAAGTCTTCTCTCTTTCGTGAGTGGTAAAGTGTTGCATAAAAAGATTCAAACAAATCCATGGGAATATAATCTTAACGATGAATTAATAGTAAGTAATTTCTCTAGTTCTCTTGCTAATCAATTCATCATTCCGAAAACTTTCCACCATAATTTCATTGCCATATTCGTCGTAAGTCCATTTGTTTTTTTGCTGTAAAATCTTTTCTGAGTCAGCATCTTCACTTCTAAAGATCGCTTCGACTCTACGATTTCCATTCTCATGATATCTTGTAATAATTTTTTCTTTAGTTCCTTGAAGTGTGAGCTTCTCTTTTAAATTCCCATTGGAAAAATATTCATAGTGATACTCATATCTGCCAAAAACATTGATCTCCGTTTCTTCTTGTAACCTACCTTCATCAAAAGTGTAATATGTTTCAGCATATTTTTCAAACTCACCATTCCCTCTTTTTTTGAAGGTGGTTATACTTTGTAATTCAGTAGTTCCTTTGCTATAAATAAGTTCATGTTTTTCAGCATCTGAAAAATTTCCCTCGCTATCGTATTCCTCTTTAAATATGAGATTATCATTTTTATCGTAAGTATATTTAGTTGTGTTATAAGTATTTTTCTCTTCTATAATATTTTTTCCAGCATACCTTTTCTCATAGAAATAGGTTTGCTTTCCAATGGAATCCGTTGTGATACATTTTGTATTTCCTCGAGCATCGTAAGTACAATTTTGTTCTTGCTTATCTCCATCCGGATATGAATTGTACGTAATACTTTTCGTCAATTTTCCTTCACTATCAAAATGCTCTGAAGATACTTGAATTTTATCACCTGAGTTAGGATTGATTTTGTAGTTATCAATCGTTTTTATTTTTTTAGAAAAATTAGAATTTAGAACTTGTGCTGATACGGTAGGTTGAAAAAATGGCCAAGTCAGCATGGCAAATAAAAGTATCATAAAGCGATTTTTCATCTAAAAAGTATTTTGGCGGAAAAAATTTGATATTGTTATAAAACAAAAGTAAAGCCGACAGGAGGAAAAACGAATGCGTGTTTTATACTATTTTTCTACGTGTTTTACACTAGATGAAATTCAAGAAAAGTTGTTTTGGGATATGATTATCTATAAATTTAACTTTTGATATAAAAAAAGACTTAAAGATGTAAGTATAATTAATTGGGCATCTTTTTAAAAAAAAGCTATTTTACGATCTATTTTGAAACGAAAATAAAATCATAAATATGAGTGATGAGCGTCCATGGCTAAAAAACTACCCTAGTGGAGTTCCTGCCAATATCAACCCTGCTGAATATCAGAATTTGGTGGAAATGTTTGAAGATACTTTTGAGAAATATCGAAAATTGCCTGCCTTTACTTGCATGGGAAAAAGCATCACTTTCGATCAGTTGGATAAAATGTCAAAACAATTTGGAGCCTATCTTTTGTCGAGAGGTTTGGAGCCTGGAGATAAAGTTGCCTTGATGATGCCGAACCTTTTGCAATATCCGATTGCTTTGTTTGGAGCGTTACGTGCAGGACTTGTGATCGTTAATACAAATCCACTTTATACTCCTCGTGAGATGAAACACCAGTTTTCAGATTCGGGTGCAAAGGCGATTGTAATTGCTGAAAACTTTGCCGCTAATTTGGAAAAAATAATTCATGATACTTCTATCAAAACTGTCATCGTCACTAGCATCGGAGAATTACTTGGAACGGTTAAAGGTACATTGACCAACTTTGTCGTGCGTTCTGTCAAACGAATGGTTCCAAAATATAATATTCCAAATACGGTAACTTTTAAAGAAGCTTTGTCGCAGGGAAAAAAATTCACGCTTCCTGATTTGCAAGGAAAACCAGAAGATGTAATTGTCTTGCAATACACAGGTGGAACAACGGGAGTTTCTAAAGGTGCGATGTTGACTAATAGAAATCTTATTTCCAATATGCTACAATTTCGAGCGATGATTAGACCTTTCTTAAAGGAGAAAGAAGAGGTCGCTTTGTCTCCTTTGCCGATGTATCATATTTTTGCTTTTTCAGTCAATGCATTAGCTTTGATGAGTATTGGAAGTCGAACTATTCTAATTACCAATGCTCGTGATATCGGATCAATTCTCAAGGAATTTAAAAATAATAAAATAACTATTCTAACTGGAGTCAATACATTATTTAATGCAATGTTGAATAATAAGGATTTTGCATCACTTGATTTTAGTTCATTAAAAGCAACGGCTGGCGGCGGTATGGCTGTCCAAAAAGTAGTTGCTGAAAAATGGAAAGAGGTAACTGGCTGTAACTTAACAGAAGGTTACGGATTGACGGAATCATCACCAGTAGCGACTACTAATCCGATTGATGATACTGGACAAATAGGAACAATTGGAATTCCTGTTCCTTCTACAGATATGCGAATTGCGAATGAGCAAGATCAACCGCTTGCTATCGGTGAGGTCGGTGAGATTCAAATCAGAGGTCCACAAATAATGAAAGGATATTATAATCGTCCTGAGGAAACTCGCAAAACTATTTCGTCTGATGGCTGGTTGCGAACTGGCGATATTGGTATGATGCAAGCTGATGGTTTTTTTAAAATTGTAGATCGTAAAAAAGATATGATTTTGGTTTCAGGTTTTAATGTTTATCCAAATGAGATTGAAGATGTATTGGCGATGCATCCAAAAATTTTGGAAGTAGCCGCAATCGGAGTGCCTGATGAGAAATCAACAGAAGCAGTCAAAGTTTTTATTGTAAAAAAAGATAAATCATTGACTGAAAAAGAAGTGCGAGAATATTGTACAGAACAATTTACAGGTTATAAAAAACCAAAACATATTGTCTTTCGAGAGGAACTTCCAAAAACAAATGTGGGTAAAATTTTAAGACGTGCGCTTCGAGAAGAAAAATCGTAAATGTATTGTTATAAATTTTATTTTTGTTAAAAAAATCTCATTTGATTTATTTCGAATGAGATTTTTTAATTTTGTAAATCAACTTCAGGTATCGAATACCTTGAATATATCCAACACCTAATTTTCTCTAAAAACAAATAAATGAAATTCAATTTTCTAAGCGTAATTAGCCTCTTCTTTTTACTATTTTCTTTTTCCCAAAATATTTTTGCTCAAGATGAAATAGTCAAAGATGAAGTGCGAACAAATAAAGGTCGCTTTTATATTTACTGGGGATGGAATCGAGGATTTTATTCCAAATCAGATATTCATTTCAAAGGGGACACTTATGATTTTACGTTGTCAGATGTAGTGGCCAAAGATCGACAATCTGATTTCTCTTTTGAAACTTATTTTAAACCAAGTAGCTTAACTGTTCCCCAAACCAATTTTGGAATGGGATATTATTTTCGAGATCGATGGATTTTTACGATGTCGATGGATCATATGAAGTATGTGGTACAAGATGCTCAAGAGGTGAAGATTGATGGCTACATTCGAGAAATGCATGATTTTTATGACGGAGAATATTCTAATCAAAATATTATTATTCGCCCTTCTCTTTTACAAATGGAACATACCGATGGGTTAAATTATTTCAACTTTGGGATTAGTCGAGCAGATAACCTTTTTCAAAAAAAAGAGTGGGCAAAAAATAAAATTGAATTACAAATAATCGAAGGTTTTGAAACTGGCCCATTGATTCCTAGATCGGATATTACTTTGCTTCGGCAGGATGATATCAATGTTTATCATTTTGCAGGTTGGGGAGCCTCGTTAAAAACGGGTTTACATTTGACTCTTTTTAAACATTATTTTATTCATACAGAAATCAAAGGTGGATATATTAATTTATTCGATGTACTGACTTCTTCGGTGGGAAATAACAAAGCCAAACAAGATTTTTTCTTTTTGCAAACGACGTTTCAGTTTGGAGGAATTTTTTATTTCAAAAAATAAAAAAACGGTGTTAGAACTTCAAGTCCTAACACCGCTAATAATTAATAATTATATCGTTTTACTTTCGGTTCAACCACCAACCTAACCAAGCTCCAACCAATCCCCAAGCAACAATTGTATCTATCAAATATCCTGTACTATCCGTTTCCATCCATACTTGATGTAAATATGGAATCGTCAAATAACCAATCGCTCCAACCGCTAAAGAAGCTAAGAGACTAGTCATAAAATCATTTTCCCGAAATTTCATTAAAACCCAAACTAGTAAGAAAGCAGAAAACAAATCCAATAAAAAACCTCTCGTCATATTCATCCCCATATTCACTTCGAAGGCGTTGTGATAAGAAACAGTAACCCATGGTTGTCCAATCATAGATTCCATTAATTTTTCTTTGTCTTCCATGGATGCGTCAGGTGCGACTGTTGGAATCATGTAATGTCCTTCTTCCAAGTCAAGCTGGGTCAAAGCTTCCATTATTTGATCTTGCTTAGGAGTATACTGCATTTCTGCTTGATGAAGATTTAGCAAATTCCAAGAAATAAATTGCCAAATAAAAAGGATCAATCCTGCTACCAAAGTACCAACTAATTGTTTGTTCATAATGTTGAATTTTAAAATTAAGAAATTCGTTTTGCTTTGTTCCGTTGATAAGGAGAGAAAAGTTGTTAAATCTAAATTAATATTTTTTTTATAAAAAAGAAAAAAGAAAAAGCCTCTTCAGATAAATCCAAAGAGGCTAGATATAGTTTTATATTTTATGCTGAGAGTTTTAGAAATTATAAATGTATCCTGCTGCAAATCTGTGAAAGTTCACAGATAGATCTTTTATGTTTGCATTAAAGACTGGTTCATCTGGTCCTTTTCCATTTACGTTGAAACTATAAGATAAACTAAAACCATTAATACTAACACCTAGTTCGGCACTAGCTCCAAGTCCCCATCGCTTAGCTCCAGCAGTAATTACATCTCCATTTATGTCTGTAGCATCTGGTTCTGCTACCTGAGCAGCACCTACACCTACTGCCACAAACGGTCGTACAGTTCCAGTTGTAAATCGGTACCAACTTTTAGCTTGAATAGATCGTAAGCTAAATAATTGAGCACCAAAGATTCCACTTGTAATATCTACTCCATTTGAATCTCTTTCAATTCCTGCAGTAATTGCTTCTGAATATTCAAGACCTACTCCTAATTTGTCAGTTAATTGGTATCCTCCAAAAAGGTTACCTGCTAGACCTCCATTTGCAACTTCAGAAAAATCACCGACTGGTTTTACAAATGCAATACTTCCTCCTCCAAAAAGTTTCTCTATATCAAATTGAGCTTGTGAAGAAGTAAAAAAGAAAGCTAACATAGTTACTGATAAGATTAATTTTTTCATGTTGTAATTTTTAATGTTTTTGTAAATGAATTGATTTCAAAATGTTTGTTTTAAACACATAATCACTTACATATGCAGCAACATTAAAAAAGGTAAATGAGGAAGTAAGTTTTTTTTCAAAAAAATTGCCACTCTTGAATTAACAAGAATGGCAATTTTTAAATATGCTTAGTTTTTAACAAAAGATCATCTAACAAAAAATCCTATTCTAAAGTTAAAAAGAACCTTGCCTTGATTTGGTTTTGCAATAGATAAGTTCAAATTAAAACTTTCAACATATGGAATTAAATAAAATCCTCCTCCATAGGCAAAATGAATTGAATCGGAATCTTCTCCATCTACCCAAACTCTGCCCGTATCAAATAATCCATACACGCCATACCGCAAGGGTAAAACTTTGGTTAAAATAGTTCCAAAATGAAATCGCAAATCTGTATTGACAAAAGCTGCGGACGTTCCTCCATATCGATTATTTCTGAATCCTCTTAAATTTGCTTGTTGTCCAAGATAACTTTTATAGAAAAATGGTGTATCTCCATAAGTTTTCATATATCCTGCCCGAACACCTAGAGTAGTTGGTATTTTTATGCCTGTAGAAAAATAAAACAATGCTTCTGTCGAAACTCTTCCTCCGAATTCCGAGTCATTTTTAGTGTTAAAAAAAGAAAAATTTTGCACTTTTAATTGTGCTCCTTTGGTAGGAAATGCAACATTATCTCGTAAGTCTAAATTAAAATCAACTTCAGGTCCAAATAAAATCGACTCTCCAAATCCAGCTGGATTTTCATCTTCATAAATCGAAGCGTCTAGCTTATTCCTCGAACTGATTTCGATTTTTTGAAATTCATATTTTCCAGAAATTTTCAATTGAGATTTTTTCCAAAATGTTTTGAGCAAACCTAATTCACTTGAAAAATTAGTAGTCAAGTTTGTGTAATAATTATCTCTAAATCTAGTTCTATCAAATTCTGTATCATTTCCCAACCCATAGAAAAATCTAAAATTCCGATCAGGTCTCGCAGCCTTCAAATTAAAAACCAAATCCCATTTTTTGATTACTTCTCTAAATTGTGTACTCAGATTTATACTATAATTTTTTTGAGTGGAAGCAAGAACAACCAAAGCGTATTTTGCTCCAAAATTTGGTTTTCCAAATTGCTGCCAACTCTTCCCTGTCGCAAAACCAAATCCCCAACCATCATCCACATTATAACTTCCCATAGGAATTAGATAAGCATAATCATCCTCATAAAAATCTTCTGCTGCAAAATGAATTTCTCTATTTTGAGATTTCAACTGAGTTGTTGCACCCATCACCACCGTATCTTTTTTATTAAAATCATAAATCAAAGTTCTGCTATTTCGATCTTCCACTTTTGATTTATCCACAATAAAATCCTTACCATCCCCTCCAATAATTCTTACTTTGATCGACGAACTAGATTTGCCAGCCAAATAAAATTCATCATCTTTTGCTAGTCCGTAAAGATTAATCTCTTTGGTTTCTTTTGCCAAAAAAGTTCGCTTAAAAAGTAACTGTCCTCGTTTCCCTTTTTTCTTTCTTTTAAAAACTCGAACATCTACATCGTTATCTTCTTGTCGAAAAACTTCAAAAATCTCTTGCTTATTTGTTCCTATGATCGTTACTTTTTTTGCCAAAAGTTTATAGTAATCTTTAACCGCATTTTTTAGCGTAGCTCGACGTATTTTTAAAAGTCTCGAAATTTCTAGAGCACTCAAATCATAAACTTCTGGAGGCAATCCTAACAATGCTTTCTCAATTACTTCATCAGTCATCAGGTTAGTAAATTTATCCGTTGCTTCCATCCATTTTTGAAGATCATAATCTCTTGCTAAAAGACGATCCATATTTCTAGCTTTGAAATTTAGACTTTTGACACTTCGATAACTTTCTCGAAATCGTCCTCGATCTTTGACAAATAATTCCCAGTCCAACAATTGATACAATCCTTGAAAAAGACTAAATGCTTTATCTCGATCTTTTGGAAAAGGTGTGTAAGTGATTCCTTTTCCATTATCGTAACCAAGCCATTTCCAATTATCTTGGTGTCGATCCCAATCCGAAATCCACATATCCAAAAGACGAGCCATCACATATTTATCTGAGTCAAAAACGTTGTCATTATCGCCCAATAATTTTCGATACATTTGAAATGTGCTCGAAACTTTATCTGCATTTTGGAACCCTTTTCTTCCTTTCTTTTTCTTCTTCGGTTTGATTTCTAAGAAACCTAATTTGCCTGCAAACTCCTTTCGGTATTTTCCCAACTTAGGATGATCTGGCATCAAAAATAATTTTGGTTGAGAATGTGGCAATCCCAATTCATCCATAAAAACACTGACGACCAAAGAACCATAAGGATGCTGATGTGCGGTAAAATCTTCCATAACATCACCGTAAATAGTTTTTCTCAACTCTCTATCTAATTTTTTATTTGGATCTTTTACCACGGAACGAAAAGCAAAAACTCGCCCATCGTCAGATTTAAATTTTAGGGAAACGGTTTGCGCACCTCCTCCTTTTTCAGTTGGAGTCAAACCGCCGTAAAGCGTATCCAAGTTTAAATATGGAATATTATCTAACTCCTTTCCCCAACTTGTTCGATAATGTTTCCCCATGAAAAACTGTTTAGTTTTTCCTGCATCAAATTGAGAGTCAGCAATGGCTTTTCCTGAAAAAGGTATTTCAACTAGCGATTTATTTTCTACTTCTGAACAAGGATTATATTTTTTATTAATGGGAAGAGATGATTCTATCAATGGAAGATTACATGGACTTTGGAAAAGAATTTGATCGTGGTTGTTTTTTAAACTTCCATCAGATTGTACATCCCAAATTTTCATACTGACTTCTCCATCTTTGGAAAATTCCAAATGTGCCACCCCTGGTTTTGATTGTCGGAATTTAGAATATCTATTTTTACTCGTTTTTTTTGCTTGGTGAATTGCGCCACTATTGAGATGATAACTTCCACTTTTATAATTCAGTTGCAAATCATATTCATGACCAGAAGCATAAATAATTGGAGGAAATCGCTCCAAACGTTTTAATAATTCATTGGAAAAATTGACTAGTGCTGCTTGAGTCAAATCTTTTTTAGTTCCCACACTTTGATGATAGCCAGCGATGAATGATCCTATAATTGGTGGTGAAAAATGTTGTCTCGTCAATCCATACCCAGCATATTGACCAAAAGAAAGAATAGGATGATGAGCTGCTAAAATTACATTTCTATCTTCGGCATCATTCATCGCACTCTCCAATTCATCCCAAAATTCTACTTCATTAAATGCAGGACAATCTAAATCTTCTGATTCAGGTTTTTGATAACGATGTACCCACCATTGAGTATTGATGGTAATTATTCTGAGAAAATCACCAACATCTACTACCTCTGGTCCTAGGCAACCATCACTTGGAGTAATTTGAATCTTTTCTTTTTTAAAATGTTTTTCGAGCGATTTTACTTTTCGAAATCCTTCCTTTCCACCGTCATCCCATTCCTTATCTCCAGGAACAAAAATTGATTGTTCGGCAGTCGCAGCTAAATCGAGAATGTTTTGAATTTTATTAACCTCTTCCTTATTTGGAGTTTTATCAATTCCATTTTTTGAAATAATATCTCCTAGAAAAAGAATCGTAGAATTTCCCTCTTGCTTAGTTATAAGATTTTTTATGTTGGAAAAAAGAGGTGAATTGGATTGTACGTTTTCAAGGTTACTCAACAAAAAGACATGTTGGTTTTCTAGCTCACGAATTGGTAATTTTTCTTTTTGACCAAAAGAAAAATTAGAAAATAGCGCTATCGCAAATACAATTACAAAAACGTAACATTGGTTTTTTAAAGTCAAAAGCATTTTATTTTTATGTCTAAAAAAAGAGATAAAAGTTTTTAAAAAAATGAATTTCGCAAAATATTCCAATATAGAAAAAAAGAAATCTCTTTTAGATAATTACTCATATCTACTAGACAAATGATTTACTATTTCGTTCCTTAAAAAGAAAGTCCTTTCGAATTACTTCGAAAGGACTTTCTAATTTTATTTTTAGTTTGGTTCGCTATTTATTATTTTTTCAATAAATCACGAATTTGTGCTAGTAATTCTTCTTGAGTTGGTCCAGCTGGTGCTTCTGGTGCTGGTGCTTCTTTATACTTCTTTGCAGATTTAGCCATCATAAATAATACAAATCCTACAGTAATTAAACTGATGATCGTATTAATCCATGCTCCAATTCGGATTTCAGTTGCCGCTTTATATCCGTCTTCGCCTTCTTTCCCAACTGCTTCTGCAAGAGGAATGCTCCAATCAGCGAAATCCATCCCTGGGCCAAAGTGACCTACTATAGGCATCATAATGTCATTTACAAATCCGTTCACTACTAGTCCTACTGCGCCTGCTAAAATTACTGCAATTGCGAAGTCAATGACGTTGCCCGTCATAATAAAATCTTTAAATTCTTTAAACATGATTAAAGTGTTTTGTTTGTTAGATAAAAACTAAAAAAGTATTAGCATTAATTATGACGAATATAGTTAATAATGTCACATTTTTCAAAAAAGGAATCATGGATCAGATTGATCGCTGATTCCTACCTCAAAAAAAAGCCACTCAAGATTTTACTCTCAAGTGGCTTCCATATTTATTTTTTCGAAAAAGAATCAAAAAGTAGGGATTCCAAAAAACTCCTGACTTCTAACAGTTCGCCACAGACGGACGACCTGATACCTGACTCCTTCTTACAATCCTTCTTCTTCTCTAATTTTATTTAAAGCTGAACCAGCTCGCACCCAATCAATTTGAGCTTGATTATAAGTGTGTGTTACTTCAAACGAATCCTTAGTTCCATCAGCATGAGTCAACTCTACTGTCAAGTTTTTACCTGGTGCAAAACTATCGAAACCTTTGATCGCAACCTTATCATCTTGTCGAACTAAGTCATAAGAACTTTTGTCAACAAAAGTCAATGCTAACATTCCTTGCTTCTTCAAATTTGTTTCGTGGATACGTGCAAATGATTTTACAATCACCGCATGAACACCTAAGAATCTTGGCTCCATCGCAGCATGCTCACGAGAAGATCCTTCTCCTAAGTTTTCCTCTCCAAATACTACAGAACCAATTCCATTGTCTCGGTAATAACGACCCAAATCTGGAACTGCACCATACTCACCAGTTTCTGCATTCAATACATTATTGGCAGAATCATTGAAAGCATTGATTGCCCCGATGTAACAGTTGTTAGAAATATTTTCTAAGTGTCCACGGAATTTCAACCATGGTCCAGCCATAGAAATATGATCCGTTGTACATTTTCCTTTCGCTTTAATTAAGATTCTCATTCCTTCCAATTGCTTTGAAGTAATTGGTACGAACGGAGTTAATAATTGAATCCGATTAGATTTTGGATTAACTTTTACTTTTACATTTTTAGCACTTCGTGGAGGTTTGATGTATCCCATATCTTCAACATCAAATCCGTTTGGTGGTAACTCAACTCCTGTAGGCGGATCCAATTTTACTTGTTTACCATCTGCATTGGTTAATGTATCTGTCAACGGATTAAATCTCAAATCACCTGCGATTGCCATTGCTGTTACAATCTCAGGAGATGCAACGAATCCATGTGTATTTGGATTTCCATCATTTCGCTTCGCAAAATTTCTATTAAAAGAAGTGATGATTGAATTTTTACGATCTGGATCTTCCATGTGTCTTGCCCATTGTCCGATACATGGTCCACATGCATTAGCTAAAACAACACCTCCCATTTTTTCAAATGTATCTAAAATCCCATCTCGTTCCACGGTGAAGCGAATCATTTCCGATCCTGGTGTAATTGTAAATTCAGATTTTGCTCTTAATTTTTTATCAACTGCTTGTTGCGCCAATGAAGCTGCTCTATCCAAATCTTCGTAAGAAGAATTCGTACAAGAACCAATCAACCCTACTTCCAATTTTGCTGGGTAACCTTCTTTCTCAACTGCTGCTGCAAACTTAGAAATTGGGTAAGCTAAATCTGGCGTATAAGGACCATTAATATGTGGTTCTAATTTTGACAAGTTGATCGTGATCACTTGGTCAAAATAATTTTTAGGATCTTTATAAACTTCTGGATCTCCTGTCAAATCTTTTTTCACTCTATTCGCCATTCTCGCAATAGCTGCTCGATTGGTTGCTCGAAGGTATCGATCCATTGATTTGTCATAACCAAAGTTAGAAGTCGTTGCTCCAATCTCAGCCCCCATGTTACAGATCGTTCCTTTTCCAGTACAAGACAAATTCTTAGCACCTGATCCGAAATATTCTACGATATAACCAGTTCCACCTTTTGCTCCGATGATACCTGCTACTTTAAGAATAACATCTTTGGAAGAAGTCCAACCGTTTAATTTTCCAGTTAACTTTACTCCGATGATTTTTGGCATTTTTAATTCCCAAGCCATTCCTGCCATCACGTCAACTGCATCTGCTCCTCCAACTCCGATAGCAACCATTCCTAACCCACCTGCATTAACGGTATGCGAATCCGTCCCAATCATCATTCCTCCAGGGAACGCATAATTTTCTAAAACTGTTTGGTGAATAATTCCAGCACCTGGTTTCCAAAAACCAATTCCATATTTTTTAGAAACTGTCTGAAGGAAATCATATACTTCAGAATTCACATCCAAAGCTGTAACCATATCTTTATCTGAACCATCTTTGGCTTGGATCAAGTGATCACAATGTACGGTCGATGGAACAGCAGTTTTATCTTTTCCAGCCATCATGAACTGCAACAATGCCATCTGGGCAGTTGCATCTTGCATCGCTACTCGGTCTGGTTGAAACATGACGTAATCTTCTCCTCGCGTATATTCTTGGAGTGGAGACTCTGCGTGAAGGTGTGAGTAAAGGATTTTTTCTGTCAAGCTCATCGGGCGATTGAGCACTTTTCTAGCTGCTGCTACTCTCTCTGAGAAACTCTCATAGTGAGCTTTCAACATGTCCTTGTCAAATACTTTATTTGCCATGGTAGGTCATATTTTTATTGGTGATTTAATCGAAATTCAAATAGGTTGCAAATTTAGTTTTTGTAGTTGAAAAAACTAATGAAAAATGGAAAAAGGGGGCTTTTTTGAGTAAAAAAGGGCTTTTTCTTTTAATTTGAACGCTTGAAGTGGAATTTGGTTGGGGGAAATGGGTTGGTATTTTGATGTAGAAGGAAATAATAAAATTACTCTCGTTTAAGATTAAACAAGAGCAGAAGCTTAACTATAGCTATGTTTGTGTTTAAAGATTAGTTTATTGTCTAAATATTTTTTTCCAAATAAACTATTTTTATTATACAAGTGTTAAATAAATGCATATTACGATACTAACTAAATTTCGTAATGTTTGAATTGAATTATTTACATCTTACCTTAAATTACATCCGTCTACAATGACGTTAAAAATTGCGTATTTAAGTACCGAAGTAATTTTCAACTCAATTTACAGAAAATCATTGTATGTAAATCATACAATGCTAATAATTCATATTAGAATCTGTGAACTGATTGTTAGAAAATAGCTTCTATTAAAATATTTGCAGATGATAACGCATAACAAAATCAAAGCAATTAGGAGACAAATCAAATCCTTAACAATTTACGAAGTGACAGAAAAAGAAAAAGTGAATTATTAAAAATAATTCGTGCTCGGATTGAACAACAAAAATTGGAAGAGCAACAATCGAATAGGTAACTTCTTCCTACTACGCAACACAACCACCTTACTCGTCAACACTTAAAATGTTACACGAACTAAAGTAACGGATTCCATCCACCAGTCTACAAGTCCAACAAGATTAATTACTAAAACTCTTGTCTAACTTATATAATTTCTGATCCTTTAGAAAATAGTTAGAGTTTGTTTGCGAAGAACATCCATCAAAATAAGTCAACCAATAACTAAATCCTACCAATTAATCATTTAGAAAGATTACTTCTTGGAATAGTATGAATTTGCATTATTATTCACTTTTAATTTTTCCTAAAATGCAAACCCTCCAAGAGTTAATCCATAATATTGAAATTGAAATTCAAGAAAACAAAATCGATAATGCTTTAGACTTATTGCCATCTTTTGATCAATATATTGGAGATGATTGGCAAGCTTATTACGAGTCCGATAAAGATGAATTTCAATATTCCGTTTTACATAAAGATGATAATTTTAAACTCATTTTAATTTATTGGAATGGGAATAGTAAAAGTAAAAAGCATGGACACATGAAAGGTGGAGGATTGATGCGAATTTTATCTGGTGAAATATTAGAGACTAGATTCGACTCAGAAAATGATGAAAAAATCATTGGTACTTTTAAATATTCCGAAGGGGATTTATCCTATATTCATGATGCCTTGGCATTTCATGTCGTTGAAAATCAAGAAAAAACTCCTGCGGTCTCTTTGCATATTTATTGCAATGGCGTTAACTCTACCTTTGGAATTTTTGAAGATATTCATTAATAGAAAGGAAACCTACTTTTCGTCCTTCAATCTTTCTTTGTAAAAAAGTTGATTTATTTTGGAAATAGCTTTTTCAAAACAAAGTGGATCTTTGATTTTTATTTATTCTTATTTTTTAAGTAAACTCAGAATCGCCTTCTCTAAATTTCATTTGATCATAATGAAATAAAGGATAATAAATCAAAAGGTTGACTAAGCCTGCCATCGCAGTTACTCCCATAAGTGCCTCATTTTGAAAAATCACCGTAGCAATAATTGCAATTGATTGAATAATATAGATTGGATATAATGCTTTCGAATAACTAATATACCAAATAGTTAATGCCAATGAAATAAAAGAAAGTAAAACAAGTAGCATTTGATTTTCAATAGGAAATCCTGTCATCGAATTATTAAAACCTGTGATTTGTAATATTGCACCGAAAATTAAAACAATAACAATGAGCACCTTTAATCCACTATTTTTTTCTTCCTTGATAAATTTCTTTTGAGATTCTTCTGCCTTGACTAAAAGCGGAGTTTGAGGTTCTACGGTGTATGCATCTAGAATATCATCAGAAGATGCGACAGTCTTTTTCCTATTTTTTATAAAAAATAAATATGCCCAAGGAATAAAATGAAAGTATGGAATATTCAAAAAGACATAAAAAAAACCTGGATATGTTTTTTTAGTCGTATAAAAAAACAGTAATACATTTCTATATAATGCTGCTACAAAAAAAATGGAAAAACAGAAGTTGACTGATTTAGCCAAAATCGTAAAATCAAACTCCTGTTTGATCAATCTAGTCATAAATGCTAAAGATCCAATCATCGTCATGACGACTGCCATCCGAAGTATCCAATGAACTAATGCATAAATATTTTTATCTGCATTTTCATAAAGTGTAACAGTCCTTAATGAAAGATCAAATGGTTGTTCTCTTTTGATCGCAGAATAAACAAACCAAAAAATAATAAATAACAAAGGATGAGATATTTGATAAAGAAAAATCAAGATTGGATTCACTATTCTATAACTATTTTCTCCTGAGGGAATTCTCATTTCTACGATATCTTCTATACCGATCAATTCAAATAATTTTTCAATGATTTGATAATATTCGTAGCTATTCATTCCTAGACCTATTCCACTTATTATAATAGCCACCAATCCTAAATATAAACCGCGAGTTTTTTTGAAATGCAACCACCCAAATACTAATAAAGATGTAAAGGGAAAAATAAGATAACTCCAATAGTATAAAGAAGAAATATTAATCTCGGTTCCTTTCGATATTAGAAAATAAGTGTTTACGACCTGCCCAACAAAAGCAATTGAAAAACCAATCAAGGATGATTTTTGATCCTTACTCACATAAAATACTCCCCACCAAAATATTATTTTAGGAATCAGGTAAACGATTTGATTAAGAATCACGCTAGAAATTGATATAGTTTCATTAGGGTTAAAACCATATATTCCTAAATATTGTAACCCGATTATTGGAAGGAGCATAAGAAGACTAACGATGCAAATTCCTTTTAATGCTTTTGAAAAGTCAATAGTAAAATTCATAGCCTAAATATACTTAAAACACATATTGTATTACCTCTCAGAAGATTTTTTTTTCCTTAAAAAAAAATCCTCTCCTCCTATTCCATCTCTCTGGGAGCTCTATTAAAAAATGTACAGTAGTGATTTTTTCTTTAAATTTGCTTTTGAAAAAAGGAAAAAACTCAACTATTATTTCCTCAAAATCTGAACTAAATAATTTAGGCTTTCGTTAAAACTATTTTATAAAACAAAAAGATAACGGTGGATAATTTTTATCTCACCTAAATTAAAAATATGGAAACAAATAAATTCAAAGTTAATCTTGGTGGTGTTTTAGATGTCCTTTCCAACCACCTTTATAGTAGTGAACAAGTTTTTGTAAGAGAATTGTTACAAAATGCTTGCGATGCCATTACCACTAGAGGATTAAAAAAAGAAAATGGTTATTCAGGTAACGTTCATGTGGAAATACTAGGCGATGCAGACCAACCTCTTTTTGTCATTGAAGATAATGGAATTGGACTCACAAAAGAGGAAGTGAACACTTTCCTTTCAAGTATTGGTTCAAGTACCAAAAGAGAAAATATAGAAGCAGATAGAAATACTTTTATCGGTCAATTTGGAATTGGCTTGCTTTCTTGTTTCATGGTTTCAGATACCATAACCGTCGTAACCCAATCCGCTGATGACAAAGCAATTAAATGGGTTGGAAAAATTGATGGAACTTACGATACGGAAATTCTAGAAAAGGATTTGGAAGTCGGAACCAAAGTTTACATCCCAATAAAAGATTCGGTAAAACACCTTTTTACGAATTCGATTTTAAAAAAATTAATTCGAAAATATGGAGAGATCCTCCCCTACTCTATTTCTTTTTCTGCCAATCAAAATGAACCAATTATCATCAATTCTGGGGAAGCAATTTGGCAACAAAATCTAGGTGATGCAAGTCAACGAAGATTACAATTATTGGAATATGGTCAACAGTCTTTTGATGTTCCATTTTTTGATTATTTCGATATTAATATAGATTCGTTAGGCGTTTCTGGAGTTGGTTATTTAATTCCATATAGTGTTAATACGAATATAACACAAGAGCAAAAAGTATTTTTAAAAAGAATGCTTTTGTCAGATAAGATTAGCAACATTTTACCTGACTGGTGCTTTTTCGTCAAAGTAATTTTGAATACAGATCACCTTAGGCCTACAGCTTCTAGAGAAAGTTTTTACGAAAATGAGGCACTTGAAAATATGCAAGTGGAGTTAGGAAAAGTGGTCAAGGCTTACCTCTATAATATTGTCCAAAACGAACCTACCAAACTTGAAAGTATTATCAATATTCACGGTACCGCTTTTAAACAAATGGCGTTAGATGATGATGAATTTTATCAGCTAATTATTCCTTATTTGAAGTTTTCGACCAACCATGGTCAACAAACAATTAATGAAGTCAATGACAAGAAAATTTTTCATGTTTCTGATATTGATGAATTTAGAAAATTGGCACAAATAGCAACTTATAAAGGAGTCACGGTAATCAATTCTGGTTATGTTTATGATGCTGCCTTGCTGCGAAAAATTACGGTACTCGATGATGATAGGTCAGCAGAATTAGTTAATGTAAGTTACTTTATCGAATCATTTGATGATATCGATACAAGTAAGATTAAAGACTTTGACCAAATTTTTGATCTGATGAATGAAGTTTTGTCACCTTATAAATGTAGAGTTGAAATAAAGGATTTTGATCCACAAAAATTACCAACACTTTACTACATGTCAAATGAAGTCGATCAAAAAAGACGAATCGAAAATGCTATCGAAAACTCTAATGAATTGTGGGGAAGCGTTTTAAATAATATGTATCAAGACGTTTATAATACTGACTTTTCAGTTTTGTGCTTGAATGCAAAAAATGAAATGATTCAACGACTTTTCCAAATAGAAAATAAAACATTATTCAAGTCTGTTTTTTCATTAATTTATGTCAATGCTTTAATGATGGGACATCACTCCTTGACCAGTAAAGAATTAAATATTGTGAATAATAACTTGATGAATTTAATTGATTATTCAGTTAACAAGTAGTGCGTACTGCTTAACTAAACTTATAAAAAATGGATTTTACGGCAGAATTAAACGAAATAAAAAAGCAAGCCGATTGGGCGCCTGAGGAAACTAAAGAGCAATTAAATATTTTGCAAAAGGCAGTCAATCTGATTGACGCAAATAATATTAAAACAGATCAAGCAATTGAAATCAAGTTAGATTATATCAAATGTGCTACCTTTTGTAATTTTGCTAAAATTGCTTTACCTCACTTTTCGTGGGTGCTAAATTTAATAGATAAAAAGAAAGAAGGTTTTTCTTTTTGGCGAGTGCTTTGGCAATATAAATGGATGATTTCTAATTTGTATAGTCACTCTAATTTTCCAAAACAAAAACTATTAGAATTATTAGAAGACATGAAAAAACGTTTTTTGGAATTTTCTAATGATAATTATGTCATCTATGATTACTCTTATCAAGTCTATGATGCGCTTGGTATGGAAAAAGAAAAATCCGAAAATATCGAAAAATTACTCGCTTCAGAAGGCGGTGGCGGAATGTTGAGTGATTGCCAAGCTTGTGTAATAAATAATCTAGTCCAAACTCTATTTTACGATTCGAAGTTCAAAGAGTTTTTAGAAATTTCTGACCCAATTATCAAAGGGAAACAAACTTGTGGCTCTGTTCCTAAATACACAAATATCAGAATTGCACTATCTTATATTTTTGTGGAAAACGATTTTAAGAAAGCTGAAAAATTTGCCAAAAAAGCTGACAAAACAATCACTACTAGTGAAAATTTTTTATCCATGTGCAGTCATTCTATTGCATATAATTTGATTGTCAAAAATCATAGCCAAGCCATTAAATTAGCCAATAGACAAATGTCGATTTATTTTGGTGCAGTAACCGATTGGCAAAAAATGGATTATTGTAGAGCTATGATTTTATTGATTACTGAACTAAAAAAAGAGAATGTTGAATGGAAGTCACTTCCTAAAATAACAGAACTCAACAACTCAGATGAAAACATTTCCACACTTGATTTTCTATATTCCTTTTTCAAATCTGATTATAAAAAAATAATCTCTGAGTTTGATCTTAGAAATGGAAACGATGTCTTTTCGAAGAGAGAAAAAACTTTTTTTAAAAATATGGAACATCTTATTTTGAAGGAGAAGTAAGTCGATATTTTTTATTCTGATAAAAATGAGAAGAGCCATTTTGAAAATCCAAAATGACTCTTCTTGTTTTTGTAAAGAAATCTTCACTACTTCGTCAACTCTCTTTGAATATTTTGCATCACAGGTTTTATTTGAGGCCAACCATAATCTGTATCAATTAAATAACTGGCAACCTCTCCAACTAAATCTGTAACTTCTCCTTTTTCAGATTTAAGACCAATTAAATAACCTTCAATATCCCATTTTATTTCTTGATGATTTCGAGTCAAAGCAAGTCCAACATAAGCGGAAAGAGGATTGACTAATTCATAAGGACTATTATAATTCCAATGTAAAGATTCATCTAATTTATCAAAACTCTTTTCTGAAAAATCTAATTCATTTTTATCAACATTCAAACTTTCAGATAACAAGTTGATTAATTTATCTAAATTTTCTTTTCCTCCGTCCCATAATTCCTTGTCAAAGTTTTCATCGAAAACTATTTTTTTCTTTTTAAAAGATTTTATCGCTGGTTCATCTAATTCTCCTTCTTTAAAAAATCCTTCATAATAAAATTCCAAATCTAATCCATTCGCATTTTTTACATCTTCGATAATCGAATATTTGTTTAAGTTGGAATAAGTATCAACCCATTTTAAAATAACAAAGCCATTTGATAATTGATAAAATTCAGCGATCTGAGACAACTCCCCAACATCTTCAATCAACTTGGCTTCTTCTTTTAATTCATTAAAAATATTTTCTTCGATGTATACAATTGAAAAAATCGGTACTCTTAATTTCCAATTTATATGAGCATCAAAATGAACATTTTTAAGTCTTTCTAAATCGCTTTCATTTTTTACTTGAACAACTGCTCGATTAAAAAACTCAATAAATATTTCTTCTTTTTTACTCTTAAATGTTCGAGACACCGCATATCTTTTTACTGTCGGTATTCGAGAGAGGGAATCCGTTTCTTTAATTTTTTCAAAACGTTCATAATCTAAAATTTGAACTTTAACGAAATCATTTTTTCCTAACATGATTTCCATTTCTTGACCAAGCATTGTATTTGTCATCAAGAGTAATAGTTTTATAACAATAATATTTAAGAAAATTTTCATCGTGTTAGTTTTATATATTTTTAATTTTAAAACAACTTCAATATAATAATTTCAAGCCATTATCATTCTTCAGTAAAAAAAAGAATCATATGAACGTTGATTATTATCACTTTGAATCATTCTTTCTTTTCCCTAATGAAGACTAAATTAGCTCACAACAAATCAAAACCGATTCATAGATTCTATCTATTGAATCATAATTTAATTCGATAAAATTTATGCCGTATTTAAACCTATATTTGTAAAAAAATTAATCATCTAATAGAAATAAAAAAATTATGAGTAAATCAAATGGTAGCGATGCAAGCAAATGCCCATTTATGGGTGGCACGCTTAATAGTAGCGCAGGAGGCGGTACAAGGAACCGCGACTGGTGGCCGAATCAGTTAAAACTGAATATCCTCCGTCAAAATTCTAACTTGTCTAATCCAATGGGCGAGGATTTTAACTATGCAGAAGAATTCAAATCACTCGACTTAGCTAAAGTAAAAAAAGAGTTGTACGATGTGATGACCGACTCTCAAGATTGGTGGCCTGCCGATTATGGTCACTATGGACCATTCTTTATTCGAATGGCTTGGCATAGTGCTGGAACTTACCGAATCCAAGATGGACGAGGAGGAGGAGGAACAGGAATGCAGCGTTTTGCTCCATTGAATAGCTGGCCAGATAATGGCAACTTGGACAAAGCTCGATTATTACTTTGGCCTATCAAGCAAAAATATGGAAGAAAAATTTCATGGGCAGACTTGATGATCCTCGCAGGAAACTGTGCATTAGAATCTATGGGATTTGAAACTTATGGTTTTGCAGGAGGACGTGCAGATGTTTGGGAACCAGAAGAAGATGTTTATTGGGGATCGGAAAATGAGTGGATGGGTGACGATAAAAGATATGCAGGATCAACCAAAAAAGAAAGAGTTTTAGAAAATCCATTAGGAGCTGTTCATATGGGATTGATTTATGTTAATCCAGAAGGTCCAGGTGGAAAACCTGACCCAAAGGCTTCAGCATATGATATTCGAGAAACGTTCGGTCGAATGGCAATGAACGATGAAGAAACTGTAGCATTGGTTGCAGGTGGTCACACTTTTGGAAAAGCGCATGGTGCTGCTGATCCTGATAAATATGTTGGTGCTGAACCTGCAGGTGCAAGTATCGAAGAGCAAAGTACTGGTTGGAAAAACACGTTTGGAACTGGTGTTTTAGATGATACCATCACAAGTGGAATAGAAGGTGCTTGGACACCAAACCCAACTCAATGGGATCATGATTATTTTGATGTATTATTAAATTATGATTGGAAATTAACTAAGAGTCCAGCAGGTGCTCACCAATGGACACCAACTGCAAAATCAAAAGCAAGACAAGCTCCTAAAGCTGGAGATGCATCTAAGACGCAAGCCTTAATGATGACTACTGCGGACATGGCGCTCAAGATGGATCCTGCATATTTAAAAATTTCTAAAGATTTTTATAAGAATCCAAAGAAATTTGAAAAAGCATTTGCAAAAGCTTGGTTCAAATTAACTCACAGAGATATGGGACCAAAAGCAAGATATATTGGTTCGGAAGTTCCTACAGAAGATTTGATTTGGCAAGATCCAATTCCAGCAGTAAATCATAAATTGGTGAATCGTAATGATGTTGCCAAACTTAAAAAAATGGTTTTGGCTTCAGGACTATCTGTCTCTCAATTAGTTTCTACGGCTTGGGCATCTGCCTCAACTTTCCGTGGTTCAGATATGCGTGGTGGTGCAAATGGTGCGAGAATTCAGTTAGCTCCTCAAAAAAATTGGGAAGTTAATAATCCAAAAGCATTAGCCAAAGTGCTAAGAAAATTGAAAGGGATTCAAAAAGAATTTAATGGAAATCAGACTGGTGGAAAAATGATTTCATTGGCTGACCTAATCGTTTTAGCAGGATGTGCTGGTGTGGAAGAAGCTGCTAGAAATGCTAAAGTTAAAACAACTGTTCCATTTACTCCTGGACGTATGGATGCTTCGGCAAGACAAACTGATGCAGATTCTTTCAACGCACTTGAGCCATTAGCTGATGGTTTTAGAAATTATTCAAGAAGACATGACCATGCTTCGACTGAAGAAATGTTGGTAGACAAAGCGCAATTATTAACTTTAACGACACCTGAGATGACAGCTTTAGTTGGAGGAATGCGAGTATTAGATACTAACTTTGACGGATCACAACATGGCGTATTCACTTCTCGTCCTGGAGCATTAACCAATGATTACTTTGTCAACTTACTTGACTTAGGAACGACTTGGAAAGAGGTCACAAAAGCTCAAGGAGTCTTCGAAGGAAAAGATCGAAAAACTGGTGAGCTAAAATGGACGGGAACACGAGTAGATTTAATCTTTGGTTCAAATACTGAACTTCGAGCGATTGCTGAAGTTTATGGATGTGCTGATGGCCAGAAAAAATTCGTCAATGATTTTGTGGCAGCATGGAATAAAGTGATGAATTTGGATCGATTTGATTTAAAGTAAAATTATTTTTGTTTGTTTTGTTATAAACAAAAATTTGAATAAAAAAGGTGGTCTGATTTCAGACCACCTTTTATTTTTTTTGTCATCTCCCAAAATACTTTCATCGCCTTCTAAAATTAACATCTATATCTACGATTGAACAAGTACTTTAAAAAGTATCAATTGTTTTTTAATTAAGTCTTGAACCTCCTTCGGAAACTTTTTATTTTATGCTGGTTTTATATTAGTTTCTCCATAATTCTCCACTACATAATCTCCCCATTCCGCAATCGCATGCAAAAGCGGAATAAGTGTTTTTCCAAAATCCGTCAAAGAGTATTCTACTTTTAAAGGAGGTTTTTTAGTGAAAACTTTTCTTTGAATCACACCATCCTCTTCTAGTTTTTTCAATTGCAAACTTAAAGTTCGCTCGGTGACACCTTCCATTTTTTTCCTTAACTCATTATAACGCAAAGGTGCTTCGATCAAATGAAATAAAATAACTGTCTTCCATTTCCCTCCAATAACCCCCATCGTTACACTTGTGCAACAAGGATATTTTTTTCCTTTGATACTATACATTTTTTCTCTTTTTTATAAAAAAATTAAACTATACTTTTGGACCGTTATTGTTTAGGTTTAAAACTATACTTATTTTTGCAACTATAAAAACTATAGTACAAAAATAATGCAAAAATTCGAATCAATCAACAAAGCTTACAATAGTGTTTTTAAACCCAAGCAATTGAGTTTAGGAATAGTGGTTCCCATTGAAAATTATGCACAGAGTCCTGTTCCATCGATGATCCATCATTTAAAAAAGGTACAACTGGTAGAACAATTAGGTTTCAAAGCTTTGTGGATTCGAGATGTTCCTTTTAATGTACCTTCCTTTGGAGATGCAGGCCAGACATTTGATCCGTTCACTTATTTAGGATATTTGTCAGGTCAAACTTCCGAGATCGGTTTAGGTATAGGAAGTATTGCTTTGCCATTACATCATCCTGTTCATGTAGCAAAGTCTGTTGCCACAATTGATCAATTATCTGGAGGAAGATTAATTTTGGGAGTCGCGTCAGGAGATCGATTTGATGAGTATCCTGCGATGGGAATTGATTATGAAAAAAGAGGAGAATTGTTTCGAGAAGCTTTTGCCTATATTCGCGAAGCACAGAATAGTTTTCCAACTTTAGCAACTCAATATTATGGAAACTTAAAAGGACATATTGATATACTTCCAAAACCTACTGCTCATAAAATTCCAATGATTATCACAGGAAGCAGTCGACAATCTATCGAATGGAATGCAGCGCATGGGGATGGTTGGATGTATTACCCCCGAAATTTATATCAGCAACAACATACCATTTCACAATGGCGGAATTTGGTTTTAAAAAACCAAGAACATGATAAGCCATTTATGCAATCTTTATATATTGATTTACAAAAAGATGATGACTTCTCACCTCAACCAATTCATTTAGGTTTTAGAATTGGGACTAATTATTTGAATGAATATTTACATCAATTAAAAGAAATCGGAGTCAATCACGTCATGCTCAACTTAAGATTTAATTCAAGGAATATGGAGGAGACTTTGGAGGAACTCGCAAAGAAAGTTTTGCCTCAATTTCATTTAACCGAAAAAGAAAAAACAATATCATGAAAAACATTTTAATCACAGGAAGTACCGATGGCATCGGAAAATTAACAGCTATCAAATTAGCTAAGGATGGCCACACGGTTTTCTTACACGGAAGAAATTCGAAAAAATTATCAGAAGTAATCAATGAAATAAAATCCACATCCAACAATGAAAATATAAAAGGATTCGTAGCCGATTTTTCAGATTTGGATGCTGTCAAAAAAATGGCGCAAGAAGTAAAAAATGAAATCCCTTCTCTAGATGTGCTCATTAATAATGCTGGTGTTTTTAAAAGTTCGGTGGCTGCAAATAAAGATGGGATAGACTTAAGATTGGTCGTCAATTATTTAGCACCTTACCTATTGACGAGAGAATTAATTTCTTTACTCGATCAAGCAAAAGCTCCACGACTTATCAATCTAAGTTCAGCTGCGCAAGCTCCTGTTACTTACGAAGCATTAGTTAAGAAGTCCAATTTATCTGAACAAGCATCTTACGCTCAAAGTAAGCTAGCCTTAACAATGTGGAGTTTTTATTTAGCGGAAAAACTACCCAACATAAATACCATTGCAGTAAATCCAGGATCATTGCTCAATACAAATATGGTCAAAGAAGCTTATGGAAAATTTTGGTCTTCGGCAGATAAAGGAGCCAATATTTTATATGATTTGGCAGTTGATGAAAAGTATAAAAATGATTCAGGAAAATATTTTGACAATGACAGAGGAAGTTTTGGAGAAGCACATGCTGATGCTTATGAAGAGACGGCTATCAATCAACTAATCAAAACAACAGATGGATTTTTAGAAAAATAAAATAACTATTTCATTTCTAAACGAAGAGATCTGAAGACGCAGAAATATGTTTTTTTTCAAAGAAAAAAAAATTAAAAGACTCTGCATCTCTGCACCTCTCCGTTGAAAAATTATCAAATACAAATATTAAAAAATAATGAAAGCAATAGGATTTAAACAATCATTACCCATTTCAGAAAATAAAAGTTTCATTGAGTTTGAAACAGAAAAACCAACTCCAACTGGTTATGATCTTTTAGTAAAAATATCAGCTATTTCAGTTAACCCTGTCGACTTTAAAATTAGACAAACTGCAGCAAAAGATACCACTCTCGATACACCAAAAATTATTGGCTGGGATGCTGTCGGTATTGTCGAAGCCGTCGGTGATAAAAGTTCTAGATTCAAAGTTGGCGATGAAGTTTTCTATGCGGGAGACCTTACTCGAAGCGGAAGCAATGCGGAGTATCAACTTATCGATGAACGCATCGTAGGACACAAACCTAAAAACTTAACCATCGCTGAATCTGCAGCCATGCCACTAACTGGATTGACTGCGTGGGAATCTTTATTCGATAGAATCAAAGTGAACCCTGAAACAGACAAAGGAAAAATGGTTTTAATACTGGCAGGTGCAGGAGGTGTTGGTTCTATTGCCATCCAACTCGCCAAGAAAATTGGAAATCTTACAGTCATCGCCACAGCATCACGACCTGAGACTTCCAATTGGTGTAAAAAATTAGGCGCTGACTTTGTCGTTAATCACTATGATCTAAAAGCTGAGTTAGAAAAAATAGGTCATACTCATGTGAATTATATTTTGGATTTTGTAGACTTAGGAGGCTATTGGGAAACCATGGCAGATATCATTAAACCTCAAGGTCATATTGTATCAATTACCGCAAGTAGTGAACCTTTAAACTTGAATATATTCAAAACGAAGAGTGTTTCCATTTCTTGGGAATTCATGTATACTCGTTCAATGTTTGCAACTGATGATATAGATCGACAACATGAAATTTTAAATAATATTTCCAAGTTGTTGGATGATGGAACTTTGCAAACAACTTTGACAACTACCTTGGAAGGGTTTACTGTGGAAAATTTAAAAGAAGCACACAAGATGCAAGAATCTGGAAAAACTATTGGAAAAACGGTTATCCAATTTTAGCAATTAACCCTGCATATTTTTTTACCACATAGGCATATAGAACACATAATTTTTTTATACAAAAAATAAAATCTATGTTTACTATGTGCCTATGTGGTAACATTGCAAAATCAATTTAATCACCTTATAATTTATAAAAAAATGCCAAATCAAAAACTAACTATTGTCGCTAAAATTCTAGCAAAAGAAGAAAAAAGAGAATTAGTAAAAACAGAATTGCTCAAACTAATTGATAGTACTAGAGCAGAAGAAGGTTGCATTAATTATGATCTTCATCAGGATAATGAAAACGAAAATTTATTTTTGTTTTATGAAAATTGGACAAATCGAGAACTATGGCAAAAGCATATGGGGAATGAACAGTTGGCGGAATATATGAAAGCGACGGATGGAGCGGTGGAGGAATTCTCGATTAATGAGATGTCGGTGATTGGGTAGAAGATTGATGGATTTTATTGACGGTCTGAATAAATGTTCATGAGCGCACAGAGCCCTCATGAACATTTTATGCTTTGCTGATAGCCTATAAATATTCCTATTAAAATTTTTATTTTGTTCATGAAAAGTGTTTTAATATGGATTTTCAAATAAGAGGGTATTAGCTCCTTTATATTTTTTCTGTGTAATTGCCACTAACGTCCCCGCATCGGCGGCGTTGGCAGCTTTTGCTGCCAATGAAGGCTGATGCATTGCTGGGTACTGTTTTATTTTTTAACAATACTAATTTGTTTCCGCTGAATTTCTTTATCAGTTTTGAATATTTTTTTCAATAATGGGAAATTACTTTCTAATATTAACGTATCAATATTTTTTTCTTTTCTATGTGGAACAACTTCAATTCCTTCCTCCTTACTAATTAAATTAAGATGAATAGCGTTGACGTGTATTGTTCCACTTAAACTTAAATCTGAACCATTTGAATCTGAAGTTAATTTACTATTAGAGTTGGAACCTCCAACTGAACTTCCTAGGTACATCCAGGTCATTATTCTATTTTCGGGTTCATGAATATATTTGAATCTTGGTTCTAGAATCATTTTTACATTTTCATTTTCTGCCCAACATTCTCCATGTAATTCATATGGTACCCATAAATACTCACCAGCTAATTTTGTTTTACCTATTTTTACTAGCATTGATATAGCTCCCCAAATTAATTCTTGATCTCCCTCTTCAGAAAAATATTCTATTTTATATAAATATTCTTTAGATTGAATTGTGTCTATATTATGAAATTCAACTTTTTCATCCTGCTCAACATTGATTACTGATTTTTCTTTGAAGAGATCATCATACGTATAGATTTTCTCATAGTTTATAAATTTATTATTAGATGGATATTCTTTTTTACAACTTATTATTGGGAATACTGAAATTAATAGTACTCCTCTTACTCTTTTTACCATAGCAATTTTTATTTTAAATATTCATTTTTCATCTTAATTTCACCCAAATTGTATATATATATACGCACCTATAACATAACTATCTACCACAAGATAATTTAAAATCAGCACCCCTCTAAAATAGCAAAAGAAACTACTCCCCATCAACCTCCTCCCACCACTTATTTCCCATCACAGATGACTTCGTAAAAATCTCCCCAATCCTTGGAATCAAAAATGACGTATTCAATTCCTCCGCAGCTCCAACAAATTCTTCAATCGGTTCCTTCCACGCATGTGCATAAGACAACGCAAATCCAGCACAATGAACAGGCATTATTTTTTTTGCTCCTGCATCATTCGCAGCTTGCACACTTTCGTCAGGGAATAAATGTATCGGTCGCCAATCTTCATTGTACTGTCCACATTCCATAAATCCAAAATCAAATGGGGCCAGTTTTTTTCCAATTTCTTTAAAGTGTTTTCCATAACCTCCATCTCCACTAAACCAAATATTTTCATTGTCCGTTTTAAAAACCCAACCACCCCAAAGTGTTTTTAACCGATCAGTCAATCCTCTTCCTGAAAAATGTCGAGTTGGCGTAAACGTAATCTTGATGTCTTCCAAGTCGTGATTATCCCACCAATCGAACTCTATAATTTTTTCCGCATCCACTCCCCAACTCACCAAATGTCGCTTCACTCCTAGTGCTACATAAAACTGTTTGACTTTCGGTTTTAGTTTTTCGATACTATCTAAATCCAAATGATCATAGTGATCATGCGTCAACAAAACCAAATCAATTATTGGAAAATCATCAATGAGCGATAATGTGTTTTTAGAAAAACGTTTAGTCGCCATTGGTGCTATTGGCGTCGTATTATTTCCAAGCATCGGATCAATCAAAAGTGTTTTCCCATTCATTCGTATCAACAAAACGGAATGTCCATACCAGATAAATTTTGCTTCCTCTGATGGCTCCATAAATTTTTCTAAATCAAAAGGAACGACTGGCAAAGATTGTTTTGGATACATCCCTTCTTTGCCTTTGAGTTGTTTATAAATGATGCTGGGTAATTTCCAGAGATCTCCATTCAGATCAGTTTCTTCTAAATTTTGAAAAGAACCATCTCTCCAATTTGGAGATTGTTTATATTTTTCGACGTCTTCTTTTTTTACTTTTCCTCCGAATTGTTTTAGAAACATTGATTTGATTTTAATTTTTTCAAAAAAAAAGAAGAACTATCTCAAACACTCCTGAGTTAGTTCTTCATTCTAAAATATCAAACACTTAAACTCAATTAAGGTTTTATATTTAATAGTGAACGGTTAATGATTAATACCACGATTTAATTACACTATGGTATTAACCATTCACCGTTAACCATTCACCATTAAACTTAAGGTTCTAATCTTTCAATTAGTCTTCCTGATATTCTCAGGAAATCCATCTGCGTAATCAATCCAATTAATTCTTTTCCTTTGATCACAGGAAGGCATCCGATTTTGGCTTCTCGCATTTTTTTCATTGCTTCCAAAATTGTGGCATCAGAAGAAATAGTTGGAGGATTCTTCATCATAATATCTTTTACTGTTCCTGTTCCTTTTTCATGCAATCGATTTCCTTTGACGAGGTGTCGCAAAATCATTTTGGAACTCACTAAACCAATTAAATCACCTTTAGTATTTTCGACAGGTGTAAAACTAATTTCTCGCCAATCCATCATCTCCGCAACGAGTTCGACGATGTCATCTTTTTGGACAGTAAATAAATCGGTTTGCATAAATTCTTCCACCTTGATTTTGGAAGGTCGGTATTCTTTGAGATCAGTTAGTTCTGGCATTTTCCATTTGTGTCCCGGAAGACCTTTATTTTGATTTTCAATAATTGATGCAGTCAATACACTTAATGCTTCGTCTCGACTTGTTTCTTCTTTTAGTTTGGTAAATGCACGCAACTGCCATCTTGCTCCATTCATATGAGCTTTAGCTCTTCCTTCGATCACGTCCATATATCGATCAATATCTTTTTGAACAACTTTCATTTTTTTCAAACCTGCTCGTGCGATTGGAATTAATTCTTTACGCACTAATTCGCACACACCAATTTTTTTATCCTTAAACCAAGTGAAGTTAGAATCAATTCCAAAACGTGCTGCTTTCCCAAAATTATCTCGCACATCTGACCATGAAATATGTTCTGTAACATCATCAACTTTATCAGCCATGCCCATCATTGCTCCTAACCAAAATGCTGCATTCGCTACTTCATCCAACACCGTTGGTCCAGCAGGAATCACTCGATTTTCAATTCTTAAATGTGGTTTTCCATTTGGAGAAATTCCATAGCAAGGTCGGTTCCAACGATAAACTGTTGAGTTATGAACTTGCAACGCTCGCAACTTCGGAGCTATCTTTTTGGAAATTTTTTCAAAAGCATCTTCCTCCACATCGCTACTAATCAACACTCTAAATCGAGCAATATCTTCTCGATGAATATTCAACACAGAATCTTCCAACCAACCATTTCCAAAACTAACTCGTGGATATCGCTCACGCATATGGTCGTGTGTCGTTCGAGTATCGATGGCTTGTTGGAACATCGCAATTCTACTTTCATGCCACAGCCTCCGACCAAATACAATCGGAGAGTTAGCTGCCATTGCTAAAATCGGTGCCGCCAACGCTTGAGATATATTATACATCTTGACAAAATCCTTTGGCTCAATCTGAAGGTGAACTTGAAAACTCGTATTTACTGCTTCCAACAATGGCGAATCATGCCGCACCAACAATTCATCAATTCCAGTCAACCGCAACTCAAAATCACTTCCGATCAATTGTTGTTTCATCGCTTCCATGAGTGCGAAATATCTTTTCTGAGGAGTTAAATTATGAAAACCTAAATCGTCTTTATTTAAAGTAGGAAGGATTCCGGTGAGGATAATGTCAGCACCCATTTTATTGACGACCTTGCGGATGTTGGCTAAGTTTTTATTATTTTCATTTTCCAAAAGGCTCAAACATTTCCCTTTAAATTCTCGTGGCGTCAAGTTAGTTTCCAAATTAAATCGAGCGAGTTCCGTCTCGACCCAATCCCATTTTTTCATTTTCTCTAATGCCTCTACTGCAATGCAAGCGGGTTTTAAATTTTCATTATGCACCATACACATTTCTTGCTCGGCACCAATCCGAGTGATTCCTGATTCGAACCAATCATTTTCGAGCATATATTCCATGGCTCTAACATCATTTAAAAGTAAGCGCACAAAATTTTGCATTTGCGCGTCATCTTGAAGTAAGGATACTTTTTGTTCACCCATTGTAGTTAGTTGGTTTTATTTTGATAAATAGCACGTAGTCGTCTACTTCAGCAGACAGTTACGTATTTGTTGTTTTACAATTTAGTTTTAACATTCTAATATTCTTTGCATAAATCGTAACTTTGCACGTTAAGGTAATAAAGTTGTTAAAAAAAATTGACATGAAAAAAATATTCTTACTTGTTCTTCCATTTCTTTTTCTTTTTTCTAATTGTAAAAAAGATGATGATATCCTATTTGAAATGGAATATTTCCATGATTTTACGATTACTGCAGGATTAAATCCATTTTCAGGAACTCATATTTTTGAAGTAACGGATGTTCCATCTTTATCCGATGCACTCTTCGATCAAAATGGAACAACTGCTGAAGAGCTTAATGCCATCAATCCTGGAACGGCAATTTTACGAGGAATTTTTGCCAGTCCTGACAATAGTTATATTCAAGAAGTTTCGGTAAAAATATTTTCAAAAGAAGATCCAACGATTGAGCGAGAAGTATTTTATCGAGATCAAATTTCGCTTAACTCCTCTGGAGATTTAGGATTAATTGGAACTTTGGTGGATGCGAAAAGTTATCTGGAAAAAGAAGACTTTGGTATTCGAGTAGAATTGAGGTTAAGAGATATTTCGCCAGAGACGATTGAGATGAGATTAGATTTTAACTTTTTTGCGAAGTAGTTTTTTTGAAAAAAATATCAGGTAAAATAAAAGAAGCCATCTCATAAGAGATGGCTTCTAAGTTTGAGTTTTCAAATTATTAAAATGGTTCTTATTGAATCATTAATTTTCCATTA
This sequence comes from Saprospiraceae bacterium, assembly GCA_045106765.1. Taxonomy (GTDB): domain Bacteria; phylum Bacteroidota; class Bacteroidia; order Chitinophagales; family Saprospiraceae; genus CAJQQY01. The sequence goes on along the minus strand of JBGCFD010000161.1, from coordinate 34,502 downwards.
GCGATCAATCCTTTCTCATTGATAAAACGGAAAAGATATGTCCCGCTTGAAAGTCCATTACGTTCTAGTCGGTAGATATTATCAGAGAATGAATCTGTTTTCACCAATCGTCCCATCACATCATAGAGTTCAAATTCCCCTTCCATATTTTCAATTCCTTCCAATGTTATATTAGTGAAGTTGGAAAACGGATTTGGTGCTACACCCACTTTCAAATTAGGAACAAAAGTCTGAACCGTTTCAGTCGAAATAAAATTAGTACCAATAGTATGATGAACAGTATTAGTAATCACCGCGTCATTAAAATCAAAATAAATATCCGCAGTATTTTCAATTACGGTTCCAATAGCATTATCAGCTAACTGATGAATTCTAAACTGGACAAAACCTTGGGACTCTTCCAAGTTGGTCGTACTATCTGGTAACAATATATTTTCAAAATGAAAATTAATCACTCCATCTTCTTTTAATTCAAAGCGGTAAGTATGACTTGAAGCACCAGGTTCAATACTTGTGATATCCAAATGTTCGCTAATACGATCTTCTAATCTTACATAAAAGGCAGTATCATTTCCCGTATTTTGAAAACGGATTTTATATTCGATAGAAGTATTTTGTTCTATAAAATTTTCCGTAGCATAACCAGTTGGGTAAGCTTGTTTATCATTCGGATCATAAGAAGCAACTACCTCTTGACAGTCGATAGCAACAAATGACTCAACATCAGGTGTACTAAATTGAGTGATGAATCCCATGCTACCATAATTCTCACATCCTTCAATCGCCGCCGATGGAATACTCAAATAAGGATGCCCTGGCTCTTGCGGAATTTCTAATCTCCAAGTCGAACCATTCGCTGGAACTTCAACTGTTTCTATACCTCCTAATGGTAATTGAATAGGCTCCGTCATCGACATTACCACATCTTCTATTACAATATAGTTCAAACTACTTTGCATATCGCCACCTCCAATGTTTTCAATTTTGAATCGCACCACATCATCTGCTTCATCACACTCACCTGTCACTTGCAAAGTAGAACCCGTCCAAGAGTTTTGACTATCTAAACAAGAGTTAGGAGAAATCGAAGCTTCTACACATTTGGTGGCACCTAGTGGTACATTGCAACTCAAGAGGACATCAATATTAAATTGGTCACATACACCAGAAGAAACCGTTCCTAAATCAAAAAGAAGTTCGTTATTCCCCAAATCAGTATATGGAATTTGTGCACCAAAAATGCTAAAGTCAGGTGGAAAAATTACATGGAGTTCTGCATCATCAATATCATAAGCTGATAAATTACAATAGTTGACATTGTAAGAAAAAGGTACACAACTACGTAAAATACCAGTCGAAATATCCACAGTCATATTATCACAATCATCTGCTAATTCTACAGAGAAATCTTGGATAACAGTAGCAGTAAACGGTAAGATAATATTCTCACTTGTAGTACAATTAGAAGTGATTCCATTAGGTAAAATTACTTCTACAGTAATTTCCATTCCTGCCTGACCTTCGACTGCAAACGCATAACTACCATTTGAACTAACTTGTACTGGTATAAAAGTAACACCTTGGTCTATAGTATATTGGACGCCAAATCCACCTATCGAATTTTCATTGTTAGCATCATATAAACAATCTTGATTCTCATCTATAAAAATATTTCCCACAACCATTTGCTTTGTCTCAACTATTATATCCGTAGCACAGACGTTAGCATTCCCTGCTTCATCTACTACCCATAAAAAAGCGGTGATTGTTCCATTAGTTCCACTAGGTATAAAAATAGTTTCGGTACTTGGAGGAGCAGTTAATGACGGATCAGTAGTGATAAAATAACTAAGGTCATCAATAGAAGTACATCCATCATAAGAACCATCATCAATTGATGTAGCAGGAAAATCAAGATCATCTCCTGCTATCAAACTAACATAAGTATTGACATCACAAACCGCAACTGGTGGAGTAACATCAGCACTACAATCTTGGGGTTCAGTAATAATCATATTCCCCCAACAAATTGAGATGATATTACCTTGACCATCTAGAGACGCTACTGCTACTAGAAATATTCCGTAAGTATTCGCAGGTATGTCAACTGTCGGAGAAAATTGACTGGCAGTTGGTTGAGTCTCATTAAAATTGATTTGGAGATTAGAACAAGTAATGTTGCCTTCAAGAATATCAGAAGGTTCAATCGTAAGAGACTCCCCTGGAAGAACCAAGAAATTAGTTAAGTCATTACAAGTCAAAATACATTGAGCATTTATTTTTCCAAAAGAAAAAATACTCAGTAGAAGTAAAGTTAAGATTCGAATAGTTTTTATTTTTTTCATGGTATTAATATTAGTTTTCCACTAGGGGAATTTTTTTACTAAAAGGTTACAGTTTGTTCTTTCTATAGAAAAAAATCGAGGTAGAATTGCTTGAATTCCCTTTCGACATTTCAAAGATGCAAACTAAATTTACTCGAAACAAAAACAAATATTGATACTTATAGAGTAGTTTTACGAATAGTTTATGTCTATTTTGCTGCAAAATAAATACCTTTCACTATATTTTATTGAGCACAAAATCTTTTACAATGTTAAAAACTCGTATCTGGCAAAGCCTAAAAAGTCTTCCCGCAGCCAAAAGAAACAGTTTTGGTAAATTTTTGCAATCTCCATATTTCAATCAAAGGGAAGATTTATTTCAATTGTTTGAAGCGATTCAAGTAGCGATGAATAAGGAACAGGAGATTTCAAAAGAAGGAATTTGGGAAGCTACATTTTCTAAGCAAAAATACTCAGCGCAGAATCTACGCTTGTTGATGAGTTATTTACAAAAATTATTTGAGCAGTTTATTGTAGTTGAAAATGTAATCCAAGACAAGATACAAATTAAATTATCCAATGCTTCCTGGTTTCGAAATGTAGGTAATGAAAAGTTAAACAAATCCTTCCTGAGAGATTCTCGAAATATACTAGAAAAACAACCACTTAGAAATGCTAATTATTTTTACCAATCTTATCAATTAGAATTAGAAAGATACAAATCAGCCTCTCGTATCAAACCAGACAAAGGTGCTGACTTTCAACAAATCGTCGATAATCTTGATATGGCATTTTTGGGAATGAAGTTGCGAGAAAGTTGTTTGCTATTGGCACATGATCAAATTTATAATTGGGGATTTGATGATGGTTTTTTAGAAAAAATATTTGAATATTTTCAAGAAAAAGATCTACTTAACACTCCAGTTGTAAGTTTGTATTTTTATTGTTATAAAATGTTACAATATCCAGAAGAAGAATCTTGGTTTCAATCCTTTAAACAAGAATTATTAAATCATAGTCACCTTTTTGGAAAAGAGGAAGCCAAAGATTTATACCTCATGGCGATCAATCGAGCTATTAGAAAAGTCAATGATGGGTTTCATAAATATTATTTTGACATCATGGATTTTTATAAAGAAGGTTTGGAAAAAGAATATTTATTGCAAGATGGCGTACTCTCTCGTTTTACTTATCACAATATTGTTTCGAGTGCTTTGCAAGTCGATCAAGCAGATTGGGCCGAAAAATTTATTGGTACTTGGTCTGTTCGATTGGAAAGAAGATTTCGAGAACGAATGGTGAGTTTTAACCAAGCTAAAATCGCCTATCATCGAAAGGATTATGATGCCGCAATTCCATTGTTACAAAGAGCCAACTATCATGACCAATTATTAAATCTTCGAGCAAGAACATTGCTGCTAAGAATTTTTTATGAGATCGAAGAAATTGATTTATTGCAAAGTCACTTAGATGCGTTTAGTTCTTATTTGCGTAGGAAGTCGGGTTTGGGATACCACAGAACGCATTATCGAAATTTAATTAAATATACAAAACGTTTACTTGCCTTGCAGTTTTCGGATAAGGAGGCTGTTTTAAACTTTAAGAAGAATGTGGAGGAAGAGAGGTTGTTGACGGATAGGAGTTGGTTGTTGGGATTTGTGATTTGAATAAATAAGCAGCATTTTCATTTGTATGCCTTTAGTTATTATATCTCACTTTTTTCATATATTGTCAGCTTCTAAAATTCTTAACTTACAAAATACCAATATGAAAAACTTCCTCCTCCTTTTAACCCTATTCCTTATTCCCATTGTTGTCGTTTCCCAAAAAGAACTATCCACCAGTTCCGTTAGTATTTTTGAAAATGGAACTTCCCTTGTGGAAAAAGAAATAGAAATCGATGCAAGTAAAGGGAAATTTATTTTTGAAGAATTACCTTTTGTCAATAATTTTGACAATGAGCAGTATATCCTTTTTGGAAATCTTTGGGTAACGGCACCAAATAATAAGATTCCGCTGATAAGATTTTTCGAAAAAAAATTACCCCAACCCGCTGGGATAGACAATATGGCTAAGCTGTTTCAAGAAAACATTGGTCATACCGTTAAGGTGAATGAAAAAGACGGTCTTGGAGGAATCAAAGGAGAATTGAAAATGTCTGATAATTATTCAATAACAATTAAAAGAAAAGAGAAGTGGATAAGGATTCCAATTAATAGTGTCAAAAATATTCAGTTTGAGGATGGCGTGAAAACAACTTATGAGGTAACAAAAACAAATCTAGAGTTGACCTTCGAAGAGAAAATCGAAACGCAATTATTGAAATTTAAGTTTTTGCAAAAGGGAATCACTTGGACTCCAAACTATTTTTTTGAAATCAAAAAGGATCAAAAACCAAAATTAAATTTGAGAGCTCAAGTCATCAATAATTTAGAGGACTTCGAAAATGTAACGCTAAATTTCCTTGCAGGTTCTTCTCCATATAAACACAAATGGGCCAATACTCCAAGCACTACAGATGCCGATTCCAATCAAGAATCAATCCCTACCTCCCAAAATGCTCCTCGAATAATTAATATGGACGGAATGCTTTCTTTCCAAAAGAAAAAGGTGACGCTTAAAAAAGGAGAACAAGCCTCGTTTAATCTTTTGGATGCAGAAATTAATTTTAAAGAAATTTATTTTTGTGAATTAAAGCCAAGTTATCATCATCTTAATAACGCTCCCCTTCAAAAAACTGATACAAAAAATATCGTTTGGCATGTATTACAATTTACCAATAATACAGACTATCGTCTTCCTGCTGGTTCTATTTTCTTTTTGAAAACAGAAACTAATTCATCTAATACTATGCTAACAACTATGAATCAAAATCAACTTCCGTATATGTATTACGGTGAGTCAGGAACTATTAAAATGGCAAAGACTTCTGATATTTTCGTCACCCAAGTAGAAAGGGTAATTAGAAGAGAAATAGATATCATAGTTACAAACAATTGGGGGAACCAGACAATAGGCGAAGTAGTTACGATAGAGGCTACTATTGATGTTAAATCAAATATCCCAGAAGGTACCGGTATCGCAAAATTAGAAATCGAAAGAATTATTTCAGGGAAATTAATTGGAGATATTTCAAGTTCGGAAACGAAAGGCATATCAAATTCTGGAATGAGTTTTAATCCGAAGACACAAGTCAAATGGGCATTTGATCTATCGAAAAAGGAGAATCGGATAGTTTACAATTATCAAGTGTATGTGAAATAAATAGGAAGAAACTGCTAACTTTTAATTAGCGGGGTGAGATTGGATTTTAATTTTTTTGGGAAAATAGTTTTTCGCTGGCGATACCATAGAACGCATTATCGAAATTTAATTAAATATGCTAAGCGGTTGCTTGGTTTACAATCTTCGTATAAGGTAGCAGTTTTGAATTTTAAAAAAAATGTGGAGGAAGAGAAATTGTTGACGGATAGGAGTTGGTTGTTGGGTTTTGTATAAAAATTAGCAACCACTTAGGAATGAATTTCTAAGTGTTTACTTTGTTTCCCCCCCTACCATTCCAAGATTTGAGTGGAAAATTGACCGTTTGTAAACCTTACTGTATCTGGCATATTCCAAGGATTCGGTGGAACAATTACATAAGTAGCATGAAATCTTCCCTTTACCTGTCTAGTTTCTGGGTTGTACTTATCGATGGTAATATGATTTGATGTATCACTTTCTAATAAAACGTGCCTTGCTAGTAATGCATCTCCATCTAAGAAAGAAAAAATAGTATTAATTCTGTCTACTTTTTCTAATTTATATACATCATAAACTTCTTCTCGAAATGGTATATTAATAAAGTTTTGGAACAATACATCTAGCCCATTACTTTCTTCATACATTACTAATGTAAATGTAGTATCAGTATTATTCAGCTGGCGACCATTAATTTTAGTAGTACTCCACTCTTCTCCATTCATTTCTGCTTTAGCACTTCCACAATATGTTATTTCTTGAAACCCTGGTTCTTCTTTTTTACAAGAGATAAAGAAAACAGATATTATACTCAATAAGATTAATACGTTTTTCATAATAAATTATCTTAATAGTTCGCAACAATGCTTTAGCAATTGCTGTGAACAACCACTTAGAGATTGAATTTCTAAGTGGCTGCTTTGTTTACCCCCCTACCATTCCAAGATTTGAGTGGAAAATTGACCATCTGTCAATCTTACCGTATCAGGCAAATTCCAAGTATTAGGTGGAACAACTACATAAGTCGCATGAAACCTTCCCCTTACCCGTCTAGTTTCGGGATCGTATTCATCAATAGTAACATGATTTAAAGTATCACTTTCTAACAACACATGCCCACCAAGCAATGCATCTCCATCTAAAAAAACAAATCTAGTTCCTATATTACCATTTTCCTCCCATATATGTAAATCGTATCTTCCTTCAGCAAGAGGAATATTAATAAGACTATGAGCCAACACATTAAACCCGTTATTTTCTTCAAACATATCTAATGTAAATATAGAGGTCTGATGCTTAAGTTGGCGTCCTGTAATTTTTGACGTACTCCATTTTTCTCCATTCATTTCTGCTCTAGCACTTCCACAATAAGTTATTTCTTGAAACTCTGGTTCTTCTTTTTTACACGATGCCAAGAGTAATATTGCACAGATAAAAAATAATATATTTTTCATACTTTTATTTTTAGTGTGTAATAAATATTTTTTGGATTTCAATTTTATCTCCTATTTGAACTTTTATGATGTGTAATTCTGAAGCAGTATTTTCTAATGACATATTCATAAAGTAACTTCCCTCTTTCAAGTAACCTTGAGGAATACTTTGGATCATATTTCCACTCATATTCAATAAAGAAACGCTTGCATTTCCTTCTTCTTCTTTTTTTACTTTATATGTTATTTGAACAAAATCAGAAGTAGGGTTTGGGTAAACTTGCAATGTTTTACCTTCAACTATATTATTAGAAACACTAGATTGGAATTCGCTAGGATCATCATCATCGAAACATGGATCACAGTCACTTTCATAATCTACCTGATAAAATGTAGTGACTATATCCCCCAAAGCATCTAAAACTGATAATCTCAAATATAAGTCTTCGTAACTCCCTGATGGCATAAGCATAGTTAAGGTAAAGCCTGTTTGAGATGTATTTATGGTATCATTAAATCCATCAGTACTATAGCTCCATTGAAAACTGTAAGGTGTTGTTCCTCCTTGCACTTGTGCTGTCCATGTGAATGGGCCGGGATTATCTACATAATTAATACCTGTAATATATGCAGAAAGAGGTGGGTTAAAATCATAACTTCTGTACTGTGCAATGTCACATGCTCCTAATTTAAAAACATTCGCATTATCATTTGTACCTGCTCCTCCAGTAGGATAATTATTATTATCATCTCTATATACATCAGGGTTAGAATAATTCATTATTCTTTTATTCTTCTTATTGTTCACATTCAGATTTCTTAATTGATGCATAACCGTAGCATAATTTTTGTATTTATTGAACAACCAATTACCTGTCTGCTCCCCCCAACCATATCCATGTGCAGCATCTGGTGTATCATCGCAAGTGGAAGTACTAAATAATGAACATTGCTGGTGCCTCCCGCCTAAAATATGTCCAACCTCATGAGCAAAAGTAAATTTTGATATAGCTGCTTCAATCTGAACTAGTGCTACAGCTCCTGATATCCCCGCTCCTACATATGCCGCTCCGAAAGTATCACCATAATCTCCTGCTGTAAAAACAACTGCTATATCAGATTCATATAAATCTTGTAAAGCAGTAATATCCGTTGCAATTTGAGATACAGGAGTGGCTATCGAATTTAAAGTAATTGCATCAAAAACAGCTCCTGTCCCTTCAACAAAATTAAGTTCTTCAACTCCTGCTAAAGAAAAATGTAGATCATTTGAATATATCGCACTATTATTCAAGATTTGATTTAACTGAACTATTGCCATATTAGCCGTTGTACTTGGAGTACATTTCTCAGCAGCTGCAGAAGTGTATAATACTAAAACTCTAACTGGTAAATCCTCACAATTTTCTCTTACCTCTATAGTAGATTCATCTGATATATTATTAGCATTATTATCAAATAAAACACCGCACTCTTCTTCAGTAAATTTACTTTCATCTACATCTAATAATAAATTTTTTCCTTGACTTAAACTTTGTATTAAATAAACATCATCATCCACGCCAATCCTACCATCTAATCTCCCATTATGTTCTACTAAAAGTACAGTACCATGTTCCTCTCCCATGAGTTCTCCATACCAAGAATAATCTCCATTAGTTTCTGCTTTGATGGAACTAGCTTTAGCAACATATGTAGTTGAATCGTTTGGCAAGTTAAAGGTCAATTCTCCATTGGTTTGAAAATTAGCAACATTTCCAATTTCAGTTGGATAAACATTGGAATACATTGTATTGTTTTTGACTGAATCGTACATGACTGTACTTTGCGCATCAATGATAAAATCTGATTCATTAATTATAGTAATAAAATCAGGATTTTGAGCAGAAAGAAAAATTGAAAAGCTTAGAAAAGTAAATAATAGTAATTTAGATTTCTCAAAGATTTTGAGATTTTGAGATTTTGAGATTAAACTCTTTTAAAAATTTCATAATTAATATATTTTAGATTAAAAATAAAGAAAACGTCGGATATCGCTGCTCTCCCAAAAAATAGCAGTATATCAATAAACAATAGTATTTATTGAACATAACTAGATCTTATTTTATCTAAGGCAAATATTATGAAAAGCAAATATTAATTTCATCGCATAAAAAAAGCAATCCATATTAGAACCATCAAATTACGTATAGACATCATGATAATAAAATAATCTTTCATATTTAACATTTAATAAACTTACAAATCATCTAAACCTTTTCCCCAAAATTACCATTTCATTAAATGAGTAAAACTAACTTTTCATGTGCTTACTTTTCCCATGAAAAAGCCTTAATTTCGCTCCCTTGTTTTTATAAAAGAATCAAAAAATAATATCCAAAACTTCCTCACTTTATGGCGACCAAAAAAGCTCCTGCTGTTCTTAGAAAACCTCAAGTATCCAAACAATTGGATGGAATTTATATCAAAGGTGCTCGTGGGAATAATTTAAAAAATGTGGATTTGATGATTCCTCGGGACAAGTTGGTTGTCGTGACTGGCGTTTCTGGTTCAGGGAAATCTTCCATCACGATGGATACTTTGTATGCCGAAGGTCAGCGACGATATGTGGAAAGTTTGTCGAGTTACGCCCGACAGTTTTTGATGCGAATGAAAAAACCTGAGGTAGATTATATCAAAGGAATTTGTCCAGCCATTGCGATTTCACAAAAAGTGAGTACTCGTAATTCTCGATCTACGGTGGGTTCCTTGACCGAAATTTTTGACTACCTGAGATTATTATATGCTCGGATTGGAAAAACCATTTCACCAGTCAGCGGAAAGGAAGTGAGAAAACACGAAGTGCAGGATGTCGTCGATTATATTCAAAGCAACGAAGAAGGTGAAAAAGTGCAACTCTTTATTCCTCTCCAACAAAAATATAAAGATCGAACCCTCCAACAAGAACTTTCTTTTTTATTGCAAAAAGGTTTTACTCGAATATATTACAACAAAGAACTCAAACGAATCGAAGACATCTTAGAAGATAAAAAAATCAAACTCGATAAGACCGTTGATTTTTTTGCTAAAAAAGATGTTAGGATTTTGATCGATAGATTTGCTATTAGATCTGATGAAAATATTGAGCATATTCAAAGAATTGGCGATTCTGTGCAAACTGCTTTTGCTGAAAGTGAAGGAGAATGTATCGTCGATGTGATGGGTAAAAAGAAAAAAGAATTTAATAATCGTTTCGAATTGGATGGAATGATTTTCTTGGAGCCGACGCATCAATTATTCAATTCTAATAATCCTTATGGTGCTTGTCCCGTCTGTGAAGGTTTTGGAAAAACGATGGGCGTGGATAGAAATAAAGTTATTCCAAATCCGTCGCTTTCTGTATTTGACGGAGCGGTCGCTTGTTGGAAAGGGGAAAAATTAGGACGATGGTTAGACTTGTTTTTAAGTGCGGCACACAAGTTTAATTTCCCCGTTCATCGCCCATGGCAAGACTTGACGAAGGAACAAAAAAAATTAGTTTGGGATGGCAATGAATACTTTAATGGCATCCATGATTTCTTTGCAGAGCTTCAAGAAAAAACTTATAAAATCCAAAACCGAGTCATGCTTGCTCGCTATCGAGGAAAGACAACTTGCCATAATTGTGATGGAGGTCGATTGCGTCCCGAAGCAACTTATGTAAAAATCGGCGGCATCTCAATTACTGAATTAACCGACATCCCGCTCGATGAGTTATTAGTTTTTTTCCAAAAATTAAAACTCAACGCTAACGATAAAGAAATTGCGAAACGACTTTTGGTGGAAGTAGAAAATCGATTGCAATTTATGCTTGATGTTGGGTTAGGATATTTGACTTTGAGCAGAAGTTCAGCGACGCTAAGTGGTGGAGAAACGCAACGAATTAATTTAACCCGAACCTTGGGAAGTAACTTGACCAGTTCGCTTTATATTTTAGATGAGCCAAGTGTGGGCTTGCATCCAAGAGACACCGGTCGCTTAGTCAAAGTATTGAAATCATTGCGAGATTTAGGAAATACGGTCGTTGTCGTGGAGCATGAAGAAGACATTATCAAGAATTGTGATTACTTAATTGACATGGGACCAGAGGCTGGAATTCATGGCGGAGAAGTGGTGTTTGCAGGTGATTATAAAAATATTTTTAAGCTCGCCAAAGACAGCTTGACTACCGCTTACATGAGTGGTCGGATGGAAATTCCAGTTCCAAAAATTCGTCGAAATTTTACAGATGCTATCGAAGTAAAAGGTGCGAGACAAAATAATTTACAAAACGTAGATGCGAAATTCCCACTCAATACTTTGACTGTGGTAAGTGGTGTTTCAGGTTCTGGAAAAACAACTTTGGTCAAACAAATTTTGTACCCTGCGTTGAAAAGACACTTGGGTGAACCCCATCCAATTGCACCTGGAGTGCATGATGAGTTGACTGGAAGTTTGAAAAGAATTACTCAAGTCGAGATGGTGAATCAAAATCCAATTGGTAAATCTTCTCGATCTAATCCAGTTACTTATGTCAAGGCTTACGATACGATTCGTGCATTAATGGCGAGTCAGCAATTGTCAAAAATCCGAGGATATATGCCTAAGCATTTCTCCTTCAACGTGGACGCAGGACGTTGTGAAACTTGTAGCGGTGATGGTGAGCAAGTAGTAGAAATGCAGTTTCTGGCCGATGTCCGATTGGAGTGCGAAGAATGTAAAGGTCAAAGATTCAAAGCAGAAATTTTAGACGTTAAATACAAGGATAAAAACATTTTCGAAATCCTAAATTTAAGTATCGAAGAAGCACTCGACTTTTTTGCAGAAGCAAAAGATGTGGTAAAAAAAATTCGTCCACTTTTCAATGTCGGTTTAGGATATATTAAATTGGGGCAGTCCTCCTCTACCCTTTCGGGCGGTGAAGCACAGCGAGTGAAGTTAGCTTCTTTTTTAACGAAAGAAAGAACGACAGAAAAAATCCTTTTTATTTTTGATGAACCTACAACTGGTTTGCATTTTCATGATATCCAAAAATTATTAGATGCACTAAATGCTTTGGTAGAAAAAGGGCATACCGTTCTCGTCGTCGAACATAATATGGAAATTATCAAATGTGCGGATTGGGTCATCGACCTTGGTCCAGGAGGTGGAAAAGAAGGTGGAAATTTAGTTTTCCAAGGAGTACCTGAAGACCTTGTAAAAGTAAAGAAAAGTTTTACTGGAAAATATTTGAAGGAAAAATTGTAGTTTTTTTCAGAAAAAAATTACCGCAGAGTTTTTTCACCACATAGGCACATAGAGAACATAGACTTTAACTATATATTCACAATACGAAATCTATGTTTTCTATGTGGTGAAAAATTACTGCCGATATTTAAATTGTATTTCCTTCCCGCCATTAATAATAAAGTTTTGGATAAAATCTTCATCACTCATCGCTGCACTTTCCCGCTGTAACCGAGTCAAGTATTTTTCAAAAAAAGAAAGTGTTTCTTGAAAATTCATTTTCCAATCCTCTCCTTCCCTTTTAGAAAATTGAACCTTAGATTGAACATAGGTATGTGCGTTTGGATTCACTTTATAATTAATGATCGCTGTCGCCATTCGATCATTAGCTCTTTCTAATTTGTGAAATTTATATCGCTTACGATTGTCTACTCCAATTGGTCCAAAATCGGCCAAAGCAGCAATTGCAAGTACATCTTCCAATTCAATAATGGAAGTTGAATCACTCGGGCCCATCATTTCCAAAACCTGAACCATATACCTAGTAGAAAGTGGATAGAGGGAAGCGTTGCAATAATTTCGAATATCAGGTTTCACTCTTGACGCAGCAACTCTTCCCATTTCTGAAAAATAATTAACTGAACCTTCATCTAACATTTCGACCAAAGATGTTGCTTCTTGATAATTTTGAATAGAAATAAAAGTTGCTTTAATTTCTTCCTCTGGATTCCCACAGCTAAATAGAAAAAAAACTAAGCTAAAAAGGAGAACATTTTTTAACATCATTTAAATTTTTATTGTAAAGTTGTTTTAAATCAAAAGCTAAAATAGGAAACATAAAATGCTATTGGATTTTTTTTCCACATTAAAAAAAATCAAGTTGCTAAAAATTGTTGTATTTTTAATTTGGAAAAACTATATAAGATATTTTTCCATACCCCTTAATACATAAAACCAAAGATTTAATTAATTATGCGACCATTTATAAGCCCTTTGAACAATCTAAATTCGCGCCTTATTTTTCAAAAACTATTTCTCTTATTACTTCTTATCATTTTTAATTCAACAATCAACTTTGCTCAGAATGATTGGCAAAAAGAATTCGATATTCATTTTCAAAATTGGGAACATTTTCAAGATAAAAAAGATTACATCCGGGCGATTGAACAAGCGGAAAAAGCATTTTTAATTGCAGAGAAAAATAATCAAAAAGAATTAATGGCTCAAGCATTGAGTAAAGAGGGAAAATCATTATTGAAAAAACCTAAAAGAGTAAAAAGAAATAGAAAACTTGCCGAGGAAAATTTTTCAGAATGTTTATACCTTTTAACTAACTCTAAAAATACCTCTTTAAAAATAGAAATTTTAGAGCACCTCAAATGGATTGCACAGCAACAAAATGATATTCCAAAAGCAACAATGTTTAACGCTCAAATTGAAAAAATAAAAAACATCAATTTAGCTCAACAACAAAATCAATCACTCGAATTAAAAAAAGAAAAATTAGAAGGACAAGTCACTCAACTAGCAGACCAAACTCAAACACTCACACAGCAAAAAGAATTATTAACGCTCCAAAGAAAGATGTTAACTCAAAGAGTGAATTCTTTAACTCAAGCTCAATTAGAATCCCAACTAGTCATCGCTTTGCAAAAAAATCAAGTTGATTCTTTTCGGTTTAAAAACATGACGGACTCTCTTTTGCTTAATCAAAGTAAATTGGTTCTTGCCGAGCAAGCTTCCAAATTGGAGTTACAAAAAAGTCAAATTGACTTGCAAGAGAGTCAAATAAACTTACACACGAGTCAACGAAATTTCGTCATTGCATTAGTGGTCATCATTGGAATGCTTGCAATTGGAGTTATTTTAAGATATTTAGAAACCAAAAAGCATTACACCACGCTGACTTCTAAAAATGAAACGATTGAATTAGAAAGAAAAAAATCTGAACAATTATTACTCAATATTTTGCCCGCAGTCGTTGCCAATGAATTGAAAGTAAATGGAACTGCTAAAGCTAAAAGATACGATAATGCTACAGTCTTCTTTTCTGATTTTAAAAATTTTAGTGGTATTGCAAAATCTCTTTCTCCTGAAAAATTAGTGCATGAGCTAGATCATTATTTTAAAGCTTTTGACAAAATCATTGGAAAATATAATATCGAAAAAATTAAAACTATTGGAGATGCTTATATGTGCGTCAGCGGATTACCAGAAGAAGACGTTAATAATGCAATGGAAATGTTGAAGGCTGCACTCGAAATTCAAGCCTTTCTCCAAAATCTAAAAACAGAAAAAACAAAAAATAACGAACCATTTTTTGAAGCAAGAATAGGATTGCACACAGGGCCACTAGTCGCTGGTGTAGTTGGTTCCAAAAAATTTGCTTATGATATATGGGGAGATACTGTTAATATTGCAGCAAGATTAGAAGCTAATGGCGAAGTAGGAAAAGTCAATATTTCCTCTGCGACATACCATTTAATTAAAGAAAAATATAACTGTACCTCAAGAGGAAAAGTTGCTGTTAAAAACCGTGGAGAGGTAGAAATGTTTTTTGTTGATAAAAATTAAATATGAAGAAAATCATTTATTTATTTTATGTATTTATATTGTTACAAACCTCTTTATTTGCTCAAATTATCGAGACGGATTCCCTTTTATTAAAAAAACTAAATAAAGAATTACTTATACTAAATAAAGAAATCATCCTTGACATTGACTTTTATTACAGCATCAATGGTAGAGATAAAGGAGACCAACTTAATCTAGAAAAGGATGAAAAAAAAATCAAAGCAATTACTGAGTTTTTAATAAAAAACAAATACGCTACTATCGAAATTGGCTCCCATACAGATTGCCCTGGCAATTTAATTTACAATGAAAAAGTTAGTGCACGTAGGGCAAAAAATTTAACAAATGAAATCCTAAATTTTGCTGATTCCAGTAACTATTCTCTTTTAAAAGCACGAATCATTCCAAAAGGATATGGAGAATTTTTTCCTTTGATAGGATGTGAATGTAACAACTGTACGAAAGACCAACATCAGATCAATAATCGACTAGTTCTAAAGTTAATTAAAAATGATATTCCTGTTTCTTCTCAATCTTTAAAAGGACGAGGAGGAAAAGGTCCATCATTTGACCCTGAAAGTCAAGTCGAAGGAAAAATAACTATTCAAGTTTGCGTCGATCAAGATGGCTATGTGATTACTTCACGAACCGCTTTTCTTCTTGAAAAATCAACGATTAATGATGAAAAAATTATTGCCCAAACTATAAAAGCTGCCAATAGATGGAAGTTCAAACCGTCAGAGGCAGAAATAGCTTGCGGCACTATCGCTTATGTAATTAAAATAAAGTGAACAAAAAATTCTCTGTCCTTTTTTACTATGGAAAATAAAAACGAAATAACAAGACTTTCCCGCTTGACTGCGATTCTTATTTTATTGCAATCCAAACGAATTCTTACCGCTACAGAAATTGCAAAAAAATTTGACATCAGTAAGCGAACTGCCTACCGTGATGTCAAAGCTTTGGAAGGAGCAGGTGTTCCTATTTATGCTGAAGAAGGAAAAGGATATACTTTGATGGAAGGTTATAATTTACCTCCGATCATGTTTACGGAGGAAGAAGCTAATGCATTAATTACAGCAGGTGAATTTATTTCTAGAAATAAAGATGCCTCTCTCATTAAAAATCATAACAATGCAGTTACAAAAATAAAAAGCGTCCTTCGCTATTCTAATACTGATAAAGCAAATTTACTTTCCAAGCGTGTATTTTTTATGAAAAATTTAAAAAATGAAACGACCAGTAATTTCCTTTCTGATTTGCAACTGACCATTACACATTTCAACCTCATCAAAATTAAATATCACGCCATCAATAAAAATGACATAACCGATCGAAGGTTAGAACCTTTAGCACTTTATAATACGAGCGAAAATTGGATTTTAATTGCTTGGTGCCACACTCGAGATGATTATCGTGAATTTCGTTTGGATCGAATTTTAAAATTAGAAATTCTAGACGAAACTTTTAAGAGTCGACAATTCGATATGTTTCAATATTTCACTAATCCTGATTATCGAAAAAAATAATCAACTCCATTTCTACCCCTGCCATAGGGCTGTCACACCTCTGATTTAACTTTGTGCTAATCAATTATTTAATTAAAAAAATTAAACTTAGCATGAAAAATTCAGAAACATTTCACATCATCGGAATCGATATTCGAACTAGTAATCAAGAAGGAAAAGCAGGGCAAGACATTCCTTCACTTTGGAATCGTTTTTTATCTCAAAACTTAATGGGAAAGATTCCCAACAAAATTGGATCTGAAATATTTTGCATCTATACCGAATATGAAGGGGATCATAATTTACCTTACACTTGTTTGCTCGGCTGCAAAGTTGACAATTTGGACAACGTCCCTGAAGGGATGCGAGGCATGACTTTTACTACTCAAAAATTAGAAAAATTTACGGCGAAAGGAAATTTGCAACAAGGTGCTGTTTGGAAAAAGTGGTTAGAGATTTGGGAGGCAGAACTTGATCGAACTTATACTTTTGATATTGAAGTTTATAGCGAGAAAGCACAGAATCCAGAAGATGCAGAAGTGGATATTTATATTTCTGTAAATTAAATTCAAAAGCCCTTGAAGTAAGTTTTCAGACTTCAAGGGCTTTTATTTTATTTTCTAAAAAGGAATTTAATCATCCAAAACCTGCTCATCATTCCCCACTTCCCATGAAGGTGTTTCCGTTTCCCCTTCCAACTTCGGTTCCCAATATGAAATTGCCAACAATCCTAGGAAAGTCAAAATTCCATTCAACCCAATATTTAAGAACCCTAATTCAAAACCGATAAATAAATTATTGATCTGTAGAAAATAAGTTATCGATGGAGCGGCTACACAAATCACAGGAACCATCCAACCATCTTGAATTTTTGATTTGGAAAATAAGCCGAAAGCAAATAATCCCAACAACGGTCCGTAAGTATATCCTGAAGCGGTAAATAAATTATTAATAACTGGTTTATCTGTCAAATAATAAGAAGCAATAATCACTAAAAATAACAACACCGAAAATCCAATATGAACCGCAAATCTTGTTTTTTTATTTTCTTCTTCTGATTTTTCATTTTTTTCCATATCCAAAAAATCAACACAAAATGAAGTCGTCAAAGCAGTCAATGCTGAATCTGCACTCGAATAAGCTGCAGCAATCAATCCTAAAATAAATACAATTCCTATCGCAGGCGAAAGATTATCCAAAGCTATCGCTGCAAAAAGTTGGTCGGTTCGTTCTGGAATTTCAATCCCTACATTAGATGCGTAAATGTAAAGCAATGCGCCTAATCCTAAAAACAACATATTTACAAAAACTAAAATCACACTAAAAGCAAAAACATTTTTTTGTGCATCTCCCAATGTCCGACAACTCAAATTCTTTTGCATCATATCTTGATCCAATCCAGTCATCACAATAGCAATCAATGCTCCTGAAATAAATTGTTTGAAAAAATTATTAGAATCCGTCATAAAATTTTCAAAGAAGAACATCTGACTATATTCGCTTTGCTGAATCGTTTCTACGAGTTCACCAACATTTTTATCCAAAGCATTTCCTATGGCAAAAATCGTCAACACTACCGCTGTCAACATAAAAAATGTTTGCAAAGTATCTGTCCATACAATCGTTCGAATCCCACCTTTAAATGTATAAATCCAAATCAACAAGATCGTTGCTGCCACCACCAACCAAAATGGAATTTCCATATCGAATCCTTCCGTAATTTTTAAGAAGACAATCGCTACCAGAAATAACCGAAGTGATGCTCCAATCACCCTTGATAATAAAAAATAAAATGCGCCTGTTTTATAAGACCAGATCCCAAATCTCTCTTCCAAATATCCGTAAATCGAAGTCAAATTCATTTTATAATATAAAGGCAAAAGCACCAACGCAATCACAGCATAACCAACCAAATAGCCAAATACCATTTGCATATAAGAGAAGGCTTGATTGCCGCCGCCTGCTCCAACTGCCCCAGGCAAAGAAATAAAAGTTACCCCCGAAAGCGATGCTCCGATCATTCCAAATGCGACTAAATACCACGGTGATTTTCGATTGGCAAGAAAAAAATCAGCATTGCCAGCATCCTTACTTGTGAAATAAGAAATGGCCATCAATACCAAAAAATATAACGCTACAACCCCAAATATTAATTCTGGTGTAAGTGATTTCATCATATAGTTTTAAAACAAATAAACGTAAGTCTTTTAAAAAAAAATTTATATGAACGAAAAAAAGGGGGAAGTTATAAAAAAAGTTTGAAGTATTTAAAATATGGTTTCCTATGATTCCTAAAAAGTCATTGTAAAAAAATCAATCTTGCATTTTACTACCGTAACTTAAATCTCCTGCATCTCCTAATCCAGGCACAATGTATGATTTTGCAGTCAATTCATCATCTTCTGCTCCTATCCAAAGTTTTACTTTTGGATTCAACCGTTTAATATAATCTAATCCATAAGAAGAAGCTACTGCCGTCATCACATGAACAATTTTAGGAGTTCCAAACTCTTTCAATGCTTTGATGGCTAAATCCATCGAAGCTCCTGTTGCCAACATTGGGTCACACAAAATCAAAACACAATCATCCAAATTTGGACAAGAGGTATATTCGATATTTATTTCAAAAGTACCATCCTTATGATGCATTCTATAGGCTGAAATGAATGCATTGTCGGCATCATCAAAAATATTTAATGCTCCTTGATGCATGGGTAACCCTGCTCTCAAAATAGTCCCAAGTACAATCTTTTGCGAAGGAACATTTACGGGAGCAATTCCTAAAGGCGTTTCCACTTCAATCTCTTTGTACTCCAAAGTCTTGCTGATTTCATAGGCCAGGATTTCTCCAATTCTCTCCATATTTTTACGAAAACGCATGCGATCTTTTTGAATATTTACATCTCGTAGTTCTGCCAAATATTTATTAGCTATAGAGTTTTGCTTACTTAGGTTAAATATCATAGGTTTTTAATGTTTCTTTTTCCAAATATAAACAAATTTGTTGATTGAGGAATTAACTCTTTTCCTATTCTATGTTTTCGTATTTTTTTAGGAAATTTGACTTTTGTAAAAGATCATTTACTACGACTAAAAAAGACAATATGAAAATCTTTATTATCCTTCTACTATCCTTTTCTCTATTTTTTATTCATTGCAAAAATGATCCACCTAAAAAAGTAAAAGAAGAAAAAACAATTGTCGAAAATCCCCAAAAGCAATATAAAAAAGTACCCAAAGATACTCCTTTGCCTAGCGAAGAAGAGGGTGTTAATTATTGGGCAGCTAATAAATGTAACCGAGCTATTCCAACTTCCACTATCATTAAGGAACATCAAGTTAATAATTATGTTTTCAAGTTAAATTCACAACAAGGCTATGGAAAAGAAACCATGTCTTTGGAAAATGGTTATAAACTAGATGTCACTTCCAAAGGTTGTAATTCTATTGTTATTACTTATTCTTATTTTTTACCAGCGGAAGATTTAGATATTTCGGATGAGATGGCAGTCTCCAAAAAGGTGATGGAATTGATCGAGATGACAGTTAAAATGAGTGCTCCACCTTTTGATATAAAAAGTAAAATTTCTCCCTTAAAGATGGCCATTGAGCAAATCGGACCATTCACCGTTGGCAATGAATTTATTTTAAGTGAAAAAGCTGGTGTTCAGAAATTCAGTATCGAAAGATTAGAAACTAAAAATAATAAAGTGTTTTTATCTTATTATTTTTCAGAGGATTTGTAGGATAAATTTTGAGAAAAAAGAAAATACCCTGACAGTTTTCCAAAACCATCAGGGTATTCATTTTTTATCATAAAGTGTTAATAATTAACCATTCACGGTTAACTGTTAATTAAAGATGTCGTTCCGCATGATAACTTGACCGAACCAATGGCCCACTTTCTACAAAATCAAAACCCTTTTTCAAACCTACTTCTTTGTACATCGCAAAAACATCAGGGTGAACAAATTCTGCCACTTCCAAGTGCATCTTAGTTGGTTGTAAATATTGTCCGATTGTCAAAACATCACAACCATTTTCTACCAAGTCATCCATTACTTTAAACATTTCCTCTTGAGTTTCACCAAGACCAACCATGACACCTGATTTTGTTCGATGCCCCATTTCTTTAGTTCGTTTGATCTGTTCAAGACTTCGAGCATATTTTGCTTGCGGTCGAACTTTCCGGTACAAACTTTCGACTGTTTCCATATTATGAGAAACAACTTCTTGCCCACCTTCGACCATTCTTTCCAAAGCATCCCAAGTTGCTCGAACATCAGGAATCAATGTTTCTATCGTAGTCGTTGGAGAAAATTCTTTGGTCAATTTTACCGTCTGATACCAAATTTCAGCACCTCGATCTTTTCGTTCATCTCGATTAACCGAAGTAATTACGGCATGTTTGACTTGCATTAATTTAATCGCTTCTGCTACTCGACGTGGCTCGTCTTCATCATATTCAGGTGGACGACCAGTTTTGACGGCACAGAAAGAACAGGAACGAGTACAAGTATTTCCCAAAATCATAAAAGTCGCTGTTCCTGCACCCCAGCACTCTCCCATATTTGGGCAACTTCCACTTTCGCAGATAGTGTGCAATTTATACTCATCAACCAATCTTCGAACTCTTTTGAAGTCTTCACCGATGGGTAATTTTACTCGCAACCAATCTGGTTTCTTTTTGCGAGGTTGTTTTTCATTTTTATCAACTATTGGTAATTCTATCATTTTTTTCTTTTTGAGGAGTCAGTTATCAGATTAATCGCTGACTCCTATTTTCCAAAACAAAATCCGAAACTCTCAAGGAAAATTTCGGATTTTGGTTGAGGCTAAGTATCTCAATTTAACAATTAAAAATCAATTCGGTTTACCATCTTTTTCCTAAATGTAAAGTTACATAAAGATTGATAAAAAATGGACGATTCGGATTAGCTTGTACTTCAACAGGTGCCAAATGTGGACAACTCGTATTCATAATATTAGCCGTTTCCTCATCAATGTGAATCAAAATTGGTGCTCTTTTATAAAATACATCAGCAGCAACTCCTACTTCAATCGCTTTGACAAATTCATCAAATGCTCCCCAGTCAAAATGAACACCTGCTTTCAAATGCACGCCAGGCAGAGGTCTTACCTCTCCAATTCCTTTAAAAAAACCGCTAGATCCATAAATTCCGCCAAGTGGATTTAAAAAATTACAAGGATTATCTGGGTCATATTTTTCAGGACGAGTTGGAAAATCAGGTTGGTCACTTTGTTTAATATCTAAATAATATGGCTTGAGTAAACCTAAAGTTACTCCTGCTTCATAATTTAAACCAATCGCTACACCTTTTCGTTTTGCTTTTTCAGATAAATATTTCTTTTTTCCATAACCCGCTCGAATTACAAATAAATTATTCTGTTTTCCTAAAATAAAAGATTGAGGGGAACCTTGATTCAAAATTTGATTATCGCTGTTTTGTCGAAAATCTTTTTGATGCTTCAACTCTCCTATTTCGACTTGAAAATAAGTTGATTTATAATAAGTCTTGATCTTAGTCCAATTGGCAGCCAACGCAAATCCGTAAGTATGCAATCGAGCATCCATAGTAAATTCATTGCTGTAAACAATTCCTTTATTATCCCTTTCATCAAATTGCCGAGTACTTTGAGCAACCAAAAATGAAGGAATGATGAGAAGTGCAAAAATGAAACTATATATTTTTTTCATAGGAATAGTTTTGAAATTAAAATGGGCTTAGATTAAACTAACATCCATAAATGTATCCTTGTTCAAAATTTAGAACAGATCAATATAAATAAGTATTGTGACTATATAGAAATGTTGTCAATTAATTTACAAAAAATAACGTAGAAATGACAATTTTGATGCGCTTGATTTGGAAGAACTCCTTTTTTGAAAAACAAAAGGAAGACAAACTATAAATTATAAAAAATCTTTGATGTCTTTAATTTGGCGGTCTCGATACTCCAACTTCTGTCGATAAATATCTTTTTCGTTTTTTAGTTGTTGATATTTGGTGAGATAAGAATATACAATAGTATAATCATAAATACTCCATTGAATATATTGTCGCTCGTTTTGTTCAATTTTTAAAAAAGAAAAATCATAGCTTCCTGGAAGAAAATCAGCAGGAGATTCGATTCTTGAAAATAAAATTTCCTCATTACTTAGTTCCATTTTCCTCAACGTATCATGAATACTTTCAATAAAAGGAAACCATTTTGCTACAGAAGTTCCTTTCAACTCATCAGTCGAAAACAATATATCATCACTTCCCACAAATTCTGCTTTATCATCAAGGATGATAAGTTGTCGAAAAAGATGATGTGTATGAGTATTGTTTAATTGCAAAGTGTAGAATAATTATAGGTCTAATCTAATAAAGCCTTTCCTATGTCAAAAAATAATTCTTCGACATTTTCTCCAGTTTTAGCACTTGTTGCTATATCAAATGGTAATACTAATTCTTCTCTGATATTAGCTAATTCTTCATCTGTAACTAAATCTCTTTTGTTTCCAACTACTCTTATAACACCTCCATCCAAAATACCTTTTAGATATTCTACATCCTCTGCAATATTTTTGTAAGTCGTTGGTCGACTCAAATCAAAAACATAAATGACCCCGCTTGCACCTAAAAAATAAGTCACCGGAACTTTATCTTGAGAAACTTCACCTGCTATATCCCAAAGTAGTATTGAAAGTTCTCGCCCATCAATATTCACTACTTTCTTATTTACTTTAACACCTATAGTTGTCAAGTACTTATCATCAAATTTGTTATGTATAAATTGATTGAATAACGAAGTTTTTCCAACTCCGAAACTTCCTGCCAAAATCACTTTTTTACTTGTCATTTATTCTGTTTTTATAATCGGGGAATGCTTATTTATTATTTGGGTTAATCTTGTAATACTTTCTCCTTGATAAAAAATTGATCTAATTTTAAAGATAATTTTTCTTGAACTTCGCTATTAATTTCATCTAATTGAGAGGGCATTTCACTACTCGCAAAATCTAAAATCTGATTGGACAATTCATCTTTTTCCTTAGTCGTAAGCGTTCCACTCAAGGCGGTAGCCATATACCATGATGGAAAACCTTGCAGCACTATTCGGTAAGAACCATATTCAATAGTCTCCACTTCTTCATTCCCTTTTCCAAATGCATCTTCTACAAATGACTTAATCGCAGTCAACATTCCTGCAGCTACATCTTGATCCACCAAATCATTTCGGGTAGCACTTCCAACCAACAATCCTGAACCTTTTTGGATAATAAAAATTTCTTCTATTACAGGTTTATTTAAATTTTGAATGATCTCTTCACTTGTCTGTTTCCAACCAAATCGAGCTTTCACTTTCCCAAAAAAACCTTTTGAGTTAAACGTGCCTTTGATTTGATTTTCAATTCCATCTTTCAACATCTGGATTTGATGACCAACATATTTTTTGATCATCTTACCTACTTCGGGATAGATCGCATTGACTATTTCCTCTCTTGAATCTTGAATCTTTTTAGCAATCATTTTGTCAACGACTACTTTAAATTCATTTGGAAAATTATTCTTCAATAATTCAATATGCTCTTCTACAATTGGGGAAACTTCTTTCGAAAGATTCTCTTGAGTGTAAACAGTTTCTTGAACTTTTTGAATTTCTTGTCGCTCCTCTTTCAATAATATACTCTTGAGTTGTGCAAACAACTCAGCCTCATCCTTTCCTATATTTTGTTTTTGAGTATCCATTAAAGAAAAACTAGAAATTTCAAATCTAAGGTTTCAACAAAGCATTACCAGCTTCCATCAATAACTTTCCAATTCTTTCTTTGTCATTCAAACTAGAATCTTCCATCATTTGCTGAAGGTCAGCCAAACCATCTTGCAATGATCTTTCAACTTGCGCAATTCGACCTTCTGTTTCACTTTGCATGCTAGCAAAACGAGCAGCCGTTTCCTTATCCATTTCTTTGTTCTGTGCTTTCGTCGCGGTAGAAAGTTCTTTGATCTTATCAGATAATTTTGCCTCAATTTTTTCTAATTGCTGCTGAAGAGAATCAAATCTAGATTCAAAATCATTGATCTGTTGTCCCATCAAGATGTCCCTGATCGTACTGATTTCACCAAGGGTAGCACCGTTTGTATTTTGAGAGTTGTCTTTTTTTGACATAATCATTTTATTTAAAATAAAAAATCAGAGTAAGTTTTTTGATTGGGTTTATCTAAAGAGATTTTTTGTATTCGACCGTAATATAATTCGATTTTTAAAAAAAACAGGTATAATTTTTAAATTTCATCCTATTCTAAATCTCTAGTAATCAATCATTTTATCAATTGTATTTAAATATCATATGTCTTACGACAGTATTCATTTTCGGGTGCATAAAAAACACCTTTTCTTATTATGAAAACTCATCTGTTATTTTTAATAATTTCCTCCTCCGTTTAAGGCAAAATTTAAATACCAAGAAGCAGGTTTTATTTTCTGACCAACTTGAAAAGTAAATGCATTTCCTTCTTCATCTAACATGGGGATATGTAGATTTCTAACATTGGTCCAGGCAATTGGAAAAAAATACATATCATGGATAAGTTTATTTTGGATAAAATTTCTCACTCGCTCTGAATCTATTCCTACTCCAACTTGTACGATTTGTCCATAATCCAAAACTCGATGTATCTGCCCTCCTAAAACACCATGTGAAAATCGACCATATTTTGCCCCACAAATATCTCGATAACCAAATCGACAAGGATAATCTGTATCTCGAAATGTTTGCGTTCCTTCACCACTTGTCACTCCTGTCCAAAGGACCGTTTTTAATCCGTACAACCAATTCTCTTTTTGATAAAAAATCGAAAACGCACCTGTTCGGAACTCATCACCTCCAACAAAACTTCCAAATGCATCATTTTCTGTAACAATATGTACACGATTAAACTGTAAAGCAATTATTCCTGACCGTTGAGATGTTTCGACTTGGTCTTTGTAAAAATTGAGCGCGTAACTAATTGCAAATTTTCGGCCTGTATGTTGAAAAAAAGGCATGGCAAAAGGGATAGATAGAGCATCTTTTCTTCCCATAGCAAAAGTCAACCCTGTCGTAAATTGGCTTTCCCAACCTTTGAGTGGTGGACCATAATTTGAAAAATTATAATGTCCTCGCCATTCCAAATCTAATTCCACAAAATCATAATGGTAAAAAACGTTGGCAACTAAACCGATCCGATTGACTGGTTTCCCCAACTGAATAGTTGCTCCAATTCGACCGCCCCAATTTTCCGTCCAATCAATTTGTCCAAATATCGAAAATTGACAAAAAACAAAAGCCAATAAAATCCATTCTTTTTTTTGCATTTCAAAAGTATCTTTGCAAACACATTAAACTTTATTCGTTTGACATTGAACGATGGACATTTTACGATTCCACTCACAACTTCTTTTTGAATAAACTTGATTAAATTATCCATCTATTTTTTATGAAAAAAATCCTAATTATTCAAACGGCATTTATCGGTGATGTTATTTTAGCAACTCCAATAATTGAAAAATTGCATCAACAACTCCCTGATGCAAAATTGGATTTTTTACTCCGAAAAGGAAACGAATCACTTCTCCATAATCACCCTTTTCTCAATGAAGTTTTAATCTGGAATAAAAAACAAAACAAAACGAAAAACCTCTTATCCACACTTCAAAAAATTAGACGCAAGCAATACGATATAGTCATCAATTGTCAACGTTTTTTGAGCACAGGAATTCTTACTGCTTTTTCTAATGGAAAAGAAAAAATCGGTTTTGACAAAAATCCGCTCGCTGCTTTTTTTACAAAAAAAATAAAACATCAAATTGCTGATCCTCAAAATTTCACACACGAAGTTCAACGCAATCACGAATTAATTAAACACATAACTAACGATCAACCTGCTCTTCCAAAATTATATCCAAGTGAGGCTCATTTTCAAAAAGTAAAAAAAGAAAATAGATATGTTTGCATCGCTCCAACTTCTGTTTGGTTTACAAAACAATTGCCCGCAGAAAAGTGGTTAGAATTAATTGAAAAATTACCGACCCAACAAGATATTTTTCTACTTGGCGCTCCTACAGATTTTGATGCTTGTGAAAATATTAAAACCAAAAGTAATCATACAAAAATTCATAATTTAGCTGGCAAATTGAATTTGTTAGAATCGGCTGCTTTGATGCGAGATGCGAAGATGAACTATGTGAATGATTCAGCACCTTTGCATTTGGCATCGGCGATGAATGCACCCGTGACTGGAGTTTTTTGTTCAACGATTCCGAGTTTTGGTTTTACACCTTTGAGTTCGGTGAGAAGAGTTTTGGAGACGAAGGAAAAGTTGGATTGTCGACCTTGTGGATTGCATGGTTTTAAGGCTTGTCCGAAGGGACATTTTAAATGTTCAAATATAAAATTATAGCCGCTGACTTAGACTGACTAATATGACTTTTTATGACTCTCTTGTTGGGTGTTATTTTTCACATTGCTAAAAAGTGGGAAAGTCATAAAAAGTCATATTAGTCAGTCCAAGTCAGTAGCAAAAAAATCAATACATGAAAAAGATTTTCCTCCTTTCCACTATTCTATTTTTCTCCTGCCAACCAACAGCAGAAAAAGACATCCTTCAACAACTCATTTCCGAAAACAAAATAGCACTCGGAGCACCTGCCGAAAATCCTAAAAAATTCGAATTACAAATCCTCTACACTCAGATTGATCGAGATAATAACAATACTCCTACATTTACGACACATAAATTTAATGTAGATAAAAATAAATATTTCTACCCTGCAAGTACCGTAAAAATGCCAGCCGCTTTTTTTGCTTTGGAAAAAATAAATCGATTAGACAAAGATGGTTTAAATAAATATTCGGGATTACAAATTGATTCCATTCGCCCACCGCAAGTACCTCTTCGAGAAGATTCCACTTCTCAAAATGGACAAGTCAACATTGCTCATTTTGTCAAAAAAATATTCCTCGTCAGCGATAACGATGCAAACAATCGGCTCTATGAATTTTTAGGACAAGCATATTTCAATGAAGAATTAAAAAAGAAAGGATTCGAAAATACTCAGATCGTTCATCGAATTGGGCCAAGTGGTTTTCCATTTAATGAAGAAGGAAATCGATATACCAATCCATTTGATTTTTATAGAATGAATGATACCACACCTGTTTACCACCAGCCAGAAGCTTTTGCAAAAAATCCTTTAGAAATGCCTCCGATGGATCGGTTACAAAAAGGAAAAGGCTATATGTCTGCCGATAAATTAATCAATGAACCAAAAGATTTTTCTCGAAAAAATAGATTTAGCATTGAAGATATGAGTACAATGCTGCAAGCAATAATGTTTCCCGAAGTAACTCCTGAACATCAAAGATTTAACTTAACAAAAGACGATTATCAATTTTTATACAAAGTAATGTCAATGCGTCCAAGGGAAAGTGAATTTCCAAAATACACCGAAGAAGAATATGATTCTTATGTAAAATTTTTTATTTATGGAGATAAAAAAGAAAGGATTCCTGACCACATTCGTACCTTTAACAAAGTTGGTTGGGCGTACGGATATTTGACGGATGTTTCGTACATCGTTGACTTTGAAAAAAGAATAGAATTCTTTTTGACGGCAACTATTTCAGTTAATGAAAATCAGATTTTTAATGATGATAATTATGAGTATGAAACAATTGGATTACCCTTTTTGTCTAAGTTAGGAAAAGTGATTTATGATTACGAAGTGCAACGGGAACGAAAAGTAACACCAGACTTACAAAAATTTAAAATAGAATATTGAATTTTGCCACTGACTAGGACTGACTCTTATGACTTTTTATGACTTCCTCGTTTTGTATAATTCATTACAAAATAACACGAAGCAAGAGAATCATAAAAAGTCATAAGAGTCAGTCCTAGTCAGTAGCAAAAAAAACATTTTGATGTCAAAAAAACAGCTCGCAAGAAAAGATTATAACAAAGCTTTTGCAAAAGAATTAAAAAGGCTTAATCCTGCTCAAAAAGAAGCGGTGGAACAGATTGACGGCCCTGTCCTTGTCATCGCTGGACCAGGTACAGGCAAGACCCACATCCTCACTTCACGCATCGGAAATATCCTTTTGGAAACCGATACGCAACCTCATAATATTTTATGTTTGACGTTTACAGATGCAGGAGTTTATGCGATGCGTGAGCGACTCTTAGAATTGATTGGCCCTGAGGCGCACCGAGTGCATATTTTCACATTTCATTCTTTTTGCAATAAAATTATCAAGGAGCGAATGGAGCTTTTTGGGCGTCATGACCTGGAGCCGTTAAGTGAATTAGAGCGAGTTGAAATCATTAGAAAATTGATTGATAGCTTGCCCCAAAACCATCCTTTAAAACAAGGAAAGCGAGATCGATATTTTTATGAAAGTCAGCTCTACGATTTATTTCAACGTATGAAATCGGAAGCTTGGACCGTTAAATATGTTCATCAAAAAATTGACGAATATTTAGCTGACTTGCCTTCGCGTCCTGAATATATTTATCAGAGAAAAACCAAAACCGCAGTCAAAGGAGATTTAAAACAAGCCAAAATAGATGAGCAAGTCGAACGGATGGAACGCTTGCGAGCTGCTTCTTTTTTATTCCCAAATTACAATGCTGCGATGGGTCGAGCACGTCGTTATGATTTTGCGGATATGATACTTTGGGTCTTGCGAGAGTTTGAACGAAATGAAGCTTTACTGCGAAATTACCAAGAGCAATATTTGTATTTTTTAGTAGATGAATATCAAGATACGAATGGTTCACAAAATGCCATTCTACATAAGTTAATTGAATACTGGGACAATCCAAATGTGTTTATCGTAGGTGATGACGACCAATCTATTTTTGAATTCCAAGGAGCAAGGTTAAAAAATCTGCTAGACTTCCATGATGACTTTCAAGAAGACTTAACGTTAGTTTTATTGGAAGACAACTATCGTTCCTCTCAAAAAATATTGGATAGTTCAAAAGTTTTAATTGATAGAAATGAACATCGTGCAGTTTCCGTTTTGGAAGGTTTGGAAAAAAACCTAAAAGCAAAAAACAAAGCTTTTGCCAAAACAAAAATATTGCCTCAAATTACTGCTTACCCCAATCGGGCACATGAAGATGCCGGCATCGTAGCCCAAATCGAACAACTTCAAAAAGATAACTTTCCACTCAACGAAGTCGCTATTATTTTTGCCAAACACAAGCAAGGTAGAAATGTAATTGCATTGTTAGAAAAAAAAGGAATCCCATATAATACTCGTCGAAGTGTAAATATTTTGGAGCAACCGATGATTCAAAACTTGCGCTTATTCCTCGAATATATTTCGCTAGAATTCACCAAACCTTACAGCGGTGAATATCTTCTTTTTAAGATTATGCATTTTGATTTTCTTAAAATTGAATCGCAAGATTTAGCCAAATTGAGTTTTTATGTGGCGAGGCAAGAGAAGAAACCGATGTGGCGAGACTTGATTGGAGATTCGCAAAAAGTGTATCGACTGGACTTGGAAAATACCGCAACGGTTTCCAAATTTTCTAAACTCATTAATCAACTAATTGGAGATTATACTAATCTTACATTGTTGGCTTTGGTGGAAAAAATTGTCAACCGAAGTGGTTTGCTTTTATATATTTTAGAGCAAGAAGATAAAGAATGGCAAGTGCAAGTGTTGGCTACCTTTTTGGATTTTGTGAAAAAAGAAACAGATCGAAATCCCCGAATTTCGTTGCAACGTTTGTTGGATATTTTAAAAAATATGGATGACAACCGACTGGCGATTGGAGTGAATAAAAATGTCGTGACTGACGATGGAGTCAACTTGATGACAGCTCATAGTTCGAAAGGTTTGGAGTTTCAAAAAGTATTTATCCTTGATGCCATCAAAGATAATTGGGAGCCTTCAGGAAGCAGTAGTTCTTATCGTTTTCCATTCCCTGACACGTTGACTTTTTCGGGAGAAGAAGATGCTTTAGAATCGAAGCGACGATTATTTTATGTAGCGATGACGAGGGCTAAAGAGCAATTGCATATTTCTTTTTCTCAAAAAGATCAAAAAGGGAAAGCATTACAACATGCGATTTTCATTGATGAAATTACAGAAAAAACAAAAGTGAAAATTGAGGAAAAGGAATTGGAAAAAGCTGCGCTTTTGGAAGCACAAATTTTGATTTTGCGAGAGACGGAGGCACCTCGAATTCCAGAAACAGATAAGGCAAGAATTGATGAGTTATTGGAAAACTTTACGATGAGTGTTTCGAGTTTAAATCAATTCATTCGTTGCCCGTTGAGTTTTTATTATGAAAATATTTTACGCATTACGACTACTTCTTCAGAAGCTGCTGCTTATGGAACTGCGATGCATCATGCTTTGCAAAAGGTGTTTGACAAGATGCGTTTTTCACAATCGAAAATGTTTCCCTCCGTCAAATTTTTCATTCAATATTTCGAAGAAGATATGAATCGCCAACGAGGATATTTTACTCAAAAAGAATTCGAACGGCGCATGGAAATGGGGAGAGAAAATTTGACTAATTATTATAATCATCATATTCCAAATTGGGGAAAAGAAGTTAAAACTGAATTTGTCGTGCGGAATGTAGAAATGGAAGGTGTGCCTTTGACTGGAATTATTGATCGTTTAGATTTCCATCCTAACAATGCAATTCACATCGTTGATTACAAAACTGGAAGTCATAACAATTCTAAAATGCGCCCTCCTACTCCATCGAAACCAGAAGGTGGAAATTATTGGCGACAACTTATTTTTTACAAAATCTTATTTGAAGAATTTCAAAAAAAGAGTGCGCAATTTATTCGCTCTGCAGAGATTTCTTACCTCGATCCGAATAGTCGTGGAGAGTTTATAACAAGACAATTACATTTTCAGCCAGAGGATGTAACTATCGTTAAAGGCTTTATTAAAACTTCTTATGAGAAGATTATGAAACATGAATTTTATGAAGGTTGTGGAGAGAAGAATTGTCCTTGGTGTGGTTTTGTGAAAAGGAATGTGGCGCAGGATTCTTTGCGGGATTTGGAGGTGGAGGAGTTGGATGATTGAGTAAAAATATAACGACTAAAAAATCAATTCATATGAATTTGAATTCATACTTACATTAGATAAGTATTAAGTTTGATTAAATAGTGTTAGCATTTTACTTCGGTTATAAATATCAATCGAATTTTCATAACTAATATTAGTACCTTTTCTTTTTTTACCCTTAAGTGTATTCGTGATTTCTTTTGCAATTTTTTGCACTACAGGTATTGCCACAGAATTTCCCATTTGTCTATACATCTGAGTTCTGGAAACAGGAAATTTAAAATCTTTTGGAAATCCCATTATTGCCTTACATTCATTTTCTGAAAGCAATCTTAAACCAGTTTTCCCATCCTCCACAAATGTACCTGTCAACCTCTGAATTTTATGATAAGTAGAAACTAACGTCTTTACTTGAATATCTGAATTTCGATTAATTACTTGAGGTCGTCCATCATCTTTTTTATAAATATAGGATTTCTGCAAATGTTTTGAAATAGTATATCCATCTTCATGAATTTCAACAAACTGTCCAATTCCAACTTTCTTAACATTTTTTTCAGGCCATCTAAAAGAGAAGTTAGGTTTTTCAGAAACCTCTTTACTAAAGCCAACTATATAAATTCGTTTTCTATGTTGAGGAACTCCAAAATCAGCTGAGTCTAATTTTTCTGCTCTCACCCAATATCCAAGCTCCTTTTCAAGTGTACTCAGAATTTGTTTAAATGTTTTTCCTCCATCATGATTTACTAACCCAGCAACATTTTCTAATAAAAATGAAGTCGGTTTTTTTTCTTTTAAAATTCTAACAATATCAAAAAATAAAGTCCCTTGTGTAGGATGTTCAAAACCTTGTCGTTTTCCTATTGTGCTAAATGGTTGGCAAGGAAAACCCCCAATTAAAATATTATGATTAGGTATATCTGTCTCATCAATTTGAGTAATATCTCCCTGTGGCATTTCTCCAAAATTCTCAAAATATGTTTTTTGACTAAATGCATCCCATTCAGAACTAAATACACATTCACAGTTATTCCTTTCAAAAGCAATTCGCATTCCTCCTACTCCAGCGAACAAATCAATAAATTTGAACTTAACTTTAGACATAAAATTTTGATATTAAAATGCAAACAATTAGTTTTTAATCTAAAACAAAAGTATTCATTTTTTTCAAGATTAAAAAGATGAAATTTAAGAATTTACAATTATAGGTAATTTTAATTGGATTCTTTTTCCCTCCTGCTTTGAAGGATAAGTCCATGAAAAAGGAACTCCAAATTTTCCTTTTTTACTCGCATTAAGAATCGAAATATATTCTTCCATTGAATAAAAAAATATTTCTCCTTTTTTAGAAACAAGTAAAAAATTTGAAACCTGTAGATTAGGTGAGACTAAATTTTCCTTATCATGTTTACCTCTTAAAACCCATTCAGTAAAAATAACTTTTTTATTTTTCAAGAATTCCGTAAATTCATAAATTGAAAATCCATCTGGTAATTTTTCCTCAAAACCTTTGTAATTTGGATATTTTTGAAATAATTGTAAGTACTTTGCTAACCTCGTTTTATCACAGTTTAGAACTCTGATAAAATCTTTCACCTTATAATCATGACAAGAAACCTGAGTAACATTCGTATTTTTTATTGAAATAGTTTCCTCAATTATTTGTCCAGAGGAAATCATTATTCTCAAAACAATATCTGTTTTGGGATGTCCTCCACTTTTTAAAAGAGGAACTGAATTAGTAGCAGAAATAAAAATAACATCTTCTATCAAAAGGTTTTTTTCTACTAATAATTTTGATAGAATAATATTGAAGACGGATTTTTTGTCTAACTCTTTTGATCTTAGTTTTCTCAAATTTTCTACATCCGAAAGGACTTTTACAATTTCCTTTTCGAATTCATTTCCTCGTTTACCAAAAAAACTACCTCTTTCTTTTTTTACATTTCTGCTTTCAGTAGCTTCTTTTTCTAATAAAACATTTGATTGATATTCTTTTAAAAATTTGGTAAACTCCGACAAAGTAATCAAATGAGATGCGGGACTATAATATGTTTTATCTTTAATCCTTTCTCTAATCGAAATAAAATCAGACCTATTAATTTCAGTATCTGGAACAAGATAAATACTTGCTATAATCCTTCCTGATAAATCAGAGTTTTTTATAATTCCTT
Organism: Saprospiraceae bacterium; assembly: GCA_045106765.1. Lineage (GTDB taxonomy): Bacteria > Bacteroidota > Bacteroidia > Chitinophagales > Saprospiraceae > CAJQQY01. Next base: position 923 of record JBGCFD010000161.1, on the reverse strand, counting down.
CTAAATCATAAAATCCTATTTTTGCTCTATCACTTCTAAATGAGTTGGAACTACGTACTATGATATAATTTTCATCATTAGTTTCAATTATATAGTTGGCTAAAAACTGTTTTTCATATTTAAAATCTTTGTGTTTGAAATTCCTTTCTTTTTCATAATTCTTAATAATTTTAGATGCTTTTAAAGAATTTAATTTTTTAGAAATCACATCTTTTAAAAGAACTCCAGCTTTCGATTTAAGTTGATTACCTTTTGATACTGCTTTTTTGTTGTTCATAAAATATAGAGAGTTAATGATTAGAAATAAGTTTTTCCTTAAAAAGGTCAGTCTATATCTGAGAACAAATTTGAGATAGAAATCTTAAATGCCTTAGCTATCTTCTCAACAATAACTATTGAGACATTTCTTTTTCCACTCTCAATATCTGCAATGTAAGTTCTATCAATATCAGCTAACCCTGCAAAATTCTCTTGAGAAAGACCTTTACTCTTTCTTATCTTTCGAACCTTATTTCCAAATTTTGACTTAATATTATTCATTCAGCTAAGGTGGCATTTTGTCGACAATTGTACAACGGTCAATTGTCGACATTCTTATTATTATAATTTGTTCTAAAATATCTTTTAAAATTAATACCGAAATAGCAATTATTGACAATTCAAAATAAAATTGTAATTTTGTCACTACACAAATCACGATTAAAATGCAAAAAATCCATTTCCCCCAGCGCCTAAAATCCGCCCGCCAAATGCGAGGCCTATCCCTCCGCAACCTAACTAATTTATTAAAAAACAAAATCAGCCGCCAATCCATCAGTCAATACGAAAACGGAGCAATGTTTACCTCTCGTGAAAATCTATTGCTTTTATGCGATGCATTAAATGTATCGTTAGATTATTTTAACTGACATGAAATTGAATTA
>JBGCFD010000160.1:0-75830 GCA_045106765.1 Saprospiraceae bacterium | reverse complement strand
AACAAACTAATTATCTGATAAACCAATTACCTAATAATCTAATCAAAATAGAACCATGAGTAGAAAAATAAAATTAGCCCTCGTCTATCGAGACATGTGGCAATCAGCAGGAAAATATGTTCCGAGAGTAGATCAATTAGTACGCGTGGCACAACCAATTATTGACATGGGTTGTTTTGCCCGAGTAGAAACTAACGGTGGTGGATTTGAACAGGTCAATTTATTGTTTGGTGAAAATCCAAATCAAGCCGTAAGAAAATGGACGCAACCATTCAATGATGCTGGCATCCAAACTCAAATGTTAGAACGTGGATTGAATGGAATTCGAATGAGTCCTGTTTCGGCAGATATTCGTCGAATGATGTTTGCCCTAAAAAAGAAACAAGGAACGGACATCGCCAGATCTTTTGACGGATTAAATAATCCTCAAAATTTAGAGAATTCTTTTAAGTTCGCCAAAGAAGGGGGAATGATTGCTCAGGGTGCCTTGAGTTTGACTTTTTCTCCGCTTCATACCATTGAATATTATATCAATTTAGCAGATCAATATATTGATTTAGGAGCAGAAGAAATTTGCATCAAAGACATGGCAGGAATCGGTCGTCCAGTTTCTGTTGGAAAAATTGTCAAAGGAATCAAGGATCGTCATCCAAATATTTTAATTCAATATCATGGACATTCCACACCTGGATTTTCGGTAGCTTCTTCTTTGGAAGCAGCTCGTGCTGGTGCAGATATTATTGATGTAGGAATGCAACCACTTTCATGGGGAACCGGTCATGCTGATTTATTGACCATCCATGCAATGCTAAAAGATGCTGGATTTGAGGTGGAAGACATCAACATGAATGCATACATGGAAGTGCGAAGATTGACGCAAGAATTCATGGATGACTTTTTAGGTTACTATATTAATCCATTGAATCGCCAAATGAATTCCTTGTTGATTGGCCCAGGTTTGCCTGGAGGAATGATGGGAAGTTTGATGGCTGATTTAGAAAAAAATATTAGGAGTTTAAATAAATGGATGGCTAAAAACGGAAAACCAGCTGTTTCCCAAGATGATCTTTTGATAAAGCTATTTAACGAAGTTGAATATGTTTGGCCACAAATGGGTTACCCACCACTAGTTACTCCATTCAGTCAGTATGTAAAAAATGTTGCTTTGATGAATGTAACTCAAATGGAAAAAGGGAAAGAACGTTGGAGTATGATTGATGAAAATACTTGGGGCATGTTGATGGGTCGATCTGGACAATTACTAGGTCCACTAGGGGAAGATTTACAAGCCTTGGCTATCTCTCAAAAACGAGAAGCTTATACTGGAAATCCTCAAGATTTATATCCTGACGAATTAGAATTATTCGCAGCAGAAATGGAAAAAAATGGTTGGGACTACGGAGAAGATGATGAGGAATTATTTGAGTTAGCCATGCACCCTGCACAATACAAAGATTATAAATCTGGAAAAGCCAAAGAAAAATTTAATGCAGACTTAGAAGAAAGAAAGGCAAAAAAAGCCCAATCTACGGTAGCTACAGCTGTTCCGGTTGCAGCATCAGTCACTCCAAATACTTCCATTCCTCAGCCTAAAAATATTACAGTAGATGTTGATGGAGAAAAATTCAAAGTCAATATATCTTATGATGATACTCCAAGTGGTCATGAAAACAACTCTGGATCTAGCAACTCCTCCACTCAAAATTCATCTCAAAGTAGTCCAACGTCAAAAGCTGATTTGGGAAGTTATCAAACTATTGAGGCACCTTTGGAAGGTAAATTTTATTTAACCAAAGAGTCCTCAGATCGACCTGTAAAGATTGGAGATATGATTCACGAGGGTGATACAGTTGCTTACATTGAATCCATGAAAGTAATCAATGCAATCGCTGCTGATAAATCTGGAAAAATTGTAGAAATCACCGCTAAACATGGAGAAGATATTGAGGAAGATGATGTGATGTTTAAAATTGTTTAGAGAAAAACGGTTACTATTATTTTTTGTAAAATTAATGTTATAAAAACTCATAACAAGACTTTTACATTTTCAAAAAAACAAACACGGACTACCAAATCATAGAAATGGAAATATTAGAAAAATTATATGGGATGACTGCGTTCGGGGATTTGATCGAAAATCCAGCGACTTTGTTGATGATTGGAATTGCTTTTTTATTGCTTTACTTAGGCATCTGGAAAAAATTTGAACCATTGCTTTTAGTCCCAATTGCTTTTGGATTGCTTTTGGCCAATTTTCCAGGGGGTATGATGAGTGTTACTCCAGCCACTCCCGAAAATGGAATTGAACACATGACCATCTTAGAGATTGCTAAGTATCATGGCATTATGAATATGTTGTATTATGTTTTGATAAAAACAGGTTTGTTGCCTCCTTTAATTTTTATGGGCGTTGGAGCGATGACAGATTTTGGTCCTATGCTTCGAAATTTACGGTTAGCATTTTTTGGGGCAGCGGCACAAATTGGAATTTTTACAGTAATGATTTCTGCAGTCTGGATTGGTTTTCCAATAAAAGAAGCTGCTGCATTAGGTATCATTGGAGGTGCTGATGGTCCAACAGCAATCTATACTGCCATAGTTTTAGCAGACAGATTATTAGGGCCAATTGCTATAGCAGCATATTCCTACATGGCTCTAGTTCCTGTAATAATTCCATTGGTAGTAAAATACACAGTTAGCGAAAAAGAGTTAGCGATTAATATGAAAGAGCAAGAAAAACTTTTCCCCAACAAAATTAAAATCAAAAACATTCGCACCTTAAAAATTCTCTTTCCCATCACACTTGGAACCATCGTATCACTTTTGGTTCCTTCGTCTGTACCATTGGTAGGAATGCTTTTATTTGGAAATTTGATCAAAGAAATAGGAACAGATACGAACCGATTATTCAAAGCAGCTTCTGAAACAATCATGAATACTGCGACGATATTTTTAGGATTGACAGTCGGAGCAACAATGACAGCAAAGACTTTTTTAAATCAAGAAACTTTAATGATTGTAGGTGGTGGATTTTTAGCTTTTGCTATTTCAATTGCAGGTGGAATTTATGCGGTAAAAGTTTATAATCTTTTTTCTAAAAAGAAAATCAATCCACTCATTGGAGCAACTGGTTTGAGTGCCGTTCCAATGGCTTCAAGAGTAGCTAATGAAATTGCTTTAAAAGTAGATCCTAAAAATCATATTCTACAATATGCGATGTCGAGTAATATCTCTGGTGTGATTGGGTCGGCGGTTGCAGCAGGAGTTTTGATTTCGTTTTTGAAATAGAATACAAGGCATACCTAGTAAAACAAAAAAGGTGTTATCGGAAAACCGATAACACCTTTTTTGTTTCTTAAAATAAATTCTATTTAATTGAAATTTCTTTTTGAATTATTTTAGTATAAGATCGTAACTCAACTGTATAATCTCCTATACCTAATTCATCGAAGTTCAATTCATAAATTGCATTAACTGGTAATTCGACTACATCATCTTTAAATACAATTTTTCCACTTTCATTTTTAATGACAACATCACTTAAGTTTACATTAATTTTCTCAAAATCAATATAAAAAGTTCGATTATCATCATCTGCATAAAATGACCAATCAGCATTGTCTAATGCAATAACAGACATATCTTCAGGTCCTGGAGCAGCAGCTCCTTTAGCGGTAGTTTGGGAAAACAAAGAAAGGGAGGAGAAAAGTAAAACAATTGTTAAGGTTAAAAATTTCATGATTGGTTGGTTATGATGATTATTGTATAAACAAAAATAAAAAATAATTTCAATCTAGACAGTTAACTTAATTCGAATAATATTTGCCCATTTTGCTAATTTTAGGAATAAAAAACTGCATTAATTACAAATGCATTCTTATTAAAAAAAAGTAACAACAAAAGCAAAATTAAGTTTCGAAAAACGGTAAATGTTAAAATTTGGGGATAGGCTTTAGGAAGGGTATAATTTGTCAAACATTTATCAAAACGACAAATTTTAAATCGTATTGTCGTAAGTGTAAATTTAATTTAGGAACGAAATGTTCGATACTTTTCAAGTACATCTAAAATGTTGCCATAAATTTTTCTGGGTTGGGAAAAGAAAGAAGTTAAATCTGTAAAAACAGCTTGTTCAATTCCTTCTTCTTCCTGAGGAATCAAATCTGACTCAGTCGTATTCATAGTGAACCAATAACTTACTTTCAATATTCTCTTTCCTTTTTTGCTTAGATAAGTATGATAGGTGGTATGTATAAAATCTTGTAAATCAACATTTTGCAAACCTGTTTCCTCTTGAACTTCTCGAATCGCAGCTTCTTTTCTAGTTTCCCCTTTTTCTATTTTTCCTTTTGGCAAATCCCAAAACCCTAATCTATAAATCATTAGAACTTCCTCCTTTTCATTTTTTACAACTCCTCCAGAAGCTTCGATAATTTTATAAATTGAATGAAAATGATCCCACATTTTTTCTAAATCAGAAGAATGCAATACAATTGCATTGAAACTGGTATTCTTTTCTAACAGATCAATATAGTTATGGAGAAATTTCTTCTTACCTATATATCTCATTTTGATAAAATTTTCTCCTTCTAATTTTAAGTTGAGAAAATCTTTTGTTGAAGTTAAGAAAAGAGGTGTTCCATTAATATAGATTTTGTACATTTGCAGTCGTTTAAAATAAATTTAAAATTTAGACGATTTTCTCTAAAATAAAATTCAATTTTCATCAGATGAGTGTAGCTTCCGAAGTCGCTAAAAGGTTATTGCAAATAAAAGCAATTAAACTAAATCCACAAAATCCTTTTGTTTGGGCATCTGGCATTAAATCTCCGATTTATTGCGATAATCGAATTATTCTTTCTCATCCAAACATTCGTGATTATGTCATTTATTGTTTGGAGAAAAAAGCTACAAGCATGCCTGAATTTGATGTTGTAGCTGGAGTTGCTACAGCAGGAATTGCCTTCGGAGCATTGGTTGCAGATCGATTAAAAAAACCAATGGTGTACGTTCGAGGCAAAGCCAAAGAACATGGTCGACAAAATATGATTGAAGGGCATTTGGAGGGTAAGGAAAGAATTTTAGTTATTGAAGATCTGATCTCTACAGGAGGAAGTAGTTTAAAAGCAGTTGAAGCATTAAAGGAAACTGGTTGTGAAGTAGTTGGTGTACATGCGATTTTTTCCTACGGATTTGAAAAAGCGACTACAGCTTTTGCCGCTGCAAATTGTCCTTTTGATACTTTAACTAATTATCAAGAATTATTACAAGAAGCTGTTAAAAGCGAATATATTCAAGAAGAACAATTGATTTCCCTATCTCAATGGAGTAAAGCTCCTTCAGATTGGTTTGCTTCTTAATATTTTCAGGCCCTATCACCGCAACTGAGAGATCTCCACTTTCTAAAAAAATATTACTGACTTTAAAATGATAAATAATGGCGTTTTAAGAATTCTTTTAAATTTATGTTTGGCTAAAAAACTCATCATATAAAAAATTGACTTAGCTTTTGCCTCGACTAAATTTAGAATAGTTTTTCATAATTATTAAATGACATTATTTTTCATTCCACAAAGAATTTACTTTTACTTATGGCAATTATTACAAAAAAATCAGAGACATTTCTTAAAAAATATTTAAATAATGCCTCGCCTACAGGCCACGAATCTAGTGGACAAAAACTATGGTTAGATTACTTAAAACCATATGTTGATGAATACCATATTGATAACTATGGAACGGCATATGGAGTGATTAATCCTAATCATAAATATAAGGTGGTGATCGAAGGTCATGCTGATGAAATCTCTTGGTATGTTAACTACATTTCTGATGATGGGTTTTTAAATGTGATCCGAAATGGTGGTTCTGATCATCTTATTGCTCCTTCTAAACGAGTGAATATTCATACAAAGAAAGGTATCGTTCAAGGTGTTTTCGGATGGCCAGCCATTCATGTAAGAAGAGGTGCAGATGCAAAACTTACTCCAACCTTAGAAAATATTTTTATTGATGTCGGAGCAAAGGATAAAGCAGAGGTTTTGGAAATGGGCATTCATGTTGGTTCTGTAGTAACTTTTGAAGATGAAATGCTAGTCTTGAATAAACAATATTATGTAGGACGAGCTTTAGATAATCGAATGGGCGGATTTTGTGTAGCAGAGGTTGCTCGATTATTGAAAGAAAATAAAAAGAAATTACCTTTTGGTCTATATATCGTAAATGCTGTTCAAGAAGAAGTTGGACTTCGTGGTGCTGAAATGATTACTCAATCAATTAAGCCCAATGTGGCAATTGTTACAGATGTTACACATGATACAAGTACTCCACTCATGAATAAAAAGAACTTGGGTGATATAAAAGCTGGCAAAGGACCATCCGTAACTTATGCTCCTGCAGTTCATAATAAGTTGTTAGATTTAATCATCGATACTGCTGAAAAGAAAAAAATTCCTTTTCAACGAGAAGCCTCTTCTCGAAGAACTGGAACAGATACCGATGCATTCGCTTATTCCAATGGAGGTGTTCCAGCTGCATTAATTTCATTACCCTTAAGGTATATGCATACCACCGTAGAAATGGCACACAAAGATGATGTGGAAAATGTAATCAAGTTAATTTATGAGACAATTTTAAAAATCAAAAATAATCATAACTGGAAATATTTTTAGAACGAATAGTTTTATTCGTTTGACGTTGTACGGTTGTCCATACAACTTTATTTAGAATTAAGTCCTACTAGATACCATGAGTTCTTGTAGGACTTTTTTTATTTAAAAAAAATAACTTTCGTAGTTTTGAAACGTTTCATTTACATCTAGCTTTGTGACCTCCATGGGTAGGTAAGGAGAAGAGCTAATTTAATCCATCTTCAATATTAACCATCTTGTTTTTAAAAAAACTCATTGACCTTATTTTTTACAGTAACCTCTGGATTGCTTTATGTGCTGCAGCTATGTGCATTCAGACTCAATTCATTTTGACTGGAAAATTAACTTTGAATTGGTTAATTGGTTTGATATTTTTTGCTACTCTTTTCGTTTATGCTTTACATCGAATTATTGGAATTTCTAAAGTCTCAGAATTTCGAGAAATAGAAAGATACGCAGTTATCGAAAAATTCAAACATCATATCTCTTTCTACGCATTGGTAGCAGGAATCGGTGGGGCAATTTGTTTTTGGAACGTTCCATTATCAATTCAATTGAGCCTGATTATTCCTGGAATTATTTCACTAGGTTATGTTATTCCATTTTTGAAAGGGAAAAAACGATTGAGAGATTTTAATCATATTAAAATATTTTTAATTGCAATAGTCTGGTCATGGGTAACAGTTTTTTTACCTGCACTAGAGATTGGAGTAGCCACTACCCTGTCGGTGTGGTTGATAATTTTGGAAAGAGCTCTTTTTATTTTTGCGATTACTTTACCGTTTGATATTCGAGATTTGAAAGTGGATTCACATAGTGAAGTGCAGACGATTCCAGCAGTAATTGGTATTGAAAAAACTAAAAATTTAGGGACGATGAGTTTAAGTCTAGCCCTTCTTTTAGCATTAACCAATTGGTTTTCAAATGGTTACAATGTAAATATATTGTCAGGAATTTCCATTTCATTTTTATCAACTTGGTTTTTTATTCGCCAATCTGATAAAATTAAACATGATTATTTTTTTACTGGATTAATTGACGGAACGATGATTTTACAATTTATTTTGATTTGGAGTTTTTCATTTTCATTCTAAAATTAAAAGAAATTAAGCCCTCATTTTATCTTCTCGTTTCCAAATCGGTTTATTCAACCAATGATTCTCCTCTAAAATAAATTTGCCCTGCCCCCAATAAAATAAAATCGACAAGCCAAATCCAATCAATGCGCCTAAATAAATATCTTGGAAAAAATGTTGTACTAAGTAATTTCTCGACAGTCCGATTAGCAAGGCAAAAACAAAAAATATCACTCCCCAAATCTTTTTTCTCGAAAACATAAATGCCACTAAACCATATAAAGCAAAAGCTGACATCGTATGTCCTGAGGGAAAACTAGTTTGTCCCAGATGTAACTGTACACCTTCTACAAAATTGACTTGATCTGCTAAACCCATATTTTCTAAATACATCAGAGGTCGATCGTGTGCAAAAAACGATTTAGTCAAATGGCTAATAATCGAAACTGAAATCCCAATCAATGGAATAAAAATAGCATATCTAATTTTTACAAAAAGAAAAGAAATAAGAAAGACTAAATACATAATCTCCTCCCCCATTTTGGTAAAATAAGTGAAAAATAAATCGAGAAATGGTGTTCTGTTTTCACTAAAAAAAAAGATCACATCTGGTTTTTCAATAAAAAATAACAATACTCCTCCAAAAAGAAAAAATGTAATACAACAAAAAATGTAATAGATATTATTTCGAAAAATTTGTTTCATTAAAATGTAGATGTATTGTTAGGGACAATTTTATTTACTTAATTTAATTAAGTTTTTCGGCTGTAGATTTTTTAAAAAAAGACTGAATATATTTAAAACCTCTGATAATTGTAGAAGTATATTTATCAAAATTTAAAATCTTTTTATCTTTTAATGCTCTTGTAGTTAATATGTAACTGATCGGTATTAAGATCAAAAGTGGGCACCAAACTGCAATTTCCGCAGGAATTACAAAACTCTCTGCTAGTTTTTGAAATAAAATATTCAAAATAATAAACATCATAAAAAATAAAATGGCAATCAATAATGGATACCCAAAACCACCTTTTCTAACTATGGCTCCCATCGGTGCTCCAATAAATAAAAAGACACAACAAACTAATGCAAAAGTAAATTTTGAATATAAAACAAAAACATGCTTCACCCGAGATTCATTCTTAGGATGAATACTTCGTTGAATTGCTTCCGCTTGATTTAATATTCCACGAGCGGTTGTTTTAGCTCTTTCTTTTAGATTAAATCTTCCTCTTTCAGCTTCAGGAAAAGTTTGATAAAATGTATCAAACTCCTTGAGTGGTTGCTCAAGTTCTTGTTTTAAAACTTGAGCAATTGCTTTCTCTTTTTGTAATACTTCAGCTTTTCTTTTCTCTTCTTTTTTTCTTGCTCTCTCGTCTTTCTTTTTTTTAGCATCTATATTTCGTGCCTTTTTTGTCTTTGGTTTAGTTGTTTTTTTGGGTTTTCTCTTATTGACATTCTTAGGTTTTGGAGGCGTTTTTTTAGGCTTTGTAACTTTTTTAGTTGATTCCTTTTTCTTGGTATCTATTGGTTTAGCATCTTTTAAATTTAATTCAGATGTAATCGTATCCTTTTTTGTTTTTTGCTTTTTTTCTAATTTTCTACTTTCTAACTGTTGTTTTGCTTTTTGTTTTTGTGCCTTTAATTTCTCAGCATTTAATTTTTTTCTCTTTTCCAAAAATATTTTTTTCAAAGGATGGAAAGCCTTCTGTACATATTCATCCAACCGAGCATTATAACTTCTGACCCTCGTATCAATTGAATCTATCGCATTCCATAATTGCCGAACTGAAAGCATCGTATAATGTCTTTTAAATCGTTCTTCCTCTGTCAATTCAATGTTGAACTCACCTGTGTCAAATACTTTTTTCCATTCATCAAATTTGGTTCGGGTAAAAGTATACTTTTCTTTTTCCTCTTTTTTAGCCTTATCACCTTCTTGATAATGGTAGCCATTTTTGAGGTTCATGACAAAATATACATTATCAGAAGTCATATACATTTCGCCAGATTCAGCTGTAATCATGCTAAATTTCCCTCTATTATAATCTTGATGATCATAAATAATAACATCCCGAATGGTTCGGTCATCTTTTTCTTTTTTACCTATATGGATGATAAATCCTTTAAAATCCTCATTAAAAACTCCTTCTTCTAGATTAAGGGTTGGCTTTTGGGTTCGAATATCGTGAAGGCGAGATTTGAATTTTAAATTAGCAATCGGAACTAAGTTATTGGAAGAAAGGAAAGAAAAGAAAGTCACGCCTATTGCAAAATAAAGCATAGGTAATATTACTCGAATGAGAGAAATTCCAGCAGATTTTAAACTAGCTAATTCATATCTTTCGCCCAAATTTCCCATCACCATCACCGAAGAAATCAAAATTGCAATAGGTAATGCCCAAGGAATCAAAGAGATACTATTGTAGAAAATAATTTCTAAAACTAACCCAAATCCTGCTCCTTTTCCTACCATATCATCTACATATACCCAAATAAATTGCATTAACAAGACGAATAACGCAATGAAAAAGGTGGCTATAAATGGCCCAATGAACTGTTTAATTAGATATTTATCTATTGTTTTCAAATCAAAGATTTCAATTAAAATTTGTCGGTCAATTAAGTCTCAAAGATATAACGCTTGTTGACAAAAAAAAGCCTTCTAGCCAGTCTTAATTTATATTTAACGAGTCAATAATCGTTTTGTTAAATTATTTTTTCTGTTAAAAAATCGAACTGCGTATTTCATAACTTAGAGCATATGTAAAAATTTAACTAACTGAAAGTCAATGATTTGTGGTTCTTGCTAACCCTAACACTAATTTCATTTGAAGTTTAGTGAGCTAAATTAAAATTAAATTGGACGCAAGGTTCATAAAGTATTGATTTTCAGGACAGTAAAATTTTAAACATACTCTAACTTTACCAAAGATTAGGGAGAAGGAATTAAATTAAATTTATATAAATTTGCCCTTCAAAATTTATTAACAAAACAAATACACTATTTATGGAAAGCTTATTTGATGGCAATGTTATGAAACTTATTGTTATGGTTTTGGTCGGTGCTCTCGCTGGCACTTTAGCCGCAAGAATTATGAAAGGAGATCATTTTGGATTTGTAACGAATGCCATCCTTGGAATTGCGGGAGCGGTTGTCGGGGGAACAATTTTTAACTTTTTAGGAATAACTGCAGGTGCGGGAATTGTAAAAATTATTGACAGTACCTTTGGCGTTCAATTGCCACAAAATTTTGTGGGAATGATTGTATCTGCAACTTTAGGGGCAATCTTGATTATGTGGGTGGGAAGGATGTTAAAAGGAGGAAGAAGACGATAAAAAGATTTGAATAGAAATTTGAATGATTTGAAAAATGGTATTTTCAAATCATTCAAATTTTCAAATATTTTATTTTCTACTTTGTCAAATCTAAAAATACACCTACCGAATAAGATGGATTGGCAAAAATTATCTGTCCTCTAAAAGCAGATGCATAACTGGCAGAAACCCCAAATCGCTTAGTTAAATAAACGGCCGCTTCTACTGAATAACTTGTAAATTCTGAATTATTGGCGAAAATACTGGTGCTATTTGAATCACTCGAAAGTGTTCCATTCTGTAATGATTCCACGCCAGTAATTCTTCCAATCAGCCAAAATTTATTTTTAAACAAACCTGCTCCTACTTCAATTCCATATCTAAACTCATCTGAAAAACCTTTATTTCTATTATTAAAACCAACGGTAGCCGTTCCATAAACAGATGCCTTTTTTATTTGAAAAGAGGAACTTGCATCCAATTGTAATAACTGATTAAACTCACCGTCCCCAGTTTGCAAATTACCTTGAGAGCCACCTGAGCTATTTCCCAAAGGTAATCCTAAATTTAAAGTTGCAGCAGTTCTAATCGATCCACTTTTATTCAAAGCATATTTTATACTCAAGTCGGTATCCCCAAATGAATTAATTGATTCTCCAGGGATTAAGACTTCACCAGTTGTTCCAGAAACCACATTATTCATATAAGATCTACTAAAAAAAGGAACATAAGCTACCGCCGTCAAGCGATCAGTAATTCCATATTCACCATAAAAACTAGTATTAAAAATTCCACTTGTCGTATTGGGATCAATCAAACCAGCGTCTGTAAAATGTTGATTGGAAATAATCCACCACTCTGAAAGTTTTAAATAAATCCCTCCTTTAGGTTGAGTCCAACCACCTCCAGCATTGGCGAAGTTGGCAAAAGAAAAAGCTAAAACTATAATTAAATATATTCGTCTCATTTTAAAAATGATTTTATTAGTTCAAAAAAAGGCATTAAATAACAATGCTTTTACAAAAATTAATTAAACTCTCCATCTCCTACTTTCACATTAAAAGGTTTACAGAAATACAAAACATATTGATACCCCATTAATTCAATCGAGTTAGGTAATTCATAAGAATGCACTCCTTCATATACAGTTACTGCTCCTATTTCAAATGCTCCAGCAGTAGTCGAAGGATTATTCGTCAAATAAATATATAAACCTGGAAGTGCTGTGGAAGCTTTGTAATTGTCAGCAAAAGAAAGTTTTAATACACCTCCTTCTTCTTTTAAAACAAAATCACCTTTTAATTCATACGAACTGGTAGTTTGCAAAGTCCCTGTTCTTTCCGAAACAGATCCTATGGTTTCTTCACCAACAGCTACTAACAATTCAGCGGAAACTTGTTCTCCAGTTGGAGCCAAACCTTCTACTGTAATCAGAGTATTTCCAATTTGTAGTGCATTGGCCAATCCTGTTTCAGAAACTGAGATGATATTTTCATCTGAGCTACTCCAACTTAAATCGACCATTTCTTCCTTGCCTACTTGATTAAAAAAGGTAGCTTCAAATTGGTAAGAAGTTCCGTTTTTCAAAGTATCAATTGGATTAGAAACTCTTACCACAGGATCAACTCTATCCTCAATAATATCATCTCCAATACAACCATTCAAGATTAAAATCCCAAAAATCATTATGACAAAAACATTTTTATTCATTTTTCGTAAAATTTTATTAGAAAGATTAAAAACTAATTGATTTTCAACATGTGTACAAATCTACAGGAAAGGAACAAAGTTTGTATCACAAAAGAATAACAAATAAGTAATCATAATATTCGTAAATGTCATTCATAAAGTCCCTCATACCTATAAAAATTCAAGCTGATCGAAAAATTTTCCGTTCGGTTTACTCTCTTATCGTTGTTGATCTAATCATATTATTGATATCTCTTTCTTTTGTTCCAATTTTCCTTTTTATTGATTTTGAAGAAGGGGCATACATCATGTTTTATTCTTCGCTAGCTGCTTTGGGATACATTTTACTTTTGAACTTAAATCAGAATTTAACCACTAGTGGAAATTATTTCGTTTCTCAAATTATCATTATTTGTATTAGTATGATGTATTTTACAGGAGGAGTTACCTCCCCCTTTTTATTTTGGTTATTCTGTACTTGCCCAGTCTTATTTTTATTTTTTAAAGAAAAAGTTGCCTTTATCTGGACAGGCATAATTCTAATATGTTTTTTGACGCTGGCTATTCTTCAAATATTGGGATACTCCTTTGAACAACAATTAACTCCGATAGTTCTAATTATCACATGGAGCGCCAGTTTTCTTTTTGGAGTTTTTATTTTCGTTTCAACTTTTAAAAATTTTCAATTAGGTCTAAAGAAAATTAATAAAAAATTAAAAGGGACAAATTCTGAACTTAAAAATTCCAATCAAGAACTCGAACGTTTTGCTTATATAGCTTCACACGATTTGAAAAGTCCACTTAGAAGTGTGATTAGTTTTATTACACTCTTTAATAAAAGATATAAAAGTCAAATTGATGAAGATGGACAAGAATTTTTGGATATCATTGCGACCAATGCAGATCAAATGCAGCATTTAATTGAAGATATTTTAGAATACTCCAAATCTAAAAACCGAGTACTGAAGAAAGAAAAAGTAGATCTCAATAAAGTATTAAAGCAAATCGTATCTCATATAAATTCTAATGATTTTTACTTGGATGGAAAAGTTCAAGTCAGTCCACTTCCAATAATTGAATCTGATTTCACTATTTTCAAACAGCTTTTTCAGAATCTAATTGACAATGGATTGAAATATAATCATGGTCATCACAAATTAGTTTCTGTCCAATATTTAGAAAAAGAGACCGAGCTTTATTTTCTCATCAAAGACAATGGCATTGGAATGGAAGAAGCTTATTTTGAGAAGATTTTTGAAATGTTCCAACGTTTACATAACAAAAGTGAATATCAAGGAACTGGAATTGGGTTGGCTGTTTGCAAAAAAATAATTCAAAATCTTGGTGGTAAAATTTGGGTAAGTTCCAAACTAGGTGAAGGAAGTATTTTTCATATTACTTTTCCCAAATCCATGCTTTGGAGTGAAAAGAAGATTGCAGATGTGAAAGATAAAAGTTTACTTGGAATCGAATTATAAAGCTTGTTGAAAAAAAACTATTTTGTAGCCTTCAATTTTTATCATAAAAATCTACAAAATGAAAAATCAAGGTTTAAAAATAACTTTCTTATTTACCATTCTCTTTTTATTTCCTTATCAAAATATCCAAGCTCAAGGGGTTCTAAAAGAAAAGCAATCTGTCAAAAGTGAAATATTAAACGAGTCCGTCAACTATTCAATTTTCCTTCCTCCTGGTTATGAATCCACCAATCGCAACTATCCTGTTGTATACGTTTTACATGGATATACTGATGACGAAACTGCTTGGGTTCAGTTTGGAGAAGTTGATCGCCAGGCTAATCAAGCAATTATTGAAGGCAAAATTCCACCAATGATTTTGGTCATGCCAGATGCAAAAGTTACTTGGTACGTGAATGATGTGGATGGAAAAAAAAGATATGAAGACTTTTTTATTAAAGAACTTATTCCACACATAGATGCTACATTTAGGACGCTTTCCAAAAAAGATTTTCGTGGAATAACTGGTTTATCGATGGGTGGTTATGGTTCACTTTTATATGCGATGAAACATCCTGATTTATTCGTAGCAAGTGCTCCTTTGAGTGCTGCAATTTATACGGAAGAAACAGTTGTAAAATACGAGCAAGAAAGATGGGATCAAGTGGAAGGTCTAATGTATGGCAAAGGACTAGAGGGAAAAAATAGAATTTCAAAACATTGGAAAGACAATAATCCATTCTATTTACTCAAGGAAGTTAATTTAGAAAAACTAAAGAAGGTGAAATTTTATTTTGATTGCGGTGATGATGATTTCTTGTATGAAGGAAATTCAAAAATTCATATTGCTTTCCGTGACCTAGAAATTCCACATGAATTTAGAATGCGTGATGGTGAACATAATTGGACTTATTGGAGGACTGGAATTATTCCTGCTTTACAATTTATTGGAGAGAGTTTTCATCGATGAGGTTGTTAAAAAAGAAGTCCCACTTGAGATTCAAGTGGGACTTTTTTTTTAAGAAGTTGTTTTAATTATCCTTTTCTTTTTGAAGATCCTTTTTTATTTTTTCTAATTTCTCTTCCGCAGTTTTAATTTGCAATTTCAAATCTTCATATTTCATCAAATTTTTTTCTGCTTGAATTCTTTTTTCCTCCGCAGATTTCAACTTAGCTTCAGAAATTTTCAATTTTGCTTCTTCCTCCTTGATCAATTCTTTTTGCTCATTTATTTGAATCTTTGTATCCTCCTTGACCTTAGAAATTTCGAGCTTTGCTTGTTGCTTAGATTCGTAGATTTCATCAGAACTTTGTTTTTGTGAAGCAGCAATTTCTTCTAATGATTTTAATCTAGCTGCCTCTGCATCTTTAATATATTGTGCTTTTTTAGCTTTACTTTCATTTCGTATTTTAGCTTCTTCTTCCACCATTTGAATTTTCAAAGCAGCCATTTCTTCTTTTGCTTTTTGTTCGGCTTCAACAACTTGTTCAGCCATTTCCTCCAATTTGACAGCAGTCTCTTTTTTAGATTTGGCAATAGCTTCGACCGCTTGCATTTTTATTGTAGCAACTTCATTCGCTGATTCCTCTTGAGTAGCAGAAACTTTAGCAGCTGATTCTTTTCTCGCTTCCAAAACAGCTAATGCAGCTTCCTCTTTTGCTTTTGCTGCTTTCTCTTTTGCTGCTTTCACCTCATTTGTTAATTGTTCTTTGGTCAAAGCTAATTCTTTGGCTGCTCGTTGTTTTGCCTCTGCCACTTGATTAGCTACCTTTTGCTTTTCACTAGCAGCATTTTCTTTAGTAACTTTAATTGCTTCTGCTTCATCCTGTTTGATTTTAGCAACAGCTTCAGCAGCATTTCTTTTTGATTCAGCTACATTATTAGCAGACTCTTGTTGCGCCAAAGCTTCTCGTTCTTTTGCTTTTGCAACTTCCTTCGCAGCGGTTTCTTGAGCTTTTCTTACTTCACTTGCAGCCCGCTCTTTGGCAGAGGCTACTTCACTAGCTGACATTGTTTTCGTTTCCTTTTCTTTCTCTTTGGCAGCTTTAATCTTTGCAGCAACTTCCTCTTGAATTTCTTTCATTTTATCTTGAGAAACCTTTTGCGAAGCAGCTATCTCTTGAGCATAAGTTTGCTTTGCTTCTTCTGCTTTTTGACTAGCAGTTGAAACATTAGTAGCAGCTTCTTTTTGAGCTTTTGCTATTTCTTCTTCTGCCCTTTTCTTTGCTAAAGCAACTGCTTCAGCAGCTTCTTTTTGAACTTTTGCTTCCGCAATTTTTGAAGCTTCAATTTGTTTTTTCACCTCTGCTTGAATCCTAGTAATCTCAGCTTGAGCTTTTTCTCTAGCAACTGCTACTTCGGTGGCGATCTTATTTTTCTCTTCTTCTGCTTTTACTTGTGCCACTTTTATTTTTTCTGCCTCTTCCTTATTTATTTCTTGAATAGTTTGAGCAGCCTTAGTTTTGGCATCGATAACTCCTTGAGCAGTTGACATTTTTTCTTCTGCTGCTTTTGCTTTTGCTGCCGCAATTTCTTCAGCACTTTGTTGTTGAGTATCTTCTACCTCAGACTTAGCTTTTGCTTTTTCTTCAGCTACTTGTTTTTTAGTATTACTAATTTCTTCTGAAGCATTCTTTTTTGTTTCAGCGACCTCCGTTGCAGAAACCTCTTTTTGTTTGGCAACACTCTCCTTCATCTCAGCTACTTCGGCAGCATTATTTTCCAAAATCAATGCTTTCTCTTCTTCTCCTTTTCTTCTAGCTTCTGCAATTTCGAAAGCAATTTTTTGTTTTTCTAAAACTCCATTCTCTCTAACTTGTGCTACTTTTTCGGCAGTCTCTTCTTTTACTTGAAGAATTTGTTCTGAAGCCGTTTTTTTAGTATCAACAACATCTTGAGTTGTTTTATTTTTTTCTTGTTTAGCATTTTCTCTCGCTTCGAGAATAACTTTTTTGGTTTCTTCTCTAATACTAGTCAATTCATTTTGTGCATTTTCTTTTGCTGCGGAAACTTCATCTGCGTATTCTAATTTTGCCAAATCAAGTTTTTCCTTAATTGCTTTAATTTCCTCCGTAGATTTTTTTCGAGCATCAGCTACTTCTTGTGCACTATTGACTTTTGCTTTTTGAATTTCTTCTCCTGCTTTTTGTTTTGCTTCAACGACGTCTAAGTTTATTTTTTCAATTTCTCCTGAAGCTTTATCTCTAGCATCTCCTACCGATTCTGCAACCTCTTGTTGAGATTTTTCAATTTCAAGTTGAGAATTTTTTCTTGCCTCTAGTACTTCATTAGCATATTCCGCTTTCTTTTGAGATGCTTGCTCTCTTGCTGCAGCTACTTCTTCTTGCAACTTAGATTTTATCCGTTCCCCTTTATCTTTTTCTGCTTGAATTTCATCTCTCAATTTCTGTTTCGTTTCTGTCAATTCCTTTCTCAATGCTTTCGTTTCATCATCATTCAACAAACTAGGATCTGTGATTCTTTGTACTTTTCCTCTTCCGGGAGCGGTTGAACTTCCACTTGGTTTCCCAGTACCTTCGCTATTAGGAGAAAAATCATTACCAGCCAAAACAGTATCATTGACTTGAGATTTATCTACGGTAACATTAAAGCAAGTCGACATTGCTTTAAATTCTTTTTGTCGGTTGGAATTTACTGTAAATTTTACCATTCGACTACTGACATAATTTCTAATATAAATGGTATTTATTGTTGTGGTAGCAAACCAATTGATAGCAGCAATATCCAAATCTAAAAGATTAGTTTGAGTAGGTGCACCTCGATTGTTAGTAATTTCTCCTGTTTCAATAAATCGGTAACTCTTTCTTTTTTGGTTTTTATCCATAAAAATCACTTCATCCCCTTCATTCAAATCAACTCCATTTTTGGACGTAAATCTTGCTGTAATTCCTTGTTCATCATTGATCAATTCAAGGCTATAAGAGTAAGTTCCTCTTACTACTAAAATTTGTTCAGATGTTTTTAAGAAATGCGTTCCTCCAATTTTTTTATTCTCCGAAATCATACTACCACAATCTTGAGCAGACATAAATCCTAAAGAAAATATTGAAAAAACAATTAAAAGAAAAAATTTGGAAAGGCTCATATGTTGATATTTTTTTTCACAAGATAACATAAGTACATCGAAAAAATTATAAGGTATACCTAAAATAAAAAAGTGCTTATTTAGATTAGAGATTTGAATAGGGTAATTAATATTTTTAAGAAAAAAACAGAAAAATTAGATCCATTTTTTTCAAAAAGAAGCTAAAAAAAATATTGTAATTTATTGATTGTCAATACTTTATGGTTTTAATGAGTTTTAAAAATTTTGATCACTTAGTAGATGTAAATAATTAAAGGAAGGTTGCCTTTGATTGATGAAAGTTATTTATCGTTTAGCTGCTAAAAGGTAAAGTACAGCCATTCTGATTGCCACGCCATTTTCGACTTGTTGCAAAATGATAGATTGGTCAGAGTCGGCTACATCACTTGTTATTTCGACACCTCGATTAATTGGCCCAGGATGCATGATGATTACGTCACTTTTTAAGCTGTCTAATATTTCTTTATTAACTCCATAATATTGAGTGTATTCTCGAATAGATGGAAAATATTTTATGTCTTGCCGCTCCAATTGGATTCTTAATATGTTAGCGACATCACACCATTCTAATGCTTTTCGAATGTCATATTCAACACCTACATTTAACTCATTGATGTACTTCGGTATTAGAGTTGGAGGTCCGCAGACTTTAACTTTTGCTCCTAATTTTTGCAAACAAAATATATTGCTCAAGGCAACTCTTGAATGTAAAATATCACCAACGATGACAATTTTTTTGCCTCGCAAATCACCTAATTTCTCT
Organism: Saprospiraceae bacterium; assembly: GCA_045106765.1. Classification (GTDB taxonomy): domain Bacteria; phylum Bacteroidota; class Bacteroidia; order Chitinophagales; family Saprospiraceae; genus CAJQQY01. Next base: position 56,770 of record JBGCFD010000160.1, on the reverse strand, counting down.
CTCATTGAAAAAGCATCAAGTAAGGCTTGTGTTGGATGCTCATGAGTTCCATCCCCAGCATTAATGATGTTGGCATCAATGTGTTTTGCTAAAAAGGCAGGCGCTCCTGGAGCTGGATGACGCATGACCACCATGTCCACTTTCATCGATAGAATATTGTTGACTGTATCTAGAAGTGTTTCTCCTTTTTTGACAGAAGAAGATGATGCAGAAAAATTGACCGTATCAGCGGAGAGTCTTTTTTCAGCCAACTCAAATGAAATTCGAGTTCGAGTAGAATTCTCAAAAAATAAATTAGCAACTGTTACATCCCGAAGAGATGGAACTTTTTTGATGGGTCGATTAATGACTTCTTTAAAATTTTCAGCTGTTTCAAAAATCAATTGAATATCCTGAGGAGTTAGATATTTAATTCCCAAAACATGCTTGGTACTGAGTTCCTTCTGAGTCATAAATCTTTTTTTTAAGTCGCTGCGCTGTCAGCTGTCAGAGTTAACGACCCATTCTATTTATATTTATCTTCTTTTTTTGCGTACAAAATAATTTTATCATTACCCGTTTCTTCTTTCCATTGCACTTCCACATAAGCTTCATCAACAGCATCTACAATCACCCCAATATAATCAGATTGAATGGGTAAGTGCCGATTAAATCTTCGATCTACTAGAGCTACTAACTCAACTTGCTGTGGTCTTCCATAATGATTTAAGGCAGTCATCGCAGCCTGAATTGTTCGTCCACTATACAAAACATCATCAATTAAAATCACTTTTTTATCTTCCACTAAAAAGTCCATTTCAATTGGGTCAGCAGAAAGTGGCTTGATACGTGTTCGGAAATCGTCTCGATAAAAAGTAATATCTAATTTTCCGTATTCGATATTTTTGAGTTTAAGAATAGAAGTCAAGCGATCATAAATTCGATCAGCAAGGAAAACGCCACGAGGTTGAACGCCGATGATACAGGTGTTTTCAAAACGATCATATGCTTCAATCAATTGATGACAAAGTCGCTCAATTGTCAACTCAAATCGCTTATCTTTTAATATAGTTTTACCTTTTTTCATCTTGGCGGCAAATATAGTGGATTTAATTAATTTTGAATGATAATTTTCTTTTTCCCATAATATAAATTTAAAATAAGGGAGATTAACGATTCTTTGTTACATCTAAAAATCTATCAAAAATACGTTCTAATATTCTTCGATCCTTAGTGATGATATTTCCGGTTCCAGTCATTTCTTGTTGGAATGGAATTAATTTTTTATAGGTGGTCATTAAACTGTCAGGCATCTCTAATTTCACTAAATAATTTCCATCTTGAGGCAAAATTGATTTACTTTTCACCTTTGCTTTTATCACACCAAATTCTTGATAAGGGTAACCATCAAATCGAATATTGATTTCAAAACCTTCTTCTACTTTTCCATTATTTGCTGCGGGTAAAAATGCTTTTCCAATCATCTCTCCAATTCCACCTTCCGGAACGATGGTCATTATTTCATCTCCATTTTTTAGAAATTGATTTTCATTCAGCATTTTTGGAAAAGAAACTTGACCATCCATTGGAGAAATAACCAAATATTTTTGTTTCCAATTTTTAATTTGACTTAACAAAATATCAATCTGTTCTTTGAGGGAAATAGATTTTTCATTTTTGCCATCACTTCTATTTTCTCTTAGATTAATGATTGTCAATTCTAAATTTTTGACCGTCATTTTATTATCTAAATAACTGGTTTGCATTCTTTCGAGTTCTCTTTCATTTCGAAGTACTTCAGTTTTTGCATCTTCTACATCTTTTATACTAACTGCATTTTCATCCAATAACTTCAGCATTCGATCCCGATTTGATTTGGCTAAATCAATGGTACTTTCCAAAGTAATTTCTTGCTTTTTTAGGGAAGCATTTTTTCTTCCTAAATATCTAATTTGAGATTTTAATGCGCTGATTTTTTTGGCTAATTGATTTTTATTTTCAAAAAAATTGAAATCATTTAAGTTTTGGGTAAAATTGGAATAAGTGGATTGAAGTTCTCCTAAAACTAAATTTTCAGGATAATTAACTGTTGATAAATCAATTGTTTTTTTGCTCTTAATGTCTTTTAAGAAATTTTCTAAAATTACAATATCATCATGATTGGCTGGATTTTGAATAATCGCTAAAAGATCGTTTTCAGCAATTGATTGTTTGTCTTCAACTAGAAGATTTTCGACTTTTCCACTACTTTGAACAAACAAGTGAACAGGAGGAATTTCAGTAGTCAAAATTACACGAGCAGGAATTATATCTGGAAACTTTACTAAATAGCTCATCCAAATCAACATCAATACTGTCATAAAAATAAATGAAATTCCCCACCTCAAAATCCATCCAGGAGGTTTTCCCAAAATGGTCTGAACTTGATCTTGCTCGGTGAGTTGAATGTCCGATGGATCGGTGATGAAATTTTCTTCTGGCATTTTTTTACTATGATTTTTTAAATATAATTTGGATTTTTTTTTGTGAATCTAAATTGATTTTGCTATTGACTTGGACTGACTATTATGATTTTTTATGACACACCCAAAATGCTGATTTGTCTATATTTACTAAAACGGGAGAGTCATAAAAAGTCATAATAGTCAGTCCAAGTTAGTGACAAAAAATCACCCTCCTAGCTCTAACTGATTTTTCACTAAATTAAAATACGAACCTTTTTTCTCAATCAAATCTTTATGAGTTCCTTGCTCGATAATTCTTCCTTTTTCAAGCACTACAATTTGGTCAGCATTCCGAACAGTACTTAAACGATGTGCCACCACGACTACCGTTCGACCTGCAAAAAATCGTTCTAAATTTTCCGTAATTATTCTTTCATTTTGTGTATCAAGTGCATTGGTTGCTTCATCAAAAAATAGGTATTCTGGATTTTTATAAACCGCTCTTGCAATCAATAATCTTTGCTTTTGACCTTGAGAAATTCCGTTACCCCGAGAACCAATCATAGTGTTATATCCCAAAGGCATCGTTTCTATAAACTCCTGAATATGAGCTAATTGTACCGCATTTAGTAGTTTATTCTTATTGACTACATCTTCACTTTCTGCAATATTATTAGCTATGGTATCAGAAAAAATATAGCCATCTTGCATGACTGCACCACATTTTTGCCGCCACATTTTTTTTCTAAAATTCTTTAATAGAAAACCACCAACTCTGATGTTCCCATGAGTAGCTTCGTAAAATCCTAACATTAGTTTTACAAGTGTCGTTTTCCCACTCCCACTCGTTCCTACAATAGCTGTAACTTTACCTTTTGGGATCGTTAAATTGATGTCTCGTAAAACTAGATCGGACAATTTATTATATTGAAAACTAATATTCTCAAAAACGATATCGGATGTTTCGGGAAGTATTTCGATTTGATTTCCAGCATTTTTTTCCTCATCTTCTTTCCCATGAATCTCTCCTAAACGTTCCAAACTCAATGAGGCATCTTGACTACTTCTAATAAAGTTAATCATCTGAATCAACGGCGCATTTAATTGTCCCACAATATATTGAACTGCCAACATCATCCCCAAAGTCATGCTACCATCAATCACAGCTTTGGCTGCAACGAAGGAAATAAAAATATCTTTTAACTGATTGATTACACCAGTTCCTGTATCCTGATATTGTGTGATTGTCAAGGACTTTATGTTCGCTCTAAAAAGTCTTGCTTGAATTTCGGTCCATTCCCAACGACGTTTTCTTTCGCTATTTTGCAATTTGATTTCTTGCATTCCTTGAATTAATTCTATTATTTTAGATTGATTCTCAGCTTGTTCCTCAAACTTCATATGATCGACCTCCTTTCTTTTTTTCATAAAAATCAATACCCACAAAATATATAAAAAACTACCTGCAAGGAAAATTAAGAAGATGGTTCGATTATAAAATAACAATATAAATCCAAAAACAATTAGATTGAAAAATGAGAAAATCGCAGACAAAGTACTCCCAGTCATAAACAATTCAATCCGCTTATGATCTTGAATTCTTTGCAATAAATCACCTGTCATTTTTGTATCAAAAAAGGCGATAGGCAAGCGCATTAATTTAAAGAGAAAATCAGAAAGCAAGGCAATATTTACTCTGGTTCCGATGTGCAATAAAATCCAATTTTGGATAATCCCAACACTCGCTTGACTTAGGAACAACATCAGCTGAGCTCCTAAAATTAAGTAGATAAAACTGATATTTTGATTTTCAATTCCGACATCGACAATTGATTGAGTTAAGAATGGAAAAATCAATTGTAACATACTTCCGAAGAGTAATCCAAAAAGTAATTGGATGATTAACTTTCGATATGGTCGAAGATATTTGAAAAGAAAAGTAAGTCCGGTACGATTTAGCGTTTCACCTTCTTGGGTATAAAATTCCGGAGTTGGTTCGAGCAGTAATGCAATGCCATTATCTTTTCCGCCTAGCCAATGTTTTTTAAATTCGGCAATTTTATATTTAATTTTTCCTTTCCCCGGGTCTGCTACCCAAACATATTTTTTGTTGATTTTATAAACTACAACGAAGTGATTTTGATTCCAATGAACCACCGCAGGAAGTGGAGCATCGACTAATCCGCCACCTTCTCCATCATCAGATTGGAAAGGCAACATCGCTGCGAAATTATTCATTCCAATGTGTTCCGCACCTTCACAAATTCCTTCCAAAGAAACTCCTTCTCGATCCAAATAACAATGCTCCCGCAAGTATTGCAAGCTATAGGATTTCCCATAAAACTCTGCAATCATACGAAGGCAAGTTGGGCCGCAATCCATTCTGTCAAGCTGTCTAAAGTGAGGAAATGCCATTTTTTCGTTTTGTGTCAGGTAGAGATATTATCTAATCATTCAATCTCGGTGCAAATTTATTTTTAATTTTCAACTCATGCCGTCTAGCATATGTATCATATAATTCTTCTTGTTCTTCTTTGGTCATAGTTGGATTATCTTCGTAAAATCCTTTAGCCAATCGTTGACGTTTTGCTTCATATATTGAGACAGCACAGGCTACCGAAATATTTAAACTCTGCACCATTCCAACTTGTGGGATTAAGAAATTTCCATCACAGAGTTTTAAGGTTTCATCCGTTACTCCTGCATGCTCATTTCCAAAAAGTAAAGCAACTGAAGTAGTTAAATCCAAATCATAAAGTGATTTGCTATTTTCCGCCATGTGCGTACAAAATACAAAATCATAATTTCTCCGTAAATGTTCAAAGCAAGGTTTTGGCTTCGTATAAAAATTTACATCCACCCATTTACGAGCACCAGAAGATGACTTGGCAGCCAAATGAATTCTTTCTTCGGTCAAATGCGATTCTGTATTTAATATAAAAATCTCCTTGATTCCAACTGAATCACAGGTTCGCATCACCGCCCCAATATTATGTAAATCATGAACATTTTCTAAAACAACGGTGAGGTTCACTTGTCGTTTACTCGCTACTCTTTTAAATTTTTCTGTCCGCTCGGGAGTCATCATATTGTTTATCTGTTTATCAGGTAATTAGTAATTGGTTTGAAAGAGTAATTGGATTGTTAGTTAAATAAGAGGTTCTACCAAGCCGATTACTCGATTTACTAATGAATTTCAAAAAAAAATCTAATCTACAAATCTTTTTAAGTCTTCCATTGAAAAATCCCATTCTGGAGTATGAATACTTTGATTTGGAATCAATTCATACCAAGGGCTCAATTTTTTATTTGTTGGATTATTAAGGATGTGTATATTTTGTGCAGGCATATAGCTTTGTGCCAACAAATATAACTTTTTTCCATTTGTATTCTCAGCCATATCGACAATTATTATTGCATGTCCTGGATGACCACCTTGAATCAAAACATCTCCGATTTGCATATCCTTTAGTGGAATAGATTTCATTTCCTTTTCCAAAGAAGCCGTTCCTGCATAGGAAAAAATCTGGATCAAATATTTTTTAAAATTAGCATAGGAATTATCTTTTTTTCCTGAATTAGAAAAAGTTACTTTATTGCCTTTGACTTGTGGTTTTTTTCCTTTTCGCCAATCATCAAAAGATACTTTTGTTCCATTAGTATAATTAAAATGGATCTTATCGTATTCCTTTTTTCCAAATAAAAATTCAGATCGTAAGCGCATCACCGCATCTGCACATTGCTGTAAATCTCTTTTCCCCACATCAATATCTACTACTCTTGCATGAACTTGTTGATTCCATTTTAAAGAACCATCATAAGTCTTTACTTTTTGACCTGCTGGAAAAAGTGGTAAAAATTGTAACCATTCCTGAAATGAATTACTTTTTACTTTTAATCTTTCAAAACCTGTTGGAGTTGGAATTTGATTAATAATAGATGTTTCAACATTAAAATTTGATTGCCATTCGTATTTTAAATTCGGTGGAGTTTTTTGCTGAACAAAAGTACTTTTAGGTGTTTCTTTTTTTGGAGGTGAAGATGTTTTTGCTTCTGTTTCTGTTCTTACTTCAGTTTGGCAACTTAATAAAAACAATGCTCCTACAAAAATTCCTAAAATGGTTTTGAAGTTAAATTTCATTTTTAAATATTTTATATCCGATTGATAATCAATACATTAAATTAAAAAAAGTCTACAACTTCAAACCAGTTATAGACTTTTTTTATTGTAAAAAACTAATTGAATTAATTCGCTTTTTGAAAATGGAAATCTTCAAATTTTAAAATATTCACATATTTATTTTCGATATAATCAATTATATCAAATCGTTCATTAGCTGCATTTTCAGGAGTTACCAATCTTTCAAATTCAAATTTCGTAGAAAGCATTTGTTCTCCTTCCGTATCAATTACATCTTTGAAATTCACCCCATGTTTCATCAATTGCCTTCCTGTATATAATGTCAAATCATATCCTTTAAAAGCATCCTCTTCTGGAAGTGTACCATAACGTTCGTAGAATTTTGTAATGAATTCTTTGATTTTCAGATCATCTTTATTTACAAAGTTTGCACTACTTACATGCAATTTTAAATTCTCAAAATAGTCCAATGAAATTCGTCCAAATTCCATCCACCGAGGCATTCCATACATGACCACATTATTATTTCCTTTGGCAATTTCTACTTGTCGCATCAAATTACTGACAAAAGTTTCATTCGAATAGGAAGGTACTATAAAAACTGTTGTTTGGTCTTCTTTAATAAATGGCAATAATTGGAGCTCTCCAAATTCTTGAGCAACTACAGGATCAATCCGATATTCTTTCAAAGGAGTTGCATTAGTTCCTGAAATTGACTTATGGGTGTCTTGAAAATATTTTAACCGATTAACCTCTGCCGCTTTATCCCTCACGACCAAAACAATCTGATCTGCGGAATATTGATTTAAAGCATGTTTCATAATTGCTTCACAATGACTTTGCAAACTTGGATTAGCTTGAAGATAAAAAGGATTTTCAGAAGCTATTTTACCACTTGTATTCAAAGGAGAGATCAATGTTTTTTGATTTGCCTTTGCAAATTCTGCTACTTTTTCTAAAGGTTTTGAACTAAAAGGGCCTATAATCATATGAGCATTTTGCAAAGCTGACCGATTTAAAATGGAATTAGTTTCTGTTTCAGATCTCTTCGTATCCATTACCGAAATATTCAAATTAGCTCCTTCATTTGAGAGTTCATCCAATGCCATTTTTACTCCTTCATAAAAGTGCAAAGTAGGGATTGAACTAACATGTATTCCTCCTTCCAAAGTGTTCACTTTATCAGTATTAAAAGGAATCATTATCGCTACATTATAAGTGCCTAGAATTCCAGTCCCATTATTTTCTGAACTCGGATCAGAAGTTCCTATTTCCCCTTCTAAATATTGAGTAGAATCAGACCCAATGGGATCATTGGCAGAAGTCCCAGCTTCTGTCCATTCTACGGTATCTATTTTTCCAGTAACCTCTGTAGGAAATTCGTAACGTCCCGTTTTTGGATTGTACACTTTTGTTCCTGCTGGTGTAACTATTTCTGGAACAGGAGTATTCGTTCTCCCTCCTCCACATGAGAATAACATTAATATAATTATAAAAATACTCAAGAAAGGGCAATAGCTATTTTTCAAAAAACTATTCACTTTTTTGAATAAGAATGAATCAGTATTGGATTTTTTCATTGCTTGAATATTGGGTTTTTTGACAGACTAAACTTTGCCATCAAAAAACAATTTATGTTTATTCCCACTCAATCGTTGCGGGTGGTTTGGTACTTATATCATACACTACTCGATTGATCCCTTTTACATTATTAATAATCTCACTTGATACAATTGCTAAAAACTCATGTGGCAAAGGACTCCACTCAGCAGTCATACCATCTACAGAATTTACAGAACGAAGTGCAATCGTTTTTTCGTAAGTTCTTTCATCTCCCATCACTCCTACTGATTGAACTGGTAGCAACATAGTTCCTGCTTGCCATACTTTATTATAAAGGTCATGTTTTTTTAGATTTTTAATAAAAATATCATCTGCCTCCTGAAGCATTTTTACTTTTCCTTCTGTAATATCTCCTAAAATTCTAATTCCCAAACCTGGTCCTGGAAAAGGATGTCTATTTAAAATATGTCCTGGAATTTCTAACTCTGCTCCAACTTTTCGAACTTCATCTTTGAACAACATTCGAAGCGGTTCAACAATTTTTAAATTTAATTTGTCTGGCAAACCACCCACATTATGATGAGACTTGATAGTTACACTTGGTCCATGAACCGAAACAGATTCAATCACATCTGGATAAATTGTTCCTTGTCCTAGCCAAATAATATCTTCTAATTTATTAGCCTCTTCTTCAAATACTTCAATAAAAACTCGACCTATTATTTTTCGTTTTCCCTCAGGACTTGTTTCTCCAGCTAGCTCATCCCAAAATCTTCGACTAGCATCTACTCCAACGATATTGAGTCCCATTCCTGTATATGAATCCAAGACTTCTTGGTATTCATTTTTCCTCAACAAACCATTATCTACAAAGAAACAAATCAAATTTTCCCCAATCGCCTTATGCAATAACATTGCTCCTACGGTTGAGTCAACTCCTCCTGAAATTCCCATCAATACCTTTTGATTCCCAATTTGTTTTTTCAAAGCGTCAACTGTCTCTCCAACAAAAGAGGCTGGTGTCCAATTCCCTTCGCAACCTGCAATGTCAATTAGAAAGTTGGATAAAATATCTTTCCCTTCTAAACTATGTGTCACCTCAGGGTGAAATTGAATCGCATAAACTGGTGCATCAAATGCTCCCTCTTTACTTTTAAATGCTGCTACAGGAATACTCTCTGTTCCTGCCAGTAATTCAAACTGCTCAGGAATTTGTGAAATAGTATCTCCATGAGACATCCAAATTTGACTATCATTTGAAATTCCCTTTAAAAACGGATCTTCAAAAAGTGGAGCATTTAATGATGCTTTTCCATATTCTCTTTTTTCTGATCGTTCTACTTTGCCACCATAGTAATGTGCTAAATATTGTGCACCATAACACACACCTAACAATGGTTTTTTTCCAATGATCTTATCCAATTCTACTTGTAGGGCATCCTTTTCCAAAACAGAAAATGGACTTCCTGAAAGAATGATCGCCTTAATGCTATCATCTATTTCTGGAATTTTATTGAACGGTACAATTTCACTATACACATTTAATTCACGTGTTCGCCGAGCAATTAGCTGAGTATATTGCGAACCAAAATCGAGGATTAATATTTTTTCAGTCATGGGCGCAAAGATAGTTTTTAGAAATTGAAAATTGGAAAAAATCATGGCTAACAATTGAATTTTATAGTTTGTTTTTTGGAGAGAAAACACAACCCATCAATTTAATAAATTTCAAACGTTTCCTATCTTGCTGAACTGATTTAATATCCTAATTTGAAAAAATCGTTTTAATAATATTTCTTTGCAAAAAGATAAAACATGAAAAACTTAATTTTCTTTTTTCTCTTCTTTTTTTCAACTTCTCTTTTTTGTCAAACTGTTGATTGGCAAAGGTTGAAAGAGACAGCATTAGAAATTCCAAAAGATTATGAAAAAATCGAACCTGAGATTATACAATTAATTGATTGGCTAGGCAATCATTCTTTGGATCATGAAAAACGGATTACCGCAAATGCTCATTTTGTCAAATGGATTTCAGGTTCTTCGAATGTGACGGTAGAACTTAATCCATTTATCTTGGATTATTCCAAAAAAAATACAGATTTCATGATTCTATTTATGGCTGGTTGGTCAAAATATATTTTAGAAAATCCGAATAATAAAAAAGATAACATCAAAGCTAATTTAGCTGGCTTCAATTATTTTTTAGACTTCTATGAAAAAGGAAAAGACTTTGGAGTAAAAAAAGATCGAAAGGTAGCAAAGCTTATAAAAAAAAGAAAAGCCGGAAAATTGGAAAATTTTATTGTTAAGAAAGGTTACTAAATATTATTTTATTCGACTGATGTTAGACGTTTTACGTTCTCCTATTCAACCTCCGTTAGAATAAACTCGAATAAATGATAACTGTAAATTATATTTTAACCTTCATTCAGAATTTATTCCTACATCGATTTTCAAAAAAAATTCATGTTTCATAAAAAAGAAAAACCACCTCTCTCCTCTTTCGATTTTACTACCATCCAACCACTCAAAAATGCCTTCGCTCATAATGATGAGCAGTTTAATTATCCGTTGCTAGATTCTCTAAAACTAGGTTTTAATTATGTCGAAGCAGACATTCATTTAATTAAAAATGAAATTTACGTCAGTCATCGAAAACCATTTTTTCCAAAAAATAACAATACACTTACAAAATTATATTTAGAGCCACTTTTTTATTTTTCCCAAAAAAACAATTCCACTATTTTCAATAATAAAAATACCTCTTTCCATTTGGTACTTGATATAAAAACAGATGCTATTGCAACTTATGAAGCTTTGAAAACCTATGTACAACCTTTCCAATCCATGCTTTCTACTTTAGCGCATCAAGAAGAAAAAAAGAATCCTGTGAAAATTTTACTAAGTGGAAATAGACCAATAGATTCGGTGGTTTCTGAGCATAAAAAGACATTTTTCCTAGATGGAAGAATCCAAGATTTAGAAAATAATTATTCGTCGATATTGATGCCTGTGATTAGTGAAAATTATTCTAAAATCTTCGGTTACTCTTTTTTTTCAAGAATACCTTCTGAGAAAAAGATAAATAAATTTCGAAAAATAGCCAATGAAATCCATGCCCAAAACAAACAATTTCGTCTATGGAATATCCCAGAAAACGAAAACGTGTGGACATTGTTATTAAAAAACGGACTAGATATTATCAGCACCGACCGAATCAATAAATTGAGTACTTTTTTAAAAAATCATTAAAATCAAAATTTGCAAAAATCAAATCATTTTCACAATATTTTATTGCTCAATTTTGCCATGTTGTGCATCAGTACTTCGGGAGCATTGGGAAGATATATTAGTTTACCTCCACCTTTGACAATTTGTTGGAGAGCCTTATTTGCATTATTTTTTTTAGGTATTTTTTGTGCTTGGAAAAAACTCTCGTTCCGATTTGAAATGAAGAAATATGGATTTACTTTCTTTATCTCAGGATTTTTAATGACAGCGCATTGGGTCACCTATTTTTATGCGTTGCAATGGTCAAATGTTGCCATCGGAATGCTTTCCCTATTTACTTATCCTGTGATGACTGCTTTGCTTGAACCACTTATTTTAAAAACCAAATTTCAAAAACATCATCTTTTTTTAGGTATCATAGTTTTGATTGGAGTTTCTTTTTTAGCACCAAGTTTGACTTTTGAAAATAAAATGACCCAAGGATTATTCATGGGACTATTCTCAGCACTCGCCTACTCTCTTCGCAATATCATTTTAAAAACCCAAGTTCAAAATTTCAATGGATCAGTATTAATGTTTTACCAAATGTTGGTGATGCTCATTTTGCTTTTTCCAGTTCTCTTTTTTTATGAGGAAAAAATCACGACGGATCAATTGCCTTTTATTTTGTTTTTAGGATTAGTGACTACAGCGATTGGACATACGCTATTTCTTAATAGTTTCAGATATTTTTCAGTAAGTACAGCAAGCATACTGAGTGGAATGCAACCAATTTATGGAATTATCATTGCGATGATTTTCCTGTCAGAAATCCCAGTTTGGCGAAATTGGATTGGAGGAATGTTAATAATTTCTACTGTTATTCTTGAATCTTTTTTCAATTCAAAATCATCAAATTAGATTTTGTTCATTTCACGTTTTACGTTAGATGTTTTACGATCGTCCATTTAATTTCATTTAAAGTAAACTCTATTGAAATAGATAATCTTTCAAACTTTACAGTTCCTTATTTGTTTGTAAGTTCTAAGTCACAATTATTGAATAGCCATTTCAAAGCTGTTTTTCATTCTTCTTCGTTAAAAAGCCTCGTCACCCAAAAGGATGCCTACGTTTTTTGCCTTGAACAATAAAAAACAACTTCGAAATAGCTTATTCATAATTGTGACTTAGAACTTAATTATTATCTTTGCACCCGTTTTCAATAACCTTCAAATCAAAAAAATATGAATTTCGATATTATCGTAATTGGTTCTGGTCCTGGTGGATATCCAGCTGCAATTAGAGCAGCTCAATTAGGAAAAAAAGTAGCTATCGTAGAACGTGATGAATTGGGTGGTATTTGCCTTAACTGGGGATGTATCCCAACCAAAGCATTATTAAAAAGTGCTCAAGTTTTTGAATATATTTCTCATGCTGAAGACTATGGAATTAAGGTTTCTAGCGCAAAAGCTGACTTTGGCGGAATGGTAGAAAGAAGTCGAGGAGTGGCCAATGGAATGAGTAAAGGTATTCAGTTTTTAATGAAAAAAAATAAAATCACCGTAATCGAAGGCTTTGGTAAATTAGCACGAGGGAAAAAAGTAGAAGTGACTGATTCCGCAGGTAAAATGGAAACTTATACTGCTGACCATATTATTTTAGCAACAGGAGGTCGAGCAAGATCATTGCCAAATGTGGCTATCGACAATAAAAAGATAATTGGTTACCGAAAAGCAATGACCATGGACAAACAACCTAAGAAAATGGTTGTAATTGGTGCAGGTGCGATTGGTGCTGAATTCGCTTACTTCTACAATGCTATCGGAACAGAGGTTACCATAGTTGAATATATGGCACAAGGACTGGTTCCTCGAGAAGATGCTGATATCTCTAAAGAATTAGGAAAAATTTTCAAAAAGAAAGGGATCAAAGTAATGGCCAATACGGCTGTTCAATCAGTAGATACCAAAGGCAAAGGTTGTAAAGTTGTAGTAAAAAGTAATAAAACAGAAAAGGAAGAAACCATCGAATGCGATATCGTTTTATCAGCTGTAGGTGTGTCTCCAAATACTGAAAACATTGGTTTAGAAGCTTTGGGTATCAAAACAGATCGAGGTTTAGTTTTGGTAGACGAATATTACAAAACTAATGTTGCTGGAATTTATGCAATTGGTGATATCGTTCCTGGTGCAGCTTTAGCTCACGTAGCAACAGCAGAGGCAATCACTTGTGTGGAAAAAATTGCAGGTCATCACCCAGAACCAATCGATTATAACAATATTCCTTCTTGTACTTACTGTATTCCTGAAGTTGCATCAGTTGGTTACACGGAAGCTGCGGCGAAAGAAGCAGGTTATGAAATCAAAGTTGGTAAATTCCCTTTTTCAGCATCTGGAAAGGCAAGTGCAGCAGGAGTAAAAGAAGGTTTTGTAAAAGTAATTTTTGATGCAAAATATGGCGAATGGTTAGGTGCTCACATGGTTGGTGCGAATGTAACTGAAATGATTGCTGAAGTAGTAGCTGCTCGAAAATTAGAAACTACTGGTCACGAAATTATCAAAACTATTCATCCTCACCCAACTATGAGTGAGGCTGTAATGGAAGCTGCAGCTGCAGCATATGGAGAAGTAATTCATTTATAACGGTTAATGATTAACTGTGAATGGTTAACTTTCGAAACGGTTAATCCCATGAATTGGGATTAACCGTTCACTATTTACAGTTTACCATAAATTCTATATTTAGTGAGCATCTTAGCAGATAATTTCGGATATTGTGAGATCAAATTTTTGGAGTTAACCATTCACCATTAACTCTTAACAGTCATATTAAAATGGTCGCTAATTTATATCGTTCCTTTTCAAGTTGGTTGAACGAACAGTTCTTTCTCAAGAAACTGAACACTCCTTTAGGTTACTTAATGTTATCCCTTATGGCTGTCGCCATGTCGGTTATTATTTCTTCTTTGGGAATCAAATATGGATTATTAGTTCTAGTTGCTGTAGTTGGATTACCCATGTTTATGTTTTGTTTAGTAGACCTTCCTTTTGGACTTACTTTTATTCTTTTCATTTCATTTCTCGTTAATTTCATCAAAAAATATGTCAATGCACCTATCGGGATAGCCCAAGATGCGTTAGTTTTCATCATGTTTTTTGTCATAATAATTAATCAGGTCAAAGAAAGGAATTGGAGTTTTGCAAAGCATCCTGTGAGTTTTTGGGTTGTAATTTGGATCTTATATAATTTGATTCAAGGAATTAATCCATCTGCTGTTTCTCAAATTGCTTGGATTTATACTGTTCGAAGTGTGGCGGGTTTGATCTTACTTTACTTTGTGGCATGCTATGCTTTTAAGTCCTTGGACATTATTTTAAGAACAATAAAGGTTGTCCTAATTCTCACTTTTGCCTCTGCACTTTATGGGTTAAAACAAGAGTGGGTTGGATTTAGTGATACTGAATTAGCTTGGCTATATTCTAATCCTCATACCTTAGAATTATTCTTTCAATGGGGACGATTGAGAATTTTTTCCTTCTTTTCTGATCCAACTACCTATGGAATTTTAATGGCTTATACTGCTGTTTTTTGTTCCATTTTGATTTTGGGTCCTTATAAAATTTGGATGAAATTAGTAAGTGGAATTTGCGTAATGGCTTGTATTTTAGCCATGTTTTATGCTGGTTCTAGAACTCCAGTTGTTTTGATTCCAGTTGGTGTGATCTTTTTTGCCGTATTAAATTTTAAAAAAGAAATGATTGTTGCGGTCGGAATGTTCTTTGTATTTGGAACAGCATTTATGCTAAAGTCATCTTCCAATCCCGTAATTTTTAGAATACAATCTGCCTTCGTTTTGAAAAATAGTCAAGATGTAGTAGATGTAAGAATGAAGAACCAAGAACTTATCCAACCTTATGTTCAACGACATCCTTTTGGAGGAGGATTAGGAAGTACAGGACTTTGGGGAAGACGATTTTCACCAGGCACATTTTTAGCCTCTTTTGATCATGATAGTGGATTTGTTCGGTTAGCAGTTGAAGTAGGTTGGATTGGGTTATTGTTATATATGACTTTTATTTTTCAAGTGATGCGCTGGGGAATATATTACTATTTCCGAGTACGTGACCCGATGATAAAAAACCTGTATCTTGCGATCAATACGGTATTTTTTATGCTCGTCATTGCCTCCTACCCTCAAGAAGCAATCTTGCAAGTACCTACGAGTATTATATTTTATATATTTTTAGCGGCTATCGTGAAGCTAAAAGATTTTGACGAAAACTTTAAAGAAGATGCCTCTTCTTCCGTTCAACAACCTAAAAATGTTCCTCAGATAAATACTGTGGATTTTTGATTTTTTATGAAAAACAAATCAGTTTTAGGTATTCCTCAAATCCCGTTTCTTGTGATTTTTTTGTCACAAAAATCTACAGAATCAAAGATTTGATTTTTTTCAATAGAACATTGTTGAATGTATTAGAATTGAAAAAAACTAACAAAACAATTCTAATTTTTTAAAACCTTAAACATGCAAAACTTACAAAAAGGCTTACTTATTTTCCTTTCCTTTCTAATTTCCATTCCATGCTTTTCTCAAAAAGTTGACTTTGATCGAGTGGTTACTCCATCTGAAATGGGTACTCGAAATTTTAAAGAATATCTAATTCAGCTTGCTTGGATGAATAGTCCTGAAAATGAAGCATTAGATTTTGAAAAAGACTTACGAGAATTTGAATTCAAGGCTGAGAAAAAAGATTGGATGGATGATGTCAGATTTAGTGTCAACTTGAATGAGAATAATTTGAATAGAGATACAATTTTTGTTGTACCTGGAACAAATCCTTCCGCAGCTAATCAGACCAATCTATTTCCTATTTTCAATTTTAATGCAACGGTAAGTTTGGGAACCTTCGTCAATCGAAAAAATAGACTAGGAATAGCTGAACAACGTGTAAAGATTGCTGAATCGAATATTAATCAAAAAAAGCTTAATGTTCGATTAGAAATATTAAAACGATACGAAAATTATTTGATGTTCGAAGAAACACTAAAAGCAGTCATTCAAGCAGAAGAAAATGCCAATCAAGCATTGCTTTTGATTACAGATCTTTTCAAGGCAGATAAAGCCTCTTTTGAAGATTATAATGCTGCCAGTATTTCTTATAATTCTGCTGTGGAAAAAAGAATTAAAGCAGGTGCTGAATTAAATATTGCTAAATATTTGATAGAAGAAATGATTGGTATTTCATTCGATGAAGCTAAAAAAATGAGAAAGTAATTTTTTTTAAATCAATATTTTACAAAACGTAATTAAAAAAGCTACAACGGAGTATTCAAAGTTGTAGTTTTTTTTATTGGAAAAACTTACTTTTAAGTATCTGTTTATTAATAATTCAGACTAATTTGTAACGCTGTCGTTAATTCATTTACAAAAAATAGAACATGGAAAACTTACCTCCATTTGAAGAAAAAAAAGAAGAACTATTTCTGACTGATTTTATGAAAAAGGAATTGAAAAGAGCTGCAAATTGGGCTATGTTTATTTCAATTTCTACCCTTTTATTTTGTGGAATGTGGGGATTGAATATATTGACAAGTATGATTTTTTCTAGTGCTGAATCCTTGGGTTTTCTTACTTCTATAGAAGTTTTCGTTTTTATCGTTTTGATATTTGTTACCAGTCTAATTATCATTTCTGGAGTGGTTCTTTTTTCTTTTTCCCATCATCTAAAAAAAGCATTAAAAAATAGACAAGCACAAGCACTCAATATCTCCTTTGATTATTTATCAAAGTATTTTATTTTTTCATCTGTGCTCTTATTTTTTATGATCATATGGATCATGATGATCACCTTTAATCTTTGATAAATATGGAAAATAACAATATACTTGATCTCGATTTATCCGATGAATTACATTTAAACGAAGCAGTAAAAACTAACCTCAAAAAAGCATTTAAGTGGGGGAAAGTTTTAGCTATTATGCTATTTATCTTTTTTGGATTTATGGTTTTGTTTTACTTTAAATTATTAACCGCAGAAACTCGTCAAGGAGGAAGTAGTGTGCAAACTTTAATCACTATAATTTTATTGACATTTACCGTTTGCCTTTTTTTCTCAGCATTCAATTTACTCGGATTTGTAAATAGAGGAATGATTAGTTTAGATACGAACAACAATAAAGTTTTTTCCATTTGCATCGAAAGCCTTACAGGATATTTTAAATTCTATGGAATCTTTTTATCTATCATTACAGTATTTTTTGTCATTGGTTTCTTATCAATTATGGCAGTTTATTTTAATTGATAAAAAAAAGATGCTTGAAGTTAATCAAGCATCTTTTTTTAATCATTTATTTTAAAACTCTTCGCTAGAATTTTATTGATCTGTTTTCGATGTCTTTTAAAATGTGCCACATTAAAATCCATCAAACCATACAATGACATTTTCCCAGCTAAAGGATGTTTATATAATTCTTTATTAAAGTGCTCCACAGGAAGGTTTTCCAAAAACGCTCGAAGCTCCTCTCGTTGCTGTTTCCATTTTTTTGCAGTCTCCCAAAAACTAGATTTCTCTGGTAAATTATCTCCGCTAACTGGTCCAGGTGCGTTTATCTTAAATGGAATTTTTACTGCAGTTTTCATTACAAATTTTCTCCAAGATCCTCCAATTCCTGCCTTTTTTAACTCTGGATTAAAACTTAATTTTTTCTCCACATATGCTTTGCCATATCCTTCTACCAAAATCAAATGATTCATCACTTGCAACACCGACCATTTATTTTCTGTTGGTTTTTTATTGAGAGTTCGTTCCGAATAGTCTTTTAAAACTTTCAAAAGCTCCGTCAATTCAGCATCCAATAAACGGAGTTGCTTATCAACTTTAGGAGGTAATTGTGTTTGGGTTGAATTCATAAAAAAAAAAAAAAAAATTAACTAAATTTTAGTTTTATTTAGATCATAAAAAAATTAATAAAATATAATTTGACTTTTTTCTAAACCGGCAGAAGAAAGAATATTAATTTTTTTCATAGATATTATAAAAAAAAAAAAAAAGCTAACCATACGCCTTTGGTTAGTTTTTATTAAAAGCATAGCCGCAAGCAAATTCCTGCTTGCGGCTATGCTTTTTGTTCGTAAAGACTTGCGGACTCTCGAATAAGGATCTCTTCCTTTTGCTATAGATTGATTTTAAGTCATCCTCAGGCTTTTCTTTTTTGGGATACATATATTGATAAGGGATCAGTCAAATAGACCTAAAAAAACAAATACATATAAAAAATCAGTAATATTAAAAAATAGTCATTTATTTTATTAATTTTGATTAAATCATTAATATCCACCTATAATTTAGGGGATAACAAAAAACCAAGTTGAAAAAAATCTCTCCTTAATCCTACTCTTTAATCTCCATTTTTCAACTCTAAGAATAATCCAGATAGTCAATAGAATAGACTATTCTGTGTATAAGGTATTTTAATTTTTACAAAAAAATTTAAAGATGAATATTTTTTTTAATTAAACATTATCACTTTTTTTAAATCTTAAAAATCAAAATAAGATGAAAGTCAAAACCCCAATTCTTTATTTAATTATTTTTATGTGTGCACTAGGAATTAATTCTCTACATGCACAAAAGACTGAGAAAGTCTCAATTACCGCTGATAAAGCTGATATAACATTTATTGCTCCCAATGCTTATATATTGGAAATTGGTAGCTCAAATGGTTATTACTTTAAGCAAGAGGTAGCTCATACCAACAAAATTTCTATTTCAAATGTAGATGCAACTGGAAAGAAATTTGAGGATGGGAATTACCTTCTGCAGGTGACGCCAATTTTCACTTTATCAGATACAGAGCGAAAAGAGCTTAAGGCTATAAGGTCTGATCAGAAAAAGATGGCTGCCTATCGTTTAGCACATAACTTACCTGAAGTAGTTGAAGCAACTAATGTATACTTCAGTATCAGAAACGGTGAATTTGTTTCACCTGATCAAAAAGAAATCAGAGGCTTAAGCAAGCCTAAAATGGCTATTGCTGACCAAGATCATCCTTCCCTTTATGCTTCTCTAAACTATACTAATACACAGTATACCAAACCTATAATTGCTACTAAAAGTTTGCCTAATGCTACTGATAATACTACTCTAAGTGAAGACGCTCAGGTTTTCACAACAGACCTTATTGTACAAGGAAGCTTTTGCCTAGGCGTAGATTGTGCAACTACTGAAAATTTTAGTTTTGATACACAACGATTAAAAGAAAATAATTTACGGATTCATTTTGAGGATACAAGTGGTAGTGCTAGTTTCCCTGGTAATGATTGGAGAATTACTATAAATGACTCAAGCAATGGAGGAGCCAATTATTTTGCTATAGAAGATGCAACAGCCGGCAAAATTCCATTTAGAATAATGGCTGGCGCTCCAGCTAATTCTTTATATGTAAATGATGCAGGTAATGTTGGGATTGGAACAGCTAGTCCTATTGTTGAAGCACATATCACAGATGGAGACTCTCCTACCCTACGTTTGGAACAAAATGGTTCTTCTGGTTTCGGTTCCCAAACTTGGGACATCGCTGGAAATGAAACTAATTTCTTTATCCGTGATGTCACCAATGGTTCGTTATTACCTTTTAGAATCAAACCAAGCGCACCAAAAAATAGTCTTTTTATTGATTCAGATGGTGATATTGGTTTAGGTACAGAATCTCCCACTTCTGCTCTACACATTGAATCTGGTGATGTATATGTAAAAGCAGGTAATCTAGGAATAAATAAAATTCCTATTAATAATTATGCATTGGATGTTATGGGTGATTTTCATCTAGAGGGTGCCTCCGTTCTTAAAGGTGATATACAAGCTATTTTATCTAGCAAGGCCGTATTTTACGATAATACATTCATGTCTTTTTTTACATTTGATGCTGTTAATAAAAGAGTAGGTATCGGACTCAATACAGATATCCCAGCTACTACCCTAGACGTTAATGGGGGTATTAGATCGGCCGGGTTTTTAAATGTGACAAATCCAGATGACAATGTTTTAATGGGAGTATGGGGACATGACGGAAACCTAAATGCAATACGCTATGTTGGAAATAGTACTAATAGTGCTCTAATGACTCTAGCGAACAATTCGGCAACACAAACCATTCAACTTAATTCGAATGGATCTAGTTTTTTTGCAGGTGGAAATCTAGGACTAGGGTCTACAGCTACGAACCCTGGCCATCTTCTAGAATTAAGTGTTGATGATGCAGTCAAACCTAATGGAGGTTCATGGTCCGCACCTTCCGATAGAAGGTTAAAAACAAACATTCGAGATTTTAACGAAGGACTCGACCAAATACTCCAAATTCGTCCAGTAAAATATAATTATAATGGGAAATTAGGATATCCAACTGAACCCGAATTTATTGGAGTCATTGCACAAGACATGAAGAAGATTGCACCTTATACTATTAAAGATTTAAATCACAATAGAGAAGAAGAAAATTACTTAGCTTTTGACCCTTCCGCACTTACTTATTTATTGGTAAATGCCGTTCAGGAACAGCAGGTAATAATTGATGCACAGCAAAAAGAAATTGCTGAGCTTCAAAAAGATCAAGATAAATTAAGTGCCTTACAAGCACAAATAGATGAATTAAGTCAAATGGTTTCTTCCTTAAAAGAAACTGGCAATTCTTCTGCTGAGACTGTAGGTGAAAAAAAATAATTGGTCTCTTAAAATTTAATTTTTTAATTCTAAAAAAATGATTGCAATGAAATATATTAAATATATAACAATTCTGATTTTCCAGTTTTCTTTACTTCAATTTACTATTGGTCAAACTACAGGTGACAATGGACGTCCTGAAGGAACTACTCCAGGGCCTGTAGCTGAAAAAACTGCAACTACTCCTTCCACCAAAGATGTTCCAAACAGAGGTACTTATCTAGTTGATCTCGATGTTCCTCAAAATGAGAAAGAGATTATTCAAGAAGACACTTACTATCCTATTGATATGGAGATAGCTCGAGAAGAAATAATGGCAAGTACTCACCCAGCAGAAATAGCTCAAAAAATGAATGAGTTAAATGATAGGGTGGAAGATTTACTTCGAATTACAGAAGAGCTTCGTTTAGAAAATAAAGTGATTCGCGAAAGTCTAAATAATTGTTGTTCCAACTCAGCACTTGGCCTTTCTGCTTCTGATGCTTATCTTATACAAAATGCCCCTAACCCTTTTAATGCTTCTTCTGAAATTCGATATTTCGTTCCAGAAGGGTTAGAAAATGTAGAAGTACAAATCAGTAGTTTCACCGGTGAAGTATTAAGTTCCATAAAAGTTACAAAAGCTGGATATGGTAAAATAGAAGTTGGTGATGATGCTATTACTAATGGAACTTTTGTTTATACTCTATTAGTAAAAGGAAAATTTATTGATTCCAAAGTTATGATCAAAACAAAATAATTGATTAATAATTAAGAACTAATTAATTCCATAAAAAAGGAATCCCGAATTTAAATCAATCAGAATTCGGGATTTTCTTTTTTTATTCGAATAAAAAACACCTATTTTTATTTAAAAGTTGTTTTAAATAACCAAATGACCAATCTTATGAAACCCTGCTTTTTTTTCCTTCTGGTTTTCTTTTTCAATATTTCTCTAAGTGATCATTTATCTGCTCAAGACACATTGAAGTTTCAACCCATCATCGAACAAATTGGAGCCCTCGAAAATCAAAAAGATCCAAAATGCCATGCCACAGCTTCTCGTTTGGAAGATTTTTTATATGGAACTCCTCTTAGCTTTGAAGCTCGAAATAAACGAATTGAATTTCAAAAGAATTATGTCAAAACACTTTGGCTAAATTATTCAAGAATATATGAAAATCGTTCTAAAAAAATGAACGATTTAGTTTTATTCAAAGAAATAGAAAAAGAATATTTTAGCTACAAAGAGGATGATTCAGGTATTCATCTTTCTTTTCAAAATGGTCATCAGGTTTTCATTACTGCAAGAGATTACCGACAATATAGTTCGGTAGCTTATGCCTTACGAGCGATTCTTGCTGTCAAACAATCTTTCCTTTTTAAAACTGAAAAACTAGCCTCTCTTAATGATAAAACGATGGCTTATTTTAAAAAAAGTATTGAGCTTGCCGTAATCGCATTGCTCCAAGAATCAGATAAATTAGCTCGAAAAGATAACCAGTTTAAAATAGAAAAAATTCATATGGATAATGCTATAAAAGCATTATTTAACAATCTCAAAAAAAGACCTACTTCTTCAATCACAAACCTACAAAAGAACATCAATCATAAAGCTTTCTTATATTCCATCATTGACCAAAAACTAGCAGCATACCAAAATTATAACCAGATCAATCAATCAGTTTTCCTTCGAAATATTCAAGTATATTTTTCTAAAATGCCTTGGCCTACCGATCCTGAAATGACTAAGAAATTGACAAACCTTTATACTGACCTAATGATTCAATTCAGCACAGAATTACTGAATTATGTAGAGGTTCAAACTTTACAACAAAACAAAACTACGGTAGAGTATAAAGATGTTTTTGAAGCAGTTCAAGAATTCTTGCCTTATACAATCAACCAATTTGAAGATGTTACTTTTTTTCCTAACCTGGAAAAACAAGATCAAATTGTTATTGAAGCATATGATTTAGATGCATTTAGAGATAGTGGATTGCATTGGCAATATTTAAAATATGCATTGGATGATCGTACAGCCAATTTGAAATCATCTCTTGATCCATTTGCACTTGAGATGATGGTAGAAGGGATTGCTCAATTTGCAGTTGTTATATTTAGATTGGGAGGAATGAATGCTAAAAAACAAAAACATGAGGTTTTAAAAATCCAACATTTTAAAAATGCTGTACAAACTTTTCAAGAAAAATTAAATACTAATCATAATAAGCCGCCTAGTATTTCTGAACCAAAAATTGTTTCCGTTAAACCTACTACCAAACAACTCTTGGAAGAACCTTTTGTTGAAATTTCTCAAGAAATGGAATTGAATTTCGAACATAGAAACTCTGATTGGTTAAGTCGAACCATCAGAGGTTATATTGTCAAGGAAGATGAGAATCTGGCAAGGTTAGCTATCCCTCCTGCTTTTGGAGGAGGAGGAGTAGCGACAGAAGATATTGATAATGATGGTTGGGTGGATGTATTACTTCTAGGTGGACGTGGTAACCAACTTCTTAAAAACAAAGAAGGGAAAGAACTTCTGAATATTACTGATCTAGCTGGTATCAACTGGAAAAGGCCAGACGGAAATTATGGCGAACCTCGTCAACCTATCATTTTGGATTTTGATAATGATGGGTGGCAAGATATTTTTATTTCTTATGCAAATGATAAACATCGAATATATCGAAATAAAGGTGACGGAACTTTTGAAGATATGACTAATCAAGCTAACCTCGGAGGAGAAGGATTAATTGGTGGCCCTTGTACTTCCATCGATTATGATAAGGATGGATTACCTGACCTTTATATTGGTTATTTTGGCAATTACCTTAAAGGACAATTTCCTACATTAAAACGACATAATACAAATGGAGTGCCTAATAAGCTTTTTCGGAATTTAGGGAACTTCAAATTCAAAGAGGTTGAAGGATCTGGATTAGAAAATGCAGGATGGACACAAGCCGTAGGGCATACTGATATAAACGGAGACGGATGGCAAGATATCATTGTGGGAAATGACTTTGGAACAAATTCCTATTATCTCAATAATCACAATGGAACATTTACTGATGCTAGCTCAGTTATGGGTACTGATAAACCTTCTTATACCATGAATATAGGCATTAGTGATTTGAATCAAGATCTTCGTCCTGATTTTTATATTTCCAATATTGTTGTGATGGAAAAAGATGATAAATATGTTCTTCCAAATGAAGATACACCTGTTCATTTTGACCCAGCCTCATTAAGTACTATGCGTGTAGTTGAAGCGAATGATTTTTTTATTTCTAATATAGGAAAAAATGGACAAGTCACCTTTTCAAAATCCAAATCAATAGGAAGAGGTTACTCTGCTACAGGTTGGTCTTGGGATGCTGATTTTTTCGATTTTGACAATGATGGGGATGAAGATTTGTATTGCCTCACAGGTATGAATCAATATAGTGTTTATAGTAATGAAAATGAATATTATAGAGACCCCAATGGAAAAACAAAAGATATAAGTCTTGCAAATAGTAATGAAGAATCTAATGTATTATTTGAAAACAACAATGGATTTTTAGAAGTAGCAACTCAGTCGGGCGGATTAGATTATTCTGGGACTTCACGAAGTGCGGCTTTTTTTGATATGGAAAATGATGGAGATTTGGATATAATAATAAACGATTATACTAGTCATGCAAGATTGTTTCGAAACAATGCAGAACAACAATCCAACAATTGGGTTAGCATTAAATTGATCGGTGACCCAACTAAGCAAATTTCTAAAGATGCTATCGGGGCTAGCATAATTCTGACTACTCCAGGTGGTGATCAAATTTGGAAAGAAGTCCATAGCACCACAGGTTATTTATCTGTTCACCCTAAGACTTCTCACTTTGGTTTAGGTGAATTAAAAACTTTTAGTTTGGAAATAAAATGGCCAAATGGACATATTCAAAGAATGAATGATTTAGACGTTAATCGAAGTTATGTAATAAATTATAACTAATAAGTAATCCTGATAAGTTTGATGGAGGAGCAATAATAAATGTAATCGAAAGATTAATGACATTTATACTGTAATGTTCAGTTTTTTTATCCCGTGTATTTTCTTCAATTATTTGTATATCATTCTTTGGATCAACATCTAATTCCTAATTTATTCCAGATCAACAACCTCCATGATAAAACCATGGCTAATTTTCCATGTATTAAAAAACCTCGCAGCAAGCTGACGAGGAGTTATAAATTTTTATTTATCTATCCTGTTCATTTTTTTCAATTCCGCACAAAAGAATAAGATTTTTTTTACAGAAAGATAAGATTTAAGTTCTTAAATTTGGCAATTAATTTAGGTATTCTTTGTGAATGTTAGTAGGCTTTGTAATATTGCCCATTTCCTTATCAGCATCAATACTAAAAGTCCTGATACTGATAAAGAGATGAAAAAAATAGCTTAGTTTCTTCTCAACAAGAAATTCTCTAAATTTTAACTACATTTATTTTTTCTAAATCAGTTAATTAAATTTTCCAAAAAAAAAAACATGAGAAGAATGCCTACAACAACGGAAAAAATTGCGAGACTTTTGACACTTTCGATTTTCATCTTTCTTTTTCAAGTTTCTTTTGCTCAAAAGAAGGATTCCAAAAAGTGGGATGTCAATAATCCTCCTGGAGAATTCACAGAATTTGATTTCACAACTGACGAAGGAACTTGGATGAATCTTGATGTCAGTCCTGATGGAAAAACTATTGTCTTCGATATGATGGGCGATATTTATACGATTCCAATGACAGGTGGTAAAGCAAAAACTTTACGATCAGGTTTATCATTTGATGTTCAACCTCGGTTCAGTCCTGATGGAAAATATATTTTATTTACTAGTGATGCAGGTGGTGGAGATAATCTTTGGACAATGAAATCTGATGCCTCTGATGCAAAACAAATCACCAAAGAAAAATTTCGATTGCTCAATAATGGTACTTGGGTAGAGGGAAGTGATTATGTCATCGGTCGAAAGCATTTTACTTCTCAGCGGTCTCTTGGTGCGGGTGAACTATGGATGTATCATATCACAGGAGGCGATGGAATTCAGTTGACCAAACGAAAAAATGATCAACAAGATGTGAACGAACCATGTGTTTCTCCTGATGGTCAATATGTTTATTTCTCAGAAGACGTTTACCCAGGGGGTTACTTCCAATACAATAAAGATCCTAATTCTCAAATATATGTGATCAAAAGATATGATCGAAAAAAAGGAGAAACGAAAACGATTATCAGAGGACCAGGAAGTGCAAGCCGTCCACAAATTTCACATGATGGGAAAAAAATTGCCTTCATTAGAAGAGTACGAACGAAGACTGTTTTGTTTGTCCATAATTTAGAAACGGGAGAAGAAAAATTATTGCATGATGAAATGTCCAAAGACCAACAAGAAGCTTGGGCCATCTTTGGAACTTATCCAGGATTTGCTTGGACCCCAGACGATCAGCATCTAGTTTTTTGGGCACAAGGTAAAATTCAAAAAGTAAATATCTCTTCTACCAAAGTTTCTAACATTGCTTTTACGGTGAATGCGAAACATCGAGTTTATGAAACAGTTCGATTTCCAAATCAAGTAGATCAAGATAATTTCAATGTCAATGTGATTAGAAATGCTCGGACTTCTCCTGATGGAAAAATGTTGGTTTTTAATGCAGTTGGACACCTTTGGAAAATGAATTTACCAAATGGAAAACCCACGAGAATTACGACAAGCTTGCACTTTGAATTTGAACCAAACTTTTCTCCTGACGGAAAAGAAATTGTTTATGTCACTTGGGATGATGATGAATTAGGAAGCGTCCGAAAGTTAAATTTAAAGTCTGGAATTTCAGTCATATTAACACCCAAAAAAGGTAATTATCGGACTCCATCTTTTTCTCCAGATGGTAGTCAAATCGTCTATGTAAAAGCAGGTGGGAATGATCACCAAGGATATACTTTTTCAAAAGAACCTGGCATGTATTTAATGTCTTCAAATGGTAAAAAAAATACGTTGGTCACGCCTCAGGGAGAGTATCCAAGTTTTAGTACAGATGGTGACCGAATCCTTTTTCAAACAGGTGGCTACCTCTTTGGAAGTTTGAAAAAAGCTTTTAAAAGTGTCCAGTTAAATGGTTCAGACGAGCAAACTATTTTTAATACAAAATACGCTAACCAATTTGCACAAAGTCCTGACAATCAATGGATTGCATTTACAGATTTGTACAAAGTGTATATCGCTCCAATGCCAAAAGTAGGACAAGCAATTGGACTCTCTGCCAAGACAAAAGCAGTTCCAGTTGCTCAAATTGGACGGGATGCAGGGATCAATTTACATTGGAGTAAGGATAGCAAAAAAGTGCATTGGACGCTAGGAAATGAATATTTTACTAACTCTATCGAAGACCGTTTTCCTTTCCTTGGCAAGGTAGATTCTGTTCCTCCGATGGATACCTCAGGTTTGAAAATTGATCTTAATTTAAAGAGTGATCGACCTATTGGAAAAATCGCTTTTACCAATGCAACTATCATTACGATGGAAGGCGATCAAGTAATCGAAAATGGAACACTTATCGTTCATAACAATAAAATTACATCGGTAGGTAAAACTGGAAAAATCAAAGTTCCAAGTGATGTAAAAGTTATTGATTGTACCGGCAAAACGATCATGCCAGGAATCATTGATGTGCATGGTCACTTAGGAAATTTCCGCTTTGGAACTAGCCCTAAAAAACAATGGCATTATTACGCCAATCTCGCCTATGGAGTAACGACTGCTCATGACCCTTCTTCCAATTCTGAAATGATTTTCTCACAAGCCGAAATGATCAAAGCAGGAAAAATGATCGGCCCAAGATTATATTC
The DNA here is from genome assembly GCA_045106765.1 of Saprospiraceae bacterium. Lineage (GTDB taxonomy): Bacteria > Bacteroidota > Bacteroidia > Chitinophagales > Saprospiraceae > CAJQQY01. Next base: position 28,849 of record JBGCFD010000160.1, on the reverse strand, counting down.
AACCGGTACAATTCTCTACGGAGCAGAAGGTGATTTTAAAGCTGTCATCAACTCTGTGGAAGATGCCAAATCTGCCCTACGCCGAACGAAAGCTTATGGTGCCTTTTCTGTAAAAAGTTATAATCAACCTCGACGTGAACAACGCCAACAAGTTTTACAAGCTGCTAGAGAATTAAATATGTTGGTCGTTCCAGAAGGTGGTTCTTTTTTCTATCATAATATGAATATGGTTATTGATGGTCACACAGGAGTGGAACATAATCTACCCGTCGCACCATTATACAAAGATGTAATTGAGATTTGGAAAAAAACAAAAGCACACAACACTCCTACCTTGATTGTCAATTACGGTGGCGTAAATGGCGAATACTATTTTTACCAAAAAGAAAATGTTTGGGAAAAAGATCGGTTGCTTAATTTTATGCCACGAGGTATTTTGGATTCTCGCTCTCGACATCGAACGATGATCCCTGATGATGAATATGAAAATGGTCATATCTTGACTTCGCAAAGTTGTACGAAATTGCAAAATGCAGGAGTCAATATCAACCTTGGCGCTCATGGACAACTCCAAGGTTTGGGTGCACATTGGGAACTTTGGATGTTGCAGCAAGGTGGAATGACTAATCATCAAGCGCTTCGCTCTGCCACTATGAATGGAGCTATTTATTTAGGAATGGATAGTGAAATTGGTTCTTTAAAAAATGGAAAATTAGCAGACCTTTTGATTTTGGATAAAAATCCATTGGAAGATATTCGTAATTCTGAAACGATCAAATACACCATGATTAATGGTCGATTGTATGATGCACAAAACATGAATGAGGTCGGAAATTACAATAAGAAACGTTCTCTATTTTATTTTGAAAAAGAAGGTGGTTCTAATAATATTCCTTTCTTTGAAAGTACAAATAGTTTTATGCCTTCGATGTGTAGTTGTCGGCATTAATTTTTTTTCACCACAGATTACGCAGATTCGTATTTTAATAATCTGTGAAAATCTGCGTAATCTATGGTGAAAAGTTAAAACAAAATAAATGAAAATCGCATTAATCGGCTACGGCAAAATGGGTAAAACCATCGAACAACTAGCCTTAGAAAAAGGATACGAAATAGTCTTAAAAGTAGACATCACCAATGCCGAAACTTGGACCAACGAACAATTAAAACAAGCAAACGTCGCCATAGAATTTACTCGCCCTGAAAGTGCAATTGAAAATATTACTAGATGTTTTCAATGTGGCGTTCCAGTTATTTCTGGCACAACTGGCTGGGTTGAAAAAATGGAAGAAGTCAAAAATTCTTGCCAAAAATTAGATGGAGGATTTTTCTATGCTTCTAATTATAGCATTGGAGTTAATCTATTTTTTAAGCTAAATAAAATTTTAGCAAAAATGATGGAAGCATATGACACCTACGATATTTCTCTCGAGGAAATTCACCACACTCAAAAATTAGATGCACCTAGCGGAACTGCCATCACACTAGCAGAAGGTCTTTTGGAAAAAATAACTCGAAAATCTAAATGGGTCAAAGAAACTGCTCGACAAAAAAATGAACTCCCTATTTTTTCCAAAAGAATTGAAAAGGTGCCTGGAACTCATTCTATTAGCTATGATTCTGAAATTGATTCTATAGAAATAAAACACACCGCACATTCTAGATTAGGATTTGCCAAAGGTGCTTTGATGGCAGCCGAATGGATGAACAATCGAAAAGGATTTTATGGCATGGAGGATCTCTTGGGATAGTATTTGGTTTGTCAGTTTAGCTGATAATTAGTAAATCAGGTTCTTGCTAATTACCTCATCAACTAATTTCCTAATTCCAAACTAATTTTTACCTTTGCATCAGCTTTGGTTTCCTCCTTCGGGTGGAATGAAAAGGGAATCCGATGAAATTTCGGAGCAGTCCCCGCTGCTGTAAGTTCTAAAACAGCTTTTAAAAATCGCCACTTTTTTGATAAAAGAAATTCAAAATGGGAAGGCTTTAAAAGTAGAACGAGCCAGAAGACCTGCCAAAGAAGTATCGTTTTAATCAACTTTCGGAGGAAAAGTTTACGACAGATCCATTTTTGTGGGCTTTGGCTACCAAGGTATTTTATGGGTATTTTCATTATTACTTTTTGAAAAAACCTCAAGATATTCGCCTACCTTAAATTATCTGCCGCTTACTCTTCTCCGTAAGTATATTGTTAGCAGATGTATAAAATTATTATTTTACTTCTTGGAATTTCACTTTCTCCTTTGTTCTCTTTTGGACAATTGGATACTATTTTAGCGATTCCAGAGGTTAAAATTTCTGCTAAAAAAATCAGAAAACAACCTGTCGGTACTCAAATCAAAGAATGGGAAAGTGAAAAATTAAATTCAATTCCTGCGCAAAACATTGCTGAACTTTTGAATACAGAAGGTGGTGTTTTTATTAAAAGTTATGGTTCAGGAAGTTTGGCAACATCATCTATTCGTGGAGGAAGTGCTGGACAAACTTTAGTTTTATGGAATGGATTTTCCTTGCAAAGTCCGATGCTCGGACTATTAGATTTATCACTTCTACCACTAGGAAGCTCAGAAGAAGTTAATTTGCAAAAAGGAGGAAATTCTGCTCTTTGGGGAAGCGGTGCAATTGGTGGAGTGATTGCTTTAAACAATAAGGCTAATTTTAATAACAAGATATTTACAAATATAAAATCCACATTCGGAAGCTTTGAAAACTTTAGCCAAGAAGTAAAATTCGGATTTGGAAACTCACGTGTACAGAGTGTTACAAAACTGTTTCACCAGCAAGGAGAAAACAACTTTAAATATTTTATTGCACCTGATTTCCCAAAAAGAGAACAAACGAATGCACAGGTTTCTCAACAAAATATTTTACAAGATTTTTATTGGAAATTGAATAAGAAGAATCAATTAGCATTTCATTTTTGGCAACAATTTTCAGATAGAAATATTCCACCAACTAATGTTCAAACTCGAAGCGAAGCTCACCAATACGATCAATCCACCAGAGTACTTTTGGATTGGAAAAACGTACAAGAAACCCATGTTCTTCAAGGAAAAATAGCATATTTCAAAGAATACTTAAATTATTTTGATGATAGAATAAATTTAGAATCATTGAGTAATTTCACGAATTGGACAGGAGAATTGAATGTGCAAAAATTTTGGAAAAACAAACATAAAATATTAGCTGGAATTACGCATTCTTATACTTCTGCAAATAACGATGGCTACCTCGACCCACCTATTGAAAATAGATCAGCCATTCAATTTTCTTATTTTTTCCAACAAAAAAAATATCAAATCCAAGGTAGTATTCGACAAGAAATGATTGATGGTAAGTTCGTACCAATTGTTCCTTCTATTGGATTTGATTATTCGATTTTCTCTTGGTTAAAACTGCAAGGGAAAGTAAGCAGAAGTTATCGAGTTCCAACGCTGAATGATCGGTTTTGGAAAGTTGGAGGGAATGAAGATTTGAATCCTGAGTCAGGTTGGAGTGAAGAAGCAACTATTCTTACACCACTAAAATTTGGTCAAAATTCATTAGAATTTTCTCTGACTGGGTTTAATAGAAATATAGATCAATGGATATTATGGGCCCCTTCTGAAGGTCAATCATTTTGGTCTGCCTTTAATATTTCAAAAGTTTGGAGCCGTGGTCTCGAACCTCGTTTTTCATTTGTCCACAAAAATAAAACAATACAATTACAAATTACTGGAGGTTACGATTTCATTAAATCAACCAACCAAATTGCCATGGATTCTCCTCGACGGGAAGTGGGTCAGCAATTATTATTCGTGCCCATTCATCAAGCCTTTGGGCAAACAAGTTTGACTTGGAAAAATATTTACTTTTGCTACCAACATAATTTTACTGGAAAATCAAGAGGTCAATTTGGAGAGATTGAATCTTATCATATTGGAAATACACGACTCCAATATTCATTTAGTTGGAAAAAATGTAAAAGCATTGTTTTTTTCAATTGCAATAATATTTGGAATACAAATTATTTGATCGTCGAAAGACGTCCAATGCCTGGCATCAATTATCAATTAGGAATAAACTTTAATTTTAATAAACAGAGGTTGAATTAAAACAACTTTAATTAAATCACATCTTGATATGAACAAAATTCTTACTTTAATTTTTACATTTTGTATGACGCTTTCTTTTGCACAAACTACTTCTGATTTCGAAAACCTTAATGTCCAATTGGATTCTATTTTAAATGGAGATGATGGAAATCACGATTTCGAAAGTGGAAATATTTCTTTATTCAATATATATAATCCTGCATGGGACGGATGGGACAAATGGGCAATTTCTGCGAGTACAGATGTTGCTACCCTCGGATATACTAATGATTATACTTCAGTAACTGGAGCAGGTTTCGATAATTCTATGACCTATGCAGTTTCCTACGCTTATTCTCCAACAATTATGAAATTAGAAAATGAAGCGCAAGGTGAAATTGTAAATGGAATGTACTTGACGAATAATACTTATGCATATTTTGAAATGTTAGATGGTGGATTTGGGAAAAAATTTGGTGGTATAACTGGAAACGATCCTGATTATTTTTTATTAACTATTAAAAAATATTTGAATGGAAATATTTCAACGGATAGTGTAAATTTCTATTTGGCTGATTTTCGAGATGCGGATAATACCCAAGATTACATTCTTAATGATTGGACTTGGGTTGATTTAACTTCTCTGGGTGCTGCTGATAGTTTAGCTTTTTCTTTGAGCTCTACAGATAATAACACCAATGGAATGCTGACTCCTGCTTATTTTTGCGTGGATAATGTAGTAACTTCTGACGGAGTCGTGGCAGTTGAAAATGTGGAAGCAAGTTCTTTATTCGAAATTTACCCAAATCCAGCAAGTGAGTTTTTAGTTTTGAAAAATTTGGAAAATGAAAATGCTGAAGTGGCTATTTTTGATATGACTGGAAGAGTAATTTATAACACTACTCTTACGGGTTTTCTAAATGAAATAAATATCCAAAATTTGGCTAAAGGAACTTATATGGTGAAAGTGCAAACTGAAACTAAAGTTGCTTCTCAATTGTTGATTAAGCAATAATTTAAAAAGTAATTTGTACAGTTATCGGATACCTTCAAGGTATCCGATAACTAAGTACTTTGAAATATGACAAAATCAGAATCTAAAATAAAAATTTGCCAACGCTGCCAAATTTCCTTCGATTGTAGGATGAATGACATTTCAAATTGCCAATGTAATAGTATTGTTATAAGTGAGGCTGGAAATGATTTTTTGAAAAAAACGAAATACGATTGTTTGTGTAAAAATTGTTTGAGTGACATTAACCAACTGGTAGAAAAGGCTGAAAAACTAATGTTCCCAAAGCGCTCTGGTGATTTAGAGGAAGGTCTACATTTTTATATAGAGAATGGATTTTTTGTCTTCACAGAGTTCTATCATCTGCAAAGAGGCAATTGTTGTGGTAGTGGATGTCGACATTGTGCGTATGGAAAAAAGTAAATCAGTTGATTGGTTAATTAGGTAATCAGGATATCCAATAATCTAATCTTGATTTGAAAAGATTAGATTTAGTTTCACATTAGTCTGATTATTTATTCAACTATTCACCTCCCCAATCTTGCCTCCAAGTCCTCTCTCCTCCCCTTCGGAATCGCCTCAATTAAATCACGTGTATACTTTGTTTTTGGATGATTATAAATTTCGTCTGCATCTCCGATCTCTTCAATCTTTCCTTGATTCATCACAATCATTCGGTCACTCATAAATTTCACAACAGACAAATCATGTGAAATAAAAATATAGGTGAATTGAAATTTCTCTCGCAGTTCCATCAGTAAATTCAACACTTGCGCCTGAACACTCACATCCAAAGCAGAAACTGATTCATCACAAATTATAAATTTTGGATTTAATGCCAATGCTCTTGCGATACAAATTCGTTGACGCTGACCTCCCGAAAACTCATGCGGATAGCGATTAAAATGTTTTGCCTCCAAGCTTACTGTTTCTAATAATTCGATCACTTTCGCTTTCCGCTCTTCATCGTTGGCTAAAATTTTATGCACTTGCATTGGTTCCATTATCGCATTTCCAATTGTCATTCTTGGATTGAGTGATGAATATGGATCTTGAAAAATGATCTGCATATCTTTTCGAAGGTTTCGCATGTCCTCTTTTGAAAGATCATTAATATTTTTTCCCTCAAAAATAATTTCACCTGCTTTTGCTTCAAGTAATCTTAGAATGGTTCTACCTAATGTCGTTTTCCCACAACCGGACTCTCCCACCAATCCTAAAGTTTCTCCCGGGTAAACTTTAAAACTAACATCATTTACTGCCTTCACCCAATCAACTGTTTTCCCAAAAAAATTCCTCTTCCCTGAAAACCACGTCTCTAAGTTTTTCACTTCTAAAATTGGTTGCTGAGTGATTAAAAATTCTTGTCGTTTGGCACGAGTCGCAAAGTCAATTTTATTATTCTCAGTTACTTCTTTGATGCTTTTCGTTTTTTCGGTAATGAGAATTTCACCATCTTCGTTTTTTCCAAAATCCATAAAATCACTCACCACGGGTAATTTTCCCAACCGAAAATCAAGTGGTGGTCGACAAGCTAAAAGTCCTTTCGTATATGGATGTTGTGGATTTAAAAAAATACTCCCGATATCTCCTTGCTCTACAATTTTCCCTTTGAACATCACAATTACATGATCTGCAATTTCGGAAATCACTCCCAAATCATGTGTGATAAAAATAATGGAAGCATTGATTTCTTTTTTTAAATCATTCATCAAATCAATAATCGCTTTTTGAACCGTCACATCCAAAGCGGTAGTTGGCTCATCCGCAATTAATACATCTGGATTGCAACTCATTGCCATGGCAATCATAACTCGTTGTTTTTGACCACCTGAAAGTTGGTGAGGATAAGCATTAAAAATTCGTTCTGGATCAGGCAATTGTACTTTTTCAAAAAGATCAATGGTTAGTTTTTTGGCAGCTGGCTTGGATAATTTTTGATGTAAAATAATTGCCTCTGCAACTTGATTTCCACATCGAAAAACTGGATTGAGTGAAGTCATTGGTTCTTGAAAAATCATCGCCAATTCATTGCCTCGATAATGCTGCATTTCTTTATCGGAAAGTTGGAGCAAATCTATTTCACCTTGCCCTTTAGGATAATAAAGAATTTTTCCTCCTACAATTTTGCCAGGAGGTTGAGCAACTAATTGCATGATAGACAAAGAAGTGACTGACTTGCCAGATCCTGATTCTCCTACAATTCCTAAAGTTTCCCCACGATAAAGCGTAAAACTTATTTTGTCTACCGCCTTTACAATTCCTTCTTCGGTAGAAAAATGAGTTTGTAAATCGATGACTTCTAATAATTTTTCTTTTGCCATTTTTTATAAATATGTCAGTAAAAATTCAAAAATATATAAAATACTTGACAACAAAAATTCATATAAATTATTCATTATCTTTGAATCTTTCCTTTCTCTAAAAAATCTTGATTTCGAATTTTTCAAAAAAAAAATCTTAAAGTTATGAACAAATTATTACTCACCTTTTTATGCTTATTTTTAGCTTTTCCTTTCTTCGCTCAAGACTCTAATGAAGATAAGATCGCAACATTAGTTAATGAAGGTATCGAGTTGCATGATGCCTCAAATTATCAGGGTGCTATCCAAAAATACCAAGAAGCTTTGGAATTTGATAGTAAAAATTTATTGGCATTAGCGGAGTTAGCCCTCACCTATCACCTCACTCAAAAATATGAAGATTGCATTAATGTTTGTAAAAAAGCAATCAAACATCATAAAAAAAACAAGCTTTTAGTTTCTGTTTATGTTACTTATGGAAATACTTTGGACATTATTGGCAGAACTAAAAAAGCAAAAAAAATCTATAAACAAGGCATCAAAAAGTTTCCAGATGCTACCATGCTTTATTTTAATTACGGAATTACTTTAGCCAAGTTAGGTGATATAGAGGAGTCTTTAGAATGTTTTCAAAAATCCTCTCAACTCAATCCAAATCATGCAAGTTCGCATTATGTTCAGTCATTGATTGCGAGTGATTTGAGAATGAGAGTGCCAGCAATTTTATCAGGTTGGCGATTTTTGATTTTAGAACCAACTGGTGAGCGAGCTAAAATCATGCAAGCAGGAGTTTCCAACTTGATGAAAGGTAGCGCAAAAAAAACAGGTGATAATCAAATTTCTATCACATTAAATTCTTTAACGACTGAAACGAAAAAAGAAAATGATTTTTCAATGGTCGAAATGATTATCGATTTGAGTGGTGCAGTTGACTTAGGTGAAGATATTGTTGAAAAAACTGAGGAAGAAAAATTTGTAGCAAAAGTTGAAAAAATCTGTACTATGCTTTCTGAAGATAATAGTTCGAAGAAAGGATTTTATTGGGAACATTTTGCCCCTTATTTTAAAGCATTAAATGATGCAGGACACTCGGAAGCTTTGGCCTATTTGATTCAACTTTCCACTAATGAAAAAACGATTCAAAATTGGATGGAAAAAAACGGTGATAAAGTTGATGATTTCTTCAAATGGTCTGACAACTATGAATGGAAATAAAATGAATGGTTAACTGCTAATGATTAACATCATATTGGTGCATTACAATGGTGTTAATCATCCACCGTCACTCATTAACTATTAACTTTCATCTGGCATTATTTCTGCACGATAAAAAACATAACAAATTAAAATTTAATTAAACATGAGATTTCAATTTACTTGCTTGATCTTACTTCTTATAACAATAAACTTACAAGCTCAACAATCAATGAATATGACGCTTCTCGATACTTGGGAAGATGATTCCAGACCAGCTCCATCTGGAGTTCAGTTTAATGAAGTATGGGGATATGTAGATTGTGAAGGAAATGAATTTGCAATTATCGGATCTTCCACACATATACATTTTATTGATTTAGCTGATCCAATGAACTTAGTTCAAATTGATAGTTTTGCAGGTGGAGAAACGACAGTTTGGCGAGATATGAAAACATATAAAGATCGAGCTTATGCTGTTTCAGATAATACGAATGAAGGATTGATGATTTTCGATCTAAGTGATTTACCTAACTCCATTACAAAATCTTATCATAGTACAGCATTTTTTGGAAAATCACATAACATATTTATTGATGAAGAAAATGGTCGATTGTATTCTGTTGGAACTGATACTCAAAACGGTGGAGTGATTGTTTTGGATTTGAATGATGATCCTGATAATCCGAGTCTTATGGCTTCTGTAAATTTACCTGCTAATCCATCGAACGGTCAAGGTTATGCCCATGATATTTATGTAAGAGATAATATTGCCTATGGCTCACATGGATACCTTGGATTTTTTATTTGGGATATGACTGATCCAACAACTCCAATTTTATTAGCTTCCCAAAATACAGGTGGTTACAATCATAGTAGCTGGGTTTCGGAAGAAGGAGATTTTGCGATCTATGCAGAGGAGGTTCCGATTGGACGGCCATTAGGTGTGATAAATTTGGAAAATCTAGACAATGAGTTTATTGAAATTGATACTACTTTCAAATTTCCTCTGAATCCAAACGACGATAATAATCGACCTCACAATCCATTTATTCGGGGAGACTATTTATTTTGTTCTTACTATCATGATGGAATTCAAGTCTTCGATGTATCTGATCCTTTGAATCCATTTACTGCCGCATATTATGATACCAATCCAAGTGATACTGCCTACGCAGGTTTTGAAGGGAATTGGGGAACTTATCCATTTTTGCCATCAGGATTAATTTTAGCTTCTGATGTTTCTACAGGCTTATATGTTTTGGAAATGGATCAATCTATTTCATTACTCAATATTGCCCCTCCTACAACTCCAGATATATCAACTATTTTTCCAAGTACTTTAGATTTGTGTGATGGAGAAAATGGAACTTTTGAAGTACCTGATGGTTTTGAAAAATATACTTGGTACAAAGATTCCGAAGTAATTGATTCTGTTAATTTCTTTTTTGAAATTTCAGAAAGTGGAACTTACTATGCTGTAATTAATAACAAACAATGTGAAAGTATTTCTAATGAGATGGTCGTTACATTTAACGAATCTCCTGACATTTCAAATTTGAATACAGAAGATGTAGTGATTTGTGATGGACAAGCATTTACCTATGAAGTACCTGATGGATATGAAGCATATAACTGGACAAAAAATGGAGATACAGTAAGTACCACAAATTCAATATTGATTGATGGAACAGGAACTTATCAATTGATAACTTCTAACAATGGATGTGAATCAGTTAGCGAAGAATTTGAAGTAACATTTTCATTTAGTCCTCCTATCAATATTACACCTAGTGGTCCAACTGAATTTTGTCAGGGAGGTTTTGTTAGCCTAGATGCAGCGCTTATTGGAAATTATTCTTACATCTGGAGTTTTAATAATGAAACAATAGATTCTACTGCTGAAGTTGAAGTGACAGAAAGTGGTTTTTACTCCTTGTTAGTCATAAATGAAGATTTCGGATGTGAAGCTTTTGGTACAATCGAAATTACTGTTTATGAACCTGTGATTCCAGAAATCGTTTTGGATGGAAATCTATTGACTTCCACCGAAGCCAATTATTATCAATGGTTTCAAGATGGAACAATCCTTCCCAACTCAAATAACCAACAATTAAATGTAATGACTCCTGGAGATTATTATGTTGGTACAGTTGACACCAATGGTTGTTTTGGAAATTCAAATGTCATTACTATTGAAACTGTTGCAATTAATGATTTAGTTGAAATTAAGGAATTTTCTATTTTCCCTAATCCCGTAAATGAATTGTTATTTGCAAAAATTGAATTAGAAAGAACAATGGATTTCCAAGTAGAAATCATCTCTACAACTGGGCAAATTTTGAAAGAACAAAATAGAACTTTTGGAAAAAATGATTTCATTGAAATGAATATTTCCAGCTTCCCAAACGGAGTTTATTTTATAAAATTAAAAAATAAGAATGGTAGTATTATTCGCAGATTTATAAAAATGTAAATACGTTGTTATTAGAATAAAAACAGGAGTAATCCCGAATTTTGGTAATCCCAAAGTTCGGGATTACTTTTTAGGTTAAGTAGTCAGACAAAAGCACCTTTTATAAATTTGGGTATCTCACCACATCAAAAAAATTGGAATCCCCTCGACTTTGGTTTTGGGATAATCGAATGAAATTGATGGCTATCGTAACCTTGATTTATGACTTTTCACTTTAAATTCTTCGAAGCGAAAAAAGTGCTATTTTGATGATTTTCAAACGCTGGTATCATAGAATAGGAAAGCGGTACCGAGATGCTTCGATACCGCTTTACAAACTTTATCCCACAATAAATTGTATGTAGATCGTACAATGTCTAATATAAGAGCATATTTAAAACATCCAACGGGATCAATTCTAATTTTTCTCCTTTGAAACTTCTTCGAATATTTCTTCTAGTTTCTTTTTGATTTCATCCGCATCTCCACTCAAATCTTTTAATTTTTCCTTCATCTTTGGATCGTTGGCTATTTCTTTCAATTTTTCTTCCCAGTTCTCCCCCTGTTCTTTTAATAATTTTTCAAGATCTTTTGACTCTATTTTTACATCTTCTAAAATGTCTTTAAATTTGGCTTGAAGCTTTTCATCGTTGACTATTTCCTTTGTATTTTCTTTTAAAATATCAATTAGTTCTTTGGCGGAATCAGCCGTTTTATCAATTTTTTCATTGTTTTCTTGAGGTGTTCCGTCGCATCCAACAAAAGAAAAAATCGCTACGCAAAAAAAGAAAGTTAAACTTTGTAAGTTCATTGTTATATTTTTTAATTAAATAATTTTCCACAAAAGTATAAAACTAATTTTAATTGGCTTTTATTTTTCTACAAAGTAAATCTTGAAATCTACCAAATAATGATTTGTCAAATCAAGTTATCCTTTTGGAGAATCAATCATCAAACACCTAGAAAATAATCCTACTGCTAGTAGGATAACAAATTTATTTCTAATTACATTTTTTTAATAAATCGCCAAATCAAACTACTTACTCCGCTTTTTTTACTCAATAATTGGAATCCTAAATCTTTCCACAACTGAAGTTTGATGTTCCTTTTTCATAATCATTTTTACTTCGTTTACTACTTTTGGAAATTGATTAGCCACATTATTTTGGCAAGTCGAATCTTTTTCCAAATCAAATAATTCTATTTCCATATTTCCATCAAACATATTTTGACGAATCGCTTTCCATTTTCCCATTCTTACTGCTTGTTGTCCTTTGTACGATGGAAATTCCCAATATAAAAATTCATGATTCTCTTTTTGATTTTCACCATTTAAAATTGGCAACAAACTTATCCCATCGGAATGAAATGAACTTTCCACTCCTGCCATTTCACAAAAAGTTGGCAGCCAATCCCAAAATGCTGAGAGATGATTAGAAGATTTTTTTTCTTTAATTTTTGCAGGCCAATGTGCAATCATTGGAACTCGAATACCACCTTCTTGAGTGTAACCTTTTCCCCAACCTCTATCACTTCGAAAAGGTTTCGCACTTTCAAAAAATGGAGAGTCTGCTCCTCCAATATCATAAGTTGGTCCATTGTCGCTGGTAAAAATAATCAAGGTATTTTCATATATTCCTTCTTCCCTTAATTTTTCAACTAACTCTCCAACTTGCTCATCGAGATAAGAAACCATCGCAGCATAAGTTGCTCTTGGCGTGTAATTTGGAAAATAACTTTGTCCACCTGGATAAGGATTTTCTGATCCAAATTTCTGTTTATAAAAATCGACCCAACGTTGAGGAGCTTGCAAAGGAAGATGTGGAATCGGAGAAGCATAATATAAAAAGAAAGGTTTTGATTTGTTTTGACCAATAAATTGAAGTGCTTCTTGATGCATCAAAGTTGGTGCATAATCTTTTTGAGTATACTTTTTATAAGCAACTTCATCTATTGAATCAGCGATATTTTCCAGCTGAGTTCCAGGAGGAACTAACTCATTATCTAACCAAATTTTCTCTTCATTTTTCCAAAGATGTTTGGGGTAATAAGTATGTGCTTGCCGTTGACAATTATAACCATAAAAAAAATCAAAACCTTGCTTAGTTGGAATGCCTTCCGAAAGTGGTGCACCCAATCCCCATTTTCCAACCATACCTGTGGCATATCCATTTTCTTTTAAAAGTTCAGCAATCGTAACCGAGTCTGAGGGCATTGGATATTGCCCTTCCAAATTTGGATCGTTCACCGCTTTTTCAAAATTCCAAACATCACCACGAGATGACCATTCATCATTTCCTCGAACATAAGCATGACCTGAATGTTGCCCTGTCAAAAAAATACAACGGGAAGGAGCACAAACTGGTGACCCTGAATAATGTTGAGTAAACCTTATTCCATTTTCTGCAAGAGCATCAATATTTGGGGTTTCAATTTTGGTTTGACCATAGCAACCTAATTCATTATATCCCAAATCATCTGCTAAAATAAAAATGATATTTGGTTTGGAATTCGATTCCTTTTTTTGACAAGAGTTGAAAAAGAAAAGAAAAAAGAAAAGGAAAAGCAGGTTTTTCATATTTAAATTTTTTCAAATTGGAAGAAAGAAAATTTAATTTCCTCGTTTAAAATATTGTCAAATTTAGCTATACATTACGACATTTTTTAACGCATTTTATTTGGCTAAACCAATAATTTTATTAACTTTAATTATTCAGGTAACCAAACTAAAAAAATAAAATTATGTTGAATCAAGAAGTACGCAAAATCATGAGGTCAGACCCTATCGTTGCTCATCCTAATGATACTGTCGTCAACATTTCTAAATTAATGGTCAATGAAAAAATTCAACAAATCCCAGTTGTTGATCAAGAGGACAAATTAGTTGGCATGATTACATCCTATGATTTATGGAAAAATTCTATCAATCATGAGTCTAAAAAATCCGAACTGGTCAAAGATGTAATGAGCACTAATGTCCTTGTCATCGAACCAAAAGATAAAGTGGGAACTGCTGCTGAATTATTTATTGATCGTCGATTTAAAACTTTACCAGTTGTAAATCTTGATAATAAACTGAAAGGAGTCATTACTGCTTTTGATGTTATTAAGCATGTTATGAGAAAAGAATATCCTCAACCGATTTTATACAAAGAAATATTAGAGGAAGGTGCTAAAGTCAAGGAAGTATAAAATGAATTAAATAATTTGATAAAAAGGGCTGCTCATGATTACTTCATTAGCAGCTCTTTTTTTATTTTTAAAATTCAATCCTTAGAGCGAAATTTGGAGTAAATCCCAATTCTAACTGATCAGTATATTCTAATTGAGGAATAAAATTTGGGCGAATGTCCATAAAAAATCCTCGATTATAAATATTCGTTTGATTGTAAATATTAAAAAGAGACAAGCCAATTTTACCTTTATAAAACCAATTCTTTTTGCATCGAAAATTATATAAAATCGAAGCATCTAATTGATGTCGAAATGGTAACCTTTCACTATTATATTCTTCTACAATTGGTCGAATACTTTCTCTTGGTCCCATCATTCCCTGCTCAATATGAATCAAATAATTTTCCTTCTTGGAAAAAGGTGTTCCCGATGCAATCTTCCAACCGATGGAAAATTGTAATTTATTGTACGTCCATAAATTCACCAAATGAAAATTATGTGGTTGTTCATTCGAAGCATTAAACTGATCATCAAAAAAAGTATCAAATTGATTATCAACTTTACTAAAAGAATAACTTACCCAACTTGAAAAATTATTCCATCGCTTTTTTATTAATATATCTAAACCTCTAATTTTCGCACTTCCTAGATGAAATCTACCAGTTAACTCCTCATCAAATCCAGTTGCCAATGAAGTCAATCCATCTACATTTTTGACGTAAGATTGAACGTCAATTAACCAATCTTTTTTATTAAAAACCAAACCTACCTGAAATTGACTTGCATCTAGAATTGGGACTTCTTTTTCACCAGCCAATACCCAAACAGGTGTTTCGATACTTGCTCGATCTCCTTCGATCTGTTCCAGCTGACTCAAAAATTGATAGTATTTGCCAGCATTAAAGTTAAGACCAAAATGATCCGTTATTTTATACCATACTTTTAATCGAGGCTCTAAAAATGTTTGATTTTCACTTTCCAAAAAACTCCCACGAAATCCTAAATCAAATCCTAATTTTTTTTCTTTCGATGTATTAAATGAAACATATCCAATGTGGACATTTGATTGATAAGTTTTATTTTGATTTGTTTGAAGGTTATCTCGATTTTCTTTGGTTACTTGAAATGCTACATCATAATCAATTAATTGATAACCAAATTTCACTTCATGTTCTTTTTTGGTTTTATACAAATTAGAGAAGTGAATTTGTTTTTCATTAATCATACTTCTTTTGATGCCAAATTTATCTTTGGGACCAGAATTAATACTTTCTAAACTATAATCATAATCGTATTGATAATCTGAAATTACAGCAGATAACTTTGAAGAAAAGTTGGTATTCCATTTTCGATTCCAAGAAAAACTTAAACCACTATTTTCTAAAAATAAACTATCTGATTGAATTTGATTTCTCATCTCATTTTTCAAAACGGATTGAAAATCATTCTCTCCATAAAATCCAGCTATTGAAATCTGATCTTTTTTTGAAATTTGAACGGAGGCTTTTAGGTTACTATCAAAAAAATGAAATTGATCTTCCACATCAATTTCATCATTTGACGGAGCATTAGTTGGTGATTGAAATAAAATTCCTCGATGAACTCTTTGAGAAAATTTTTCGAAGGTTGGAGATCGCCACAAATCTGAAATTGATCTTCGAACGGAAAAAGTGATCGAAGCTTTATCTTCTAAAAAAATAATTCTTCCATTGGCATTAGCATCTAGAAAATTCACTCCAACTCCAAATTCTGATTGGTCGCCTCTTTCCAAGTCTCTCGTTTTTAAATCAATTACGCCTGAAATTCTACCACCATATTCTGAATTAAAACCGCCTCGATAAATTTTTGCCTGATCAATAATGTAAGGATTAAATGCAGATAAATTTCCAAAATAATGTGCAGCATGATAAATAGGAATATCTTCCCATAAAATCAAATTTTGATCAGGTGTTCCACCTCGAATATTGATACTTGAAGCGGAACCTTCTGGGGAAGAAATCCCTGGCAAAAATTGAATGGATCGAAATACATCAGGCTCTGCTTGACCAGGCAAAGCCCTTATTCTATAAGGTTCCAACTGAGTGTAAGAACCATTATCCTGAGTACTCACGCCATCTATTAAATAATCAGTTATCACAATTAAATCGTCTGGAAATTGGTACGTTTTGAAGGCTAATGTTCGGCAAGGTTCTTTTAATAATTTGGAAGCTAAAATTTTAATCGTTGGGTAGCCAACATAAGTTATTAAGATCGTATCATTCTCTTCAAAATCTGCCAAGAATTGGAAACTTCCATCTATATTTGAAGTCGTCCCTACATTACTTTTCTGCAAATAAACATTCGCATAATATAATGGTTCGTTCATTCCACCATCGATAATCTTACCACAAAGTAATCGGAGATTTTTATCATTCTGATTGGTTGAATCGGTAGTTTCTTTTTTAGCAATTTTCTTTTTTAAAATGATAAAATTGCTCTGAACAATTTCATGTTCCAATTTTGTTGATTCTAAAATTTTTGAGAGAAAATCTGAAATAGAAGCTTTTTGAGAAGGGGGACGAACGATGATACTTTTTATATCGTCAACTTTATAAGAGAAATGAAAACCATAATCTGATTCTAAAATTTGAATAACTTGTTCTAAAGTGGCTTCCTCTTTATCAACTTCGACTATTGTTTGTTGAGAAAAAAGAGGAAGAGAAAACAAAGAAAATAAAATTGTAAATATATTGTTATAAATATTCAAATTCGAAGCTTAATTATTCACAAGGTGACTTTTATTCGAATGACACCTCGTGAGTAGATGTATTTAAAATCTTATTTTTTTAAAATTATATTTTTCTCATCAATTTTTTCAAATGAAATTACAAGCGGAGCAAGAATTGTTTTTAAAGCGATTTCTACACTTCCTAAATCAAAACTAGTAGAAACTTTAGTTGTAGCATCTACATTTGAAGCATCAATATTTACTTCATATTGTCTTTCCAATTCTTCCAAAACAACTGCCAAGGAAACATTTTTAAAACTAAAAATTCCATCTACCCAACTCATTTTCTCCGCAGGTGCATTTTTCCAAGATTCAATCGTTCCGTTTTCTAAAACTCTGATCGCATCATTAGCCAATAACTCTCCAAGTACGACTCCATTTTCGTTTGAAACAGCCACTTTTCCACTTTGACAATTAACTTCCAATGTATTATTTCGAGCACGCACATTAAATTTGGTTCCTAAAACTTCCACTAATCCATCTGGTGTATTAACTGTAAATTTTGACCCTTTTTTCACTTCAAAAAAAGCTTCTCCTTCTAAGTGTAATGTTCTTGAAGTTTCCCAAGTATCATTATTGTAAGTCAAAACACTTTCTGCATTCAATACAAATGTAGATCCATCTGGCAAAGTTGCTTCAGTTCTTTCACCAGTTGCCAAATTATATTCGACAGAACTATTTTGAGGCCAAAATAACCAAGCAACCAAAAGTAAAAGAGATGCTGCTACTCCATATTTCATCCAATTGGAAAGAAAGGCTCTTCTCCCTTTTTCAGGTGAAGCTTTTTTCTTTTTCAATTTTAAAATTTCGGCAAGCATTTTCTCTTCATCAAGATTTGGAACAGAAAGACTTTCTGTATTTTTATATAATTCAACCAAAGAATCATATTCTGGTCGAAGTTGAAAAACGTCCAACTCTTCTTTTGTCAGATTACCGTTTACCCACTTATGTAATTGTTCGTCATTTAACATGATTAATATTCTAAATTAAAGGAATGAATCTATGAAGTTGTTTTAAAATGTCTAGCTGACCTACGCAGAAAGCATTGTGGTTATTGGACTTCAGCTTTTTTTCGTCCCAACCCAAAGGGGTTGAAACTCAAAAAGAGCTTCGCCAATAATCACAAGCCTTTCCGCTCGGTTTCAGCAAACATTTTAAAACAACTTCATAATAAAGACAATCCTATCATTCTATGACCTACTTTTATTTTATGTTTTTTGAAATTTGCCTTAAAGTGTCTAAAGCATTATACATTCTTTTTTCTACTGCCTGTTTGCTAATTCCCAAAATGGCTGCAATTTCCTTATACGTTTTTTTATCAATTCTGCTCATCAAAAAAACTAATCGCTGTTTTTCAGGTAAAGATGAAATAGCATTTTCTAATTTCGTTTTAAATTCTTTTTCTTCTAGTAAATATTCTGGACTTTCATTACTTCGGTCTGTGTGCGGTAAATTCTCAAACTTCAAAACTACTTTTTGGTGGTTGTAATTATTTATTAAAAGATTATTAGCTGTTTTAAAAACATAACCTTTCGCACTTTCAGGGATTACAGAAGCACAATTTTTCCAAAGTTTGGTAAAAGCTTCTTGAGCTAAATCTTCTGACAAATCGTGATTACCTGTTTTATAAAACAAATAGTTATGCAACGATTTTGCGTACTCCTTAAAGATTTTTGTAAAAGTAGATTCCTCACAAACCGAGGTGGAATTTGACATTTTTAAAATATTTATATCTTTTTTCTATTTTTTATGCGCCAAGGCAAGTCTTTTGAAAGTTACTTTGTCTTCAGAGCATCTTTAAAATTTTACCGTTCTAAATGACAAATTTACAAAATCTCAGCAAGAACATAATTTTATATTTATCAATATTAAAAATATAATATCTGCATTTAATCTACTCTTTTATTTAGGGCTTTTATTTTGATTCTTTTGAAAAAAAAGAACCATCAAAATTCAAGTTTACAATCCCCCTTTCTTATCAAAATTCAAATTAGATTTTTTTATATAAACCTAGTTCACGTTGAAATTTCTATGTTTTGATTTGAAAAATCAGGTTACTATTTTTTAATTTTTTAAAAACTTAATTCTTATGAGCTCCATTCAGATTTTGTTTTTTTTAGCATTCTCTTTCTTTTTGTTTCTTGCAAAAAAAAATGATAGTAACTAATGAAGTACAATAAATAATAAACTGTAATTTAGCTCGATACTCTCATCAACCATTTCTCCATTTCATCTTTCCACTCTTCTTCATATCTATTCATAAAATCTTCATGGTAAGCATTTTTAAAGAAATGTAATTGTTTTGTTATAGAATTACATTTTAAAAATAATTTTTCCGTTTCTTCTTTTTTTACTTTTTTCTCGGCATCTCCAGCTAGGATAAAAATGGGAGATTTATTTAATCCAATATATTTTTCGGGGCTCAAATCTTCAGAACTTGCTTCCACTCTCATTTCAGTAAATTTTGTCATTGGGTAAAATGCAAATGATGGAATTGGATATTTGTCCACTCGATTTTTTAAAGCATTAGTGATATTATCATAGCAAGATTCGAGCACGACAAAATCATAATTTGGTTTTTCCTGAAAGCTATAAACAATCGTTGCAGCACCCAATGACATTCCATGTACGGCAATTTTATCCATTCCCTTTTTCTTTAAAAGATCAACACTAGCCAATAAGTCAAATCGTTCTTTCCAGCCAAAAGAAATTAAATCTCCCCCACTCTCTCCCGTTCCACGCAAGTCAGGCATTAAAACATTGAAGCCTTTTTGTAGATAAAATTTAGCCCTAGAAATAACACACAATAAGATACCACGAATTCCACTAAGCAAAATAATTGCTTTTGTAGAAGTATCATTTGGAATAAACCAAGATGAGATTTCTAATTGATCAAAAGACTTAAACAAT
Source organism: Saprospiraceae bacterium (assembly GCA_045106765.1). Classification (GTDB taxonomy): domain Bacteria; phylum Bacteroidota; class Bacteroidia; order Chitinophagales; family Saprospiraceae; genus CAJQQY01. The sequence continues at coordinate 8,958 of JBGCFD010000160.1, read as the reverse complement.
TGATTTTCAACAGTTTGCGAAAAATATTTTTGGAAAGAAGGGATTTTTTGAGGATGTGCTCGTGTAGCAATTTTGCTTCCTAACAAACTACCACACATCCAAAATATTAATCCAATCACAGATAGGATTAATAAATTCTTTTTTGAAAAAAATTTCATTTTAATATAGCTTTAATTTTAGTCCAATATTCTTGAAATGTAAATAGATTGTTATGGTTTCCGTTTTTGATTGTTGTAAAAGTCCAATCTGCTTTCAAAATTGATTCTAATTCTTTGGTATGATGGTATGGAATTACTTCATCATTTATTCCATGAAAAATATGGGCTGGACATTCAACTTTTTCTAATTTATCTTTATTAGAAAAACTGAATTTTAACAATGCTTTTACGGGAAATATTTTAAATCGACTTTGAGCCAAATCTGCAAAGTTGGCAAATGGAGTTTCGAGAATTAATCTTTTAGCTCTATTCTTAGAGGCCAGATCAACTGCTACTCCTGTTCCGAGCGATCTTCCAAAAATAGTGATTTGCGAAGCGTCATATTTTTCCAATAAAAAATCATACAACATCTGAGCATCTTGATAAAATCCTGATTCACTTATCTTACCTGTACTTTTTCCGAAACCTCGAAAATCAGAAATCAAAACATCATATTCCATTTTGACAAAATCATCTGCAACTTCTCCCCAATCCTCTAATGAACCAGCATTTCCATGAAAATATAAAATAACTCCTTTTGGATTTTTGGAAAAAAAATGGAGGGCATGAACCATCGTTTCATCATCGACTTGGAAAAATTTTTCTTCAAAATCTCCATCGAAATGAAAGGTGTGATCTACCACTAATTTTTGAGGAAAAAAAATCAAACGTTCCTGAAAGAAATATAACAAAATGCAAATCAAAACATAAAGTGCAAACAGAAAATATATAAACTGCATAAAAATCTTCATATTATTTTATTCGCCAACAATCATTTTTTTATATATCCTTTTCCCTTCCCGTTCAAATATTAAAAGATAAAATCCAGCAGAAATGCTACTAGAATTAAATTGAATTTTGGTATTTTGAACTTGATCTAAATTCCATCTTTTGATTACTTTACCTGATGAGTTTATCATTGTGCATTTCCAATTTTCTCCAAGGTTTACATTTTCACTCTGAATAGTCAAAAAATCATTTTTAATAATTGGATTGGGAAAAAGACTAATAAAACTATTTGGAAGAATAATTTCATTTGCAGCACTAGTCGTTTCTAATTCATAAAAAGTGATAGAATTTTGATTCCAATTTGGAATAGCCAAAAGATGCTCATCTGGATTATAAGCGAAATCTCCCATACCAAATCCATTACTAAAAAGTTCGATTGGTTCTTGTGTAAAATCACCTTCGGGATAATAGAATAGAAAAGTTTCACCTGTCGTAGACCAACTTGAAATAAAAATATTTCCAAATTTATCAGCAGCTATTCCATCTTGGGATTCATACCCATTCGTTGTTAACAAAGTCGTATTTCCATTTGATGTGTTCACGCTAAAAATCTTACCTTCAGTTGAAGCTACTATTATTTGATCAGATCCATTTAACATCATCCCATTGGGTCCTGAAATTTCTCCTGCACCTACCAAAGTTTCAGAAGTGGAATTTAGTATATCAATTTTAAATATTTTTGCTGATTCACGATCACTCACAAATAACACACCAGTACTATCAAATAACAAATCATTGACTTGGTTGGTACCATTTAGTGTGATTGAAAAAACTTCATCACCACTCGTTTTGTCAAATCCATAAATAGTTGCACCTGATGGCCACCCTTCAGAAACATACACAATCTCATCAAAAATTGCTAAACTTAATAATCCACCCAAACCAGATTTGAATGGACTTATATTTCCACTTCCATCCATGCGAAAAATATCACCTCCTGCACTATTGCACACAAAATATTCTTGAGCAGCATTATCATAAGCCACAGATGAAGGAGAAACAAAAGTTTGACCGATTAATACATTTTGAAATAAAAAGAAAAAAGAAAAAATTGGTATGAATATTTTCATAATAGCTAAATTTAAATTTGTAAATATTGTTTTTATAAATTTACAAACTAAGTTTAACTTTTTACTTTTATAATCAGATTAATATTTCTTAATCCTTGTTAAGAATTGTCTAATGAAAAAAATCAATCAATTAGCCCGATACAACGAAACCAACGAGTGGATAATCAAAAATAACAATACATTTACAATTGGAATTACTGATTTCGCCCAAACAGTTTTTGGAAAAGTAAATTCAATAAATCTACCACAGGTGGGAGATATCATTAAAAAAGGCCAAGAATTGGTTTTAATTGAATCTGATAAAATCACAACTGAAGTAGAATCTCCTACAAGTGGGAAAATCACATCAATTAATATTAATTTGAAGAACCATCCAAATTGGGTAAATGAATCACCTTACGAAAAAGGTTGGCTGGTAAAAATGGAAGTTTTGAATCTCTCTGAATGGAATGAATTAATGTCAGCAGATGAATATAAAGACTATATAAAAGTTTTTTATAACAATAAATAAACGTGTTTCTTTAATCTGTCAAATTCTCTTTTTTTAATTGATTAAGAATAATTTTGGAATACCCGGTAGGCATTAATCTAACTAACCAATCCATCTGTCTTCCATCTTTTCCAATCACAATTTTAGATTTCTTTTTCTGAATGCCTTTGACAATTGTTGCCGCTGCTGATTCAGGAGTAGTGATAAACATTCTTTCAAAATTCTTAGTCGTTTCTTCTTTTTTTTCTTCCGAAATATTCTCCTCTACCCATCGGGAATTTCTTGCAATATTAGTTTTTATTCCACCTGGATGAACGGTATGAATTTGCACGTGAGGAAAATCTTGAAGTGCTTCCATTCGAAGTGATTCTGTAAATCCACGAATGGCAAATTTGGAAGCACAATAAGCTCCTTGATGTCCAATTCCAGCCAATCCGAAAACACTTGAAATATTTATTAAGGCTGCTTCGCTTTGTTTTTTCAAAAATGGAAGAAATGATTTTGTGCCGTAAACCATTCCATAAAAATTAATATTCATCACCCATTCCAAATCTTTATAACTTAAATCTTCCACCGAAACTTTTCCGAGTGCAACTCCAGCGTTATTTATAACAATATCTACACGTCCGAATGTTTCAGAGACTTGCTGAGCAAATTTTTCAAAATTTCCCACTTTAGAAACATCGAATGGTGCGGAAAATATTTTACCCGTTGCTATGGATTGAAGTTCTTTAACTGTTTGCAAAAGTCCCATTTCATTAAAATCATTTAGAGCTAAATGACTTCCTGCTTTGGCAAAATGTTGAGCCAATGCTTTCCCGATTCCTGATGCTGCGCCGGTGATGACGACTACTTTGTTTTGGAGGTTTTTCATTTTCTATTTTTTATCAAAATAAATTATGATCAAACTTACACCTTTTGGATTCGGAAAATATTTACCTTGTTTAATTAGTGTAGGAAATATTACAGAAAAAAATTTTACTTAAATATGATTTGAGAGTTATTTTTGATTAGTTTAATTTTTGCGAAATAATTTCACCACATAGGCACATAGAACACATAGATTTTTAACTATGTGTTCTATGTGGTAATAAAAATTCTGGAGTGATTTTAAGTTTTCAACTTATTAGACATGTTCCTTCGCCAAAAATTCATTCACCGATTCAGCCACCTTCCGTCCTTCTGCAATCGCCCAAACAACCAACGATTGCCCTCTACGCATATCTCCCGCAGTAAAAACTTTATCTACATTAGTTTGATAATTCTCCTCTTTGACATTACCTCGCTCCGTCAATTCAATATTTAACTTTTCCAACAAACCTTCTTTTTGTGGATGCAAATACCCGACCGCCAACAATGCTAACTCGCAAGGAATTTCTCTTTCCGTTCCTTCAATTTCTTCAAAATTAGAGCGACCAGTTTCCTCGTTCATAGTCCATTTTAGATTGACTAATTTTACGGCCTTGAGGTTTCCTTTTTTATCGCCAATAAATTCTTTGGTTAAAATTGCCCATTCTCGTTCGCAACCTTCCTCGTGGGAAGAAGTTGTTTTTAGCAACATTGGCGCTGCAGTCCATGGAATATCGGTTGGTCGTTTCTTAGGTGGTTGCGCCAAAATTTCTAATTGCAAAATTGATTTAGCTTCGTGTCGATTAGAAGTTCCAATACAATCTGAACCGGTGTCGCCTCCTCCAATCACCAAAACATTTTTTCCAGTAGCTAGCAATTCTTCTTTTTTGGAAATAGTATCGCCTGCTACTCTTTTATTATTTTGTTCCAAAAATTCCATCGCAAAATGTACTCCTTTTAGGTTTTCCCCTTTGACATTTAATTTTCGAGGAATAGTAGATCCGCCACATAAAACGATTGCGTCAAATTCATCCATCAATTTTTTGGTTGGAACATTTCCTCCCACATTTGCATTCACCTCAAATCGAATTCCTTCTGCTTCCATGATTTGCAAACGACGATCGATCACCCATTTTTCTAATTTAAAATCTGGAATTCCATATCGAAGCAAACCTCCAATTCGAGAATTTCTTTCATAAACGGTTACCGAATGTCCTTCCTGATTTAATTGCGCTGCTGCTGCCAATCCTGCTGGACCAGAACCAACCACCGCAACTTTTTTCCCCGAACGAATCACAGGAGGATTTGGTTGAACAAATCCTTTTTCAAATGCTTTTTCAATAATATTCTTTTCAATCAACTCAATTGCCACAGGCGGTTGATTGATTCCCAAAACACATTTTGACTCGCAAGGGGCAGGGCAAATTCGTCCTGTAAATTCTGGGAAGTTATTCGTCGCACTTAAAATATGATAGGCATCTTCCCAATCTTCTTGATAAACAGCATCGTTAAAATCAGGAATCACATTTCCTAATGGACAACCTGAATGACAAAATGGAACACCACAATCCATGCATCGACTTGCTTGTGTTTTGACTTTTTTATCAGAAAAATCTTTGTAGATTTCATTGTAATCTTTTACTCGAATTGCTACTTTTCGGGATTTAGGTAACTCTCTTTTATATTTTAAAAAACCTTGTGGATCTGCCATATTTATAAATAATAAAACGAATCTATGAATCGTGTTTTGTGAAAAAAATCTAGAAACTAATTAAAAATCAACCTCTGAAAATTACGCTCCGACTCCTCTTATACAATCAATTCTTTTTGCTTTTCCTGTTCGAGAATTCTTTTATAATCTCTTGGAATGACTTTGATAAAAGTATTTTTTTGCTGTTCCCAATTATTTAAAATCTCCAACGCCTTTTTACTACTCGTATATAAAAAGTGTTCTCGTAACAATACTCTTACATTTTCAAAATCTTCTTCTTCCAATGGATTCAAATCTACCAATTCAGGATTATATTGATTTTCAAAACCTCCCCAATCATTAAAAACATAAGCAATGCCACCACTCATTCCAGCTGCAAAATTTTTACCTGTTTTTCCCAAAACAATAATTCGACCTCCTGTCATATATTCGCAGCCATGATCTCCGATTCCTTCGACAACTGCATGAACACCTGAATTTCTAACCGCAAATCTTTCTCCTGCCAAACCTTTGATAAAGGCTTTTCCAGAAGTTGCTCCATAAAATGCAACATTGCCAATGATAATATTTTCGCCCGCGTCGAAAGGAGCATCCCGATCTGGAACAACTATTAATTTTGCACCAGACAATCCTTTTCCAAAATAATCATTCGACTCACCTTCTAAAGTAAAAGTCAAACCTTGAACCGAGAACGCTCCAAAACTTTGTCCAGCTGAACCTTTAAATCTAAAACTATAAGTGTCCTCAGGTAAACCATCGAGACCATATCTTTTTGAAATTTCATTAGACAAAAGTGTACCCACCGCACGATCTGTATTTTTCACAAAAAAAGTAGTGGCGAAACTATTTCCTTTATCCAGACTTTTACCGATGAGATTCAACAGTTTCCAATCCAAGATTCCTTTCAATCCATGATCTTGTTCCACTTGCTTAAATTGTCCAACTGTATCATCAACAGATTCTTTAAAAAGTATCGGACTCAAATCCAATGATTTATATTTCCAATTGGAAATGCCTTTTTTAGGTTTTAGTAATTCGACTTTTCCAACCATCTCTTCGACCGTTCGAAAACCGAGTTGCGCCATATATTTTCGCAAATCTTCCGCTAGAAAAGTGAAGAAGTTAATAATGTGTTCTGGTTTAGCGGTGAAGCGTTTTCGCAAGTCAGGATTTTGTGTAGCAATTCCGACAGGACAAGTATTCATGTGACATTTTCGCATCATTATGCAACCTTCCACGACTAATGCTGCGGTAGCCACGCCCCATTCTTCCGCACCTAAAAGTGTTGCGATGGCTAAATCTCGACCGGTCCGAATTTGTCCATCAGTTTGTAGAACCACTCGGTCTCGCAATTTATTTTTCACCAAAGTTTGATGTGATTCAGCTAACCCAAGTTCCCACGGCAAGCCTGCATGACGAATGGAAGTCAACGGTGATGCACCTGTGCCTCCATCATGTCCTGAAATCAAAATTGCATCAGCATGTGCTTTGGCGACACCAGAGGCAATAATTCCTACACCCGTTTTCGAAACCAATTTTACATTAATTCGAGCTTGGCGATTTGCATTTTTTAAATCAAAAATAAGCTGTGCTAAATCTTCGATAGAATAAATATCATGATGTGGTGGTGGTGAAATCAGTCCAACACCTGGCGTAGAATTCCGTACTCGACCAATCCAATCATCTACTTTATGTCCAGGTAATTGACCACCTTCTCCTGGTTTTGCACCTTGTGCCATTTTGATTTGAATCTCATCGGCGTTGGTCAAATAATGACTCGTGACACCAAATCTTCCAGAAGCAACTTGCTTAATTGCAGAACGTTCCCAGTCGCCATTTTTCTTCTTTTTAAAACGGCTAACGTCTTCTCCTCCTTCTCCGCTATTACTTTTACCGCCAATGCGATTCATCGCAATTGCCAAAGTCGAATGCGCTTCATGCGAAATCGAACCGAAAGACATTGCACCTGTAGCAAAGCGTTTAAAAATTTCTTCAATTGGTTCGACTTCCTCTAAAGCAATGGATTCACTTTTTCTAAAATCTAAAAGCCCACGAAGTGTACACGCTTTTTCGGCGCGATCATCTATTAGTTTTGCATATTTTTTAAAAGCATCCTCATCTCTTTTTCGAGTGGCAAATTGTAATAAATGAATGGTCTGTGGATTGAATAAATGAAACTCTCCATCTTCTCTCCAAGCGTAAACTCCTCCATTTTCTAAAGCATTATTCTTAGGAGATTTTGATGGATAGGCTTTGACAAATTTTTCTAAAGTCTCTTTTGCTATTCCATCAAAACCTAATCCTTGCAATCTCGAAACAGTACCTGCAAAACATTGATCGATCACTTTAGAGTGAATTCCCAATGCTTCAAAAATCTGTGCACCTTTATAAGATTGCAAAGTCGAAATTCCATTTTTCGACATTATTTTTAGTAAACCTTTGCCTATCGCCTTGATATATTTTTGATGTAAAATTTCTTTGGTAAATTCTTCTTCAAAAAAATTGTTATCTACTAAATCATCTATTGTAAAAAATGCCATGTAAGGACTAATCGCATCTGCCCCAAAACCGATCAGAGTGGCAAAATGATGGGTCTCCCAAATATCACCTCCTTCCACAACGATAGAAGTTTTGGTTCGTAATCCTTCTCGAATCAAATGATGATGAATTGCTCCTGTTGCCAAAAGTGTTGGAATCGGAGCTAAATTAGTGCTCACCGAACAGTCGGATAAAACTAAAATATTTGCTCCATTCCGAATCAAATCCTCTGCGATTGCACAGATGTTATCAATGGCTGCTTTGAGTCTTCCCTTTTGTCCATCAGGTTTAAAAACCAATTCAATGACCCCCGTTTTATAATCATTGTGACGTAAATTTTTGATTTTTAATAACTGCTCTATCGTCAATAATGGTTGATCTAAATGAATAGATTTGGCATGTTCGGCATCTAATTTTAAAATATTATTTTGACTCCCAAGCTTTGTAAACAGCGACATAACACTATATTCACGGATTGGGTCAATCGGTGGATTGGTCACTTGTGCAAACAATTGTTTGAAGTAGTTCGCCAAGTGCTGAGGCTGCTGAGAAAGGATCGCCAAGGGAGTATCTGATCCCATCGAACCAATTGGTTCTTTTCCTATTTTGACCATTGGTCCAAGAATAAATTTCAAATCTTCTTTCGTGTATCCATATAGTTTTTGCAGTTGTCGTAAATTATTTTGACTCCTAAATTGAGTCCCTTTTTTGAAGGTTGGAATATCTTTAAGTTCTAATTTATTTTCATTTAACCAATCTCGAAAAGGTAATCTTTGACACACTACATTTTTTAATTCCTCGTCTCCAATAATTCGATTTTCGTCCAAGTCAGCGATCAACATTTTCCCTGGTTGCAATCTTCCTTTGGAAATAATCGTCGAAGGATCTACTGGTAAAGCTCCTGCCTCTGAGGCTACAATCAACACATCATTTTCAGTCAAACAATACCTCGACGGACGTAATCCATTTCGATCTAAAGTTGCTCCAACGAGGATGCCATCAGTAAAACAAATTGATGCTGGACCATCCCAAGGTTCTATCAGATTTTCATGATAATCATAAAATGCTTTTTTATAATCTTGCATCTGATCATCATGTTGCCACGCTTCGGGAATCATCATCATCAAAGCATGTGGCAATGATTTCCCACTTAAAACTAAAAACTCCAAAACGTTATCAAAATTTCCAGAATCAGACAATCCATTTCCACAAATTGGTCTTAGTTTTTCCAATTCATCTGCTGTAAAAATCTCCGATGCTAATTGCGCTTCTCGAGACTTCCACCAATTAATATTTCCTTGAATCGTATTGATT
>JBGCFD010000159.1:0-8962 GCA_045106765.1 Saprospiraceae bacterium | reverse complement strand
AAACACAAAGTACAAAAAGAATCCTACAATGAAAAAACATTCACACATCAATACCATACCAACTAAAGAATCTGCTACTGAGATTGAGTGGGATATCGTGAATAATCCGCCAAAAGTAGAAATTGAAGTTGAGACTGCCGATATGATTAAAGGTTCTTTTTTTAAAGAAACTGTCGCTCCTACTCTTTCTAGTTTAGGAACAAAAATTTTGACAGGTTTGAAAAAACCATTGACCTCCTTGAAATATCAATTTCATAAGAAAACATCTGAAATGGAGTTCAATATGGCACCTCAAGTAGAATTAAAAAATGTTCCATGGATGAAAATTGGCCTAGTTGTTTTTGCTGGATATATTCTATTAAAAAAAGATATGCGCTTCAATTTTAATTTAAGTGCTCCTTTTTCAGCAGTTGCAGATGATGATAACAATGGATACGAAACGACTAATTTTGCTCAAGCGGTTGCCAATCCTTATGCGCCAGTTGCAGCAGGTGCCCTCTCCAAAAATGAAGTAAAAGCATTTATCAATCGATATGTTCCAGTTGCAAAAAAAGAAATGGAACTCTACGGGATTCCTGTAAGTATCAAAATGGGTCAAGCTTTAATCGAAAGTCGAGCAGGTACAAGTCGATTAGCTCGAAATAATAATAATTTTTTTGGAATGAAATGTTTTTCAAAAAATTGTAAAAAAGGACATTGCTCCAATGCAACTGATGATCACCATAAAGATTTCTTCAGAAAATATGTTAACGTAAATGATAGTTTTCGAGCACACAGCACACTACTTTCAGGTGCTCGATATAAAGCATTAAAAAAGCATGGAAATGATTATAAAAAATGGGCAGTAGGTTTAAAAAAGCAAGGCTACGCCACCGACAAAAGATATGATAAAAAACTAATCAACACGATTGAAAAATATAAACTGTATCAATACGACAATCTGTAGAAAATAGAGTTACACACTTACACTTCGACATACCAAAATTTTAAAAATCTTATTCCCTCATTCGATCATTAAAATATTGAAACACTATGGAAAAATTTATTTTCTCAGGAATTCTAATCGCAACATTAATTAGTATGGTTGATCACAGAGCACCCTTACCTCAATCAAGAGTAACTGTTGCACCTGCTTCAAAATATCAATTAACTATCGGTCAACAAATTCAATTAGCTCGAATCAAAAAAGGATTTTCTCAAAACTATTTAGCTCGAATGTCTGGAGTTCCTCTAGAAGAAATTGTTTCCATTGAAAAAGAGGGAACAATCCCTAGACTAAACGATCTTTACAAATTACAAGATATTTTAGGTGGTGGTATTGTCATCAATGGTGATTCGATAGCAAGACTTTAAATTAGGTATTGGGGTTTCGAGTATAGAGTAATGGGGCTACAACGCTATTCTCAATAGCTAAACACTAAAATTCCAATTTCATAAAAATATTGATTTGAATACTTAAAAAAGTAACCTAGTTGGTCGATTGACTTCGTGCCACTACCCTACTCTTTTAATTTTCAAATCGGGGGAGTAATCCCCCAAAAAAATACCTCTCATAGCGGTTTTCTCATAGTCTGTTTTTTAGATCAAAGGCTGTCTTCGTCGGGCAGCCTTTTTTTATTTGAATAATTCAAATTTATTTCCCCTAAATTCTAAAATCGAATTTGGAGATGTGACTTGGCAAAATCCTCTCGTCAAAAGAGTAATAACACCGTAATCCTCTTTCATACAGAAACTCTTACTATAACTTAAACATACCTTTGAAACTTAGAATAGTAAGAGAAAAGAGAGTTAACTCACCCTTATTAATTATTACACAATTATGAATCGCCTTCGGGCGGTTCTTTTAGTTGTACATATAATACTTTCTATTTTATTAAAAAAAAACATAATATCTGGCACTTTTTTTGCAATCTTTTTACTGTTGTCTTCTCCCTCACACTATGACAACTATAAAACACTATATCAAATACACTTTAAATTTTAATAGATGGCTAAGTTCTCAAGAATTTAGTCATCTATTTTTTTGCCCAAAATCGAAATTACTGATTTGAAAAAAAAAAATTATATTTAGACATTGAGAACCTCATCTCACTTTCATTTGTTCTAATAAAAATAGCATCTTAATTTTTTTAAAAAACAATATTATGAGTCAGCAACCTCCTTTTTTCCCAACTTACTCATCAGGAGTTATGAGTGTATTACCATTATTTTATGTCGGTTGGGCAGATTCAGTTTTGAGTCCAAGTGAAGTTAAATTAATTAAGAAAAAAATCAACGACCTTCATTTTTTAACACACGAAGATAAGGCAACCATCAAGCAATGGATGAATCCTGCCAACCCGCCTTCTGAAAAAGAATTTAAACATTGGGTAAATCTACTCAAAAAAACTGCCGCTCAACTTCCTTGTGAAGAACGACAATCTCTAACCAATTTAGGAATCGAGATGGCAAAAAGAACCGCATCAGGCACAGACACTTTGGAATGGAATTCGGAGGAAACCAAAACTGCTTTGGAAGAACTGGAAAAAGCACTTGGATGTGAAAGTTTAGAAACATTCAGAAATATTTTTTCAAAAGAACAAAGAGAGAAAGAAGTTTCAGAAATTTTAAATCAACCAAGTTTTGATGTAGGAAAAATGACAGAATTGCTTGATGATGATTATGCAGAAATTAGAAATCGAATGCGGACACTTTTGAAAGATCCCGTTTTTAAATACAACACGCTAAGAGATAAAGATGCCTATCGAGATCAAGTCATGGATTGGTGTAAGATGTTGGCAGATCAAGGATTTGGTGCAATGGCTTTCCCCAAAAAATATGGCGGCGGTGGAGACATGGGAGCATACATTGCCATCTTTGAAATGTTAGGTTATCATGATTTAAGTTTGGCGATAAAATATGGAGTGCAGTTTGGTTTATTTGGTGGTAGTGTTGCCAACTTAGGAACTGAAAAACACCACAAAAAATATTTGAACGACATCGGTACTTTAAAATTAGCAGGTTGTTTTGCTATGACAGAAACAGGTCATGGTTCCAATGTTCGAGAACTTCAAACTACCGCAACTTACGATAAAGCCGCCGACGAAATAATCATTCATACCCCAACTGAAAATGACGGAAAAGAATATATAGGGAATGCATTGCATGGTAAAATGGCAAGTGTATTTGCTCAACTAATTGTAGATGGAGAAAATCATGGAGTACATACAGTTTTGGTTCCACTAAAAAATGACGATGGAAAATTAATGCCTGATGTTAGAGTAGAGGATTGTGGTTATAAATTAGGATTGAATGGAGTAGACAATGGCCGAATTTGGTTCAATCAAGTCCGAGTGCCACGTGAAAATTTACTCAACCGATTTGGAGATATTGATGAAAATGGAAAATACTCCAGCGAAATCGAAAATCCTTCCAAGCGATTTTTCACTATGCTTGGAACTTTAGTTGGGGGTCGAGTAAGTGTTCCTCGTGCAGGATTGAGTGCTACAAAATCAGGTTTAACTATCGCTATCAAATATGCATTAAAGCGTCGACAATTTGGTCCAAATAGCCAAGAGCCAGAAACACTTCTTTTAGATTATCCAAGTCACCAACGAAGATTAATGCCGCATCTCGCTAAAACATATGCATTGGATTTTGCCCTTTCTCATTTAGCAAAAAGATATGCAAGCAGTACGGAAGAAGATATTCGAGAGATCGAAACTTTAGCTGCCGGATTGAAATCTTATGCCACTTGGTTCACCACCGAAACCCTGCAAGAATGCAGAGAAGCTTGTGGTGGAAAAGGATATTTATCCGAAAATAGGTTTGGAGATTTAAAAGCAGATACTGATATTTTCACCACTTTTGAAGGAGACAATACTGTCTTGATGCAGTTAGTTGCAAAAGGACTTTTATCAGAATTCAAACAAGAATTTCATGGTGGTGGATACATGCCAATTGTACGATTTTTGAGTGGGCAGTTTTTGACACTCGTAGCAGAACGTAATCCAATTCAAGTTAGAAAATCAGATCAAGATCATCTATTAGATCCAGAATTCCAATTAGCCGCTTTTCAGTATCGTGAGCGTGCTAACCAAATTTCAGTTGGACAAAGAATGCAAGGTTTTATCAAAAAAAGAATCAATCCTTACGATGCATACTTGCGTTGTCAAAACCATATGTTGGTGTTAGCAGAAGCTTATGTGGAAAGAATTGTTTTGGAAAATTTCATTGATGTGGTCAAAAAAGTAGAAGATCCAGATTTGAAAAAACAACTCAAAACGATGTGCGATCTTTATGCACTTTCAACTATGGATCAGCACAAAGGATGGTATTTAGAAAAGGATTATATGGAAGGTGTAAAAACTAAAGCTATCCGGCAAATGGTAGAAAAATTATCTAAAAATTTGCGAAGCGAAGCCCTCTTTTTAGTAGAGGCATTTGCGATTCCAGACCAATGTCTTGGAGCAGAGATCGTTTAATTTTTTATCCTAAAAAAATAGAATCCCAGAATAGTTAATCAACTGTTCCGGGATTTTTTTTTGAAAACATTTGACAAAACTATCTTTAACTTTTTACAACAGGCAGCATTTTTTTATATTTATAGCACCTCTTTATGTGTTCTGTATTTTGTTTTAAAACTTAAATAAAAGAACTATGAAAAAAATCTACCTCCTACTCCTATTCCTTTCTTTCTCAACATTTACTTTTTCCCAAAAAGAAGCTAACAACTGGGTTTTTGGAATCAGTAATTTAATGGACTTTAATACTGACCCCGTCACTATTGGTTTTACTCCTAACTTTAGTTTCTTTGGAGAAAGAAACACAGTAAGTATGTCTGATGAAAATGGACAACTACTCTTCTATTCTGATGGTTTTACGATTTTTGATAAAAATCATAATTCAATGCCAAATGGAATCATTCAAGCAAATACTGCTGCCACTCATCCTATCTTCGTAATTCCAAAACCAGGTTCTGATCAGTCATATTACATGATAATTAATTCTAATGGATTTGCAAGTTCATTTCTGACTTGGATTGAAATTGATTTATCTCTCAATGGAGGATCGGGTGATGTTGTGTCAAATGTAGGCGAGGTACTTTTAGATGACCCTTCTGGAAAAATCACCGCAGTTTTGCATTCCAATTTAAATGACATTTGGGTAGTTAGTCATGAATTTAATTCCAATAATTATCATGCTTGGTTAGCTACTGAAAATGGAATATCAACTACTCCCGTCATTAGTCCGGTTGGTAGTAATCTTTTGGCATCAGATATAGATAGTGGAAATGGTCAAATCAAGACCTCCCATAATGGTAATCATATCGTAACTGCCAATCGAGGAATAAATACTGTTGAGATTTTTAATTTTGATCGAGGTTCAGGCACACTTTACAATCCTATTATTTTAGCAAATTTCTTTGGTCCTTATGGTATTGAATTATCTCCAACTGGCAGATATCTTTATGTCTCTCAAGACGGTCTTAATTTCCAACAAGAATTAATTCAACTTGACCTCTTTTTTAATAATGTAATTGATATTGCCAACTCTGCACAAGTCATCGGAAATCCATTTAGTTTTGGAGGTGCAGGAGGATTACAATTAGCTCCTGATGGAAAAATTTATTTAGCCAATACCTTCGACTTTACTTTGGGTACAATTAATGAACCTGAAGTTGCTGGTATAAATGCTAATTTTGACCCTTTTGGTATCGTTCTAAATTCTGCGGAAGTATTATTTGGACTACCAAGCTTCTTTCATAAATATTTCCAGACTCCTAATTTTAGTTATGAAGGTTTTTGTCCTGGAGGAATAACGAGTTTCGAGATTGAATCATTTGATACTCAGATCGATTCCGTTTTATGGGATTTTGGTGATCCTATTTCTGGAAATAACAATACTTCTACATTATTAAACCCTACTCATAGTTTCGCAACAAGTGGCGCTTACGAAGTAACTTTGACAATCTATTCTGATGGGCAAGATATAATCAATAATGGAATTGTCCATATCGCACCAACCTCAATTGACTTAGGAGAAGACCAAACATTTTGCAGCAATCAAGAGTTTACACTAAATGCATTTACTCCGAATGCGACTTATGTTTGGTCAGATAATTCAAGCCAATCTTTTTTATCCATCCAAACTCCTGGAACCTATTGGGTAGAAGTTTCAGTTGGCAATTGTCCTATTTTATCTGACACAATTGTCATCAATTATATACCTGCGCCCGATGCCAATTTGGGCGGAGATGGTGGGCTTTGCAATGGCGATGCAGTTGTGTTGAATGCTACGAATCCGAATGCAACTTATCAATGGAGTACGGGTTCTACAACTTCACAAATCACTATATTTTTTGGCGGAACATATTCTGTAACTGTAACTAATTCGAATGGTTGTTCGGATACAGATCAAGTTAATTATTTCTTTGATCAAGTAAGTGTTACCCCATCACAAGCCAACTTAGCTTGCCATGGTGATTCGAATGGCGTCGCCTTAGTTTTTCCTGTGCAAGGACAATTGCCTTTCTCATATGAGTGGGATGATGGAGACACTTTATATACCAACAATCAACTTCCTGCAGGTAGTTATACTGTAACAATTACTGATGCCTTTGGATGCACGACAAGTCAAGATTTCACCTTGACTGAACCTTCTGAGGTTGAAGTAAATACTATTATCAATCCAGATAATCCAAACACAAATGATCCCGATGGAGCAGTCCTATTACAACCTTCAGGTGGAAATTCACCTTACACTTTTGATTGGGAAGTGTTTGGCGAAACAACTGACCCATTGAAAACAGGATTGGAAAATGGAATTTATAACATTACAATCACGGACGACAATGATTGCGAAATAACCATAGAAGCAAATGTCGGGATGCCCACTTTTATCGAAGAAATTTCTATTTTGGGAGAGATAAATGTTTTCCCTAATCCTACAAGTGATTTTATTTTTGGAAAAATACCAACAACAAAAAATGCTATTTTAGAAATTTCCATTTCAAATCTTTTAGGACAGTCCATTGGTGATATTTTATTTTTAGAAAAAGGAAAAAAGGAGTTTTCAATTGATGTAAACGACTGGCCAACTGGAATTTATTTCCTAAAAATAAAAACAATCGAAGAGGAAAAAATTTGGAAATTCAATATCGTAAAATAACTTTTTTGAAAACGAAAAACTATGAAAAAAATTTACCCAATTATTCTATTTCTAATTTTTGCAACGTTTCTCTTTTCTCAAAAAGAAACCAACAACTGGGTTTTTGGAAATGATAATTGGTTAGATTTTAATACTGATCCCGTAACCGCTCAGGATAATTTTGATCTTAATATCAATGCAACTAGAGGTACAGTTTCTGTCTCAGACAAAGAAGGTAATTTACTTTTTTATTCCAATGCGAGAAGGGTTTTTGATCGTAATAACCAAGTCATGCCCAACGGAGATTTTAATACCTTGGTAACGAATACTCATCCTGTTGCTGTGTTTCTAAAACCTAATTCCGAACATTCTTATTATTTGATTTATAAAAAATTCAATAACATTCCTGGAAGTCCAAGTACCTTAAAATGGTTAGAAGTTGATATGACTCTAAACAATGGATTAGGTGATGTAAAGACTAGTACCAATAATGAAATTCTTGGAGGTGACTTATTAGA
Organism: Saprospiraceae bacterium; assembly: GCA_045106765.1. Classification (GTDB taxonomy): domain Bacteria; phylum Bacteroidota; class Bacteroidia; order Chitinophagales; family Saprospiraceae; genus CAJQQY01. The sequence continues at coordinate 1,316 of JBGCFD010000159.1, read as the reverse complement.
TAATCCTACAGGAAAAATAACTGTTGCACGACATGATAACTTAATAGATTTTTGGATCATTAGTCATGAAGAGAACTCTGATGCATATTATGCTTGGTTGGTAACGGCTTCAGGAATTAATTCAACTCCTGTCATTAGTAATATTGGTATTCCGATTATAACCCTAATCATCCCCGATAGTGCCAATGGGCAAATCAAAGTTTCACCTAATGGAAAAAAAATTGCAGTTGTCAATCGAGGAGAAAACAACGCAGAAATATTTGATTTCGATCAAGCGACTGGCACTCTTTCCAACACCATTACACTCAACCAATTTATCAACCCAAGAGGTTTAGAATTTTCGCCTTCAGGGCAATACCTTTATATCAGTCATGAAGGATTCCAAACAGATTCAAGAGTACTTCAATATGATCTTTGGGCAGGTAATCAGACTGCCATCAATAATTCCAAACTCTCTATCGGGAATCCCACCAATAATGGAACGGCAGGTGGGCTTCAGCTCGCCTCTAATGGCAAAATTTATTCTATAAATATTGGTGACACAAGTTTAGGCATTATTCATCAGCCAGATAATGATGGATTTACTTGCGATTTTGAGCAAGAAGGTCAAAGTGGAATCTCAGGAAATCCTTTCTTTGGGTTTCCGTCTTTTCTCCATTCGTATTTTGACAAACCCTATTTTAGTTACGATGGAATTTGTTCGGGAAATACAACTACCTTTTTGATTGATGGATTCGATGCTACGATTAATTCTGTTATTTGGGATTTTGGTGATCCAGCCTCTGGTGTAAATAATACTTCGACAAATATCAATCCTTCACATAATTATCCATCACCTGGAAACTATTATGTCACTTTAACGATCACTTCTAACAACCAAACTTTTACAAAAAAACAACTCATCCATATCGCACCAACAACTATAGATATTGGAAATGATACGACGCTTTGTAGTAATCAAATCATGGAGGTTGATGTTTTCACTCCAAATGCGACTTATCAATGGTCCAATGGATTCTCGACTTCTGCCATTGGTATAACTTCCCCTGGCACTTATTCTGTAACAGTTAGTGTGGCTAATTGCCCAACCTTGATTGACGAGATTACAGTAAATCATATTCCAGCACCAAATGCTGACCTAGGTGGTGATGGAGCACTTTGTGATGGAGATCCAGTTACACTTGATGCGACCAATTCAGGTGCATCTTATCTCTGGTCAACAGGTTCTACAACCTCATCTATTACATTATTTTTTGCAGATACATATGCCGTAACTGTAACCAATCCAAATGGTTGCTCAGATATTGACGAAGTAG
>JBGCFD010000016.1:0-13652 GCA_045106765.1 Saprospiraceae bacterium | reverse complement strand
GAAACCGAGCGGAAAGGCTTGTGGTTATTGGCGAAGCTCTTTTTGAGTTTCAACCCCTTTGGGTTGGGACGAAAAAAAGCTAAAGTCCAATAACCACAATGCTTTTTGCGTAGGTCAGCTAGACATTTTAAAACAACTTCAATATCTAACTCTCAATTCACAAAGTGAATTGAGAGTTAGATATTTACTCTTCTTATAATCTAAATCCAAAAACTAAAGAATAAAGAAAATCCAAATTAATCCGTCCATTTCTCCTACCAAATATTGAGGTTGGAGCTTCAATGTCATAAACTCGCCTCCCAACATTTCTTCCAAATCCAACATTAAAATCAATAAAGTATTTACTTTTTCGAACAAATTTTTTTCCAACTATAAAACCAATTCCAACTCCAGAGTCTCTCGAAAATTCAACTGATGTGCTACTCGGAGTTCCTGGGAAAGTGCTTGGTGAAAAAATAAAATTTGTAAACTCCTCTTTAATTAGTGTCGTATGAGGTCTTAAATATATTCCTGTATAAAAACGATCTAAACCGTATTTTGGAGAGAAATAATATCGGGCATTTATCATGACAGCGGTGCCTGACATATAGGTTTGACCAAGTTCCACTCCAGGATTAGAAACCACTCCTAGTTCCACTCCTACATCATCATAAAGACCATATTCTCCAGAAGCAAAAATGCCAAAAGGAATAGATGCGTATATTCCACCTTTTATCTCTATTTGTGAAAAACCTAAATTTTGAACAATAAAAAAAATGAAGAGGAGTAAATTTATTTTTTTCATAACTAACTTATTTTTTGTTCTCAGAGTCTATCTATAGGATTAGTCACTTAATTACTTATAGATACTATTAAGATAGGTGAACAAATTTTGTGAAATATAAAAGCCAATATTTTTTTCACCATATAGGTAGAGCCAAAAAGAATAATTGCTTTGCGCTAAGAAATAGGTAAATAAGCCACCGCTTTTATTTCTATCAATAAATTCGGATGAGGTAATTGATGCACAGCAACTGTAGTTCTCGTTGGACCAGTATGATCGAAGAATGTACCATATACTTCGTTATATCCTTTGAAATCTTTCATGTCTACCAAAAAAGTAGTGATATCAATTACATTTTTTAAATCAGCGCCAAGACTTTGTAACAATGTATTAACATTTTCAATTACCGCTTTAGTTTGTGCACGAATATCGAGTTCCCATTCTCCATTTTTAGTTTGAATTGCTCCAATATGTGTATTGTCAGGTCGACGACTACTCGTACCCGAAACGTAAATAAAGTCCCCTACTCTTTTTACATGAGGATAATTTCCGAGTGGTTGTGCTTTTCCTTTTAAAACTTTACTTTCCATTTTTTGCGATATTAATTTTGTAATTTTTTTAGTTGTTCGTGAATTTCTTCAAGTGATAGTTTTTCCAAATCACCATTGGTACATATATTTAATAACAATTCATCTTGTGCTCTTCCTAATTTCATCGCTTGAGAGTAAGGCAAATCTGGTTTAAAAGTCACCAAAGAATATTTAGAATAATAATCTGGAAATTGTTGCTCTAGTTGCATTTCTAGTTTTCTCTTTTTCATAAAATCTTCATCATCTACACGATCTTGCATTTCAGTAAAATTATCAATCGCTAGGTCTGCAATTGCATTGGCATTTTCAACGCGTGCTTCTTGAAATTCATAGAGTACCTTTTCCCAATCTCCTTCATGTTGATCTAAGATTTCATCAAAAACAGTTACGTCCTCAAATGAAGCATTCATTCCTTGGCCATAGAACGGAACAATGGCATGTGAAGCATCTCCCATTACCAATGCTTTTCCAAACGCTTGCCATGGATAACATTTTACCGTTCCTAAAGTTCCTACTGGATTTTCAAAAAACTCTTCCAAATAGTGCGGAATGTAGGGTAACAAATCTGGGAAATATTTCTCAAAAAATGCTTTTACTTTTTCTTTGGTATCTAAATTATTAAAACCAATTTCTCCTTCAAATGGATGAAACATTGTCAAGGTGAAACTCCCATCTAAATTAGGCAAAGCAATAATCATAAACTGTCCTCTAGGGAAAATATGAAGTGCATTTTTCTCGATTTTCCAATCTCCATTTTCAGTTGGTAGGATGCTTAATTCTTTGTAACCGTGTCGTAAAAAATTTTGAGAATAATTAAAAAGCAACTTAGTCGTATTTGCCATCATGCTTTTTCTGACAATAGATCCTGCGCCGTCTGTTCCAATGACAACAGTCCCTTTTTCTTCCCATTTTTCTCCAGTTGTTCGATTTTCAAATATAGCAGTCGCTTCTTCTAAATTGACTTTGGAGCACTTACTTTCAAAATGTAATTTAATATTTGGCAACTTTTCTGCTTCGTCCAACAAAGCAATATTTAATCCTCCTCTCGAGACTGAGTTTATATAATCCTCTTCTCTTCCGCTATATCTCGAAAGAAATTCCTCGCCTCCTAATGGATGAATCATTCTCCCATGCATTGGAATACACTCTTCCAAAATGGTTGACTTTATTCCAACTCTTTCGAGTGCTTTTAATCCTCGACTTGACAAAGCTAGATTGATCGATCGTCCTGCATCAACATCTTCTCTTCGCATGTCGGAACGTTTTTCATGTAGACTAACTTGGTAGCCACGCTGTGCTAATCTGACGGCTAATAATGTTCCACAAAGTCCTGCGCCGATAATAATTATCTTTTCGTTTTTATTCATATTTTTATTTTTAGGTCAGCTAAAGCAGACCGCTACGTGTTACTCCCCGCTATTTGTTAATTCACTTTTCAAAATTTCCACAAACCGAAATACATCTTCATATGAATTATATAATGCTACAGGCGCAACTCTAATCACATCAGGTTCTCGCCAATCGGCAATCACTCCTTTTTCTGTTATTTTATCAAAAAGCGTTTTGTCTGCACTCTTCACTTGGATAGATAATTGGCTCCCCCTCTCATGTGGATTTCGAGGAGTGATAATTTTAATTCTATCGTCTTTTAATTCATCTACCAAATATTCTAAATAACTCGTCAGTTGAATTGCCTTCTTTCTTAAATTAGAAATTCCTGCTTCCTCAAATATTTTTAGGGAAGCCAAGATTGCCGCCATCGACAAAATTGGAGGATTACTTAATTGCCAACTTTCGACTCCAGGAATTGGATCAAATCCATCTCGCATTCCAAATCGAGTCTCTTTATTATGTCCCCACCATCCTGCAAACCTTGGCAAAGATTTATCATTAGCATGGCGCTCATGAACAAAACATCCTCCCAAACTTCCTGGACCAGAATTGATGTATTTATAACTACACCAAACTGCAAAATCTGCTCCTGAATCATGCAAATTCAATTCGACATTTCCTGCTCCATGTGCACAATCAAATCCCACTTTACAACCTTTCGCATGACCTAATTCTGTAATTTTTTTCATGTCAAAAAATTGCCCGGTGTAGTAATTTGTATTACCGATCATGATCAAAGCAATTTCATCACCTTGTTCTTCAATTACTTTTTCGATGTCTTCCATCCTTATTAATTCTTCTCCTTTTCTTGCTTTTAGTTCAATCAAACTTTCTTTTGGATTGTAACCATGAAAATTGATTTGAGACTCCACCGCATATTTATCTGATGGAAATGCATCGAATTCAATTAGAATTTTATTTCTAGTTTTTGTCGGTCGATAAAATGACACCATCATCAAATGTAAATTGACGGAAAGTGTATTCATCACTACGACCTCAATTGGTTTTGCTCCAACTACTTTTGCCATCGCATTGGTCAAAAATTCATGGTAAGGCATCCAAGGATTCTTAGCATGAAAATGTCCTTCAACTCCGTAATTTTCCCAATCTTTTAATTCTTGTTCGATGGCTTCACGAGTGGATTTTGGCTGAAGTCCTAACGAGTTGCCACAGAGATAAACATATGCGTCTCCGTTCTTTTGTATCGGAAGATGAAACTCTTTTCTGTACTTCCGCATTGGATCATTTTGATCCATTTCTTGAGCGAAATCTCTAGTGCTTTTAAAAATTGTAATTGTATCGTTTTTCATTTATTTTATATTCATTCTTTCTTTAAAGGAATCATCATGATCAGAACCTAGCCATTTTAAAACATTGTCTTTCCACATTTCTTGATGTTGTTCTTTTGTTACAATTTTTTCATCAACGGCAAGATCTAAAAGTTTCCCTGGATAAGAAGATTGGGGAGCACTTTCCATTTCTCCGAGTGGATAAGGATCATCTAGTCCAACTAAAATTTGATTAGTTCCTCCCATTCTTTTCACCATTAATTCTAAGGAAAAAGTATCGTGAACTAAAGTGTCAAAGAAAATATTTGGATGCCCAATTGCCTTTCGAGGATGTGTCATTCCCTCAAATAAATCTGGTCTTCCATCAAAGCCTTGAATTCTTCTCCCCAAATTTATCTGGGTTAATTGTCCACCATGTGCAAAGCAAACTCGAATGTCTGGATATTTTTCTTGATAGCCTTTTAAAGTAAAAAAATGGTAAGCATCTGCGCATTGTGCCAACATCCAAACTAAATGAAATCGCCAAGCAGTATTTTGTAATTTAATAAATTTTTCTCCATCATATGGATGGATTTCTATAGCCAATTTATACTTATTAGCTAATTCCAAAATGGGTTCAATGTCTTGATCAAATATTGATCGCCACGTCCCAACCGAATCCATAAAATGTGTAGGCAAACAAAGAACTTTCAATCCTAATTTTTCTACACACCTTTCCATTTCCCAAAGTGCTCCTCTGATAAAACCGGAATGTACGACAAAGCCGCAAGTGAATTTATCAGGATGCGCTTTTTGGACTTGGGCATTAAAATCATTTTGAAATCGGAGCACTTGCTTCATCTCTTCCAAACGCAAACCATTGCCATATAGTTGAGATAAATTTAGGACAACAGCATGATCTATTTTATTTTTTGCCATCCATTCTAATTTTTCATTTAGAAAAAAACTAGAATCGGTGATTGGTCTTTTCCAACCTTTTTGAAGCATATATTTTCGGTCATCATCTATCCAAAAAATTTCCTTTTCCTTCATGAATTTAGGAATGTCTTCCGGGTAAGGAAGCAAGTGGGAATGTCCGTTAATTCTCATTTTGTATTGTTGGTTATATTTGGTTGAAAAAATTCTACATGGAATCTTTTAAGTAATCATCTGCTTTTTGAAAGTTAAAATAGTATCCTAAGTTTTTCATTATTTTTCTAGGTAATATCGGTAGTTCAGATCGAGGAATTAAGAGCGTTGAAATATTATGTAAATCTTTAAAAATATGATGCTTCTCAGCCGTTTCTCTTAAATATAAATGACCCGATGAGCCTCCAGTTCCGATCTTATTTCCTAACATTCTCATCACCATTTGAGCATGTCGATAACGCCAAGTAGTCAAAGCATCATCAATTTCAATAATACAAGTCAACAATTGAAATGGTAATTGCAGGATGGGTTCATCTCGATATAAATTAATAAAAAGTGCTGCAATCGTCGCATCATAACTCATTCTAATTTTTCCTTCCCATTGCATTTGTTGGTGATGATCTTTGTCCAAAACTGTTTGGAAAAAAGTATCCGTTCCACCCAACATTTTTAAACGCATTTCTTTTTCATGTTCGGTCAAATAGGAGGACGCTAGAATGGCATTTTTTTCCTTTGCCAGCATTCTTTCTACTGCCTCTTTATAGGATTCTAAGAAATCAAAATCTCCTAATTCTATAAAAGGTGTTCGTTCCAACCAAGTTTCAATTGCTTCATACAATGTCCCTTCTTGAGTCATCTCATGCAATTTTTTTTGATTGTCTTCGGTAAAAACAGAAGAATATGGGCAACCATTATAAGTTATTCTAGTATCTTCTTTTAAACCTAAAAGATTTTCAACTGCTCTAAATTGATAACTCTGAAAACCTGATGCTGGAAATAAATGATGTCTAAAATCTAAAAAATCCAAAGGAGTCATAGTTTCCATAATCGTTAATTGAGAGATTAACAATTTTTCAATTTCGACCACTCTTTTTAATCGACCTATTGCAGTACCAATATTTCGTTCATCTACTCGATCAGTTTTAAATAAACCAATTACTGATTGCAATTCATGGATAATTTGTTTGAACCATAATTCATAAGCTTGATGAACAATGATAAACAACATTTCTTCGTGTGCTGCATTTCCGTCTACCTGCTCACTTCGTAAGTTTTGGGCATTTAGAATTTTCTCAAGCCCCAAGTAATCTTTGTAGTGAACGGTACTATATTTTTGTGCTTCTTCTTCCATTTTTTTCTTTTTTCTTTTTTTTTTTTAATTTAAAGAATTCCCTGATCTTGCATCGGGTAATACATCAGCAATGATATCTCATAAGTGAAAAAACCTCTCCCCTCGACCGATTTTTTTTCACCACATAGACACATAGAAAACATAGAATTTCACCTATGCTTTCTATGTGTCTATGTGGTGAAATTCTATTTTGACATCTGTGAAACTGTTTTTTTTGATTCTCCGTCAGCTTGCCTCTGAGTAGTTCAATAATATGATTTTTTAAAAGTAAAAAACATTTCTAAAACCACTTGCCTCCATATATTTTATTCCTCAAAGGTTGATAAAAATCATCAACTTACCGTTTCCAAATAATCTCAGGAATCGTTTCATCTTTACCAATAATATTAGCTAATTGTAAATGATAAATAATACTCTTCACCATTTTATCGCTAACCCAACCATGAATCGCCCACTCTGTACTGTGATACCACCTTTCGACATCTTCAATTTTTAAATCATAGCGTTCGCTCACCATAGAAATGGCATTTTCATTTTGCATAAATTTATCACAGCGATCATGAATAGTTCGTAACAATCTAATTACATTTTCAGGTTGAGCTTCTAAAAATTTATCTGTAGCAGCTACCACAAAACAAGACCAAGGAGTAACATACTCTCCCACTCTTCTTAAAATCCCTGCATCGACATATGGTTTGGTAGTATATTTTTCCCAATAAAAAACATCAGTTTCCAAATCTGTCAAAGACTTAATTGCTCCATCTAAATTTTTTATAACTTTAAATTGATCTTCTTCAATGGAATGTGATTTGCTATTTGCATCTACTATTGCCATCAAATGTGAACCAGAACCAAAACGACTAATTCCATATTTTTTATCAAATATTTCTTTATAGGTTTTAAGCGAATTTTTTGCTCCTGTATGGATTCCCCACCTCAAAGGAGTCGTCACATAATTACTGATAATTTTGCTCGGATTTCCTTTTATTATGTCTGCTATTATACCTTCTGTTAACAATATACATACGTCCACCTCATCGTTGCGAAGTGCCTTAGTCATTTGCCCAGTTCCTCCTCGAAAAGTAGTCCATTCTATTTCGATTCCACGAGTTTCAAATTCTTTTAATTCATGTGCTAAGTGAATAGGCAAATTGAAATGTTCAGGAACTCCACCAATTCTAATTTTTGAATAACTCATATAGTTTTTTACAATTAATAATAGTTAGATATTGAGAGTGCGAAGGTAATAATTTTCTCTTTTTGATTTTTAAAAATATAAAGATTTAAACATGCGAATTTTATTTAATTCATTCATTATCAGACACTTAGAAATCCTTCAATAATGTTTTAAAACTACTAATCTCTATTTTCTAGTTTGATAGGTATGATTTTTTGCATTTATTATAAAAAATAAACATATCAAAATTTATTGTTATCGAAAAAATATGTTAATTTTTCGTCATATTTAAACAAGTAAATAGCTCTAAACAAACAAGAAAATGGGATCTTTCAAACCTTTAGCTTCAACCGATTTTATGAACAACATTGAAGAGGCAATCAAAGAATATGGAACTATGGCATGCCCAAATCCGAGGTGCTACGATAAATTGGTTTCAAAAAAAAGCTGGCAAGGGGAAAAGAGAATACTAGAATATCATTGCCAAAATTCAAATTGTGCTTACCACATTAAAAGGCAAATTCTAATCAAAGAAGATCCCAATCTAGTTGCTGCTACTGCTAATAAAATATCTTACAACAATATATTTACATTTATTGGAATTTGCCTTTTCGCTATTCTTTCCTACACTTCTTACCAGTTGTATTCTGTCAATCAATACCTAGAAAAAGGAATTGCCGAAAATAGAGAACAAAGAGCTACAAAAGGACAAACAACTTATTCTGCTAATCATGATGCTTCAAAAATTAATCGAAAACCACTTCTTACATCAAAAGGAATTGCTGCCAAAAATCCTATAGAAGCGTCGAAAAAAATTGACATTAATGGATTCGCTGAACAAACACGAACATGGGTAGCTTCTGGAAATTATGCGCAAGGGAAATTAAACATCGAAAAATTATTAGAGAACAAAAAATTTCAATCTGCTTTACTTTTACCTGAAAACGATTTGACTCGGTATCAATTGATCGAATTGGTTGGTGACTCTTATGAAAAAAACGGAACTCAATTGTCTTACAACTTACTTCAAAAATTCTCTGATTTTGAGATACTACAAAAATTCATGGAAACTTATGATGTTGAAAAAAAATACACAGATGTATATTTGGGAAGAGCATATCTGCATTTGCCGAATAAATTAGAAAAAAAGGTGAGTCTAAATGAAAGGAAAAAAATGCAAATGACTGCTTTAAAATTTTATTTACAAGCAGCTAAAAAAAATAATTTTGCTGGTCATAAATCACCTTCTATAAAAGCAATAAATGAATTGTCGAAGGCTTATCTTATTTTTAAATACAATCCTAAGAAACCTAAAAATTTTAAAAGTATCGAGACTCTTATCAAAAGAAATAATACTAGCGAAATTCAAAATCGGATTGATTATGTCAATCGAATAATTGAAAGAGTTTCGTAAATTCTATTTTTTAAATCTCTCAATATTTGCCTCTCGGATAATTGATTTTTCCTCCAAAAGGAATGCTACAAATTGATTGACAAAGTAAGGAGCTAAAGAAGCTCCTTTTGTTCCCATTCCATTTACAATTCCCAAACATAGATTTTCAGGATGCAAACCTAGAAATGGTCGGCGATCAAAAGTAGAAGGACGAATTGCAGCTTGATGATCTATAATTTCATAAGGAACAGTCAAAATTTTATTTAATTTTTTGATCAAAGATTGCTTCTCTTTTTCTGTAGGTCGCTCATCAAGATCATCCCACTCGTACGTAGCACCTATCCAATAAAGATCATTTGGCAACGGAACAATAAATAATTTATGCTTTAGTATTTTATCAAAATTAGCGTCAGGAATTTTGACCAAAAGTACTTCTCCTTTCGCTACTTCAAACGGCAAATTCCCAAACCAAGGATTATTCCTTCCTTGATGTCCTTCACAAAAAATAATCTTTTCTGCTTCAATATTTTTATACGAGACACTCCCATTATCAAACTTAACTTGCTCATAATCAAATAGTTCTATATTCATTATTTCTTTATTGGAAAAATACTCTTTCGATTTTTTCAATAAAAGAGGCATATCAATTTGTGCGGAATATTGAACCTCACCTATGGCTTCTCCTTCTGTAATTTTATTTTTAAATAAACCATAATCGTTAGATTCGATCACATATTTTTCCACCAAAGCATCACCCGTTTTTTCCAACCATAGGTTTTCTTCTTTGATTGAAAATAAAACTCTGAGCACATTTTTTTGATAATAAAATTTCTGATCTAATAATTTTTCAAGGCGTTCATAAAAAGTTTTTGCGGCTGGAATCAATTCATCGATCAACCAACCTTTTACAATTCTTCTACCCGTTACAGGATTGATTATTCCTGCCGCTACTTGAGAGGAACTCCCGAAATAGTTATTATCAAATATTTGAACAGTTTTACCTTTTTCCAAAAGTGCATGTGCTAAAAGAGTTCCTGTAATTCCTTGTCCGACGATGATGTAATCTGTTTTTATATTTTCGATGATAGTTATTTTTACAAAGTAATATAATCACAAGGTTTATTCAAATTGCCTCATGAGTTGAATCATGTATTTTACAAGTTTTCTAAAAATTCCCGGTCTGCTTTTCTTAATTTCTTCACTACCATATCATAAGAATGATCAATTAATTGGCAAAGGAAATTCATCTCCAAACCATTTTCAAAATAAACAGTATTCCAATGTTTTTTGCTCATATGCCAACCAGGAATGATGTCTTCATATTCTTCTCGAAGTTCTAAAGCATATTCTGGATCGCATTTTAGATTCACTCTAAATTCTTCTGCATCAAGTCCAGTCAAAGCAAACATTTTTCCCATCACTTTAAAAACTAAAGTCGTTTCATCAAATGGAAATTCTTCCGTTACCGCTTTTTTAGACAAACAATAATTTCTAAATTCTTCAATATTCATTTTAATATAATTTTGAAATCAAGGATCGGTTAGATAATAAACTCATCTAAATGTCAAACTTATTATTTAACTGGTCTTAAAAGAAAGTAAATGTAAAAACTAATGAACAAAAAACACTCTTTGTTATTATATTATGGTCAAGTTTATGCTCATATTTAGAATATGCATTTATAGAAATAACTACAATGAAAAGTAAGTTTCAAAAAAAGACACATGACCCGAATGAATATCATTCGCTGAGATTTCATCCATACAATATTGCTTTAACACTAGGCTTGTTTAGTATTACCGCACTTTTTTTTGCGTTTTCAGCAGCCTATGTTTATACTAGATTTCAATTTCCAGAAATTCCGGCAATCAGTTTATCTCCAGTTTTTTTCTTAAATACTATAGTTTTATTAGCGAGTAGTTGGTCTATCAATTGGGCGAATAGATCCTATTTAGAAGATAATACCTCTGATTATCAGCGAGCTTTAAAATTGACTATTGTGTTGACCATTATTTTTATGATTGGTCAATTTATTGGTTGGAATGATTTGAGTAGTCAATTAGATTCTCAATTTTTAGCGTCAAATTTATCTTCTTATTTATATTTGATTTCAGCATTACACTTTGCTCACCTTTTAGCTGGTTTGCCATTTCTATTGCTATTTTATTATGTAGCTGAAAAAAGAATGAAAGAACCCGTTAGTGTTCTAGTTTATTTTTCTGATCCTGAGAAGCAATTAAAACTAAAATTACTCACTACTTATTGGCACTACCTTGATGTACTTTGGATTTATTTAATTTTGTTTTTCTTAGTGAATAGTTTTATTTCATTTTGATTTCATACTCCGTAACATTCAGTTCGAAAGGAGCTGTTTCATTTTGTTGCACAAGGGCTGTTAGCGCTCGAAGTGCCACCGTATGCACAAGAAGCTAATATAATTTTTTATGCACTTAAAGTACTAACAATCCTCCTAGGTAAAATCCCCCCAACTCTAATGTCTCCTTGGTAATTGGATAAGTTTTACTATTTTTGGATAAAAAATATAGCTATGCGTTTTTCTTTTCTTTTGTTATTAGTATTAACTTTTCCTACCATCATTTTTTCTCAAAAAGATCCCATACGCTTTGGGAAATTCTCAAAAACTGAAAAAGCAATTCAAAAAACAGAACTTGATCCAGATGCAAATGCGGTGATTCTTTGTGATTTTGGGGAAATTGATTTCAGAGGACATTCTGTAGAAATTACTCGACATACTCGAATTAAGATTTTAAATAAGAAAGGAGTGGATCAAGCTAATATCGTTTTGCCTTATTTTTTTAAAGATAATAATGAGCGAATTTTTAAAGTGAAAGCTCAAACCATTAATATTGCTGACGATGGAAAGTTAGAAAAAATCAAAGTAGAAAAAAAAGATATTTATACCGTTGACATAAGCGAGAATTGGAAGGAAAAAAGATTTACTTTTCCAAATGTCAAAGTAGGATCTATCATTGAATATTCTTACACCAAAAAATCTGAAAGTGTCGTTTCTCTCGAAGAATGGACTTTCCAAAATTCTCTTCCAACACTCAAGAGTCACTTAAATGTTTTGGTAGGAAATAACTTAGATTACAAAATTGTTTACAACGGAAATCGGCTGATCAAAAAGTATGGAAATAAGGATTCAAATAGTTGGTCCCTCGAAAATTTACCTCCCCTCAAGGAAGAACCCTACTGTCCCAATCCAAAAGATTATATAGAATCTATCCGATTCCAATTAGCAGGTTACAAACGATATTCTGCTGGTGGTTCAGAATATGTGCACTTGATGACTTCATGGGATAAATTAGCAATAGATTTACTAAATCATCAAAATTTTAAAGACATTCTAAACCGAAAAAGAAATGCCAATAAGATGATACTTCAAATTATTGATGAAGATGATGAACCATTAGAAAGAGTAAAAAAGATTTATTCTTTTGTGCAAAATGAAATTGATTGGAATGGAAAATATCGCTTATTTCCAGAAAGTAAATTCTCCACTATTTTAGAACAAAAAAGGGGAAGTAGTTCCGAAATTAATCTTTGTTTAGTTCGACTTCTAAAAAGTGCTGGATTAGATGCTAATCCATTGATAATCAGCACCAAAGGTAATGGCATCATCACTAAATCTTATCCACTCTATAATCAATTTAATCATATTTTGGCTCAGGTAAAAATTGGGGAGAAGGATATTTTGATGGATGCTATCAGTAAGTATAGACCTTATAATTTGTTAGGGAAAAATGATTTAAAACATGAAGGATTTTTATTACATAAATCTGATGCTCGATGGATCGAAATTAGTTATCCTTTAAAAACTAGAACTGTCATTGTCAACAATTTAAAGTTTGAAAATGATAAAATGAAAATCATTACTTCTTATGCTTTCTTCGAACATGAGGCGGTAGATTATCGAAGAAAGTTTCATCAAGAAAAAGGAAAGAAGAGTTTTATAACAACATATTTACAAATGACAGATGATGAAAACGAAATCGTTTTAGATAGTTTTACAGTAAAAAATTCTCATGAATTAGGTAAGCCGTTTTCAGTTACGTGCTACTATACTCAAACTTCAGAAGACCTATTAGAAGCAGATATTATTTATTTAGATCCATTCATAAAAAAACATTTAGAAAAAAATCCATTCGTTAATCCAATTCGATATTTACCCGTAGATTTTATTTTACCTTCTTCAGAAAAATATATTTATAACTTATTAATTCCTGATGGATTTGAACTAGCCGAAATTCCAAAAAGCATAAAATTTTCAACTGAGAGTAAAAAGATTTCATATACTTATGCCTTTTCTCAAATAAGTGGGGAAAATTTACAACTTTCGAGTAATTATAAAATTTCGAGTCCACTAATTTATCCAAATGAATATGGAGACTTACGAGAATTATTTAATAAAATGATGGGATTGCAGGCTACGCAGTTGGTGTTGAAGCGGAAATGATTTTGAGGTTATTTTATTTTTAAAATTCCAATAAACAAATTTTTATCATCCACCAACCATTTTACATTATTATCTTCATTTTTTGAATTTCGGATTTCAAAAAAATCTGTAGATACTTCTTCTTCTAACAATATATTTACAATTGATTCAGCTCTTATTTTTGCTTTCTTTTTTCTTAATCCATTAAAATCAAAAATTAATTTATAGTCAGGTAGATCTTGCATTACATTTAATATAGACCGGATTTTTCTTTCTCCTGATATAGTTAATTGATTGTCTTTAAATTTGATGGATGTTCCTTTTATGGTAAT
>JBGCFD010000158.1:0-8612 GCA_045106765.1 Saprospiraceae bacterium | reverse complement strand
TGCTCCGTCAAATCCCCAATAGTTGTATTTGCGCATGACACCATTTTTTTCTTGCTGATGTGATCCGAAGTGAATTCCGGTAACGGCAATTTCAATTGGTCCAAGATTTAATGAGATATTTGTTGGAATGAATGCATTTCCGCCTACAATTTCGATTGATCCGTCTTCGTATACGCGCAACTTAGGTAATACAATTTTTTGATCGCCTAAAACGCGTTGCATGATTGCATTTTGGAACGAGATTTCGCAGGATGTTCCTAAGAAGAATTTGTCTTCTTCTTTCCCAACTTCTGCAGTTAAGAAATTGATTGTCATAAAGTTGAAAAGCTTTAACGGAAATCCTGACGGTAAAAATGTAGCTGTTAATGAGAAATCATCTTCGCTATACCAATGCCCTTCTAAGTCTATGATTGCTTTTTCTGTAGGATTGTCTGGCTTTTTGAACTTTGGAATTTCAATTCGTGCTTTTAGGTTTGATTCTGTTACTTGTCCGTGATAAAACGTTAAGTCAAATCGGTTAAAACCTAATCGCCATGCCTTGTCAGGATTGCTTCCTAACTGAAACCACATGAATTGATTTGGATCAATTGTGCTGATGAAATTGTTGTAATCTGTTTCTTTTTCAAAGTTTATGACACCTGTATTTGTAGTAATTGATAACGGATACTTGAATTTTAATTGATATGGTGTGTTTAAAGCATTGATGTGCGCAACTAATTCCGACAAAGAACTTACCGTTTCTTCTACATTGTTTGAAGTTACAGTTGCTGGATAGTTGACATCAAAGTATTCTGAGAAATAATCTGTTACTTGTCCGGCTGCATCTACTGCATAGGTAGCTCTTAAGGCTATGGTTCCTGACATTCCGCCAGTTCCAATAAGTAGTCTTTCACCAGTAATAGCAAGCGTTTGTCCTGTTTCTTTTTTGAACCATTTTTTTGGCAGATAGATTGTCGTTAAATCGGTGTAAACACCCATGAATTCTGGCGGACGATTGTCTAAATCGGCTTCTACAATGTTGGAATTTTTACTTAAATCTATTTTTAGATTTTGGATATCTATGATAAGTCCCGTATTTCCAATTTGCGCAGGGAAATTTGTGTTTAATTTTAAGTCTAAATTATACCCAAATCCTTCTTCTGTATCTGCATAGAATAATGCTTCTCCAAACGTCAGCATTACTCTTGGACCACCATTTGCATCTTCTGGCAATTCCGTTAATGGTTCTCCTGTTAGCGTATCATCACAAGGATTTACTCCAAACTCGTCATATACAGGTTTTAGAATGCTTCTAGGGAATTCGATTCCTGCTGATAGTGTGAGTGTTGCTCGCGCTTTTGGAATGAGAATATTTTTGATATATTCTTCAATATCTTGTGGCAATAACGACCTGAAAAACTCTTTTAGTTTTACTTTTGTTTCGTTTAAATCATTCTTTAAAACGTACGTAATAAAACCTATGAGCGTAGCATATTTTTGCGTTTGCGCGTGTATTTCGGAAACAATATCTGTTAGTTTCGTTTCTTGCGTAGGCGTTAGTAAGTTAAGGTCGCTATTTGCTGCATTTATGTCATTTACAAATTGTTCTAGATTCGTTGTAGTATCATCTATTGGTTCTGTAAATGTGTTGATAAAGTTTGCGATAGCTTGCTCTTCCGATATGTTTAGTACGCGTAATGCTATTTCAAAGAATTCTTGAGGAGCGAAAGAGAAATTATCTAAATTAAAATCTCTTAAGTAGGCAAGTATTTGCCATTCGTATTCCACTGTTATTGGGAATGCTGATATAGTTGCGTCGTCGGCATCAGGATTTAGTACTAAGTAAATTCCTGTGCTTGGTAATTCGATATCTAAACGTTGCGATACGATTGATAAGCTGTAAAAAGCCGCATCTCCTCTGGGGCTTTTATTGTATTGTAAATCCTTGTAGTGTATTTTATCGAACAAATACACAATTCCATCTTTGATGAAACCAAGAATATCCGGTATATCGTCTGTGTTTACCACAGACGATAGTTTTGGATAATACCTATGCGCTACAACCGCTGTATTATTATTTTGACCTGACATATTATATTTTTTTATTTTTTGTGATCTTTTTTATTACAAAATTTGAGTTTAACCAACAACTCCCTAACCCAGCGACTGTTAATCACTGAATTACAAGTTATTACGGAATCAAATTATTTTAGAAAGGATTATACCCTTCCAAATGAAGTTGTATTCTTTTTTCAATGAGAACTTTTAAAGAACCCTTTCCAACTTCGGAGCTATTTGATTCAGTTATGATATTTGAATGATATAATGGCGGATTATCGCCTTCATCTAAATACATAAATACAAATGTTCCATCTGGGACAGTATCAACAATAAAATGTGGGCGAGAAATTGTTTCACTGTATATATCTTGTAATTCTGCTCTCACTTCATCTTGTAATTCTTGTTGATTATCGTATACACTATAATCAAGCCAGTTACAATAGTTCCCTGCTAAAAAGAGTAGTTCTTTAAGCACTTTTGGAAATGGGTTTCCACTATTATATGATTGTTCTAACTGTGCTATTTCTGTTTCAGAGATCCCTTCATTTGGAAAATTTCTTTGAGGAGTATCTCTTAATGTCTGTAAATATTCTATAATCATAACTCTTCTTAATTTATTAGTTTTTTTGCGTCCCCCATTGTGATAGCTCTTGGATCTGATATTACTTCAAAAACTATGCTCTTATTATACTTTTCTGCTAGTTTTTGTAAATATACCAGATACCCTTGACAACTAGTACATGTATATAAAGTAGAAGAAGCTTTGATACTAAATTTGCTTCCAGTACTCCAATGTTGCTCTAAAAAGTTAAAAATAAACTTTAATTCTGTATCATTGTTTCTTGCAATACTATTAGGGTGTGTCCTATCGAGTGCTTTTAAGGTGAAAATATCAAATAAGTCTTGATCTGGAGGATTTGTAATCCAATTAGGAGTAGGTCCATCAAAGTAATAATTGAATTTCGTATTGGATGCAGACACAAAGGATTCTTCAATAGTATTTATTAAATTTCCATCAGCATCGTAAACTTTTGTTTCTGTAATATACTTATTTAACTTTTTCAATCTTCTCTTGGAAGCTATAGATAATAAATTGAAATTCCCAATAGTACCATTAAAAATACTAGTAAATATGGTTTGATCCATTATTGTATTTGTAATGTTTCTTAAATATCTATCATTAGCTTTTCGTAGAGCCATTGACATCTTTACGTCTAGTAAATCAACATGAATATCTATCAAGTCTGACTCTAAAATTCTTTTAATATCAGCATCTTTAAATTTATCAACATGTGTAGTTCTAGGATTATTCATGTGTGATACCATCAAATTCCTTCTTGATGGACTGTTATTTATTTTATCAAGAATTTGCGCTGTAAAATTAAATGGACTTCTATTATATTTCTGAATAAACTTTATCCTATCTGCAGAATTCAAACTACGTAAAAAATCATTAATATTTGATTTACTACAAAACAGAATAAAACCATCATAAAGACTATCGTTTGTTAGTATATTAATATTTTTTCTATCAATAACATCTAAATCACGTAGTGCTTTCCATCGTTCAACAGCAACAGCATCATTTTGGGCTAATTTCGATAATGTAGAATTTGAAGATCCTAGAAAATCATCCATAAAAGCTATTTTTCCATCAACATCTAATCCTAAATCATCTAATTTATTTGCAATAGCTGGATCAAGATCTGCTAAAAACTCAACCAAATCATCTGCTACATTGTCAATTTGATTCAATTTATTTTTTAAAGCAATTAAATCTTGATTTTCAGGAGTATTTGGTAAATTATCTGGAATATTTTGATTTAACTGTCTTGTTGATTTTTTAAACAATCTTTTTGCTAAAAGGTCTCCTGACAATGTAACTACTTCAAGAATTAATAACCATTTATTAATTTCTTGACAACGTTTAAACTCATCATACTCAGGGGTTCCCTGGGCAGGCGGAGCACAAGGAGAATTACTATAAATAGTACATCCACCAGTAGATATAGAATATGCCAATGACGCTGCTCCCAAAATTAACTCCCAACTTTGAAATGCTATTTTCCTTAATGTATTAACTGCAGCTGCTTCTAAAACTTCTCCTGCTAAGAATCTTCTGAGGACTCTACCTCCTCCAGAAGCTAAATTTTTATAAATACCTATTCCCCCAACAAAAGTAAGCGCTACATCTACGACTACTCCAACTGCTTCTTTAAAGTCACTATAGTCACCTAAATCATCAACATATTTAAGATAAAAAATAGGAATTTGATTTTTATTTTCATCTTCTGCTGATAAAGCACAAGGTGTATCTACGTTTTCTGCTACAGGAATTCCAATAATAGTTTCTAAATTGCCAGTACGAGCTATTGAAATAGGTGTAAAAATATCATAAAAACCGAATGGCACATATTTAGTTGTTGAATTTGGTTTAAATGGGATAACTAAGGACCAAAAAGAATCTAGCAAAAACTCATCAAAATCTTTGTATTCTTCATGCATTGCTACGATTTTATCTCCTTTAAATGGAAAATTAAAATTATCATCATACCACAATAAGACCTTCTCTGATTCATAATTGATAAGTTCTGGTGAAGCTGTTTCGTCAAAAGTTGCTGGCCCAACAAAAGTTTCATCTTCAAATTGCCAACTTGCATTATGTGGTGTATACGAATGTGATACTAATGTTGCAGATGGTAAATCTGTATTATTTGGATTGTATTTACTGTTTAACCACAATAAGTATATAGATTTTACAAATTGCCCTTTGTTTCCTTTTCCATCATCACCAAAAAATGTATTATCATCAATTTTATCATATAATATTTGATAATATGACTTTTTAGTATCTGATATAAAACTAGGCGGTTTACTCAACATATCTAGGAAGTCATTAATCTCATTATGATTTAAGTTTCCATTATCATCTTCACTACTAATAGATTGAACAATTTTGACTACTACTTCTTCTTCTGTTAAGTTTAATCCCGAAAAGAAAGGATTCCAATTACCTTTGAGCCAGTAATTATTTTTGATCATATCTTCTAAAAGTTGTGTTTTTGTTAGATATGATAATTTTGATAATTCTAAATGACTAAATAAACTAACGATCCTTACTACAAAATCTATTTTTTTAGGTAATGATAATATATTTGTAAAAAGAAAATTTGGTTTAAAGGCAATGGCATCAACCCATTCTTTAAATTCTATCAATCTAAGTCTCATTAATGAAAAATACTCTCTAGTAAATGTTGAGTAATATTCCTGCTCAGTAATTATTGGATCTGTAGCAAAAAAGCTGGCTCTAACTAAATCAAAATGACGTTGAAAAGGAATGTAAAGATTGTTCGTGTTTAAATATGTCAATAATTCATTATCATCAAATAATAATTGTTGAAATAAATGAACAATATCAGTTATTAAAGTAACATCATAGTAATAATTAAAACTGGTTGTTCCATCTGGATTAATAAATTCTTTTACTTGAGTACTTATTGAATAATCCAAGAAATTAGAATCTAAAGGCGAAATTATTTCAACCTCATCAAAACCATCAAAACTAGCATCAATATCATCAAATGATAACGCTTTTCCATTATACAATACACGATTTCCGTTTACTTTGAAATTTTCTGGAGTTGGATATTGAGAGGCTAAATTTTTAAAATTAAACTTCTTAATTTTAATTTTAAGCTCAACATTTGTAAGATTACCATCATTATCAGATTGCCAATCCATTTCTTTAATGATTGACAAAACTTTTGTGTCTTGTTCAATTGTTTGGAGATTATTTATGATATTTGGTCCCCAATCAACAAGGTTAAAATATCTGAAGTCACGTTCACTTATTCCTGAAATTTCGTTATTGTTTTTTTTAGGTGTTTCTTTTTCCCAAAATTCTACTTCGGGAAAATATCCATTAAATTTCCCAGTTGCTACACTGTAAAGAGCTTTAAAATAATCATTATTTGTTAACCCTTGATTCCCTTTAAATCTTCTTACTCTACCTGTTTTTATACTAAATAAGACATCCGTGTCTTCAGCATCGAACGTTTCTGTTTCGCTTATCTCGTCGAGATAAACAATATATCCGTCTTCTAAAATAATTGCTTCTCTCATTATATTTCTAAGTTTGTATATGATAAACCTCCGTAAATATCTCTTTGATGTTTACTGTATTCTTTTGAAAAAATGGCTTTCCCATCTATTGTATATACTTCTACAGGTTTGTATTCTGTTTCTCCAGTTTGAATAACTGGTTGATGAAGTTCTAAATCTCCTTGACTATTCTCTCCTACAATCAAGAGTTCATAAATATTATATTCAATCTCTTCTGGAGATAAAAACTCATTGCTATTGTTATAATTTGATTGCATAAAAAATATTTTAGCATTCAACAAATTATTTACCTGTAAAGCATCTTTAAGTCTTTGATTTTCAGAATCAATAATACCTAATATTCTTTTTACAGAACTATCACTCTCTAATACCTTCAATGTCAAGCCTCTAACAGAATCATCTCCATCTGTAAACGGAGTTATATCATAATAATGAGGTAATTTTGGTTGATAGGATTGATATTGACCTCCACTATAACTATTTACACTAGTTTTTGCATTGTCTAGATTTGAAGCACTATTTTGTCTATAAGAAGAAATTTTTCTATTTATGGTATCTATAAGAGTTTCATAAGTAACTCTATTTATAAATGAATCATCTTCTTCTCCTAATTGTATTCTATCTGTTACTTTTTGATGCTTCACAACACCTACATCACTCTTCTCTGAAACAATTGAAAAATTAATAATCTGTAACTTCTCATCCACAATTGTTGGTAATTGTACATCGCTTGTGAGTGTATTTGCTATAGATGCATCCAACAATCCAAAAACATCATCAATATCTTTAATAACCACATCTTGTGGATCGGCAGTTGGATCATTCGCTGGAACATACGCTTCAACAATCATTTCTCTTACCTCACACAAAACATTCACATAAGAAGCTATCACATTACTCGTTGTAGCATTTACATTTACTACAATATCCTGTGTAAAGGTTTGGTCAACTTCTGGATCTTGTTGTAATAAGTTCTTATCTCTAATAAAGTTTTCTTCATGTTCAGAAGCTACGCTACCCAATTGCACATACATAGAAGCATCTGCATAGTTATCTGTAGTTAACTGAAACGTAAAAGATGTGGTTTCTGCCGGATCACTTACTGTGGTTGTGGTTTCATGAATTGGCCATTCAAATGTCCCAAACGTAGTTTCTGATAAATTAGCTGTATCTACTCCAATTTTCATATTGTTTGGATTTGTTCCTGAAACAACATAATTATCATAAAAATTATAAGATCGCTGACGATTTGCTTGAATGTAGAGATAAATCTTATTTTTAGAATAAAACCCATTCAGCATTCCATAAATAGCATCTTTCGTTGTTAATGGAGTCGCATTTTCTGCTACATATAACTTCCCTGCTCCATTTGCATGCAATCCGTACAATGCAGCAACATCAAGAAATGCAGTTGCATTTTCCTTGTATAGTTTTTTCTGAAAATTGTCTGTAATTGTAGATGCATTCAAACTATAGTTTTCAGCTCTTGCGAAGGCTAAGTCAAGCTTAAAAGGATTGGGATCGTTTTCAATATAATAATCACCACGATTCAATACGATATCGATTCCAATTTCTCCTGTTGCATTTCCAAGATGTATTCCTCTTGGTATTAAAGGAAACTCAAAAGCTTCTGTCGGTTCTTCTTCTCCCGTAGCTTCATCTAGTACTGTTGCTATTTTGAAAAAATATTGATCTATTAAATGCGTTGAATCTTGGGCAGTTAACTGATCTGTAGTATGTGGAAAACCTATAAAGTTTGCCATGAAATCAGGTGCGCTTTCATTTACGCCATCTGTTCCATAAAATTGAAGAAACTCGGACCATATATATTTTACAAATCCTGTTCCTGTTGTCTCACTGCCTGCGACTTGACCACTATTGGTCACAAAATCGCTTTTATTCAATCCTCTATAAATGATATATTTTATAGGAATGTTTGAAATAGGCTGTCTAAAGGGTCTAAGTATAAGGTTTACCTTATCTTCATTGCCAGCTCCAGTTTGTGGTTGTATAAAAACCGTTCCTTGGCATAGCGCATAGATTTTTTTTGTTCCACTGAAAGTCAATTTACTGGTAGTATTAAATTGATCTTGTGAAATTGCTCCAAATCTCTGCGGCTCCGATTGAGAAAAATTCGAATCTTCCAAAAAGAAATGTGATTTTGGCTGTAAAAGCGGCATCACATTGCGTCCTCCGGAAGAAGTCGTCAAAGACTCGTACTGTTCACTTGTTTCTGCTGTATTTGGCATAATAATTTACCTAATTTATTTTACATTATTTTAACTATTGAAAACGCTAACATTTTCAATTAAAGCTCTTATGAATGAATAGTCCATAACTATTCACATTGATCACTATTGGTGGTTAATTTTGTTGGGAGGAGTAATTAGCTTTTTTAACAAAAAACACTCATTTCCCTGTGAAAGTGTCAATAAATTAACATTAAAATA
>JBGCFD010000157.1:0-28391 GCA_045106765.1 Saprospiraceae bacterium | reverse complement strand
CTTTCCGATAATTTTATCAAACTCATCGCCAACAGTCGAGTGTATTTATATTCTGTTCCAAAAGAAAAAATTATCACAAAGGGACAATATGAAACATATTATACTTTTTCCAAAAAACAAATTTTGTGTAAAAATAAGCGCAAGTTAGGATTGATCGATTGGTTTGGAAAAGTATTGTTATCTATAAAATATGATGAGATTCAAGCCTACGGAAATAATCAGTTTCGGGTAAGTATAAAAGGGAAGTGGGGAGTGGTTGCAGCCGGAGATCAAATCATTGTTCCATTTGAATATGATTATATCGCACCTTTGAAATCAAAAATATGTGTGGTCAAAAAAAATGGAAAATTAGGTATCGTTAGTATTAATGGAAAAGAACAAGTGCACCCCAAGTTCGATAAAATTAGCATCAAAAATAATAAGGCAGAAGCATATCAAAATGGTGTTTTTACTCTCCTCTCTTTTGATGAGAATGGAAACTTTCAAGGAGAAGATAAATTTCAGAATCATGTGAAATTAAAAATAGGAGGGAAGAAAAAACAAAATATTTCTGAAAATTCTATTGATAAAAATGATTATCAATTAGACCAATTTGAATGGTACTACGATGCAAAACAAGACAAATGGGGATTGCGAAAATTGGAAGATGGGAGTGTGCACATTGAACCAGTTTTTGATTGGATTAGAATGGAACGGGAGATCAATTTCACTTTGGTTGGGATTGAAAAATGGAATAAATATTCCTTTGATCGAACGAAATACCGTTTCGATATGGTTTTTGGATTAGTTAATAATGAGAATGGATTGCTCGTGACCCCGGTGGAATTATTGGATGTTCGACTCTCAGATTTTCGAGATGGAAATCCTTCTGCACGAGTTGTCTTTTCAAATGGTACGCATGGTTTGGTAGCTAAAAATGGGGCTTACCTTGCCAAAGATTATGCTTTTATTGATGACTTTCAAAGTGGAATTGCTCGAATGAGTATGCGTGGGAAGTTGTCAGGAAACTTGAAAAATGAGAATCGAAGTTTAGGGAAAGTTAAAGATTATTTGCGTGCGATTTTGTCACCAAATTATATGACTGATTATACGGATCATGACAAAGAATTTAGGAATGATGCAGAGTTGACTTGTTATAATTGTGAGTGGGGATACATTGATACGAGTGGTCAAATTACAGTTACTCCTAAATATAATTTTGTTAGAGAAATGACAAATCAAATCGGAATCGTTGAAAAGGAGAAAAAAATTGGAGCTATTGATGCTGTTGGAAATGTATTGTTACAATGTGAGTATGATCGTATTCATTTTTTGGAAAAAACGAATAATCAGATTTTGCAAGTGTATAAAAATGGATCAAAATATGGTTTGATTGATACCTTGGCTGAAGTAGCCGTTGATTTAAAATATGACGAAATTGGTGAATTTAGTGAAGGACGATTAGCTGTATTAAGAAAAGGACTTTGGGGATTTACTAATCTAGCAGGGGAAGAAGTTATCGCTTGTAAATATCGAAAGATTGGAAAATTTCAAGAAGGATATGCAGCAGCTCAATTAGGTAATAAATGGGGTTTTATTGACCTCAATGGAAATATAATTATTGAGTTTAAATATCGAAGAGTTGGGAATTTTAAAAATGGTTTGGCATGGGTGGCAACTTCTTCTGGTGTTGGATATATCAATGATAAAAGCGAAAGAGTAATTATTCCAAAATTTGATAAGGCTTTCGATTTTGAAAATAATGTAGCACGAGTAGTGATCAATGGAAAGTTTGGGTTGATAAATAATCTGGGAGAATATGTTATCAGACCAAAATATAATCATATCGGAGAGTTTAATGAAATGGGTATTGCTATCGTCCAAACTGGTAATCAAAAAATTAGATATAGACTGATTAACCAAACAGGAGATTTAATTGGAAATACCCAATACAAAAAAATTCTACCTTTTAAAGAAGGGTTGGCGGTTGTTCAATATAAAAATAGATTTGGTTTTATTGATGCCAAAGGAAATGTATTAATTGATGCGCAATATTCGAAAGCCTCCAGTTTTTCAGAAGGATTGGCTGCTGTTCAAAAAAATGGGCAATGTGGTTATATTGATAGAACAGGTAAGGAAGTGATTCCACTTATTTATTCACGTTGCTTAGATTTTGAAGATGGAAAAGCGATTGTTTTTAAAGGAATGAGAAATGCGGGAGTCATTACTAAAACAGGAGAGGAAATTATTTCACCAAGTATTAATGGCCTCGTTGGATTTTCCAATAAACGAGGATTGATTCGTGATAGAAGTTGGAATTATTATTATATAACTGAGGAAGCAAGATTCTACGATGGATATTACGACTATGCTCAATCCTTCGAACATGGAATTGCCATCGTTCAAAAAAATGGGAAATGGGGAATCATTAACCAAAATGGAATGCCTGTCATCACTCCAAAATATGACAAAATTGAACCCTTCCAAAATGGATATGCAAAAGTCAGAATCAACGGATTTAGTGGCTTGACTAACTTGAAAGGAGAACTAATTGTTTTGCCCGAATATGAGTTTATTAGTTATGTTGGAGAAGGATTATTTAGAGTGGAGCAAGGTGATAAAATTGGATATTTCGATTCAATGGGAGAGTGGGTTTGGCAACTACAGAACTAATGGTGAATGACTAGTAATTGTAATAACCTAGTGGTATTAATCATTCACCATTAATAGTTAACCGTTATTCAAACCATTATCGTTTAAGAATTCTAAGAAATGCGACTTCAATGATTTATTAAAAATCGAAATGACTTGTCCTTCCTTTTTTTCAAAACCATCACTTGCTTTTGCCACCTCTTCAAGAATATTAATCAAATCATAATAACTTGACGTTGGACCATTTTCTTTTAGCGTATCCAATGCTTTTAAGTAGGCATCTTTAAGTTGGGTTTCTTTTTTTCTTTCCCAATTAAATGACCATTTGGCATCTTCACCCCATGAAAAATGAGCGAGTTTTTCATCAATTAGTTTTAATTCTTCTTCTTGGATTAACCCATCTGCAATGGCAACTGCGTAAATGATTTCTCCAAAAGCATCATGTAATCTTGCTTGACTGACCATAAATTAAGTTTGAGTTATTATTAAAATTAGGTTTCACTTTTGCACACAAAATCATATTAATTATAATCTACTTAAATGCAAAATATTTTGGTATAAAGTCTAACGTAGAGAAGAGTTAAATTAATTAGAATTTTTCGTAATCTTGCTTTTCCCTTATTATTTTTATTATTTTAAAATATTATTCTCTTGCCAACCGATTATTTTTCAATTCCAATTTTATTAAAACATACTTTAATTTTGATTTGTAATGCATTTATGTATTACAAAATTATTTAATTATTTATTTTAAAGAGAACCTTTCAAATGAGAAACAAGTTAACTATTCTTCTATGCATGATTATTTTAGGAGGAATTCTTCACTCTTGCAATTTAGACAAAACGGAATTTGAAAAAGAAATAATAATTGAAGAACAGGTAGAGGAAAAAAGTTCATTTGCAGGAGCGACTGAGTTCACCATTTTCCAAAACTACTTGTTTAGAATCATGACTCTAGCTTTGACGAATGCTTTACTTCGACCAGAAATGCATGGTCTGCAAGGTCCATCACAAGTAGACACTCGGACTTGTCCAATGGTGACAGCTACTACTGGGTCGCCTAATGTTTTGGAAATTGATTTTGGAACAGATTGTCATTTTGTCAACACAATAGGAGGAACGGCAGATACTATTTCAGGACTCATTCGATTAGAAGCATATGGCCCGATTACAGATCCTACTACGAATACATTTTTTATGATGGACGAATTGAAAATGAATGGGAAAACCATCAGATTCGTAGCTGGAAACCCTGCAACTTCAAATTGGGTAAAATTTCAATTCTCAGGAAATACCTCTACCAGTACATTTACTTATGATGCATTTATTGATGGTTCAGTTTCTTCTGGAAGAGATCCAATATTTGGTCGATCACAGTTTCAAATCATTGATTGTATTTCTGGAGATAGTTTAGTTCTGTACCCATCTTACTCAGGGATTACTGCTTTTAATTTTGATTTTATTGATCCAAACGATCCAACGACTCCTCCCGAATTTACTTATGAGAGTTTAGTAAATGGAAGTTATGAGATTGATGTCAATCCAATCATTGCATTTTATTTTGATGGAACAGGAACATTAATCGAAGATTACAATATCACGAAAGAAGATAATTCGCCATTGCTTTATAAACCATTATGTAAATGGATTTACGGAGGAAAATTTAACTATGATGACATACCTACGAGTGATCCAAACTATTCAGACATGATAGATAACCCTTATTTGAAAATTTGCTATGGGTCAGATGAATTTGGAATGGAAAATAATAATTGTGATCGATTTGTCAAAATGACGAGTTGCGATATTTTCAATAATAATGTTTGCGTTTCAGGAGCGGATACGACAATCCTAGCTTGCCCTCTATAAAAATTAAAAGTTCTTTACAAATCTGCCAAAATGGAAAATAACACTAAGTTATCTTTTCATTTTGATGGACTGTAATATATCATTCTTCTCCTTCCTCTTCTTCCTCATGTAATAACACAGGTTCCAACATGGGCAGGGTTATCCATTCTTTCTCTGTTTTACTTATTCGATTAAAACCTAAAAATCCACCAGAAGCATTTGCCACATGTTTAGCAAAACTTAAACAACTTGCATAAAGTTTTGGGCCAAAAGGAGAATCTAATTTTGGAAAAATAGTATTCAATTCTGCAAGTTGTTCAGAGATTTTTTGTTGCCTTGCAGCAGTATTATTTGGAAGTTCATCAATATTTTTATTGAGTCGTTCGGCAAAATCAATTCCTATAAATGAATAATAATCATGCAGCTCGTTAGGATTTGAGAAGGTTCTAATATTGGCTAATTTATTGGCCCATTTTTTTTCATTATAATCAATTTTATCATCAGCTCCTGCGATCAAGATTGTGATTAAAGGAATAGCATTAAGCATTTTTGAGGCTTCTTGCTTGGTTAAATTATTGAATTGTTGGATCATTGTATGTAGGTTTTCTAAAATTGCTGATAGGATAATCTTTTGCTTTTAAAGTCAGTAGAGTAAGATATATCTTTTTTACAAAAAATAAAAAGTCAAACAGAATTTTATAATTAGACTTGTTATCCTTTGATAAGTACTTAACTGAAATTCAGGTTTTTTGATTGTATATTAGAGTTTATTCTAAATAGAATTGTATGTGGGACCGTAAAACGTCAAACGAATAAACTCTATTCTAAAAATAATAATTCAATCAGTCACTCTATTGAATTTTTTTCATAGGAAATAGTAAAATTAGATATTTAAGATGAGAGCTTATCAAGGGATAACAAGTTAATCTATTTATTTTCAATTCTCTAAAACACATTTTCTCCAAATACCTATAAAATTACCTCGTATTCTTATATTTGCAAAAAAAACAGAATACATTGGCAAAGAAAGGGAAAACAACAAGTAAACCGAAAAAGATAACTCCATTGATGAAACAATATTTTGGAGTTAAAGAAAAATATCCAGGTGCGATTTTACTTTTTCGAGTAGGAGATTTTTACGAAACATTTAGTACTGATGCTGTCACGGCTTCTCAGGTTTTGGGAATCGTTTTGACCAAAAGAAATAACGGTGGGGAAGATATTGAACTCGCAGGATTTCCATATCATTCAATGGACACTTATTTACCTCGATTGGTGAAAGCAGGTTATCGAGTGGCGATTTGTGAACAATTGGAAAAGCCAAGTAAAGAGAAAAAAATCGTCAAACGTGGGGTAACTGAAGTGATCACTCCTGGTGTAGCTATCAATGATAAACTACTCGATCATCGAACGAATAATTATTTAGCTTCCATTCATTTTGGTAAAAAAGATGAATTGGGTGTTTCATTTTTAGATATTTCTACTGGAGAGTTTATGGTGACACAAGGCAGTTCTGTATACATTGATAAATTGCTACAAAGTTTCCAACCTTCCGAAATTATTTTTTCCAAAAAGAATGTCGCACTTTTCGAAAAACGATTTGGCGATAAATTTTACACTTATCCTTTGGATGATTGGATTTATGCAGTTGATTATTCTAAAGAAAAATTAATCGAACAATTTGAAGTAAGCAGCTTAAAAGGTTTCGGAGTAGATCATTTAGAAATGGCTCAAATTGCAGCTGGTGCATCTTTGCATTATCTCGCTACTACTCAAAATACCAACCTTAAACATATCAATGCGCTTAGTCGAATTCAACCTGATAAATATGTTTGGTTGGATCGATTTACGATTCGAAATTTGGAGTTAGCATTTAGTAATCATCCAAGCGGGATTCCTTTAATTGATATCTTGGATAAAACGGTTTCGCCGATGGGTGCTAGGCTCATGAAAAAATGGGTTGTGCTTCCGCTTAAAAATCAAACGGCAATCGAAGCTCGATTGGACATGGTAGATTGGTTGATAAAAAATAAGGAGCAAGCTTCCGAAATCGAAATGCACATTCGCCAAATCGGTGACTTAGAAAGATTGATCTCAAAAGTGCCGCTGGGAAAAATTAACCCTCGAGAAGTCGTTCAATTAAAACGTGCCTTGGAAGCCATCGTTCCAACTAAGGCATTGTTAGAAAAAAGTAAAAATACCTTCTTACACAAAATAGGAGACAACCTAAATCCGTGTAAATCAATCAAAGAGCAGATCGCCAAAGAGTTAAAAGAAGATCCACCGGTGAACTTGGCAAAAGGGGGAGTGATCGCTGATAACTTTAATCCAGAGCTTGATGACCTTCGACATATTGTAAAAAATAGTAAAGATTTATTATTAGGAATTCAAAAGGAGGAAGCTGAAAAAACAGGAATTACAAACTTGAAAATTGGCTTTAATAATGTCTTCGGTTATTACCTCGAAGTAACCAATAAATATAAAAATCAAAACCTAATTCCTGATGATTGGATTCGTAAGCAAACGTTGACGAACGCCGAAAGATACATCACCGAGGAACTAAAAGTACTCGAAGCAAAGATACTTGGAGCGGAGGAAAAAATTCTTGCTTTGGAAGAAAAGTTATTTGAACAATTGGTATTTTCCATCGCCGATTTTATCCAACCAGTACAAATGAATGCCAATTTAGTTGCACAATTGGATTGTCTTATGTCTTTCGGAAAGGTAGCGGTAAAAAATAATTATTGTCGCCCTGAGATCAACGATTCGATGACCATCGATATCAAAGCTGGAAGACATCCTGTGATTGAACAACATTTGCCGTTAGGCGAGAATTATGTTCCCAACGATGTTTACCTTGATAATGAAGAGCAACAAGTAATGATGATTACTGGACCAAACATGGCAGGTAAATCGGCCCTTCTACGTCAGACCGCTTTGATTTGTTTGATGGCTCAAATGGGTTCTTTTGTGCCTGCCGAAAGTGCGAAGCTAGGTTGGATTGATAAAGTTTTTACAAGGGTAGGAGCTTCCGATAATATTTCTTCTGGCGAATCTACTTTCATGGTGGAGATGAATGAAACGGCGAGTATCATGAATAATATTTCTGATCGGAGTCTAATTTTATTGGATGAAATAGGAAGAGGAACGAGTACGTATGATGGGATTTCTATTGCTTGGGCAATTGCGGAATTTTTGCATAATAATCAAATTGGTGCTCAAGCAGGCATGCGACCAAAAACACTTTTTGCCACTCATTATCATGAATTAAATGAACTGGCCAATAAATTCACTAGAATCAAAAATTTCAATATTGCGACCAAAGAGGTTGGACAAAAAGTGATTTTTCTTCGAAAATTAATTGAAGGGGGAAGTCATCATAGTTTTGGAATTCACGTGGCTAAAATGGCGGGAATGCCTCGGAGTATTGTTGAACGTGCAGCACATATTCTAGTTCAGCTTGAACAAAAATCTATCGCCAATGGTGAAGAGGAAAAATCATTCGAAGGACAACCTGATAAAAATATTGGAAAAAAATTAGGAAAAATCTCGCAACCCATGCAGTTGACTTTCTTTGATGCGAATGATCCAATTTTGGAAGAGATAAAAGAAGACTTGATGGATCTGGATGTAAATTCAATGACACCAATTGAAGCGATGATGAAGTTGAATGAGTTGAAAAAGAAATTGGACTAATTTTTTTGCCACTGACTTGGACTGACTATTATGACTTTTTATGACACTCCCATACTGGATATATTTTATCATATTAAAAATGGGAGTGTCATAAAAAGTCATAATAGTCAGTCCAAGTCAGTGGCAAAATCAAAGTCAAGTCAATAAAAAAGTAATTATCGTCGTTTCCGACCACCCATCATTCTCCCCATATTCCCTTTACTCATCGAGTGCATCATCTTTTTCATTTGATCAAATTGTTTGATAAACATATTGATTTGATGAATATCCTGACCACAACCTCTCGCAATTCTTTTCTTTCGGCTCATATTCAATACCTCAGGATTTCCCCTTTCTTGTGGAGTCATTGAGTAAATAATTGCCTCCACTTTATTAAAAGCTTTATCGTCAATTTCTACATCTTTCAACGCCTTACTCATTCCAGGGATCATTTTCATCAATGATTTTAAATCACCCATTTTTCGAATCTGATTCAATTGACTTAAGAAATCATCGAAATCAAATTTATTCTTTTTGATTTTTTTCTCTAATCGTTTCGCTTCTTTTTCATCAAATTGCTCTTGCGCTTTTTCTACAAACGAAACAATATCACCCATTCCCAAAATTCGATTCGCCATCCGATCAGGGTGAAAAACATCTAAGGTTTCCATTGTCTCACCTGTGCTTACAAATTTGATTGGCTTCCCAACTGTGTACTTCACAGAAAGAGCAGCACCACCTCTCGTATCACCATCTAATTTTGTCAAAACAACTCCATCATAATCGATTCGTTCGTTGAAGGCCTTCGCAGTATTTACCGCATCTTGACCTGTCATCGAATCCACTACAAAAAGTGTTTCCGTAGGATTGATTCCATTTTTGATATTGGAAATTTCCGTCATCATTTCTTCATCTACTGCTAGACGACCTGCCGTATCCACAATCACGACATCGTGATTATTATTACGAGCATACTCAATAGCATTTTGAGAAATAGTAACTGGATTTTTATTTTCAACTTCTTTATAAATCGCCACGCCAATCTGCTCACTCAAAACAGTCAACTGATTGATGGCCGCAGGTCGGTAAACATCACAGGCTACCAAAAGAGGTCGACGTTGTTTTTTAGTTTTTAAGAAATGAGCCAACTTACCTGAAAAAGTGGTTTTACCAGAACCTTGCAAACCTGAGATCAAAATGATACCCGGATCTTTTGTTCCCTTTCCAGTATTGATTCCAACGGATTGTCCACCCATCAATTCCACCAATTCATCCAAGACGATTTTTACCATCATCTCACCGGGTTTTACCGCTGTCAAAATATTTCTACTTCCAAGCGCTTGCTCTTTTACTTTATCTGTAAATTCTTTGGCGATTTTATAATTCACATCCGCTCCCACCAATGCACGTCTGATTTCTTTAATTGAAGTCGCTACATTTAGCTCCGTCAATTTTCCATCTCCTTTCAAATTTTTAAACGCACCGTCTAATTTGTCCTGTAAATTTTCAAACATAATTTTTGATATTGAAATGACTGATTTGAGCAGCCAATTTGATTTTTAATTTAAGGTTGCAAATATAGTAGAAATATAGGTATGATTGAAATGGATTTTGAGGAAAAAAGGAATAATTAGAATTGATCTTTCATATAATAATTAGAAAGTATGAAGAAAAAAATAAGGTAATCAAAATTGAGAAAATCATGCCTAAAACGAATAAATATGTTTTAGAGCTTCCATATTTTGGATTTTCAAAATAATATGATTTCAAAATGTCTATAACCCAACTAAAACAAAAACATAAATTGGCAAAACAGACATAAGTACAAAATGCAATCAAAAGACCAAAGACGTTAATATTACCAAGGGATTCCCACGAAAAGAAGAAAGGGCTTATCCATGCTAAGCTAACAATAATATTGAAATAAATTCTCCGTTTTTCCCACCATTTTACACTTTCATAAAGCTCTTTAGAGAGTGTTTTTTTTGAATATTCATCTAAAATATTTTCCATAACATTTATATTTTTTGTCTGTAAATCTAAAAGAAAAGATACTAATGGTAAGGTTGATCAATTATAAAAAGCATCATTCCATTAATTTACTTAATTTCGCACCCAAAAAAAATAATGTCCACATTTCAAGAACTCGGAATTTCGAAAAAAATCATGCAAGCGCTGAAGGAAAACAATATCCATAAGCCTACTGAAATTCAGCAAAAAGCAATTCCTATTTTGATGGGAGCAAAAACTGATCTTGTCGGACAAGCTCCAACTGGAACAGGTAAAACTGCAGCTTTCGGAATTCCTATTTTGCAAAAAATAAAACCGAACGAAAATAATGTTCAGACATTGATTCTTTGCCCAACTCGTGAACTTGGAATTCAAATAAAAAAAGAACTCTTTCGATATACAAAATATACCGAAAAAATATTTGCGGAAGCAGTTTATGGAGGTGAAAAAATAGATAATCAAATTATTCGCCTCAAAAGACCAACTCATATTGTGGTAGCCACTCCAGGTCGTTTGATCGATTTGGTCGGACGAAAAGCGGTGGATTTGCATAGAGTGGAAACAGTCGTTTTGGATGAAGCAGATGAGATGTTGAAACGAGGATTTAAAGAAGATTTGGAAAAAATCCTAACGTTTACGAAAGGGAAAGTAAATATTTGGTTGTTTTCTGCAACGATGCCAAAAGGAATTCGAGATATTATTTCTAATTATTTATCACCTGATGCACATCGACTTCGAGTACAAACTGATTCTGTGGTGAATCCAGATATCACGCATGAATATGTGTTGTGTGATCGAGAAGATAAATTAAATCGCTTGATTCGTTTCCTCAAAGGACAAGGCGAGGAACAAGGTTTAATCTTTTGCCGGACAAAGAAAATGACGCAAACTTTAGCTAAGCAATTAGAAGCTCGAAATTTTAGAGTGGATGCCATGCATGGTGATCTTAAACAAATTGAAAGAGACAAAGTGATGCGTGCGTTTAAAAATAAAAAATTGCAAATGGTCGTCGCTACAGATATTTCTGCGAGAGGAATTGACATCAAAGATTTAGCTTTTGTTTGTCATTTTGAACAACCTGATCAAACGGAATATTATACGCATCGAAGTGGTCGAACTGCTCGAGCAGGGAAGAAAGGAATTTCTTTAAGTTTTGTTACCAATAGAGATTTGGAAAAGTTGATGTTGATGGCAAAAGGACTAGGAATTAAGATTTCAGGGAGAAAGTGATTTTTTTGCCATAGACTTGGACTGACTAATATGACTTTTTATGACTTCTCTCGCTAGGTGTTAAATACTGGGAGCGTCATAAAAAGTCATATTAGTCAGTCCAAGTCTGTGGCAAAAAAAAATCAAACTCTAAGTGAACCATTTCACAACTCCAAGCGTTTTCCCTCTGTAAAAATAATAACATGAGACTTACAATCATTCTCCAACCTTTTAAAATGGTATTTTGCCCATTGCTTTTTATTTCTTCAACGCAGAAGTAAAAGCTGGGCAGGCAATTTAGCACTCGCTAATTGACCATTGCTTCTGCATTTAAACAAAAACAAGTTTGGTATTTTTAATTAACCTCGACGAGAGTTAATCTTTCTTTTTTTGAAAAAAATAAAATCAAAAAAATGGAATAGATTAAAGACTTGGGTGAAGGTTATCTGGCATTGTTCGGCATGTTAGAGTATTGTTATGTCTATTTTAAAAATTAAAAAAATGAAACGCGACAGATTGCGATTTTTACGAAATATAGGAATTGCTGCACATATTGATGCAGGCAAAACAACATTAACTGAAAGGATTCTTTACTTCACCGGCAAGTCGCATCGCATAGGTGAAACTCATGATGGCAATAGTCAAATGGATACGATGAAGCAGGAAAAAGAAAAAGGAATTACGATTAGTTCAGCAGCAACTCACACAGAATGGAAACATCGTGGAGAACAATTTTCGATGAATATTATTGATACTCCGGGACACGTTGATTTTATGATTGAGGTAGAACGATCACTTCGAGTTTTGGACGGAATGGTTGCGTTGTTTGATGCAGTTTCGGGAGTTGAATCTCAGACAGAAACGGTTTGGCAACAAGCAGCAAGGTATCAAGTTCCTGTGATTGCGATGGTTAATAAAATGGATAGAGTAGGAGCTGATTTTTTTGAAGTAATTCGACAAATGGAATCTCGTTTGGGAGCAAATGCTTTGGCGATTCAGATTCCAATTGGAGCAGAAGATGATTTTGAAGGAGTGATAGATTTGGTAGAATGGAAAGCAATTTATTGGAATGAAGAAGGAGAGATTTTGGAGAAAACTGAGATCCCAAAATTGTTATTGGAGGAGGCACAGAAGTATCGAGATATTTTGCTAGAAGCGGTTGCTCTGTTTGATGAAGATTTGATGACTCAATACTTCGAGGATGCAAAAAATATCACCGCGAAACAATTGAATGTTGTCTTACGAAAAGCAGTTTTAAATCGACAGATTGTACCTGTAGTTATGGGCGCAGCTTATAAAAACAAAGGAGTGCAAACTTTGCTAAACGCAGTTTGTGATTACTTGCCTTCGCCATTGGATCGAGGTGCGATCGAAGCAATAAGTTTGGTGGATGAGGCAAAAGTTGTACGTCAGCCTGATGCCGACGCACCCTTTGTTTCTCTAGCTTTTAAGATTGCTTTGGATGAGCAAAATCGACAACTTTGTTTCTTTAGGGTTTATTCTGGAACGCTGAAGATTGGGGATTCAATTTTAAATCCTCGAACTGGTAAAAAGGAAAGAATTGGTCGTTTGTACCAAATTCATGCGAACAAACGAGCTGAGATTCAAAGTGTTTCTGCTGGCGATATTGCTGCTACAGTTGGCTTAAAATCTGTTCGAACAGGTGATACACTTTCTTCGCAAAATGAACCAATTGTTCTGGAAAGTTTATTCGTTCCTAAGCCTGTAATTAGCATGGCGATAGAAGCGAAAAATGCGGAACAATTAGACAAATTAGGAATGGCATTAGCCAAGTTGCAAATGGAAGACCCTAGTTTTAAAGTTCAATTGGATGAAGCAACTGGACAAACAATTGTGCTCGGAATGGGGGAACTACATTTGATGATTAAGTTGGATGTTCTAAAAGAAGATTTCAATATTAATGTCAATGTAGGTGCTCCCAAGGTAGCTTATCATGAAGGTTTCACCAAGTCAATTCAGACTCGATATCGATTGAAAAACCAATCTGGTGGTGATGGATTGTATGCAGAAATCGAAGTGAAAGTTGGGGCTGCTGATGAGGCATTTTTAAATAGCGATGCTTTCTTAAAGGAAGGAAAGCGATTGCAGTTTATCAATAAAGTTGTTGGTGGTACTATTCCAAAAGAATTTATCCCTTCGGTGGAAAAAGGTTTTGCTCAGATGTTAGATAATGGTGCTTTGGCAGGTTATCCGATTCAGAGTTTGAAAGTAGAATTATTAGATGGAAAAACACATTCCAAGGATTCGAAACCTTTAGCATTTGAACTTTGTGCAATGGAAACTTTTAGGTCAATTGCGATGCAAATGGAACCTCAATTATTAGAGCCGATGATGGCTGTGGAAATCAATACTCCAGAAGAATATTTAGGAAATATTTTGGGAGGGTTGAATCGGCGAAGAAGTATCATTTTATCACAAGAAATGACAGGACTTCATAATCGAATTGAAGCAGAAATTCCTTTGGCTGAAATGTTTGGTTACGTAAATCATTTACGATCGGTGAGTGCTGGTCGAGCAAATTATTCGATGAAATTCAAACATTACGCTACTTTGCCTGAACAGAAAGTGGAAGAGGTTTTGGCAAAAATTTAAAATGTAAGTATCATGTTACAAGTGGTAGCTCTCATTAAATTGGGAGCTACTTTTTTTATTTTAAATACTTAAATAAATTCCACCAACTACCAATATAATTAATGACGTATGTAAAATAGTGGCAAGAAGATAAGATCCAATCGCTTTCAAAAAACCTTTCCAATTTTTTTCTTCAAAAACTGAAATGTAAGCCACAAACATATATAGAATAGTACCTGCAATGAAAACAGAGAATATTTTTATATCAACAAATGCTACAGGTG
Source organism: Saprospiraceae bacterium (assembly GCA_045106765.1). GTDB lineage: Bacteria > Bacteroidota > Bacteroidia > Chitinophagales > Saprospiraceae > CAJQQY01. Next base: position 14,142 of record JBGCFD010000157.1, on the reverse strand, counting down.
AAGCAACAATAAAAAGAAAAGTAGTCATCGCAATAATATAACTATTGATGATTAAATGCTCTGCGTAATTGTATTGTTTTTTTCGGAAAATCCAAAACGTGGCTAGTGCAAAAAATGGAATTTTTAATAATTGAAAAATGTGATAATATTGCTTCACTAAGTTATTGAAAATTCCAACCGCATCATTTAGTTTTTGAGGAACATCTTCCCCTAAATTAATTTTAGCTCCTTCCATCATACCATTAATTTCATTTTCACTCATGGCATCAGGATGGGAAGCTTTGATTAATTGTAAGGTTAAGAAAGTAGCAATGGTAATCATCAAGATTAGAAAATTCATTGGTTTGATGTGCTTCGTTCTTTCGGCTGTAAAAAGATAATTACTCAAAGTCTTACCAGGAGTCAGCAAAAGATTTTTTACCGTAAAAGAAAATCCTTTTTCAAAATTAAAAACAGCCAAAATGGATTCATAAATAGTTTGCATTGAAATGCGAGGGGGGATATTAACTTGCTCCATATTTATTTTTTTCTAAAAATAAGAAATTAAAACTTGGAATAAAAAACCATTGTAGAAATGGATTGTTTTTTATTAAATAGATATATTATAATTAATTTATATAATTTTCGTTTTCTTATTAGAGTTTATTCTAAATAGAATTGTATGAGCGACCGTCTAACGTTTAACGTTCAATATCAAACGAATAAAGTCTATTTTAAGAATTTTTACCTCAAAAAACAACAACCAAATTATGGCAAAATGGCTCACTTCAATTTCTTCCAATATTCAAGAATTCATTGAAAAACAAAAAATGTTCTTTGTAGCAACTGCTGCAAAAGATGGCAAAGTAAACGTCTCTCCCAAAGGATTAGATACCTTGAAAGTGATAGATAAAAATAAGGTGATTTGGTTAAATCTTGGTGGAAGCGGAAATGAAACAGAAACTCATTTAATTGATACTAATCGAATGACCTTGATGTTTTGTTCATTTGAGGGAGGTCCGTTGATAGTGAGATTATATGGATCGGCAAAATCAATTCGACCTGAAGATGAAAATTGGGAATCGATGATTTTACTTTTTCCTAATCAACCTAGAGCAAGACAAATTTTTGAAATGACGGTGGTTGATGTACAAACTTCTTGTGGTTATGGAGTGCCATTTTTTAATTTTGAAGCACAAAGAGAACCATTGACAATTCCAAAAATTAAAAAATAAGCGAAGCGTTTTTCAGTTTTCAATAAGTTTTTTCGGATGTTTTTAGAAATGATTCGCTTCGCTTATTTTTAGGTTAGCTAAAGCAGACCACCACGTTGTGATCTGCTTCCCGCGTGATTGATAAAGAAATAAAAAAACAATGCTCCTACAAAATAAAATCCATAATCAAAATAGTCTTTTGTAAATCGATTTGACCACCTTGGAAAACCTTCCTCAAAGGCAATCGACAAAACAATTGCAATCACAATTATCTCCAGAATTGAAAATGTGTACACCTTGTTATGATTTATTTTTTTTAGAAAAAAACGACGCTCGGCAAGCATCAATCCCATGAAAATAGGAAGGCATAAAAGCGGATCTAAATAGCTATCCAAAATAGGGAAATTCCAACCTAATATTTTTTGAAAAAATTGGTGAATAATAAATAGTAAAACACAAAAAAGCCAGACAGGATTTCGAAAAATACTCATCTTTCAAAAAATTAAAAAGCAGCAGTAATACCAACAATCAAACCCAAAATAACAAAGGGTGAAATTGCAATCAAAAATAGAATTCCAATAACTCGAATAATGATTTTTGTAAAGCCGATCCAGATAGAATCTTCTTCATTAATTGTTGCTACTCGATTCCACCAATTAAAACTATTGGCGGCTTTGTCCATCATCTTATCAGAAGCAGATGGTTTTTTATTGGGTTTATTTTCTTTTTGGTTTTCCATAAATTAAAAATATTAATAACTATTAATATTAGGCATGATTTTTACCCTAAAGATTATTGTTTAGAATAAATTTAAATTCAATATGTAATTCTTTTCGAAAACAAATGTTTTATTTTTTGAAAAAGTATGCATCGTAAAGTGTTGATTATTAATTCTTTATGAATTTTTTTGATTTATTTTTAAAAATCCTTCCCTCACAAAATTCCCCTTTTTACTTTTTTTAATCCAAAAAACTTCTTTAAGATGAAAAAATGGACAAAGGGATTATTCCTTCTTATGTCGTTGTTCCTAATTCAAAGTTGTGTCAAAGATTTTCAAGATGTAGACAATATTGAAGTCGAAAATTGGCAACCTGAAGTGGCAGTTGCACTCGTCAATACCACAGTTTCTATCCAAGATTTTTTAGATGATTTTGATTCTCAAGGATACCTTGATATTGATGATGAAAACTTCATGACATTAGTTTATGAAAGTAATGTTTTTTCTGTTTCGGGAGAAGAAATTATTGCAATTCCGGACATTACAATTCCGATGATGGATACCACTATGACTTTACCATATAGTTCAATAAATACTTCGTTTGATATTGATTTTTTTACTATCAAAAATGGACAACTAGATTTCGCTTTTCAGTCGCCTCATAATGAAGATATGAATGTGATAATTGAAGTGCAAAATTTAAGTCAAAATGGCGTTAGATTAAGTTACCCAACGATTGTAGAATATTCAGGAAGTGCTCCAACTAATGTAAGTGGTACAATTGATTTGAGTGGTTATATTATGGATTTTTTTAATGACGAAATCAAAGTAAGATATATAGCAACAAATGCTGCGGGTGAGCGAAAGCATCTACAAAATATGGTTTTGCAATTGCAGGATTTTGAGTATTCCCTTATTCAAGGATATTTTGATCAGTATGAATTTGACCTACCGAGTGATACCATTTTGATTAATCTTTTTGAGACGGCGGTGAGTGGAAGTTTGAAGATTGAAAACCCAAAAATTAATTTAAAAATCTCTAATAGTTTTGGTGTTCCGATTGGAATGGTTGCAGAAAATTTAACTGCTGAAACAATGTCAGAAGGAACGATTAATGTATATTCTATTTTAGATGATGGGATTGATTTTAATTATCCATCCTTGACGCAAATTGGTCAATCTAAAATTACTAATGTTGGAGTGAATAAAGATAATTCGAATTTGAGTGAAATTATATCAAGCAATCCAACACAATTAAATTATAAATTAGGTGCTATAACTAATCCTACTGCTGATCCAAGTATAAAAGGTTTTGTTTTAGACACCAGTCAATTTGATGTAGATGTCGAGATGGAACTTCCTGTATGGTTGAGTGCAAGTGATTTTGCAATAGAAGAAATAAGTGAATTTGATGCTTCATTTTTTGAAGATATTGAAAGTGCTTCATTTAAATTAATTACTGAAAATGGGTTGCCGATAGAAGCAGGTGTACAAGTTTATTTTATTGATGAGAATGATATCGTTTTAGATTCTCTATTCAATAGTGGAAATATGACTTTGATTCCAGCAGCAGAAGTGAATGCTCAAGGAGAAGTTACAGCAAAAACTTCGAGTGAAAATATTGCGGAATTTACGATTGATCGCATTACGAAAATTCAAGATGCTACTCAAATTTCAATTAAAGGAATGGTATCAACTGCTGAAATGGGAACGGTTGCGGTGAAGTTTTATACTGATTATGGTATGAGTTTTAAGTTAGGAGCAATTGCAAAATTAAAAGAATAAAAAAGTATGTAGTAGCAACTGGCAATTGCTAATTGCCAATGGCTAATTTGTTCTTAAAATCTAGAAATTTTAAAAAATAAAATAGAATGAAACAATATATTTTTTCCCTACTTGGAGTTTGTCTAGCATTTTCGATGCAAGCTCAAATAGAATTGGGAACACATTTTATGTCTAATATTGCTCAAAATAATTTGACGAATCCAGCTTCATTTACAGACAATGGTTACAAAGTTAATGTGAGTTTGTTGCCTTCAGTTTATGCTGGTTTTTATAATTCATCGATTGCTCCTGATCAGGTTTTAGAAAAAAGTGGGACATCACTTTACCTGGACGTAGATGGCTTAATTGAGAAGATGGGCGTCAATGGAATGAATATTCAAACTAATCTAAATATTGAAACATTTACTTTTTCTTTCCAAGCCAAAAGATGGCAGTTAAATTTGAGTCATGGCGTTCGAGTTAACACTTTTCATTCCATTCCAAAATCTATGTTACAATTTGCTTGGGGAGGAAATGCTCAATTTGTAGGCGAAACGATTAATATTGCGCCGTCTCAAAATATTTTAGCTTACCAAGAATTTGGTGTTGGTTTAGGTCATAAAATTGGCGACAATTTGACTTTAGGGACACGCCTAAAATATTTAGTTGGAATAGCTACTTACCAAACTGCGAATGCAAAAGCAAGCATTTATACTGATTCTGAATACTATCAATTAACTGCCAATACTGATTATTTAATTAATACGGGAGGGCTACCTGAAAGTGATATTGACAATGGAGAATTTTTAAATTTAGATGATTTCGAACCTTCTTTATTTGGAGAAAATAGAGGTGTTGCATTTGACTTTGGAGCGAGTTTTGATATTAATGAGAAACTCAATATACAAACGAGTGTGTTGAATATTGGAAAGATAAAATGGAAAGAAAATGTCAATAATTATTGGAGCAATGGAACTTCAACATTTGAAGGTTTGGATTTTCAACCACTTTTTGAAGATGGAGATTACAGCCCAGAAGAGATATTAGACACCATTGCCAATACATTTGAATTTACTGCTTCTCAAAATGGATTTAATACCGTTTTGCCAAGTTCATTTTACTTGAGCACGACTTATGAAGTGATGCCGAAATTAACTGTAGGAGGATTGTTATTTGCTCAAGGATTTCAATCAGATTTGACAACTGCCTTTGCGTTGAATATCAAAAAAGAGGTTGGAAATATGTTTAGCATCGGTGCTCAGTATGCTTATATCGAGGGAGGTGCAAATAATATTGGATTGAGTACTGCTTTGCGATTAGGACCAGTTCAACTTTTCTTTACATCTGATAATGTGATTCCATTAATGAATCCAATGAAAGGGCAAAATGTAAATATGAGATTTGGAATGAATTTACTTTTTGGAAAAATAAAAACTCAGAAAGAAGAATTTGCAGTACCGACTGAAAATGAAAAACTATAAAAAAATAAATATTTAACTCAAAATATTTTAAGAAATAACCTTATACATAATCAAGTTTTGTTTCAACCGCGGGGGCGTTCCCTCGTGGTTTTTTATTTAGACAAATGAATAGCGAACATCGAACAAGGAGTTGAGAAGTTTGATAATGCTAGTTTTGTATTTTCGATGAGAAGCATCGTCAAACTTCTCAACTCCTTGTTCGATATTCGTTATTCAATATTCCCATCATCATCTTGTCACCACGACCCGTTTCAATTCCATATCATTGATAATCACAATGTACATTCCATTTTCCCAATGAGAAATATCTAAAAATTTTCGACCACCAGTCGCAGTCATATCTTCGATTTTTCGACCTACCAAATCATACACTTTAAAACCAACCTCCTTTCCACCTTTTTCCCATTCAATCGTTAAAATATCGCTAGCAGGATTTGGATAAATTTTCAAATCATATTGTGAAATTTCTTCCACGTTATCAATAATATCAGGACAAAAATCTAGATTAGGTTCCAATTCCAAATATCCCTGAGGAGTTAAATCTTTTCCATTAAATGCTTCATAATCAGTAGGAATTCTTTTCATTCTAAAAGTCAAATTATTATTTATCATCAAAGTGTCACCTTGCGTTGCAGCGTTCACTCCATTCCTTGGAGTGATATATTCCCAAACAATTTCATCATCAGGTGTCAACTCAAAACTATATCCCCAACGTCCTGAACATAACAATGTATTTCCATTTGGTAAGAGTTGTACACTCGACAAACCAGTTGAATACATTTCTTGTGGAATTGGATGAGTGAATGTTTTCAAATAATCAGCTGGTCCATAAGTATCACTATCCAAAGTGTATTCCCAACTGTACATATCCCACGGAGGAATAATTACATTCGCAGTAGAAAAATCATTTCCCACTCGATTATTGAAAAATGCAATATTGCCATATTGAGGGTGGGAGGGTGGCAAGTAATCATCAACCCAATGTACATCATGTTGGTAATATGATTTTTGATCGGCCGAGTCTCCTCCATAAGCTGCAGGAAATCCCCAACGATACATCAAGTCACCTCCTCGATTAGAATCACCACCTGAGCTAGTTGCCGCTTCAGCAGTTGTCGTGGTATGGTCGATAATCCAAAACTCATTAAAGGTAGGAACGCTGATCATTACTTGTTTCAAGTCTTCATTATAATCCAATGCATTTCCATGCATCCAATCGGCTTTTCCTTCATTAGCATCATAGTTAATATCTACTCGGCGAGGACTAGTGGAGACCACCCCAAAATTATCTTTCGTCGCGTCTCGATCTTGAATTAAGTGATCCCAAGTACTCCATTCCCAAACAATATCTCCTGTAGAATTTACTTCGATAATAATATCTTCCCAAATTTCTCCTTGGGTCAATGGAGCAAAAGCTGTATCTCTTCCTGCTTGAATTGCTTCGTCAAGTGTTCGCAATTTCCAAGCGATCATCAACACATTTCCATTGTCCAAAGGAGCTATATCATGATGCAATCGCATGCTGTCATTGTTCATTTCAAAACTCCATAAAAGTTGATTATCCCAGTCTCGCATTTCGACAATGGCACCACCTCCGCCAGCCCAAATTGGATTGCCTGCAACAGCTGAAGGACGCTTGGCTTTTACTAAATTTCCATTAGGATAAAGATAGGCAGTATTCCCTGGTCGGAAGTCTGCATCATCGTCCCAACGATGGACTATTTCACCACAATTATTTAGCAAATAAACATTGGGTTGGTTGTGAGGGAAAACTAAATTATATCCATCAAATGCTTTCGTCGGATTGTATGAAATCAAACCAACTGTATTTTGTGCAGCCAGATTCCCTCCGATGAAAATTAGAATAAAAAGAAGTTGTATATATTTTATCATAAGATGAATTTTTAATTAAACCATGTATAATCTATTGATAATCAGAATGATAAATTATTGTTTGATTATTTTTTGTACAAAGAAACGATTTTTTTCTCTGTTAGAAATACGGATAGTATAAAATCCATCTCTCCAATTATTAGTCGAGATCTCAATATTTTCATTTTGAGAAATTTGACTAGTTGCTAACCCTCCCATGAGATCAAATACTTCGATATTCACTTTGTTTTTAGTTTCGTTTTTTATAAAAATAAAATCATGAACTGGGTTGTTTAAAACCTGAACACCTTCCAAATTAGTGTGATTATTAATAACAACTGGACCACCATCAACTTCACAATCAGAAGGTAATGGGTTGATTTCAATAGGATCTCCCGGAGTCAAATCTTTATCTACAAAAGCGAGATAATCTGTACCATATCGAGTTGCTCGAAATACATTCGAATTAGTAATTACGGTCCCTTGTTGCACCGGTCCAGCATTGCCAATGGGTAGTCGATAATGCCAAACTAATTCGCCCTCATAATTCACTTCATAAAAATTTCCTTCACGTCCTACACAGATCAAAGTATTACCATTGGATAGTCGATGCGCACCTGAGATATTGGACGAATACATATCCTCAGCTGGATCAGCTTCGTATGTCCAAAATAAATTTTCCGGCCCAAAGGGTTCGGTGTCAGAAATTGTAAATGTATTGTTAAGAGCTAGTGGAGGATCAATCACATCTACTGAAGAGTAGCTTCCCCCAGGTCTTCCTTGACCATTGTTAAAAACCATAATTTTGCCTTCGTCAGGATAGCCTGCTGGAATCCATTTGGCATCATGTTGACCATAAAAAACTCGATCATCAGAAGTGCCTCGATCATAAGATTGAGGATTACCATAGCGAAAAAGTAGGTCGCCTCCTTTGCCAGAATCACCACCTGAATGACCAGCTGCTTCCAAACTTGTAGTGCTGTGATCAATGACATAGATTTCACTCAAGTGTCGAGAACTTAAAATTATTTGATCCAAATCCGAATTGTAATCTATTGAATTCAAGTGAATCCAATCAGTATTATTACCTTGACTAGTTACGCCAAAATTAATATCCATTAATTCTGGATGTTCAGCAATAACACCATAATTCATTTTGGTGGAGTCAAAGTCTTGTATCAAATGATCCCACAGATACCACTCCCAGACTACTTCAATTTCATCAGTTCCAATGGGCTTTATTTCAACGACCCGTTCAGACCAAATAGGATTCGAAATACTTGCAGGGTTTCTACCTGCTGCTACTAATTCTGTTTCCGTTCGAACTTGCCAAGCAATGAGTAAAATATTTCCATTAGCCATTGGAGCTACATCATGATGGTGATGATAAGTATTACTGGAGTAATCATATTGCCAGATCAAGTCACCTTCCCAATTAAAAATTTCTAATCGACCACCTGTTCCACCTCCATTGAAGTTACTATTGATTCTGCCAGTACGCAATAAATTTCCATTTTCCAAAAGATAAACTGACGCTCCTGGATTAGTCGTACTCTGATCCCATCGATGTACTTCATTGCCACAATTGTCAATCAAATAGGTAATCTTACTATTGCCATGAGTGAATAAGGTATAACCATTCAGCGAAGTAGAATCATTGAGAAAAAGACCAACAGTTTGCTGTGCAAAGGATATTTGTACTAAAAGAAGAAAAGCAAAAAGACTGTAGATTTTAGCCATAAAATTGATTTTTGAGAATAGAAAAATTGTTCGATCAAATATCTAGTTAAAAATTGATTTTTTTATAAAATGGGAAAAGGATTAACGTGGATTTGTAGTATACTTGCCAAGTAGTCGGTAACTTTAGTTGACATATATCTTTAAATCAAGACAGTCTATCAGAAGAGGTAAAAGCCCTCTTACTTTAGTACCAATAAATTTATTAGAATTATCTTTGAGAAAAAAAAGCAAAGATATCAGAATATCAAAGTGGTTTTTATATAAAAAACTACTTGACAATTCACATGGTATGGAGAACAAAATATTATTAGCCTGTACCAAAAAGTGAAATACTAAAAGAATACATTTACAAAAATGAAAAATCTCTACTTCCTATTCCTTATTTCTTTTGTTATTTTCTCTTGCCAAACTCAAACAGAGAACCCTTTAGTTGCAAAATATCAAACTCAATACAAAGCAACTAAAAGTAAAATGCTTGCCAACAAAACTGACATTCTTCAACTCATCCAACAACTCCCTGTAAGTTATCAAAATGCCATTCAAAAAGGAATCACTTCGATTGAAAAATATGACCTAGCAACTTTTTTGGAAAATGAAAAAATGGACGAACAAGGATTGCAAATGCTTTTCCAGAGTATTAATCAATTTATAGAAAACATCGAAGGCACTCGTAATTTTAAAGCAACTACTGAGCAAACTGAAATGTATAATTTATTTAAAAATCGATTGATCGAAAATAGAAGATTTGTTGATCCATTCATCGCAATTTGCCAAAAATCGAAAGATCCCAATCAAATGAGTAGTGGACTTTTTTTGAAAAAAGTGATGCAATATGATATTCATGAATTTGTTCAAAATACTTTTATTGGAAACGATGAATTTGAAAAAACATTTATAGAAGTGAATGAGAACTGGGGAGAATTTATTTCTAATATGATGATGATAACTACTGAAACAGAGCTATCTGGGAAATAAATTTTTTTAATCCTTTTTTCTTTTAAATATATTTGAAAGAAGATTATTATCTTCATTAAAAAATATTTTAATGAAAAAACTCTTTCACGTTTTTAATTTTACTTTCCTTTTTATTTTTTGGAAAAAGTCTTGCTGCTCAGAATGTCTTTAAGGTTGGACCTTCTCTAATGTATAGTTGGTCCTGGTTTGACGATAAATTATATTTAAATTTTGGAGTGGATGTTTCCTTTGAATTTGCAGTTGGAAAAAAATCAAGTATTGATATCGGAGCAATTTATCATTACGGAGATCATAAATCTATTTTTAACCAAAACATTTTAAAGAAGAATTATTTTATTGGCGGGCACACAGAATATAGAAGATATTTTAAGGAACGTTTCAATGGCGGATATATAGGAATAGGCGGAGATGTTCAATTATGGTTAGCTGATTTTGAAGCTCCCCCAGGAGAGCATCCAGGCAAAGAAGAAGGTTTGGAGGTGAATGCTGGAATTTCATTTGGATATTTAGCTCCAGTCGATAATGAAAGTCTTAATTTTAAATTAGCTAGAGATATATACATCAATCCATATGTTTATTTTGGTTTTAATCCATCTGATCAAAATGAATATCCGATCCATGCACGACTCGGAATTAATATTGGCTTCTAATTTTTTTGACTATGAAAAATAAAACGATCTTCACTCTTTTGATTTTTTTTGTCTTATTCAATCTTTTGTCCTCCTGTGCTGTAAAAAATAATCACTACTACGTTCCATCTGAAGGCAATGTTTTGACACTCTCCGAACGCAATGATTTAAAAGTGTCTGCTTCAACTTCCATCAATGATAACGGAATTAGTAATTTCCAAATTGGATATAGTCCGATAAAGTATGTAGGACTTTTTGGAAGTTGGATGTATCAAAAAGATGGCAAAGGTGTTTATCCTTTTGATTTTTCCATTTCTGAAAATTCAAATTCAGCTAATTATAAGAGTGTTGCAATTGGAGGTTATTTTTTCAAGAAAAGAGATACTTATTATAGCACATTGATTCCTAAAAAATATCTAGAGCAAGGAGGTTTTTTAGTTGATTTATATGTAGGAATAGGAGAGGGGGAATTTAAAAGGGATTATCAATCCTTGAGAGCTTATGTAGATTTTGAACATAAAAAAATATTTGGACAAGCTGGGTTTCATTATAAATTTAGATCATTAGGTATTAGTTATATTTTCAAGGTGGGACAGTTGCAAATTAAAAATGTACTCGTTCACGGTAATTTTATCACTTTTCCTAAAAATATTTTTGATGAGTTAAAAGAAGATAACACAATCAATACTTATGAATCTACTTGTAGAATAGAGTATGGAATTCGAGAAGCCAAATTTAATTTAAGTCTTACTGGTTTTTCAAATCAAGTGAATATTTTTTCTCCTCAGAGATCATATTTTAGTGCTGGCGTTCTTGTAAATGTGGATGAGTTTTTCAGAAAAAAAGGAAAGACAAAAAGTGAATTTGAGAAAAATTAAAAATTAAAAAAGCGCATTCCGACATTTCGAAATACGCTTTTCTATTTTTTTAAGAAATTATTTTACCACAGAGAATTTGATTAAAGTCATTCCTTCATCACTCGAAATTCTATAAAAGTAAATCTGTGAATTCAGGTCTTGAAGATTGACTTCTAATTTTTGATTTCCTTTCATTCTATTTTCATTAGAAATAACTTTGACCACTTTTCCAGATTCATCAATTATTTCAACAATTACTTTTCCATCTTGCTGAGTGTGAAATTCTAACGTCTGATTTTTACTTGCTGGATTCGGAAATGTGGAAGCGACATGCTGACCTTCGCCCGGTTCAAAATTTTGAATATCAAAAGCAAAATCATCCGTAGGATCCAAAAGTAAAAACAATCTTTTCATTTCATCGTCCAATTTGACTTCATCAATCCACAAAGCAACAGGAGGAACTGGATATTCTGCCGAAACAGCTACTGCACCTTTTTTTATGGATTCTTTGATAACAAAAAGTAACTCATTATCGAGTGCATCAATTTCATTTTGATACTTGGCAACTAGTTTATTTAACCGTTTAGAGTTATCATCGGTATTGAAAAAACTAAATGCCCAAGCATTTGAAATCAATTCTTTATTATCTATAATTAAACTTTTAGAGAAATCAATATATCGTTTTAATTCAGGATTTTCGACTTCCGCAATTTCAATTTCCATTTCATCCATAGCTTCATTAAAAACTTCATCAAATGAAATTCCGCGCAGTACTCTCAAATCTTCCAACTCATTTTTATCTTCCGTTGAAATTTTTGCATCTAATTTATTTCGTAAGACTTTTAATTTCGGGATGGTAAAATCTTCTACCAAAGGCATTAATTCTTCTGCTACAAATAATACTTTTTTTAGTTCCATTAAAGCCTTTTCCTCGCGAGCTTCTTTTTTCTCTTTATCAATTTTAACGACTATAGCATATTGTTCTTCTGTCAATACTTCTTGGTATATTTCTTTGGTTTTTTCTTTCCTTTGTTTCCATTCTACTTTCTCTTGATCCAATAATTTTTTCTTATCGTAAATTGCTACATTTTGCTCATTTGTCAAAAACACACCTAAGTAATCACTCTCAAATCGTTCCTTTTGATAAGTCAAATCGTTGCCTTTTTGATCTGCTTTTTTTTCCATCATATATCCTTCGAATTGTGCTAGTTGATCAGCTGTCAAGATTACTTTTTGCGCATTTTCTTTTTCAGCTTTAAGCAGTTTTATTTGTTCTTGGATATTTTTATAATGCGCTTTGGAATTTTCTTTCCCTTCAATAGGTGTTTTGTAAACCGCTTGAATTTTAGCAGAATGATCTTTTTCAAGTTCTTGCAATTGAGTGTTTTGTTCATGAGATAAATTGAGTTCTTGGACATGAAGCGGATTAAAGTTATCCCAACTTTGAGCAATAATAGTTTGAGAAAAAACCAATAAAATTAAGGTTAAAAAGAAGGCAGAGAAATAACGTGATATTTTCATAATTGCGGTTTTTTGTGAAAAAAAATTAATTAAATACGATCAAAAAAATTGAAGATATAACTTTTCTTATTTTTTGAGTGCTATATTTTTGATGGTCAAAATTGCAAAAGTTTAAATGGAAAAATGATTCTTCTATACTTATCGTAGTTATTCTTCGATGAAATTCTCTAATTTTAAGAAAAAGAAAATTTACTATCTTGATGCTGTTTAAGAATAAAGTTTATTCCTAAATTTTTTTGAAAAAAACTTAAAACCAAAATCATGAGAAGAACATTTTTATTACTTTTTTCCGCCTTAGTTTGTTGTTCTGTATTTGCCCAAAAACCACATGGAAATTCAAACAAACAAGCTGCCATTCAATCAGTCCAAAAACAATTTAATGATCTTAGAACTTTGAGCGACAAAATCTGGTCGTACGAAGAAACAGCGTTTAACGAAGTCAAGTCTTCCAAAGATTTGGCAGCTTATGCCACTTCAAATGGATTTAAAGTTGTAAAAGGAATCGGAGGAATTCCAACTGCATTTACAGCAGAATATGGATCAGGTTCACCGGTGATTGGAATCCTTGGCGAGTTCGATGCTTTGCCAGGACTTTCCCAAAAAACCGTTCCTCACAAAGCACCTTTAAATGAAGGAGGAGCAGGTCATGGATGTGGACATAATTTATTTGGGGTAGCTTCGATGGGTGCAGCAACTGCGATCAAAGAATTAATAGAGGCTGGAAAATTAAAAGGGACGATACGATTTTATGGAACACCTGCCGAGGAGAAATTTTTTGGAAAATTATGGATGATTCGTTCTGGTGCATTTAAAGATGTGGATGTAGTGATGGATTGGCATCCAAGCGGAGTGACCAAAGCAGAGGTGCAAACAGGTTTAGCCTTGGTAGATTTTATGGTTGAATATTATGGTCAAGCGGCGCATGCTTCAGGTGATCCTTGGAATGGAAGAGATGCTTCTGATGGTTTAGAATTATTTACTACAGGTATTAATTATTATCGAGAACATGTAAAGCCAACTGTAAGAATACACTACGATATTCAAAATGCGGGAGAGGTTGTAAATGTTGTTCCTGACTATTCTAGAATCTGGACGAGAGTGCGAGATACTAAACGAGATGGCATGGTGGAAGTGTGGAAACAAGTTGAAAAAATTGCAGAAGGTGCTGCTATGATGGCAAATGTAGAATATAAAATTACGTTGATCTCAGGAGTTCATGAAGTATTAGTTAATCGAACTGGTGCAGCTCGTTTGCAAAAGAATTTAGAATTTTTAGGCCCAATTACATATACCGAAGAGGAACAAGAATTTGCAAAGAGAATTCAAACTGCAACGAAAAAACCAGAGATCGGAATCGAATCAATCATCAAACCGATGGAAGAAACCTTGGAA
>JBGCFD010000156.1:0-44488 GCA_045106765.1 Saprospiraceae bacterium | reverse complement strand
GGAATAACTATGTTTTTCCACTTCGAATGCGCCGTGCTTTTTCATATAATCCAACTCCGTCAATCCTTCTTTTTTAGCAGCCTCGGTTAGCCCTTTGGTATTTTCAAAAATGTATTGATAGTACTCATCAATTTTAATTTTCTCTCCAAGACGATAAGGTGACTCGAAGTGTTTTCGAATACCCAAACTTCCGTCAGGATCAATTCGCCAACTCAACTCAATCCAAAATTCATCTTCTTCCCACACTTCTCCAGGATTGGATTCATAGGTAAATTCAACAGGCTTACCTGCTCGTCGTGCCGCCTCTCGCAACACAGGTTGTCGGAAGGCAATCCACATGCCAGAGTGCGTTGCATAACTATTTAAATCATGTCGTTCGGCAGAGTGTCCCATCGGCAAAACATAATCCGCAAAGAATGCTGTCTCATTCCAAGTCGGCGTCATCGCTGCATGCAAACCAAATTTCTCCTCATCCAAATATGCTTCCATCCAACTAAATCCATCAGGATAAGTCCACACCGGATTAAACACTCTAGAAAAATAAACATCCATCTTACCTCTACCCTCTTTCATAAAATGTGGCAACAAGAAACTCATTTCAAACATCGCCAAAGGATACTCATTTGGGAAATGCATATTGTTCCAAAACTTTTGTCCAGGAGGAGTCGTGTGGAATTTCGGTTTAAACTTATTCCAACTGTTTGGCGATGTCCCACCGACTGTTCCGACACTTCCTGTCAAGACATTTAAAAAATGTAAACAACGGGAAACACACCACCCACCTAAGTTTCCGCTTGCTGCACTTCGCCAGTTATGTGTGGCAAAACGTTCGCCTGCTTCTCCAATTTTGATGGCGCACTCTCGAATCATTTCTGCTTTGACACCACTTTCCGACTCTGCATATTCTGGCGTGTACTCAGCATACTCGCCTGTCATTTTTTCAATATAATTTTCAAAAGTCAACGGAGTATTTGGGTGCCTTTTTTCCAAATAAGTTTCCCAGTTTGTCCAATTTTCCAAAAATGGACGATTATATAATCCTTCTTCTAAAATGATTTTTGCCATCGCCAATAAGACTGCCGCTTCTGTTCCAGGATAGGATGGCATCCAGTAATCGGACATACTTGCCGTATTAGATAGTCGTGGATCCATCGTCGCCAATTTCGCTCCTTTCATTTTTGCTTCGATGATTCGTTGAGCATGTGGATTAAAATAATGTCCACTTTCTAAGTGCGCAGAAATCAATAAAATAAACTTTGCATTGGCATGATCTGGAGATGGTCGATCATATCCGTACCACACATTATAACCAAGCCTTGCTCCTGACGAACAAATATTGGTATGTGAATTATGTCCATCGACTCCCCAAGCCTGAATCACACGGTTGGCATATCCTTCATGACCTGGGCGACCTACGTGATAGGCAATTTGATTGTGTCGATCTTCTTGAATCGCTTTTCGCATTCGTCCTGCGATGTCGTCGAGGACTTCATCCCAAGTGACTCTGTCCCATTTTCCTTCGCCTCTTTTCCCTGCTCTTTTTAATGGATATAAAATACGATCTGGGTCGGTGATTTGATTAATGGTTGCTGGGCCTTTGGCGCAGTTTCTTCCACGGCTGCCAGGATGATATGGGTTGCCTTCGAACTTTCGGATTTCGTTGGAATCTTTATCGACGTAGGCGGTTAGACCGCAGGCGCTTTCACAGTTAAAACAAGTCGTGGGAACTATGGTGTAATTCTTTTTGACTTTTTTGGGATGTTCGGTGGCTTCGTATTCTGTCCAATTATCCCATTGTTCGATGGGTGGAAAATCGGTTAATTGATTTGGTTCAGTTAACCTTTCAATTGGTGCTTCTTCTTTGGCAGAATGTAGATCTTGAATGAGTCCGATTTTTTCGGCGATGCGTTCGATTAATGACGGTTTATGTTTTGTCATGTTTTTATTTTTTTTGCCACAGACTTGGACTGACTATTATGACTTTTTATGACTCTCCCAAAATGTGTTATTATTTTAATACCTAATGTGGGGAAGTCATAAAAGGTCATAATAGTCAGTCCAAGTCAATGACTAGTTTTTTTTAACTTAAAGGAATTCTCTGCGGTGCTTCCACCCAAATATCTTCTGTGAACCAAATTCCGATTAATACCGCTGCTCCAGCTGCAGCTAACATCATTGCACTACCACCACCGAAGAATAAGATTAACAATGGAATTACATTTCCCAAAATCACTACTCCCATCCAGAATTTATTTTTGTATCGTCCTTTTAAAATCATGTCAACGGTTCGCTTCGCATCGTTCGTTGGATGCGTCATGGTTAATTCCATTAGCATGGTAAAGAGGTTGACTACCACTCCAGTAATCAAAACTATTTTTAAGAAAGGCAACCAGTTTGCTCCATTTTCAGCAAACAATGAAATGATACCAAATATTCCAGCTCCCGCCATAAAACTATGTACTAACATGTGAATCGCAAGGGTTGGGCTTTGCCAGAAATCTCTTCCTTTCGCTTGCGCAAAAAGGAACGCAGTATAAATCGCAACGACTACGGCAGTAATTGCAGTTAACCACATCAGAGGTGTTTCGAGTAGAGTCCAACCTAACCAAGTCGCGACACCAAGTAGAGTAAGCAATCCTCCGTATATCGTAATCGCATACCCGCCTTTTACTAACCATGATTTCCATTGAGGACGAAGTAATACATATAAAAATCTTTTTGGCTGATCTAAATCCATAATTAATAACACGCCTGTTGCAGCTAAAAAGAAAACGCCTAATCCCAATCCTAACCAAAGTACCATCGGGCTCACTTCTGCCAATCCAAATGCCCATGCTAAAAATGGTACTAAAAATGCTCCTGCTGAAATCGCCTTCGTCCAAACATACGCAGACACTTCCCATCCCCACAAAATTCCTTTGTCGGCTACATCATACGTTCGAGTGGCATTTTTTCCCATCAAAACATCTACAGATTTTGCTGGTCCATTTTTTGCTATTTCTTCTGCGGTTTCATGTGCTTCTTTTTTCATCAAAGCATCTACCAAATCGCCATTGGAGAAAGCCATTTTTTCTGCTTCTTTGGCAAAATGTCCAACGCCCATTGATTGAGAACTCCAGAAGTAAGCATCTGATTTTTCAGTAGCTGTTGGATTCAAGGAAGCTTCATCAGCGTCGATATAAAATAGATTGGGAACAGTTCCTTTTTCAGGTTTTCGAACCTTGACTTGTTGGCGAGAAAGGAGTTGAGTAATTTCAGAATTTGGATCTTCCATGTCTCCTGAAATAATTGCATGCTCTGGACACACATTGACACAAGCTGGCTCTAACCCAACATCTACACGGTGTGCACAATAATTACATTTTGCTGCGGTGTGTGTTTCTGGGTCAATATAAAGTGCATCGTAAGGACAAGCCTGCATACAAGATTTGCAACCTATACAACGGTCTTTGTCAAAATCTACAATTCCATCTTCTCGAAAATACAATGATTCAACTGGACAAATTTCTACGCAAGGTGCATCGGTACAATGGTTACAACGCATGACTGAAAAAAGGCGACGAGTATTTGGAAACTCTCCTTTTTCTACTTGCTTGACCCAAGTTCGGTTAACGCCAACGGGAACTTGATGTTCCGATTTGCAGGCGGTGGTACAAGCATGACAACCGATACATTTTCGATTGTCGATGACAAATCCATATTTCATGTAGTTGATTTTTCGTTTAAAATTTCTTTCGTTTCTATAAAAAAAGCATTGCCTTTTTTAGAAGCAATGCTTTGTAATTCTATTGTTATTTTTTCAAAGTTGTTGGGCAAACAAAATCCGATGTTGGAATCTTAGAAGCTGAAATGTCATCGTATTTCCCTTGCACATTAATTAATTTATCAAAACCTCTTGCTTTCAAAATCGAAATCGCTACCGTTGACCGATAGCCGCTTCGACAATGAACATGATACTTTTTCCTTTTAGAAATTTCATTCATATTTTCATTGATAAAATCTAATGGAAAATTTTGAGCATTTTCAATTTGTTCCCCAATGTATTCTGTTGGCTTCCGAACATCTAATACATTGAGTTTTTTAGAATATTTTTTCTCAAAAGTTTTAACATCAATAGTTTCGATTTTATCAATCTCTCGCTTCTCTTTTTTCCATGCTTCAAATCCTCCTTTCAAATATCCAATCGCATTATCGTAACCAACTCTAGCTAAACGTTTTACTGTTTCTTTATTTTTTCCTCTTGGTGCAACAATAATAATCGGCTGCATCAAATCTGGAATCAATGCTCCAACCCATGGCGCAAAACTTCCATCCAAACCAATGAAAATTGAATTAGGAATAAAGCCTTTGACAAATTCTTCTTTCGGTCGAACATCCAAAATCAATGCTTCCGTTTCATTTGCGACCACTTCAAATTCACGAGGTGATAATGATTTTGCACCACGCTTCATTACGGTGTCGATACTTTCGTAACCTGCTTTATTAAGTGCTGCATTTTTTTGAAAATAAACTGGAGGAGGAGCTAATCCATCTGTTACTTCTTTGACAAATTCCTTCTTGGTCATATCTGCTCGAAGCGCATAATTGGTTTTCTTTTGGTTCCCCAAAGTATCCCAAGTTTCAGAACTCATATTTTTTCCACAAGCAGAACCTGCTCCATGCGCTGGGTAAACCAATACCTCATCAGACAAAGGCATGATCTTTTTTCTCAAACTATCATATAACCAACCAGCTAATTGTTCTTTAGTTAATTTCCCATTTTTCTGCGCTAAATCTGGCCGTCCAACATCACCTATAAATAAGGTGTCGCCGGTGAAAATAGCATAATCTTTTTTCTTAGCATCTTTCAAAAGGTAGGTCGTGCTTTCAGGTGTATGTCCTGGTGTGTGCAAAACTGTGATGGACACTTTTCCTAATTTAAATACTTCTCCATCTTTAGCTAGATGCTTTTTATACGCCGTTTCTGCCTTTGGCCCATAGATGATCTTTGCACCAGTTTTCTTCGCCAAATCTAAATGTCCAGAAACGAAATCTGCATGAAAGTGAGTTTCAAAAATATATTTTATTTTTACACCATTAGCTTTTGCTTTAGCAATATATGGTTCTGTTTCTCGAAGAGGATCAATGATCGCAGCTTCGCCATTACTCTCGATATAGTAGGCACCTTGTGCTAAACATCCTGTATAAATTTGTTCTACTTTCATTTGAAAAATTAATTTTATGTTTCTTTAATTTTAATCTCAGCACAAAGATATTCCTGATTTTAAACTTACTCCGTGATAGAAATCACACTTAATTATTTTTATCAAAACTTTTCCATTTTCACCAATCTCCGCCTTTATTTTGCTTCGCTAAAATATGAATAAAGTTTCATGTTTTGTAATTTAAAATTAGACATATTTTATTTCGTGAATAATAAATCTCAAATAAAATTTAAATTTTCAATCTAGCTTTATTTGATAATGATTTGGAACATCAATTTTAAAACTCTCTTCCTTTCAACATTCCATGCCAATACATCCGAGGCAAACCATATGCTTTTAAAGCATACATACTATATCGAGGTTGACCTTGATCAAATGGAAATGATTCCATTGGTTGTTTATCATAATCAAATTCTGCCAATATCAAACTACCATATCCAGTCACTAGTGGACAAGAAGTATATCCATCATAATTTTTACTAGGAGTCTTGTTTTTTAATATAGCTAAGACATTCTCCACAGTTACTGGAGCTTGCTTTCTTATAGCTGCCCCTGTTTTTGAAGTAGGCAAATTACTGCAATCCCCTAGCGAAAATACATTAGAATATTTTATATGTTGAGTTGTCAATTTATCTACTTCTACCCAACCTGTACTTGCTGCTAATGGACTATTTTTAATAAAATCAGGAGCACTCATTGGAGGAGTTACATGAATCATGTCATATTTTTCAACCGTCTTCTCCCCTGTTTCCATATGTTGAAAAACTGCCTCCTTTGAATCAGGACGTAGTTCAACTAAATCTGTTTTCCAAATTCGTTCAGTACCGTAATCATCACAGACTTGGGTCAACGAGTCTGCATACTTTTTTACTGCAAAAATACCTGGTCCGCCTTTAATAAATTTGACTTTCACATTATTAAGTAATCCCTTCTTTTGCAAATGATGAGAAGCTAAAAAAGTAATTTTTATTGGTGCACCTCCACATTTTATGGGAGTGCTAGGATGGGTAAAAATAGCTGTGTCACCACTTTTTAAAGCTTGAATATTTTTCCAAGTGGAATCTACTGTATCATAGGAATAATTACTGACTATGCCCGTTCCAGCTTTCCCCACACTTTCTTTTAATCCTGGGATTTTATCTCAATCAATTTGAATTCCTGCAGCAACAACCAAAACATCATAAGTTATTTTTTGTCCATCCTTAGTATGAATGGCATTATTATCGGGGTCAAATTTTTCAACAAATTCTTTAACCCAAGTTGCACCTGACGGAATAAAATCAGCTTGGTTTCTTTCTGATTCTTCCTTGGGAAAAACTCCTGCTCCAATCAATGTCCAAAGGGGTTGATAATAGTGCTTTTCTGAAGGATCAATAATTGCAAGATCAATTGAAGGGTTTTTTGCTTTTAGAGAGGAAGCGACGGTTAGGCCTGCACTTCCTCCACCTACGATTACGGTTTGATGGTGTGCCATATTATTCGTTTTTATTATTTCTAAAATGTAATTGTATTGTTATTATTTTGAGTGTTTTACTTTTTCATCTGTTGCCCATAGGCTTTTGCGATATTCATTAAAAATCCAATGACTCTTTGACGATCAGGATCTCGCATCGTTTTTAGCATACTAAATATTCCTCCAACCTTTGCTTCAGGCATTGTTTTAGCTTGAGCCATTGCATTGCTTGCATCTTTTCCAAGTTGAACAAACTCTTGAATATCAATTCCACTTCGTGCCATCTTCCCCATTTGTTCGTCGAAACTATCCATTGCTATCGAAATCAATCCAGGTGCTTGGTCTGCTAGTTGGAGCAACCCATTTAATTTTTCTACCATTTCTGGAGCAGTCAATTTTTCAGCCATGGTGAGTGCATTCTTCAATCTATTTTCAATCACTACTCCATTTTCTGCTGACCTTTGAATTCCTTCATCTACCATATCCATTGTTATGCTTATTAAGCCAGGTGTTTGATGAGTGAAACTTATAAAGCTTTCTAATTTTTCCATCATTGCAGGAGAAGTCAATTGCTCAGCCAAGTGCAAAGCACTCTTTAATCTCTGTTCAATATCAACTCCATTTTTAGCAGCATTCCGATAAGTTTCGTCTGCAACATCTGCTGCCATACTTAACATCCCAGGACTTTGTTCCATGACTATTGTTAGTTTTTCAACAGCATTTTCCAAAGTATCAATTCGATTAAGTAAGCGGTCTATACTAGAAAGTGTTTTTTGATTTGAAAGGCTTTCTTGTAAATGTTTACCGGCCGGAGTTTCAGCCCATGAAGTATTACTATTTGTTCCCATATTATAAATATTTAATTTATATATAAAATATTTGGGCTAATTACCACGTATCAAAATCTAACTATTAAAAATATCCACAATGCCCAAATAATATTTCAAACAATAAATCAAACATATGAAACTATTTTCATAAATTAAAATATAAGTTTATCTTTTTAGATTTATGCAAAAATTGTCAGGTAGGAAATTTTGATAATTTGAAAAGACTAAACTCGATTGTGGTAATAAATTATGTTATTGAGTCCATAACATTTGTAGAAAAATTTTAAAGAAAAAATATAGTTATTCATCTTCATTCGTTTGAAGTGCATACTCCTGATAATTGTTTTTCGTTTTTTTATCAAAGAAATCAACAGCATGTTGGATTCGAAAAAAGAAATTATCCTCACCTATTTTCTCCACTACTTTTGCTCGATGTAAAATATCTCGAATTGGTCCTTTTACTCCTACGAATTTAAATTGGATATTTCGACCATGACAAAACGCTATCATTTCCTCAACTGCATGCACACCACTACTATCCATTCCATTCATACTATCTGCATCAAGGATAAATAATTTCAACTTTTCTCCTTTTTTAAAAATCTCGGTTTCAATTTTTTCTTTAAAAAAACTCACATTCGCAAAATATAATCGAGCATCAAATCGAATAATCAAAATCTCTTCTCGAGCTTCAAGATGATCAAAACGATCTGTATTTTTGTAATGAGGCTTGCCAGGAATTTTTCCTAATACAGCAGTATGCGGTTGAGTCGTTCTAAAAATAATTAGCACCAAGGAAAGCACTACCCCGATCAAAATACCTTCTTCAATTCCTAGTGAAAGTGTTCCTAAAAAGGTAGCTAACATCATAAAAAAATCACCTCGATCAGTAGACCATAAATGTTTGGCTTCTTTAAAATCAATCAAACCAAAAACTGCGACCATAATTACTGATGCTAAAATCGCCTTCGGTAAATAGTAAAAAAGCGGTGTCAAAAATAAGAGTGTCAACGCAATCAACGCTGCACTAAAAATAGAAGCCATTCCTGATTTTGCCCCAGTTTGATCGTTGACAGCTGTTCGTGAAAATCCTCCAGTAGTAGGAAATGATTGGAAAAATGCACCTCCAATATTCGCCATTCCTAAAGCAATGAGTTCTTGATTGGGAACAATTTGATAATTTTTATGCTTGGACTGAATTGCTTTTGCTACCGCAATACTTTCCATAAACGATATAAATGAAATGGTAAAAGCAATTGGTAACAATGCTTTTACATCTTCAAAATTTATATTTGGAATGCCAAATGCAGGTAATCCTTGGGGCACATCTTCTACAATTTTCACCCCTTGCTCATGCCAACCTAATCCCCATACCGAAAGAATTCCAAAGATAACTGCCAATAAAGGTCCAGGGATCGGTAGCTTGATTTTTTTCACTAAAAGAATCAAACCGATAGCGACTATTCCTATTGTAAAAGTTGGAAGATTGACTGCATCAAGATTTGAAAATGCATTTCCAATAATTTCATGAATATGATTACTCCTTGGAATATTGATCCCTAATAAATGTTTGAGTTGAGAAAAACCAATGATCAAGGCTGCTGCTGAAGTAAATCCAGCTATCACGGGATGGGAAAGAAAATTTACTAAGAAACCTAATTTAAAGATCCCCATTAACAACTGAATTATTCCAACCATCAAAGCTAAAAGAATTGCTAATCCAATAAATTCTTCACTACTTGTTTCTGCCATAGTTCCCACCCCTGCAGCAATTAAAAGTGCTACCATCGCCACCGGCCCAACTGCTAATTGTCGAGATGTTCCAAAAATTGCATATAATATCAAAGGAATTATCGAAGCATATAATCCATAAATTGGCGGCATTCCTGCCAACATCGCATAGGCCATTCCTTGTGGGATAAGCATCACTCCAACAGTTAAACCAGCAATTAAATCACCTTTGAAAAAATCTGAATTATATCGGGGCAACCATTCTAAGATTGGAAAATACTGCTTGAAATTCATCTCCTCTTGTTTATTATTCTCAACTAAATCTTGGTAAAATTATTTCTCCAAGGTTTAATTAAAAATGTATTTTTATCAAAATCAATTCGACTGCAAGTTTGGATTTTATAAAATCAAAGTCCGTAACTTTTATCACAAAAGATTGACTTTATTTCGTTCCAGCGTAACAATTCCATTCTTTTCCAATTGTTTGAGTAATCTTGATACGGCTTCTCGCGAAGCATTTAAATCTGCTGCAATTTCTTGGTGAGTGGAATGAATAACTTTTGAATTGTGTGCAGCTGCTCTTTCTCGTAAATATTCCAAAAGCCGTTCATCCATTTTTTTAAAGGCGATGCTATCTATGGTTTTGATCATTTCTTTCATTCGAGAATCATAGGAACGCATCACAAAATTTTTCCAACTTGGAAATTTTGACATCCATTCATCTACATATTTCACAGGAATTCCAATGACTATCGAATCATCCTCTGCTGTTGTTCTGATATCACTTACCTTATCCATCATACAACAAGAAAAAGACATAGAGCAGGTTTCTCCTGCATTCAAATAATATAATAATAATTCTTTGCCATCTTCCTCATCTTCTCGAACTACCTTGATTGATCCTTTGACTAAAAGTGGAACTAACTTTACATAACTTCCAAAATTCATAATCACTTGACCTTCTGGAAAATATTTTAAAGTCCCTACTCTCGCAATTTCTTTTTGGAGAGCAAGTTCTGCCAAGCTTGGAAAATTTTTATGAACTAATTCTAATATTTCTTGATTAAAATCTTCCATTATTTTTTATTATCAATTTTAGTTTCAATTCGGTTAAGCCGTTTTTCCAATTGTATTAATTTTTCCAAAATCAAAATATGCGTTTTCTTTGCATCGATCCCAACTGGACTAGAATCACTATGAATCTCTTTGGCAATGGAATCAAAAATTTCTCGATCAACTTTTAAATTCATATCTAATTCGTTTTATTCTTAAGCAAATTCAACTTTTAAAACATTAAAATATGTTGCTTTTTTCATGTATCTAAACCAAAGAAAAGCACTTTGGTTGCAAAGTGCTTTTCTTAAAATTTATCTTTTACATATTGCATTGGCAATTTTCCAAACATTCAATTATCATCGAAACGTCCTTTTCCTTCAAAGAATACATGACACTTCTCCCCTCCCGCTTGGCGGACAAAATTCCTTTTAATCTCATATTTTGCAAATTATGAGAAGTCAAAGACTGTTCAGAACCTAGCATGGCACAAATCTCAGAAACGGATAATCGAGGGTGTTGCTCTAACAAATGAACTATCGCTAATCTCATTGGGTGAGCAACTGTTTTTAGAATAAAAGCAATTCGCTCTAATTTTTCTACCAACTCATCATTCATTATATTTTTACTTTCCATTTTGTAAAAATATGAACATAACTCCATAAATCAAAATTGGATTTTTTTCCAACACATATCTTACATTTCAAATTTAATCATCTGATCACTTTGCAACATTGTAACTGAAAACACTTCTCCCTTTTCTACCTTTTTAGGATTGGGAAAACAAAATAAAGCTTGTCCCCAATGTTCCAATTCACCATCCATTTTTGAAGAAACTTTTATTTCTTCATCCAAATATAGATCAAACCAAAATACCATCGCCTGTGCCATTCCACCTTCATCTATATTTATTTGCAAAGGAATTTTCTTTGGTTGGTCTTCAGGGTAGGCCGTTGGTAAATTATAAAAATCCACATCCATCAATGGTATGACTGGCGAAAGTATTTTATATTTTTCTCCTTTCAAATTAATTTTTAAATACTCTCCTGGAATTCGGTATTCCTCAAAAAGTGATAAATCGAATCCTGAAATTTCTCGAATTGGAGCAACCAAACTTCGAGAAGGTATTTCAATTAATTGCCCAAAAAGATTTACTCTCGCGGGAATCAATTTCACATCAGGGGTGGCTAAATTTTGAACAGCATGTCTAATCGAAGGTAAAACTGCTTCTCCTAGTGCACCACAATCTAAAATTTCAGAAATGATAATATTAGCTTTTGCAGGCATCTCCTCTCCTACTTTTAAGTCATTTGATTTTTTTGCAAAAACGGTTATTATATCCTCAAAACCATTTCGCTTTGTAATTTGTTTAGCCGTAGATGCGAGTCGTTGATGCATTTCACAAGCAGTAATTTGTTTCGCTCCTGCTCTCGCTGCCATCATGGATAATAAACCTGAACCTGTTCCAATATCTAAAACGATACTATCTTTATCTATAATTTTTTCAATCGCTTTTTGGTAGGCATCATTCCGATCTGTATCTGCCAACATTTCAAAATGCCAATAAGGAATCTTTACGGCTAAAATCCTTCGAAGGTTTTGCTGTGCTCTTTTATTATCAGGACTAATGAGCAACGCTTGCCTATATAGTTTTTCAGCACCTTCCATGTTGCCTAAATTTTTACAAACATTTCCCAGCAAAATATTTGTCTCCAAATCATTAGGATTTAGTGCCAATGCCCTTTCCAATGCTTCTTGTCCTTCTTTTTCTTTTCCTATTTCTAAATAAAATTTTCCAATAACAGCATAGGGTAAAAAGTTGTTAGGGTGAATCTTTATTGCCTCAAGATAAATAGCATGAGCTTTTTCGGTATCTATCGTAGCTAATAAATTTCCTAAAGCTAACATGCTTTGCAAATCATTAGGAACTGATTCTAGTGCTTGTTCATATACTTTTTGAGCCTCAGCAGTTTTTCCTAAAAAAGAATAAACAGAACCTAAATTATGGTATCCTTGAATAAAGCTCGGGTGCAATTTTATTAGTTGATTCAATACAATAATCGCTTCTTCATATTGTTGGCGTTGCAATAAACTATTGGAAAAATTAAATTGAACATCAGCCCGTTCTGGTGCTAGTTTGGCTGCATTTGACATCAGCTGAAAACTCTCTTCTGCATTTCCTATACTTTGATAGGCGATACCTAAATTTAATTGAGCTTCTATATTCTTCGGATTTATTTGTATAGCTTTCTCGAGCAAATTAATCCCATCTTGAATTTTTCCAGATGATAAATACACTCCTCCAAGCGTAGACATAATTCCGTCTTGCTCTGGCATATGCTGGAGAATATTTTGCAAGTGTTCTATGGCTTTATCGATTTGTCCAGATTGATGAGCAGCCATTGCTTGATTAAAAACTTGTTCCGCATTAAATTCCTGATGATCCATTTTGTTTTTTTGAGGTTTTGAATAAATAGAAGGAATAGTTACTTCCAAAAAAAGACATCCTAATAGGAATTATTAGAATGTCTTTTTTTTAGACGAAATACACGCAACAAGTATAATGAAATATGATTAGAAAAACGAATATTTAATTTGAGGAAAAGTAGTTTTTATAACATAGTAATTACAAACTTGCGAAAACTAATTTCCTTACACCAGTTGGGGCAATCTTAAACTCCTTCCGAAACGCTCTGGAAAAATAATTAGGATCATTAAAACCTAAACCATAAGCAACTTCAGAAATATTTAAAGAGGTCGTTTCAATTAAAGTTTTCGCTTTTTGTAATCTAATTTTATTGACAAATTTCATTGGAGCCAGATTAGTGAGCGCTTTCATCTTTCTAAAAAGTTGAGTCGGACTCAATTGCAATTCCTTGCTTAAATATTCGATATCCAAATTTTCATCACTTATTTTTTCATCAACAATTTTCTTAATCTCTTGAAGAAAAGATGTCTCAGGACAAATGAATTTATTTTTTTGTCCTGTTGTACTTACTACTTCATAGCTTTCTCTCAAAGCTTGACGCAATTCAATTAATTTTTCTAAGTTGTTAATTAGATCTTTCATGTTTTGGTTATTTTGAGTTTTTGAAAAAATTGAACAAGCAAATATCGCTGCCAGTTCATAGTTGCAAGTTCTCTCTAAAATCTGTGTGGTTCATCCACATTTTGATGTGGGTCGCGTTATGCAGCTTTTTGTACCATTCGTTTTTCGATACGTTGGAGAAACGATTCAATGTGTTCATACCATTGTGCAAAGCCTTCTCGCATCCAAATACTTTGCATATAAGTTTTGAAAAAATGCGCGCCTTGTAATTGCAAAACTTCTGAAGTTTTTTCATCTGTAGCGATTGGGATTTTTTGAAATTCAAAATCCGAGTAGTAAGGTTTGATTTGCTCGTGCATTGCAGGGAGTATTTCTACTCGTTGCTTTTCAGTAAGATTTTTATCCAAAATATAATAGGCACGATTTTCAAAAAAACTAAAATTCAATCCAATCGGCCCGCGGTTAGCAATGATGCAAGCGATCACCTTTTGACTTTTTTTATTTTTTATTTTAAAAACTTTACGGGAGCGATCTATTCCATATTTTTTAAAATCATCAGCTATTTTTTTCAACTGAATATCTTCTTGATCTAATTCTTCCGCTCGGACAAAAACATTTCCATATTGTTTTTTTACAAATGAAATCAACTCTGCATCGATTCCAGTCACCTCATTGATGTCAAATTGAGTTTGATTTTGAACAACAATTTTTTCAAGTGGTAAATGCAAATATTCAAAGCGGAGCAGCGACGCTTTTTCTTCTCCTAATTTTTTAAACATAGAAGCAAAAATCCGAAACGCATATCTATTGTCTGGACGAAACCAATTTTGACTAGAGCGAACTTGACTCTCATCATAATAATGTTCTGCACGATATTGAGCAGCTAACATCACTTTTAAGGATAAAAATGGATTGCCATCAGAAACCAAATGCTGCGCCAACAATCCATAATTACTTGACTTCCAAACACTAATGGAAGCAAAATGCTTTTCCTTATTTTGATCGTTGGTCATCATCCATAGAAGATCCTCAGCAGTATCTTGCAGTTTTTCCCAGTTAGATTTTATTTGCTGATAGTGTGGTGCTAAAAATTCTTTTTTAACAGGATAAATAAATCCAATGTCTTCATATTTTTCGAAAAGATCGGCGACTGTAGTTTTATTAAAATAAATGTCAAATCTATTTTTGAATTGACTTTTAGGAGACGAAGAGGTCATAATTTCATTTGTTTTTTGAGTAATAATATTGACTCAAAATTAGGTAGGAAAATGATGTGGGAAAACCACATTTTGATGTGGTGAGTAATTGGACTAGGATTTAATATTGGTTTGCTAGGAACACTTTTAATAAAAAAGAATTTATTTCTATATTTAGCCTTGCTCTCCATTCTTAAACAAACCCAAATGAGAAAAATTTGCCCTCCACATTAAAATGTGGTTCAGCAAATTTCAACATGCTATATCTTTGTATCATGGAAGAAATCAATTTAGCCATCGTAGAAGATGATGCCGTCATCAAAGAAAGTTTAGAAACTTTTATGCAAGTGCATCCAACTATCAAATTAACTTTATCAGTTACAAGTGTGGAAGCTTTTTTGGAAAAAGCACAATCGCCACTTCGACCTAAAATCGATGTGATGCTTTTGGATATTGGATTGCCTGGAATGAATGGAATTCAAGGTATTTATCATATCCGCCAAAAATATCCTGACACAGATATTATCATGTTGACTACATTTGAAGAGGACGATAAAATTTATGATGCACTTTGCGCTGGAGCTTGTTCGTACATTTCCAAACGTACTCCGCTGGTCAAAATTCGAGAAGCAGTTTTTACAGTTGCGCAAGGAGGTTCATACATGTCACCTTCCATTGCTCGAAAAATTGCAGAGCGATTTATGCCAAAAAAGAAACAAAAAGAATCAGTTCTTTCTGAACGTCAAAAGCAAATTGTACAAGCACTCGTCGATGGATTGAGTTACAAAATGATCGGCAACAAATTAAATATTTCATTGGATACCGTTCGAGATCATATCAAACGAATTTATCGAACACTTGAAGTAAATAGTAAAGTGGAGGTGATCAAGAAAGCAATGGATGGAGATATTTAATATCATCCAAGCACTTATTATTTGAATTTCATATTAAATTTTATACTTTTAAAATCTTATTTTTTAAACTCTAAAAAACCAAATTTACTATGCTACAACTAACTACCCCTAGATCTAGTATTGATTTAACTTCTCTTCAAGGCATTCCACTTGATCAAATTGGAATAAAAGAAATTCCAGTCAACATTGTAATCGGTACTCCTACTAGTCCGGATCTCTTCGCTATTTTTAATAAATCTACGATTGACGAATTACTTGCAGTTCCTGGATGTGTTGGAATTCGATTTTACCCTGGTATCAAAGATGATAAGCTTGTTTTAATAGCAACTTGCGTGGATGACCTTTATAATGATATGAATGAAATTAATAATGGTAAATGTGCTTGTGGCTATTCTAATCTTGCTGTTGAATCACATGAAACAATGGTTCCTGAATCAAGGAATTGGATTCTGGCTAAAGGGCATCCTGAAACGCCTAATCTTAGCAATTTAAAAATTATTCAGAAAGTAAAAACCCCTTTGGGTACTTCAGAAAATTTCAAAGCATACTTCGATAAAGTATTTTTTAATAATAATTTTGGAAGTGCTAATAGAGTAAGATTTGACGTAGCTGAATTAAAATTCTTCGGCGATGGAGAAACGAAACGAACCATTGCTGCGACATTTTTAGATGTACCATCCACAACAACTTCTGCTAGTCTTTTGCCTTGTCCCCCCAATTGTGGAGGAGATTACACTACTGACGAAATAGCATAAAACAACGAGATTAAATTTCGCTCTAAACACAAAATACAAACCATAACCTCTTTTTCAGGTTGAGTTTTTTATTAGAAAAATATTACCAAAAAGAAATTATTTTTCTTTGGCTGATTGCATTTTTTGCAATCAGCCCTAATCTTTTTTATGCGCAACCTTATCAATACTCCTTTCACCAACTCACTACGGAAGAAGGTTTATCTCAAAGTTCAAACGATTATATTTATCATGACTCCAAAGGATTTGTTTGGTTGAGTTCCATTGATGGACTTAATCGATTTGATGGAAAAAATGTAAAAATTTATAAATCCATTTCAGGAGATACCACTAGTTTATTAGGAAATATTATTACCAGTAATTTCTTTGAAGATGAAGATTCCAATCTTTGGTTTACCACTTATGAAGGAATTCATTGCTATATTCGAAAGCAGGATAATTTTCGCCATTTCCAAATCAAAAATAAGGATGGGATAAAATTCAAACAGGATTATTATGCCTTTCATTTAGATAAAAAAAATCAACTCTATGTCAAAATTGGTACTGGAAATTCAGCTCAACTTTTTTTATTTGACCACAACAAATATACTACGCAATATTGTTGCGTAATTTATGGTCAAAGGAATTCTCCCTACTTTGATAAAAATGGAAACATCCAGTCAATATTCTCTTTTAGGTATAATCGCAAACACGGAATAAAAATGACTAGTATTAATACTCCATTTAATTCGCAAACATTTTTTGATGGAAAAGATAAAAATTTCCCTAAAGCATATGTTTATCATGTGAATATTGACAACCCAAAAACATGTTTCCTAAGTTCTAAAATAGGACTTATAAAATTTGATCTTGATAATAAACAATATTTAATTTTTGATAAATACAAAAACTCATCAATAGGAACAGTAAGGTCTACAGTCTCGGTCAACGATTCTACACTTTGGGTATCTAGTTCCACTCTTGGCATATTGATTTTTAATAAAAAGACCAACCAATTTCTTAATCATATTCCTTACGAACCGCAAAAGAAATTTGGTTTACAAAAAAAAGAGATAAGACAATTCTATAAAGATTCAAAAGAAAACATTTGGATTTCAAGTAGTATATCTGGGGTCAATTATACCAACCTTAAAAAAACAAAATTTTTATCTCCTCCTGAGTTTTCAAATAACATAATACGAGCTATTTATGAAAATAAAAAAGGAGAGTTGTTCTGTAGTCATCAGAAAGGTTCCGTTTCATATTACACTTCAGCTAAGGCAGAAGTTCAAAATATATCATTTCGATATCCTCCTCAAATTTCTAAACAAAATATCCAATTTTTTATTGAAGATAAAGATGATCAATTGTGGGGTTTTTCAGGTGATCAGTTGCTAAAATGGGATAGCAAAAAAACACAATTTGTGTATTGGCAAAATTTACCAAGCTACATCTTATATGTTTTCAAAAATCAAAATGATCAAATAATTTTAGCCACTTACTCAGGCATTTTTGAATGGAAAGATATAGATGGAAAAATTTCATTTCAACCTTATGAAAAATTAAATGGTTTTCAAAAGGAACTCGCTACTGCAATTTATGAAGACAAAAATGGAAAATTATATTTGGCCTTAGACGCATCAAGATTATTGGTTTTAAAACTAGATCAAGGAAAATATGTGGAAGCAAATCAAATTGAAGGAATCGGATATGCAAAATCTTTTTATGAACAAAACGATACCCTTTGGGTCGCCACTTCGACTGGAATTTTAAAAATAAATACCAAGGATTTATCTAGTCGAATGCTCAATGAAATTTATGATGGCGCCCCAAACGAAAATTACTATAGTATTCTCCCTGATGACAATAATAGTTTTTGGCTAAGTAGTAATCAAGGTATCATTCGTTATTTTCCAAAAGAAAAACTACACCGACGATACACTTTAGTCGATGGATTGCAAGCCAACGAATATAATACCAATGCCTTTTTAAAAACTAGTCAAGGTGAAATTTGGATGGGTGGAACAAAAGGTTTAAATCGTTTTTTCCCAAATAAAATAAAAGATATTCCACATCTTTCAAAAACTCAAATCACTAGATTGCTAGTCAATGATAAACCTTATTCTGAAATTGATCAACAAATTGGCGAGTTAGAAAATCTAAGTTTAAAACATTTTGAGAATACAATTTCCTTCGATTTTGTAGCATTAGAATATAGTGACCCTGAGAATAATCAACTAAAATATAAATTAGAAAACCACGATGAAGATTGGGTGGATGCCGAAAAAAATGGATTTGCTCGGTACCCAAGTCTTCCCTTTGGCAATTATATTTTTAAACTAAAAGCAGCAAATTCCGACGGAGTTTGGAATGA
Source organism: Saprospiraceae bacterium (assembly GCA_045106765.1). Taxonomy (GTDB): domain Bacteria; phylum Bacteroidota; class Bacteroidia; order Chitinophagales; family Saprospiraceae; genus CAJQQY01. The sequence continues at coordinate 25,953 of JBGCFD010000156.1, read as the reverse complement.
AGAAATTAAAACATTAAACATTTTTATCGCAACGCCTTGGTGGAGAACTTGGTGGTTTTATACCTTTTGCATCTTAGCTATTTCAGGAATAATCTATGGTGTTTCAATGTATCGATTGCAACAAGCTCTGAAAATTGAAAGACTTCGGGTAAAGATTTCGAGCGACTTGCACGATGATGTTGGAGGATTGTTGGCAGGTTTGATGATGCAATCAGAGTTATTAGAAATTACAGGAACTGAGGAACGAAAACCAAAATTGCAACGCATAAGTGATTTGAGTAGAAAAGCAATGTCGAGAATGCGAGATACAGTTTGGGCCATCGACTCAAGGAAAGATAAATTTAAAAATTTGCTAGATCGAATTCGAGAGCATGCTGCGGAAACACTTGAATTAAAGAATATCGAATGGGATTTACAAGTAGATAATATTCCTTTAGAAAAAAATATTAACTCTCAATTACGGCAAAACATTTACCTGATTTGTAAAGAAGCCATCACTAATGTTGCCAAACATTCCAATGGAGATCAATTAAATATTAAGTTTGAAAAATATGGCCGAAAGGGAATTTATCTTTCCATCCATGATAATGGGAAAGTGCCAGAAAAAAACCTTAACTCATCTGGACTGGGCATGTCCAATCTTCAAATGCGAGCAGATCAGATCGGTGCGAAATTAAATATCAACAAAGAAAATGGTTTTTTAATTACTTTAATTTTAGATTGAACTACTCCGCAGCAAGCTGACAGAGAATCAAAAAAGCAATTTCATAGATATCAATATAGAATTTCACCACATAGAAAACATAGGTGGAATTCTATGTTTTCTATGTGCCTATATGGTGAAAAAAATTGTTTTTATAAACTTTTCTTGAACACACTTGTATATACAATAGTCGTAAAAACAATCATAATGAAAGAAACTTATTATCAAACCATTTTTCAAATAATTTCTACAGGACATTGGATTACGGATCGGTTGAATCAAGAGTTCAAAGAACATGGTGCGACAGAACCTCAATTCAATGTATTACGAACGCTAAAAGCGGCAAATGGAGAACCTGTTACGGTTCAACAGCTTTTAGAAAAGATGGTTCAACGAAGTAGCAACATCACTAGAATTGTCGATAAATTAGTCGCCAAAGAATTTGTAGAACGAAAAGAATGTCCAACCAATCGAAGAAAGATGGATATTACTATTACAAAAGCTGGTCTTAATTTTCTTAAAAAATTAGATAAAAAAGTAGCACGTTTCAATAAACCATTGATGAAAAATCTAAATGAAAAAGAACTTAAAACTTTAAAAAAATTAATATTAAAATTAAAATCGAATCATAATGAGTAAAAAAATTGTAGCCTTCGGAGCGAGTAACAGTAAAAATTCAATCAATAAAAAACTAGCCATATTTGCTGCTAACCAAGTAGAAAATGCTGAAGTAAATATTTTAGATTTAAATGATTTCGAAATGCCTATATATGGTATTGATAAGGAGAAGGAATCCGGCATCCCTACCCTCGCCCATGATTTCAAAGCTCATCTGAAAAATTCGGATGGAATTATTATTTCATTTGCAGAACATAATGGAGCTTACTCTGCTGCGTTTAAAAATATTATGGATTGGGTTTCTAGGATGGAAGGTTCTACTTGGGAAGATAAACCAATGCTTTTATTAGCTACTTCTCCTGGCGGAAGAGGGGGACAAACCGTACTTGAAATTGCTTTCAACAAATTCCAACGAATGACTAAAAATACAGTTGCCCAGTTTTCACTTCCTTCTTTTGGCCAAAATTTCTCAGCGGAAAATGGAATTACCGAGGAAGAGTTACTAAAATCATTTAAGGAACAATTAAAAATATTTACCTTAGCTGTAGGTAGCGAACTAATTTCTGAATAGTTTCCTCTAAAAATATAACAATACATTTGCAAAAAATTAAAACCAACTTTAAATGAAAGTAATAGGAATAAATCAACCCGGAGGATTTGAAAATATAGCCATTATTGAAAAAGCAGATCCAACTCCCTCAGCAGGACAAGTCGTCGTAAGATGGCACGCCACTTCTCTTAATTTCCATGACTATTTAGTCGCCGTTGGAGGCATTCCAGTTCCCAACGGGCGAGTGCCGATGTCGGATGGGGCAGGTGAAATTATTGCAGTCGGCAAAGGAGTTGATGAATGGAAAGTTGGAGATAAAGTGATGTCCATGTTTTTTCCCAACTGGATGGAGGGAAAACCGACCTTGAAAAAGACCATGTTTATTTTAGGAGAAACCATGGATGGTTGCATGGCGGAGCAATCTGTTTTACCAGCAACTTCCGTGACTAAAATACCACATGGATATACTTATGCAGAAGCTGCAACTTTACCGACAGCTGGATTGACTGCTTGGCGAGCATTGATGGTTGAAGGAAATATTGAAGCAGGAGACAAAGTACTCATCGAAGGAACTGGAGGTTTGTCGATCTTCGCTTTGCAATTAGCAAAAATGGCAGGAGCAAAAGTTTTCGCAACAACTTCCTCCAATGAAAAAGCAGAACGACTCAAAGAAATGGGTGTCGAAGCAGTCATCAATTATAAGGAAGATGAACGATGGGGAAAAACTATTTTTAAAATGACTGGAGGAGGGGTAGATCATGTACTCGATGTCGGAGGTGGAAGTACGATGAGAAATTCTATTGAAGCTGCGGCCATGAATGGACACATTTATTCAATAGGGATTTTGGGAAATGGACGAAAAGGAGAAATCACTTTTCCTAAATTATTTTTCAAACATTTGCGCATGACTGGCCTGGCGGTGGGAAGTGTTGAAATGCAAAATAAAATGGTTGAGGCAATCAATATTAGTGAAATGAAACCTGTGCTTGATAAAAGTTTTGGCTTTTATGAATTGGCGGAAGCGTTTCAATATCAAGCTACTGGAAAGCATTTTGGAAAAATTGTTTTGGAGTGGTAACCTAGTTTCCACCCAAAAACGATGAAGTTTAGGAATGGTTTTTTCATGGATTTAAACAGATTTTCAAAATAAAATTTTGCTTTTTATTGTTTTGGCTAAGACAATCCCAAGAATTGAATAAATAATAGGGATTTCTTAACATTTCAAATTCCAAAATTCTTGTACATTTGCACTAAAATAAACTTATAATAACATGAAAAAAATAATTTTCCTCAGTCTATTTGCTTTACTTTCATTTTCAGCATTTAGTCAAACTGATTCTTATGAAGCCGAAAATGAAGGTTGGTTAGTTGATATTGATAAAGCATTTGCTGAGTCTGAAAAAACAGGGAAACCAATTTTAGCTAATTTTACAGGAAGCGATTGGTGTGGATGGTGCAAACGATTAACTGCTTCAGTTTTTTCAAAAAAAGAATTTCAAACTTGGGCAAAAGATAATGTGGTGCTTTTAGAATTGGATTTTCCTAGAAGAAAAACTTTACCTGAAAAATATCAAAAACAAAATGCTCAACTTAGAAATGCATTTAAAGTAGGCGGCTACCCTACTGTTTGGGTTTTTAATTTGAAAAAAGATGATAAAGGTAATTTCTCTATCGAAGGTTTAGGGAAAACTGGCTATACTAAAACGGCTAAAAAATTCACTTCTGATGTTGATCAAATGATCGAAAGAGGAAATAAGAATAAAACGAAAGAAGGAGAAGGAAAATAATTTCTCTAAAATATATTTTTAAAAAGAGGATTTGACTAAGTCAAATCCTCTTTTTTTTGTTCTAACTCTTCACAAAGACCCTCCAAAACTCACAAAGTTTTCACAAAAAGAATCTAAGCATATCACAAAAAAATCACAATGAAATTTGTCGGGAAAAATTGACAACTCCTTGGGAATTCCTACCTAATTCTAACCTTCAAAACTGCCCCATATTTGTATTATCAATTACAGCAAATATTTATTCATCAAAAAAATTATATTCAAAATGAAATCATTTATCAATTTTATCATCGCAACATTTGTGATCATCGGCACAACCTCAGGGCAGAACATTGACAAAAAATTCTTTAACGACACTCACTCGTTTTTACAAAAAAATGTAAAAAATGGACGAGTCAATTATGCTCCTTTAAAAAAGGATGCACAATTAAAATCATTAATCCAAACTATTGCAAAAGCAGATTTAACTAATGCAGACGATGCTACCAAGCAAGCATTCTATATCAATGCTTACAATTTATTAGTCATCAATCAAGCTGCTCAAAAATATCCTTTACAATCTGTTCAAGATATTGCAGGATTTTTTGATAAAAAGAAAAACACGGTTGGTGGGAAAAATTTGACTTTAAATAAATTAGAAAAAGATTACTTATTGAAGCCTTATAAAGATGCTCGATTTCATTTCGTTTTGGTTTGTGGTGCCTTAGGTTGTCCTCCGATTACGGACTTTGCATATACACCTCAAAAGTTGGAGCAGCAATTAGAAATGCAAACCAAATTAGCTTTGAATGATAATAATTTCATTAAAGTGAATGGCAACAAAGCTGAGTTGTCTCAGATTTTCAAATGGTACACTAGCGACTTTGGAGGCAATACCAAATCAGTTATAAAGTTCATCAACAAATACCGAACAAACAAAATCCCATCCTCCGCAAAAGTGAGTTTTTATAATTACTCATGGAACTTAAATGACACAGCAAATAGAACTTCCTCTTTAGGAAGTTCTTCTGCTTTAGGAAATAATGCCAGCAGATATGTGGTTTCTTCTACTATTAAAAAAGGTTCTTTTGAAATAAAAGTATTCAATAATTTATATTCTCAACGCACAGGAAACGAAGGAAACTTGACTGATCGATCAACTTTTAATACGACTTCTTTGAGTGTTTTATATGGATTAACTAATCGATTTAATATTGGGTTCAATACTCGATACCGAAGAGTTAGAAACGATAGATTGCCTTCTTCTCCGTTGGCTGTTTTTGGAAATGATTTGGAAGATGGAGAAAGTGCTCGACAAGGGATAACTGCTTTTGGTCCTCAAATCAGATATGCACCAGTTCCTAAATGGGAAAATTTTTCTATTCAAAGTTCTTTCGTTTTTCCAATTGGAGAAGACTTAGCTGGCAATAGTACTCAACCTTATATTGATTGGAATGGAGCAACTTGGTGGACACAGGTATTTAACGATTTTCCTATCGGAACTAACTTTTCCTTATTTACGGAGGTAGATTTTTTGTTGGAGGATATTGGCAGAAAAGAAGAAAACTCTAATCGTTTTTCTACTCCAGCAACTGTGATTTTCAGCTATAATCCTAGTCCAAAAATTACTTTGTATTCTTTAGGAGGATTTTCTCCTTTTTGGCAAACTGAATTTGATTACTTCGTCCAAGGTGGTTTAGGAGCGAAATATCAATTCACTCCAAACTTAGAATTGGAATTATTGTACACAGATTTTTCTAATAAATTTTTAAGTCAAACTGGAGGGCAAGCGGCAACTTATAATGTTGGATTAAGAATTAATTTATAAAATCTTTTTTTTGCAACAATACATTTACATTTTTATATCAGATGATTGAACTACTCCGCAGCAAGCTGTTATGCGACATAATGTTGTAGCATAACACAAGCTGACGGAGAATCAGAAAAACAACTTCATAGATATCAATATAGAGTTTCACCACATAGACACATAGAAAACATAGGTGAAATTCTATGTTTTCTATGTGCCTATATGGTGAAAAAAAATTGGTCGTGGAGGGATTTTTCAATTATGAGATATCATTGCTGCTGTTGCACCCGATGCAAGCATCGGGGAATTCTTTAGATTAAAATCGAAACCAAATAGGATTCCCAAATCTTTTAATTTAATTTTAGGAAATCAAAAATCTATAATTAAACGAGGGAGCATTTTAATGGGTAGACATATTTTTATGATTTTGTTAGATTCATTATATACTACTCTCGAAGGAATGATTCATTACCTTATAAAGCATAAATTATTAACATTAAGGACTTGGACTTGGACTTGGACATAATAAAAAGTCCCTTTAAGATAGAAAATGAAGAAGAAAGAAATTACTTTTTCAAATTACTAGATGATAGGTTCAAGAGTATGGATTTTATTAAGCCACCTGAGTCTAACGATTCTAAAGAGGAATAACTTATCTATATCCCTTCAAGGGCTTTACTCTAATACCAATAAGAACACCAAAAGAGTTTTGAAAAATATTAAAATAAAGACTAAATCAAGGATAGCATCTATATTAAAAGCGGATAGTCTAGACTTTTCAATTACAGGTTTACCAACTTTTAATTTATCAGAATTAGACCTTACAAATGATTTGGAATTTCAATTACCGACCAATTTAAGATTGGGTCATTTGGCAGAAAAAATTGTTTCAGAATTAATTAAATCATCTTCCAACTATCAAGTGCTTTATGAAAATGCTCAGGTTATTGAAGATAAAAATACCATTGGCGAAATTGATTTTATTATTAAAAATTTAATTACAAAACAGATCACCCATGTGGAGTTAGCCTATAAGTTTTATCTATTTGATCCAAGCATTTCTTCAACACCAATAAATAACTGGATTGGTCCAAATAGAAATGATTCTCTACAAGAGAAATTAGAAAAACTAAAAAGAAAACAATTTCCTTTACTTCACCATAATGTTGCTAAATCAATTTTTAAAAATATTGAACTTGACGAAGTTTCTCAAGCATTATGTTTATTAGTTTCATTATTTATTCCTTATCAATACGTCGCCAATTTTAGCCCGATTTATAAAAAAGCCATTAAAGGTTATTATTTAAACTTTGAGACATTTATCAGTTTTGATCACTCAACAAAATCCTATTATGTCCCTTCAAAAAATGAATGGGGAATGGCTCCATCTGAAAACGAAAATTGGACAAATTTTAATGATGTAGAAAAATACATTAGCACATGTATTAAAGAAAAACAAGCCCCACTATGTTGGCAAAAATGTGAAGATTCATATCTCGTTTTTTTTATTGTATGGTGGTAGGTTTACTCACTAGCACTTCTCTAAAAAGCGAATTATCATTTACTGAAACAAATCATTAAAATTATCAAGTCCTTTAGAGGCTGTTTTGAAATTAATTGCAGATTTATATTAATTTCAAAACAGTCTCTTAGATAATTGATATATTAGTTGCTGGTTTTGGGATTAATAAAATAAGAAGTTGTTTTAAAATGTCTACTGAAACCGAGCGGAAAGGCTTGTGATTATTGGCGAAGCTCTTTTTGAGTTTTACCCCCTTTGGGTTGGGACGAAAAAAAAGCTGAAGTCCAATAACCACAATGCTTTCTGCGTAGGTCAGCTAGACATTTTAAAACAACTTCTAAGCATCTAATTATTAGAAATAATCTAAACATCAAAAAAACTGTGGAGATAAAATCAATCACAGTAAATACAATAAAGACTTTACTTCAAAAAAAATAAAATATGAAAAGGATTATTATTTTGACAGTTTTGATTTTGGTAGGAATTAAAGGTATCGGACAGTCTACAGAAAATGGAGAATTGATCAAATTAGCAAAAGCGTATAAGGACAAAATGTTCAGGAATAAAGCAGATAAAAAGTATCTGAAAAAATTCAATAAAAGTTTTTCTAATTCACTTCAACAAGAAGCTAAATTCATTAAACAAACCATTACAACAAAGAATAAATTATTAAAAAAAGATTATTTGACGGTTCCAAACAAGTCGACCTTAAAGAACATATATATAATCAGACAAGTTAATTTCAATTTAAGGGAAGAGACAGAAATTACTCCTAATCAATTAATTGACAGCTTGAAGAAAAAGGAAATTCCCCGATATGAATTAATTGATAGTTATTATAGCATGCTTTTCACCTCTGTTGGAAATAAGAATCAACCTTTTAATCTTAAAAAAATTGATTTTAATCTTGAAGAATATGGATTACAAGATGACGTGGAAAAAGGGATTTTCTTCTTAAAATGTATGAGTTTTTGTGGAACAAATATTTGGGGATATATGAATGTAGTGAAACCACCTAATACTAAGAAAGCGTTATCATTCATCAATAAGTATCCTAAATTCAACGGCAACACATATTATCAGTTTTCAGATTTATATTTTAAGGATTTCGAAATGGTAATTATCGAAGAAGACGGACTTCAAAGTTATAAATCATATTATCTTGACAAATACTTTGAAACTTTACTTTCCCATTTGGTCTGCCTAAACAAAGAAGGAGGTTCAGAAAAAGAAATAAGAAACCTCTTACTTGGCTCAATATTAAGTGATGAAAAACTTTACAAATACACCAAACATAAAGAAACTTTAGAAAGTATTTTTCAGAAAAAAGATAGAGATTAGATTGATAAAAAACTGGTAGTAAAGATGGTAATTGGCAAATAGAATTACCTGAAGGAAATTATGTGGTGAGTCTTTTTATAGAAAATAATTTATTGAAAACAAGAACTATTATTATTCATAAATAGGGAGATACAATGTTTTTAAAAAAATAGATATCTCCATACTGACTCTACCCTTAAATCGTCGCTAACGCCTTTGCTCCTGCAGGGTGTATGATGGAATCAAACGACTATATAACAATACAATTACAAAAGCTGCTAACGTTTACATTAGCAGCTTTTATTTTATTTATAGAATTCGATTCCTATATCACATAAATGCTTAGATTTAACAAGCACATTTTTTTTGCAAAATAATTATATCGCACAGCTAGGGATCCTACCAAACTGAAAAATCGGTCGCTAAATTTTGCGCTCGATTGACGGGATGTTGTTTTCCTGCCGTCATTTTCACAACCGTTTGATAAACGTGTTTTTGCAATTCTGAAACTGTAATTGTTTTATCTTTATTGCTATCAGCCTTATTTTCCATCAATCCATCTAATACGGAATATGTAAAAATCCCGTTCGCCCAACCTGCACTTTCTAGTGCATATTCCACGCCCGCTGCTGCTGAAATTATTTCCGTTCCAGAACCTCTTCGCAAGTCCGCAAATAAATTTTTCATGTGGTAAAATGAGTTTTGCAAACCTAATTGTTTTTGTCCACCACTCGGTCGAGCAAAATTTTTAGTCTTTACATTTTCAGCCAAATCATTTGCAGTCAGAAGATCTTCATCGGTCACATCAAGGTCACCCGTTTTATCAATCTCCCCCGAATGACAAGCATCAATCATCAATACTTTTTGCCGAGATTTCACGCCATCCATCAGCTCATCAATTACCGAATACGCCAATCCTGTTTCTGTCAGTTTCTTAAAATCGGTATCATGTGTACAAAGAAAATAATCAAATTTTTCATCCAATCCACCATGCGTAGAAAAAGTAACAATCACTACATCTTGAGGTCGAGCATTTTTGGTAAATGCCTTGATTTCAGCGACAGTATTTTTGGTCGTTGCTTGTTGATTTGTAATCGTCAATACATATTGATTTTCGTATTTAGCATTTTTATTCTTAAAAAATTTCGCCAAATCGTTCGCATCTTTATCAGCGTAAGTCAAGTTCTTATCCGCTTGTATAAATTTGGAAACACCCACTCCTACATAATAAAAATCAGGCTTCCCAAAATCAGCTGTACTCGTTACATTGACCTCTTCTCGCAAGGATTCGATTCCATTGCTATTGAGTACCGAAGTGGTAATTTTATTGAGTCCAGAAGTTAAGTCAATCTGAATAGTTTTAGTGATTTCTTTTTTACCCTTTGCGATACTAAAACCCTTGCGACCATTAAAGGGTACTCCATTTACATAAATATTTATTCGTTCTAAATCAAATTCTGAATCGCTTGCACTTAATTGAATTTCGATAGATTTACTGGAAGTCGTCAAAGGAATATTGTTCGTAATTTTCACTTCAGGTAAATTCATCTTTTCTTTGAATTGCTCAGGAGTAAAACCCATTTTTTCCACCCGCTTCAACCATGCTTTTTGATAACTTTCTACTAATTTTTCATCTTCTGATAACAATGCTTTTGCAACAATGTCAGGACGGTTAAAAAGTAAATCAAAATTTTCAAAACCAAAAACTTTATTATCTTTTCGATAGTGAATAATATCCAAAGTTCCTTTGCTCGAATGATAATAACCTTGTGGCGTACGCATCACATATTGCTCAGGTGAGGTTCCATTGAAAGAAGCGACTAATTGCTTTTTTTCAAAATCAAAAACAGAGATTTCTCCTGTGAATCCTCCAATAAAAATTCGATTACGAGGTAGATCAAACCGAATTTTACGTAACGCAATATTTTGTAATTTTTCCTTTGCCAACGTTTTCCATGTTCCTGTCTCTAACAAAACGAACTCTCCAGAATTTAAGCCCAAGGCCAACATTTTGCCATCAGGTGAAAACTCCAAACCTTTAATTAACCGCTGTGGATATTGAGTCAAGACTTTGATAATTTCTCCCGAGGTTGCGTCCACAATTTTATTTCCTATGACCAAAATTGTGGCATCATCATTAATCGCCGTTGCATCCAACCAACTTGTAATTGCGCTTGGGTATTCTTTGTCAAAAGTTACTTTCCCCGTCATCACATCCATAACCGTTACCTTTTTTCCACCAAAAAAAACTTCCCATTTTCCATTAGGAGACATCGCCTGATGATTGTCAGTACTGTAACCAATAACCGCGTTATAGTTTCTTGTAATATATTTATCTTTTAAATCTTTCGTATCAAAATGACTCAACTTATGGGCTCCCATCACCATTAATTTTTGCTCATCGGGAGATAATTTTATATGATTCGCCCAATTCGTTTTTGCCTTTATTCCTCGCCGTCCATCCAAATAGTATTTGTAAATTGAACTACTTGTCCCTGCATAAATTATTTTCTCATCCTCCGAAAATTCAAAATCATGATAGGTATCTTTGGCAAAATAAATCGGTGCAGGACTCGCCCGATGCAAATCCCACAACACCATATTTTTACCCTGCGCACTCACGAGATACCGACCACTTTTACTTACTGCAAGAGCATTGTTACTTAAACTGTACACCCGTAAATCTCTAATTTTTTTCATCCCATCTACGGCATATAATTGAATGGGTGTTTCAAGATTTTGGCGACCTAGTGCCAAAATTTTTCCATCGGGAGAAATCGCTAAACGATTTAAACGATCAACAGAACCTATCTTTTTTCCATCCAAAACTGTTTCGATTTTTCCTGTCGCTACTTCTATCTTTTGTACAAAAACCATTTTACTTCCCGCTCTTGCCAAAAAACTTTGCGCTACAAAAAGGTATTTTTCATCTGCCGAAAAAGCCAACCCATCTACATAATATTTATCCCAATCAGTTGTTCCTCGCCACAATGAAACTTTCTGAATCACTTTATATTTACTTTCCCTATCCAAAATATAAACTTGTTTTCCCGTTCCGTCACCCGTTGCTACATAGCGATTTTTTTTAGAAATAGCAGCAGGTGTATAAGCAGCATCTTTCAGTTTTATCTTCTTAATTTTTTTTAAATTAGGGTAGCTGTACAACACTAATTTTTTATCTTTCCATCCCGTCGATACAGCTAACATCGAACGGTCAGCACTCCTCGACAAGGCGACTACATCATTATTATCTCCACTCCATGCTTTTTCCTTGACAGGTTTTTTATTACCTAATTCAAATACACTCAACCCATGTGGCGCTGCAATTATTCTATCATCCCCCATGATGACCGACTGCGTATAGTCTTGAATATTGCCCCACTTATCTCGCTGTACAAATTTTTCGAGCACCCTTTCATGCTCCACATCGTACACCACGACAGGCGAATATGGTGTTCCCAAAACTATTTTTTTCCCGTCTTTACTAATATCAACACCTCGCAGTTCCCACTTATCAGCTTGATTGGAAAATGATTTTACTTTTCTTCCAGTTGCAACATCCCACATAATTGCCTGCCCATCTTGCCCTGCAGAAATGAGTTGTTTACCATCCTCAGTAAATTTCAAATCATAAATCATTAAATTTTGTGGAAAGAAAAAAGAATGTCCCGTTTGAGTGACGGATTCAATTTTTTGAGCAAAACTGGAAATAGAATAAATGGACAAGCAAATTAATAACAATGCTTTTACGGATTGGATTAAAGTATTTTTTTTCATTTCAGGGATTTTTTTGGGCAACGAATCTATCTCAAAAACAATATTACACTAATTATTTTTCATAAAAATGTAATCAAGTTATACGTTGAATAATTGTGATTCTTGCATAATGTCAAATCACTTTCGACTGATTAAAGGATTACCAAATTTGGTTTAGAAATTATGAGGGGAAACACATGTAATTATATTTTCAAATATCTGACCAAAAATAAAATAGTATCCTTTTTAAACCTGTACGAATATCTAGGTAAACCTCTTAATAGTTTTAAGTTTTCAAAGAGATACTTTTAAATCTACTCTGGTACCATTCCCCACTCGTCTCTCCTTATCAAATATAAATAATTCGTTACATTACTTCGTGTTACACAAGAATTGTAGTTGTATTGCACGGCAAGATAAAAACCCTAGCACCTCTTTGAAATATTCTGGCAATCTAAATATGGTCCACTCTCTTAAAAAACTGGAATTATTTCCTAAACCTCCTCCTCCATCCGATCCCACTCCCGATCCACAATAGCACAACCAAATTTAAATAGATATTGATCCATACTATGTTCATCAATCGCTCCCGTTTCGAAGGAACTACGATAATTGCCACCTTCCAACAATTCAGGTGGTGTCGTTAAAAATTTTGTCGAAGCATTAATCGAAGCCTGGGCTTCTCTAAGCTGTGTCCTCACTTCTTCTTGCTCTTGAGGAGTCAGATCTTCAAATTCTTTTTCGACTTCGCCTCCTGCTGACCTCATACCTGTTCTTGGATCTTTTTTCAACTCTTTTTCAGTTATTTCATGTTCTTCATTAAATACCCTAGTTACCGTTCCCATATGTCGGTAACCTAAAAATCTTAAAGGCAACTGAGTAACAATATCTTTATTGTTAATATGAATGAATGTCTTATCCTCTAGTAAGTCATTAAATACTTCTTTAAATCGTTTGTTTCCAACTCTAGGCGAACCATATGTATATACTGCCTCCACTTTATAAGAATTAACAGCAAAGCGATAGGAAGATAATAACGCTAAGGCTGCACCCAAACTATGCCCACAAATAAAAAGTGGTTTATCTTTTCCTAACTCTTTTACCGCATCTTCTAATTCAGCCCAAACACTATCTAAAGAACCTTTAAAGCCACGATGCACTCGTCCCTGCCCTCCGTAGGCATCTGTTTTACGGAACTTTAAATCTACCAAAGCATCTGCTCCACTACTGGTACCTCTAAAACAAACAATTAAAAAATCATCTTTACCTGCCACAAATGCTTGCGTATCTGTTTTCTGATTTTCGACCCAACGGAAAGAATCATAGCCCCAAAGTTTTAACTGACCTTCAACGTATTTGGATCCAAAGTATGCTAGATGTGCATAATCTGCTAAGGCCATCGCATTTTCTAAAGTATGACCTGCGGCATTCGGATCAAATTCAAAAGCATAAGATGGCATTATATCATCTCGTCCATAACGAACTCGATTTATAATCGGCCCTACATTACGTAATGACCAAGCTGCACTCCAATTCGGAACTGCCCCCCATGCAGGACAAGAGACTTCTTTTCCATCTACTAATAACAATGATTCTCCATTAGCATCTTTCCTGACTCCTACATGAATAGATTTGGCATATAAGGTAGCAGCTTCAAAAACATCAAAATGATCATCTCCTTCCCCTTCGGGAATTTTACCATCAGTATTCACTATATAATGATGAATAGCATTCATGACTACCTCTTTGATTTTTTCTTGATCCTTGGCATGCTTTACTAGGAGGTAACGAAATATAATAAGTGTTTCTCCAAGCTTTTCATTGGAAGAATTAACCTGTAGAATAAATTGATCCTTTTTGGGTTGGTATGGAAAAAGATAAAAGATGTAGAATAAATCTAGACGTAATAATGGAGTTCCATTTTTGAGCTTAGTAAGTGATTGCTCTAAGTCTTCGCTGGCTTTTCTTTGGTTTGACATATTGGGGTATTTTTATAAAAAAGGTAGTTCCTTATTAAGAAGTTGTTTTAAGGAAAATACTACACAATATAAGTTTTTTTCCTAATGAATTTAATTTCCTTCTCTCTCCGCAGAGAGTTTTATTGAATATTTTAGAATACGATAGAGAGGTAATCCTATCCCTTGTGTTTCTATTTATTTACATTATTTAGAAGTCGAGTTGGCAGGAATTTGAAAAACAAAATGGAAAGGTTTTGAACGATTAAGAATATCACAATACATTTACAAACAAGGAGTTGCTATTCTTTTTGGGTTAGCAGTTTTTTGTTATACTTAATAGACTGTCAGATGAAATCCGTTTCTTTGATTCGTGTAAATGCTTAGCATTTAACGAGCACCGTTTTTTTTTAGCAGCGTAATTGTATCGTACAGCAGGGAGATATAATTCAAATAGTTTCAGTCAAAATAAAACGATCATGATTTTAAATATATTCTTAGGACTTATAAGTGCAGTAATTTTACTTCTTTATACTTCAAATAAATACCCTATTAAAATAGTAAAGATTTGGGGAAATGCACTTCTTTTTGCGGCTATCATTTATGTAGGATTTGCAATTTTTGGACAAAACTGGAAATGGCTTCCTATCGAACTTGGTGGCGTTATTATTTATGGCATTTTCGTTTTTCTTTCAAAAAAATATTCTCCTTATTTCTTAGCAATTGGATGGGCTACTCATGTTTTTTGGGATTTAGTTGTGCATCCAAATGGCCACCCAGGTTATGTTCCAGAGTGGTACCCAGGAGTCTGTCTAGGATTTGATATAGCGATTGCAGTATATTTTGTATGGTATATTTTCGTAAGTAAAAACCCGTAATCCATTCCATTCTTTTGAAGAATTTCAATTTATTTCTTATCATTATATATCATTTATTAAACCTTTCATTTTACACCTGCTTTTTCATCCCACTAACTAAAGATAAGTTTATAACTCCAGGAGTTATAAGTTCCAGTTTATACATAATACTTAAAGTAATGATTTCTGTAATTTATGATTCAACATCATAAATATCAAACTATTTTATTTTACTCGATAACTTAACTAAGAATTATGAAAAATTTCAAGTTTGTAATTGTATTGTTTTTCACAACTATTTTTTCAGCCTTACAAGCAACTGACCCACCTAAAATTATTACCCTTTGCTCAGGAAAAACTTTTACTTGGGAAGAATTTTTAGTTTATAAAGCTAAAATGAAAAAGGAATGGGATGAAGAAATAGACTTTGTAAGTTATGAAGTAGCTACTACCAATAATTCAGTTGGAGCTTGGAGTTCTGTTATTAACCTTCCTTTAATTTCAGCATCCGCCGCCAATCTTCCAAATGGAAAAGTAATGTTATGGTCAGCTCGTGATAAATTTTCTTTTGGAGGAGATCAAGGAAAAACATGGACCGCCGTTTTCGATCCATCAACTAATACTGCCACAGAAGCATTGATTACCAATACTGGTCATGATATGTTTTGTCCAGCAGTCAATACTCTTCCTGATGGAAGAGTAATGGTAACAGGAGGATCTAGTTCTGCCAAAACAAGTATTTATAATCCTACCACTAATCAATGGAGTGCTGCCGACGAAATGAATATATCTCGTGGCTATCATTCTAATGTTACATTATCAAGTGGAGCTTCTCTTACTATCGGAGGATCTTGGAGTGGTGGGGTTGGAAATAAAAATGCAGAAATCTGGACAAGCAAATCTGGTTGGTATGAACCTGCAGGAATCCCAACGGAAGTTATAACCGATGGTACCAATTCTTCTCAAAATGTAAATAAAGATGATTATTTTCCTTGGTTATGGACCGCACCAAATGGAAAACTATTTCATGCTGGCCCAAGTCAAACTATGCATTGGATTGATACAGACGGCGTTGGCAGTTATACTCCAGCAGGTCAGAGAGGTAATGATTTATATTCCGCAAGTGGAACAACTGTTATGTATGATATTGGAAAAATTCTAAAAGCAGGAGGAGCACCCACCTCTGGAGAAGGAGGCAATGCAAATAATAGAGCCTACACTATTGATATTAATAATGAAACTCCTGTAGTCAATCAAGTAGGTAATTTAGCTTTTTCTAGAAATGTTCATAGTAGTGTCGTACTTCCTTCAGGAGAAGTCATAGTCATTGGAGGAGTACCGTTAGGGAATTTTTTCTCTGATGTAAATTCTAGATTAAATGCTGAACTTTGGAATCCTTCAACTGGAAATTGGACGACGATGGCTGCAATGGATGTTCCTAGAAATTATCATAGTATTGCCTTATTATTAGCAGATGGAAGAGTGATGGCTTCTGGAGGAGGATTGTGTGGAACTTGTCCAGAGAATCATCCCGATGCTCAAATTTTTTCACCACCATATCTTTTTAATGCCAATGGAAATTTAGCCAGTAGACCTACAATAAATACAGCTCCATCTACTGCTGATTATAACTCCTTAATGAATGTATCTACCAATACTACGATTGGTTCTTTTGCTTTGGTACGAAATTCAGGCATGACTCATAGTACTAATAATGACCAACGACGTATTCCTCTTTCATTCAATTCTCTAGGAGGAAATAATTACCAATTAAGCATACCAAATCGAAATATCCTTCCTCCCGGAAATTATATGTTATTTGCTATGAAAAATAATGGTGTTCCAAGTGTCGCAAAATTTATCCAAATTGGCGAAGACGTTCATTCTACCACACAACAGGGAAATACTAACTTAGGCGGTACAGGTTTAGCAGCCACTTATTTTAATAATATAAATCTTACTGCTCCAGTTTTGGAAAGAATTGACCCAACTATTAATTTTAATTGGGGAACGGGTTCACCTGCAAATAATATTGGAGCGGAAACTTTTTCAGCAAGATGGGAAGGTGGCATTGAGGTTCCAAGAAGTGGTGGTTATACTTTTTATACCAACTCCGATGATGGTGTTCGACTTTGGGTAAATGATAAATTAATGGTTGACAATTGGACAGATCATGGACCAACTGAAGATGTCGGGACTATAATTCTAGAACCTAATATACTCTATAACATTAAAATGGAATATTATGAGCAAGGTGGAGGAGCATTAATACAATTAAGATGGTCAGGCCCAGGCATCAATAAAAAAATTATTCCATCTCAATATCTTTTCCCTCCAGAGCAATGTGGTGTGGTAGCTTCCACAGATGGTTGTAGTATCACCATTAGTGGAATTACCGATGCTGTTAATAATATCAAAATTTTCAATCCAGGTTTTAATGGATCAGCTTGGTCGTGTAATCCTTGGCAAAGTAGTCCTTGTTCTGAAACAGAGGTTATCAATGGATTACCAAACGGAGTATATCCAGTTAGTATTTATTCTGCAAATAACAATAATGCAGAGATTTGTAATTATGTAGAATATCTGACCATAAATTGTACGACAGGTGATCCTTGTGCCAATCAAGGAGGTGATTCAGATAATGATGGAGTTTGTAATAATCAAGATTGCCAACCTAATAATCCTACTTTCCCAGCCTCACCAAATACACCATGTAATGATGGAAATCCCAATACGGAAAATGACATGATTACTGCTGATGGATGTGGCTGTGCAGGAACCGTAATTGGAAGTGGTGGTTGTGGGGTAACTGCAACTAGCGATGGTTGTAACATTACAATTACGGGAATCACAGACGCAGTTAGTAATATTAAATTATTTAATCCTGGATATAGTGGAACGGCTTGGTCATGTAATCCTTGGCAAGGAAATATTTGTACTTCGATAGAAACTATTACCGATCTAGCAGATGGCGTTTATCCTTTAAGTGTATACACCGTAGATGGAAATGGACAAGAGGTTTGTAATTTTGGACTACAATTAACGATTTCATGTACAGGTGGCGGGCCTTGTAGTGGACAAGGTGGTGATAGTGATGGCGATGGTATTTGCAATAATGTTGACAACTGTCCTAACGATACTAATCCAAATCAAGCAGATAGCGACGGAGATGGTATTGGCGATGTTTGCGATTCACCAACAGGTGGTTGTGGTTCTACTACAAACTTAGCTCTGAATAAAAATACAAGTCAGTCAAGTACGCTTTCAGCAGGAGGAATTACAGGTAACTCATCTAAAGGTGTCGATGGAAATACCAATGGTACTTTCTTTACTAATCCTACAAGTGCCTCTTCTGTGATTGCAACTAACAATGAATTTCAAGGATGGTGGCAAGTGGATTTAGGCGATATTTATGACATAGAACAGATAAAAGTTTTTAATCGAACGGATGGTTCTGATAAAACAAAATCTTGTTACATCTTAGTTTCTCAAACGCCATTTTCAGGTAACTTGGTCAATGCTCGTAGTCAAGCTGATGCTGAAGTTTATGAATCTGTTGCGCCTAATTCTCCAAGTACTTATAATTTTAATATATCTGGAAGGTATGTGAGAATCCAACATGACGTAAATGGTTATTTAGTTTTAGGAGAGATTCAAGTGATAGGATGTACATCTACTAATAATTTTGTTATTCCAGATTTACTTAATTTTTCAGTTGAGAAAAACGTACGCCAATCTGAAATCGAATGGTTTATGATGGAAGATACTAATGTTGACTATTATGAAATAGAAGTCTCTTATGATGGAATTCAATTTGAAATTTTAGAAGAAAAAGTAGCTGAAAGAATCAATACTCCTCGAAATTATCATGTGACCGATTTCAATCCAGTCCATGGAAATAATTTTTATCGCTTAAAAATTGTATATCAAGATAGTTCATATGCGTACTCTAATGTTCGACAACTTAATTATAATATTGATTTTGGAAATATTCTAGTTTATCCAAATCCAACCAGCGACATCCTAAATGTGACCTTAAAAGATTTTGCTGGTAAAAAAGGGTTAGTTCAAGTATATAATAGCTTTGGACATTTGATGATGGAAAAAAATTATTTATCCATCCCATTTATCAATATGGAAATTGATGCAAGTCAGTTTAATGGTGGAATGTATATTTTGACGGTGGATGTAGAAAATCATCGTAGGATTACAAAGCGATTTATTGTAAGTCGGTTGTAGTTTTTTTGATACATAAAAAAATAGGATACATAGTTTTTAGGATTCACTATGTATCCTATTTTTTTTAAAAAGCTTTAATACTCTATTACAAAACGTAAAATTATACCCGTAAATACAATGTTATAATTCCTTCTTCATCATATTCCTTTGTAATCTTCCCCTCCTCTATTAACAAATCTAAATAACCCAAAACCATAAACATTCCACTAAAATCTGGTGGCATATTTTGATAAGGATACATTTTTCGATTGATCTGATAAGGTGTTGAAAATCCATTTTTTATTGCTTCAAAACATTCTTCTTTTCGTATCTCGATTCGTACTAATTGTTTTTCGATCATCGCATTCGCTTCCACGAAAACTGGCCCATGTCCTGGGTAAACGGTTTGAATATCAAATTTCAATAACCGCTGAAAAGAAGCTAACAAGTCATGCAAAGATCGAGTAGGTTGTCCTAGATTATTAGTATCTTCGACAACTATCGGCATTGGTGTAATCGGTAATAACATATCACTTCCAAAAATTCTTTTTTGTTCTTTTTGTAAAAAAACAAATTGATTAGGACAATGTCCTGGCGTATTTAAAATTTCCCAATCCTCCTCTCCTATTCTCAATTTTTCACCTTCTTGATAAAAGTGAATTCTTTCCATCCCCTCAATCTTTCTTCCCATAGTTTCTCCTTCGAAAAAATGAAAAACCTTTTCTAATCTTTCTTTTGGGAAACCTAAGGATTTGAATAGTTTTTCGCTAAATCCTGATTGTATTTTTTTCATTTCCTCCGGTCGAGAAAACCAACCTTCTATAGCTTTGGGTGCTCGAACAATAGTGTCAGAATGAGCCATAATTTCAGGAAGCAAACCAATATGATCTCGATGTTCATGAGTGATGATGACTTGTTCAATATCACTTATTTTAAAACCATGCGCATTAATTTTTTCTTGAAAATATTTCCAATTCTCCGCAGAATATAATCCACAATCTATGAGTGTTAATTGCTCTCCTGGAATGAGATAGCAATTGACGGTTTGGAACATTATTCCTAGAGGTATTTCAATTCGAATTGGTTCGATCGGCATTATTTTATTTTGATTGAATTTTTCATTTTAAATAAAAGTATGTTACAAATGCATCTTTCGATTAACTGGTCTCACGTTTTTATCATCACTAATTTCAATATCAAATGCTCCCTTTTTTATATCCAAAACCATTCGGTGCCTCGGCCCTATCTTTTCTGGATCCATAGATTCATAACCTGCATCTCCTTCATACATACAAACCATCTTTCCATTAACTAATTTTAAAACGGGTAGAATAAAAATGGGTTCTTCTTCTTGTAATTTCACTTTTGCTTCTGCAACGGATAAACATTTTCGGATGAGTTGCAAACTTACAATCGTTGGTGGCATCATCGCCAATTTACCTTCTTGTAATTTGTTTAAAGCAACTTGTGGGTGCAACCAAATATGTTCTTTAATTTCGCTATCATCAATAGTAACCTCTGATTCTTCTTCCTTTATTTCTCCAAAGAAAAACCAAGTCGCATATCGTCGGGGTTCAATAACTGGAGTCGTCCAATGACTAAAAAAGATAAGTTCCTCTTGTGCTACATCGAGATTGGCTTCTTCTTTGGTTTCACGAACTGCTGCTATTTTAGCAGCTTCCAAATCATTTTCACTTTGCTCTATTTCATCCAGTTCTATTTTTCCTCCTGGAAAAACCCAAAGTCCCGCTGCGAATGCCAAGGCCTTATTTCTTTTTAATAATAAAACTTCTAATTGTCCTTCAAAATCTCGGGCGAGCATGATGGTGGAAGCAGGTTTGGTCTTTTTCATATTTTGAATTTCAATGATTTTGAAATAAAATTAAATTTGAAGGTATAAAAAGGGGTTGTATAATTAAATAAAAATGAAATCTACAGTAGTTTTTTCACCACATAGACACATAGAAAACATAGTTCTTCCTTTATTACATCTATGTCTTTGTGTGGTAAAAATTTAACTCACTCCCCAATCCTTAAGAATCTCTTCGGAATCTTCCCCTGCTGCTCTCGACCCAAATTTCACCTCTGATTCCGTTCGACTAAATCTTGGCGCTGGAGAAGGTTGAACTATTCCATCTAATTCCATATAAGTTTTTCGAGCAACATTATGAGGGTGCTTTTGTGCTTCGAGATAATCCAAAACTGGTGCAAAACAAATATCTGTTCCTTCCATTTCTTCACACCATTCATCTCTGGTTTTGGCTTTGAAAATTGCAGTAAATTTATCTTTGTATTCTGCCCATTTGGAAGGATTATTTTGTGCTTTGAATTCTTCGAGATCAAGTCCTAATTTTTCCAAAAGTAATGCATAAAATTGAGGTTCGAGAGAACCAATCGAAATATATTTTCCATCACTCGTTTCATACACCTCATAAAAATGAGAACCTGAATCTAGAAAATTTGAACCATGTTGAGTATTCCACATTCCCATCCCATTCAAAGAATTAAAAACAGACATCAACACCGCAGAACCATCTGTCATCGCAACATCAATGACTTGTCCTTTTCCTGATTTTTGAGTTTCTACCAAAGCAGCTAAAATACCTGTGACCAAAAACATTCCACCTCCTCCATAGTCACCAACTAAATTCAAAGGCACGACAGGAGGTTGTCCTTTTCTTCCGATGGCACGTAAAGCACCACTCAATGAAATGTAATTAATATCATGTCCAGCAGCAGCAGACAAAGGCCCAAATTGTCCCCAACCAGTCATTCGGCCAATGATTAATTTTGGGTTTCTTTTTTGTAAAATATCAGGACTCAATCCTAATCGTTCCATCACATTTGGTCGAAAACCTTCAAATAAAACATCTGCCTTTTCTACTAATTTCAAAAGCACTTCAAGGTCTTTTTCATCTTTTAGATTTAAAGCAATGGAACGTTTCCCTCTTCGATTACAATCTGGAATCCGAAATTTATTAGGGTCAGCTTTCCGCTCTACTAAAATTAAATCTGCTCCCATATCAGCAAGCATCATTCCTGCAAAAGGTGCTGGGCCTAGTCCTGCCATTTCGATTATTTTAATTCCTTTTAAAGGTCCCATGATCTAAAATTTAAAAACCGCTGAGTTGATAGTTTAATTTTCGTTTTACATTTTCATGCAAAAAAATCTATCAATTCAGCGGTCAATTATTTAAGTGAACAACTTCAATTTATTAAACTGCAGTTGTCGCTTTTCCATAATCATGAATAGAATTCCCAGCTTCTACCATTGCTCGTAAGCTTGCAGGTACTGAAAACCGCTCTCCATACTTATTAGCAAAATCATCACACTCTTCTATAAATTTCTTCCCTCCAACAAAGTCAATATATGACAAAGCTCCACCTGTATAAATTGGAAATCCCCAACCTAAAACAGATCCTAAATCTCCATCAACTACACTTCGTAATACTCCTTCTTCCAAACATCGATAGGCTTCAATTGCTTGACGATGCATAATTCTTTTGGCAATCGTTTCTTTGTCTAAAGTATCTACATTAGAATTGAAAATTGTTCCCAATTCTTTCCAAAGTCTTTTCTTTTCACCTTGTGGATAATCATAAAATCCTTTGCCATCTTTCTTACTCGTTCGTCCATGCTCTTTGACCATTTTTTTAGTGATCTGATAACCTCTTTCTTGAGCTGGAGATTTAGTTGGAGTCGGATCACTTTCATAAACGTGCATGCTTAACGTCAACGTCACTTCATCATGAACTGCCAATGGTCCAACTGGCATTCCTTTTTGCTTAGCAATATTTTCAATCATTGCAGCAGGTACTCCTTCTTCCAACAAAAACATTCCTTCGCTGACAAATGTACCGAAGCAACGTGATGTATAAAATCCTCTAGAGTCATTAACTACGATCGGCACTTTACCAATAGCAACCGTATAATCTACTGCGGCTGCGATGGCTTTTTCTTTCGTTTTTTCTCCAACAATGATTTCTACCAAAGGCATTTTATCAACTGGTGAAAAGAAATGGATTCCTATAAAATTTTCAGGTCGACTAGATGATTCTGCCAACAATGTAATTGGGATAGTTGAAGTATTGGAAGCATAAACTTTATCTGAGGCCAAGACTGCTTCTGTCTCCTTCGTCACTTTGTCCTTCAAATTTGGATCTTCAAAAACTGCTTCAATCACTAAATCACAACCTTCCATATCCACAGCAGAATCTGTCGGATGAATTCGAGATAAAAGTGCTGCTGCTTTTTCTGGAGTAGAACGTTTTCTGGAAATGGCTTTTTCTAAAATCTTCTTAGAATATCCTTTTCCTTTTTCTGCACCTTCAATTGAAATATCTTTTAGCACGACTTCCATTCCAGCTTTGGCTGAAACGTAAGCGATACCTGCTCCCATCATTCCTGCACCTAAGATTCCTAATTTTTTCACTTCATATTTTGGTTCTGTTTTAGGACGAGCTTTACCTTTTTTGGCAGCTTGCATTCCCATGAAACCGGTGCGAATCATATTTTTGGCTTCCTTACTTCCGACCGCTTTTGTAAAATACCTTGCTTCAATTTCTAATGCTCGATCAAAATTTACTTGTAAGCCATCGTGAACAATACTTAAAATATATTGCGCTGCTGGATAATTTCCATGTGTTATTTTTCTAACATTTCCAATCGCTCCCATCATCGTTTGTGCACCCATTGGACTCATTAATCCGCCGCCTGGAATTTTATGTTTTTTATTATCCCAAGGTTGAACAGGAGTTGGATTTTCTAAAATCCATTTTTTTGCAGCAGCTAATAATTCTTCTGGTGAATCTGCCACCGCATCAATCAAACCATCTTTTAATGCTTTGTCTGGTCGAGCTTGAACACCTTGAAGTAGGTAGGTTAATCCTTTTTGGATTCCAGTTAGGTAAGGTGTCTTGGCAACTCCTCCTCCTCCCGGTAAAAGTCCAACATTCACTTCTGGAAATCCAATTTTAATTTTTGGACTATTTAAAACTATTCGATGATGACAAGTCAAACATAGTTCGAATCCTCCTCCCATTGCTGTTCCGTTGATGGCAGCGACAAAGGGTTTTCCACCTGTTTCAATTTTTCGAAATGATTGGT
The DNA here is from genome assembly GCA_045106765.1 of Saprospiraceae bacterium. Lineage (GTDB taxonomy): Bacteria > Bacteroidota > Bacteroidia > Chitinophagales > Saprospiraceae > CAJQQY01. The sequence continues at coordinate 1,771 of JBGCFD010000156.1, read as the reverse complement.
GCATTTTTAAGATACCAGCAAATTGTTCTTCTGGATCGCCACCCATGTTTTTTAATTCTCGTAAATCTGCTCCAGGCATAAACATACTTCTTCCTGAAGTTAGAATGACTCCTTTGATGCTCTCGTCAGCAATTGCTTCGTGTGCAATTTTTAGATATTCGTTGATGAATTCTGTGCTGAAAAGGTTAGTTGGATTGTTGACTTGGTTGATGACGAATGTTGCTACACCATCGGTGTCGGTGGTAAATTCAAATAAGTCGTTTTTTATATTTTGCATTTTTTTATTGTTGTAATTTTTTAGATGTGTTCGCTAATGCCAAACTTAATTGCGAATCCTATTCGCTTTTGATGATTGTTGTGTTCGGCTGAAGCCAAACCTACGTGTTAAACTCGCTCGATGATGGTTGCGATTCCCATTCCACCGCCGATGCAAAGAGTGACAAGACCTGTAGATTTATTTTGTCTTTCTAGTTCATCGATGACTGTTCCGAGCAACATACATCCAGTTGCACCTAGTGGATGACCTAATGCAATTGCTCCACCATTTACATTTACTTTGTCAAATGGAACCCCCATGTCTTGCATAAATCTCATTGGAACGGCAGCGAATGCTTCGTTTACTTCAAACAAATCAATATCGTTTTTGTCCATTCCTATTTTTTGCAATGCTTTTCTACTGGCAGGAGCAGGTGCGGTTAGCATGATGGTTGGATCATCTCCTGCGACTGCAACTGAAAGGATTTTTGCTCGTGGTTTCATTCCCATTTTTTCACCTACAGCTTTACTTCCGATCATTGCCAAAGCTGTTCCATCCACAATAGCAGAAGAATTTCCAGCATGATGAACGTGATCGATAAATTCAACTTCTGGATATTTATCAATTGCTACGGCATCAAAACCCGCCATTTGTCCCATCATCGCAAATGCTGGATCTAGTCCTGCCAAAGTTTCCATTGTCGTTGATGGACGAATATTTTCATCGTGATCTAAAATGGAAAGACCATTTATATCTTTTATTGAAACTCTTGATTTAAATCGTTTTTCATTTTGTGCTTGAGCAGCTCGCATTTGAGAATGGAAGGCATATTCGTCCACATCTTTTCTGCTAAAACCAAATTTTGAAGCAATCAAATCTGCTGAAACTCCTTGAGGAACAATATGTCCAGGAAGAGCTACACTTGGATCCATCATCAATGCTCCTCCATCAGATCCCATTTTCACTCTTGACATACTTTCTACTCCACCTGCAATTATTAATTCTGAAAAACCTGACTTCACATAGGCCGCAGCTTGATTCACCGCTTCTAATCCTGAACCACAAAATCGATTTAAAGTCACTCCACATAAATGGTCTCCATAGCCTGATTGCTGTGCAGCAGTTTTGGCAATGTTTGCGCCTTGATCCATAATTTGAGTTACACACCCCAAAATCAAATCCTCTACTAATACAGGATCAAAATCGTGTCTTGCTTTTAATTCTTTAAGCAATGAAGCTACCAAATAGGTTGGCGTTGTTCCATTCAAAGCTCCCTTTCGGTTACCTTTACCTCTAACTGATCTGAGGGCATCATAAATATATGCTTCCATGTTTTTTCTTATTTTTAAAATGAAAAAATTCTTATGTAAAATCAAGACGAGGTTTAAATAGGTTTTATAAAAATCCTAACTCATCACTAAATTATTATTTCTTGTTTTTTAAACTCATCATAAATTCTACAACCTTTGCTTTTAATTCTGGGTCATTATTATATGCTACCGTCTCTTTTGCGAT
>JBGCFD010000155.1:0-9806 GCA_045106765.1 Saprospiraceae bacterium | reverse complement strand
TTTCGTTGTCTAACTCAAATATTCTATTTTATTAAAAGTAAACTCTCTAGTTTTATCAGAGTTGAATTTAAATAGAATTTAGATTTATAACTGCTTGATTATCAATGCTTTCATTGATTAAAAAATTACCGAACTATTGTTAACTAAAAGATATTCTATATAATTTTATTTTTTCGGATTTTCAGACTAATCCTAATATACTGTTACCAAAACCATTTTAATAATTTACAATAATGATCTTCATTTGAGAGGATAAGTCGATGATGACTATGTTTCCATTACAACGCCATCAAATTTAAGGAACTAGATCGGTTGACAGATTTTGATCTTTTCAATTCCTTCCCATAGGTTGTGTTAAATGAAGTGTTTTAAAATATCTAAGATTCTTGTCAAAAAAAAGGAAAGTTGATAGTAGAAATTGAAATACTATTTTATGCTTAAATTTTTTGCAAAAAAAGTGAACTTTAAACCAAATGAATTTTAAAAATATTCAACTTCATCGTTCGAGAGAGGCGCTAGAACTTATAAATGATGATGTTTTTGTTAAACAATGGAAGCAATTAGCTGTAGGACTTCCAGTTTATTGTCGGATGCAGGAAGCAGAAATGCTTGGTGTGTGGTATCGGCATTATTCGGTTGTTTTCGAGCCTGTCATTTTTACCGCATTCAATGATTCCGATGAGTTGATTGGTTTTTTAGGAATGATCTGGGACGAGAAAAACCAAGAATTAAGACATGCTGGACATCCACAATATTATGGATGGTTAGCAAAGCCAGCATATGAAATCCGATTTCTTCAAGAAGTATTTCGCTTAATCCAAAGTAAATTTCCTATTCAAAAATTATCATGGTCAGTTCTGACACCAGGACTTTCTATTGATGTACTTCAATCAGCGTTAGGTACTGATATGAATATGACATGTCAAAAAACGGTTTCACCTATATGGAATATTAATGATCCTTCAAGGCTTAAAAGATTATTGAAAAATAAAAATATAAAATCGAATTTCAATAAATATAAACGCAGAGGGGATTTCCGTTTTGAAATCATCAATGAGCCGAAGCGTTTGCGTGAAGTACTTCATATTGCAAAAAATCAAATTGATTTTAGAAAAGAAGCAGTTAACAATACACTCCCTTTCAAAAGTGATCCAATTAAAATAGACTATTATTGTGAGCAAATAACGATACCGGGAACTATATTTCCTGTGGCTCTTTGGTTGGATCAACAACTCCTTTCCTTTAATATGGGGATCATGTCTAAGAAATATTTTCAAGGACGAGTAACTAGTTTTGACCCGTCTGAATATAGGAACTCACCAGGTACATTATTATTTCTCAAATTGAGTGAGTATTTAGCTGAAAATGGTTTCGAAACTTTCGATCTAACTCCTGGGGTGAATAGCTACAAAGATCGATTTGCAGATACTAGTATTAAATTATATAAGCCAACGATCCATTTTTCAAAAATGGATTATCAAACAACTGTGTTGAAGCAGAAACTGGTTAATGGTTCTCGTAAATTATTGATTGACAAACTGGGTGTTAATATTCAAAAGACTCGTAAATGGCAAACCAATCTAACAGAGTTACCACAAAAAATTCATAAAATTCGTAAAAGAAAAATTCTAGTAAATATCACAAAAGGCATTGCTCTATTTAATCAACCTAAATTAGTCCTTTTGGATCGATCTAAAATACCAACTGTTGCTTCGAATTTTTCTAAGCAAATAAAAGTGCAACATTATGAGGATTTGCAAAAATATCAAGGCACCCATCCTTTCTTGACTAGAAGAGGACTCTTAATTGATGCACAGAAAAAATTTTCTCAAGGGGATGTTCTTTATTCGGTAGCTGATGATGAAAAATTACTCTGGTATGTTTGGCAAAAGAAAGCGAAGGGAAAAGTTAAGTATAATAAACATATTATCCCTGTCGAAAAAGATGGAGTTTTATTATATGACTTTTATCAATTTTATTCTTCCAACGAGCAAAATTTTATCAATGACATTTCAGAGATAATTCCTTTGCTCGACTTGCAAGAGGAGGATTATATTTATTTGATTGAGACAGGTTGATGCAGGATTCTTTTTACTTAAAATCAATATTTAATCTAATCATTTCTTCTTCATGTTTGTTGACCAATACCTGACCATCATCCAAGATGGAAGCATCTATTATACCTGTATTAAACTTAATTAATGTAGATTTTTGATAATTCATTTTACCATCAAAAGTATGGAAGACGTAACAACTACTTTTATTTAAATAAGTTTTGTCGAATGCAATCACCTGATCAGCGGAAATAAATTTGAAGATAGTTCGATCACCAACTCTTATAGATGGTATTTGAGAAATATTTGAAATATTTAAATCATTATCTAGTAAAAAATATAGCGGTACGATTTGTTTTTCTGGAGGTAGATTGAAATTAATATCTGAAGAAATTTTTACTGCGAATTTTCCTGAATCTAACAATGCAATATCATTTGGGAGGGTAGACCTACCAAAAAGTTGCACCTTCTTCTGCAACACATTAAACTTATTATCTAATTTGTAAAAGAAGGCTTCTTGCATTAATTTTTTATCTGGATAAGAAGTGATATGACCGATGAGCATGATATTTCCTTTTTTGTCAAACTCGAAATCAGTAATACTAAGTTCTGATTTTTCTGAAAAAGATACCTTGTCCAAAACTGTTCCCTTAGATGAAGTGCGATATAAAACAGATGCTTGATTTTTGTTGAGTACAAATAATAAATGACCATTTACATCTAATTTCATAATATCGAGATGACCAGTCCTGTAGTTTTTTCCAAAGTTTTTTGTCCATAATTCATTACCGTTGTTGTCTAGTTTTTTAAGAAAACAATCTCTAGCAATGTTGCCAGTATAACCTTCAAATAAAATATACACACCGTTATCGGTAGGTAAGATGTCTTTTAAAGATACTTTACTAAACTGATCAATAATAAATACCCATTTTTCATTTCCATCCAAATCAGTTTTGCGTAAGAATAAACGATTGCTGTATTTAGCATCTATGTATTTGTCATCTATGCTGGTGAGATATAAGTCATTTTTATAAATTTCGTGGAAACAGTTTTTGTTATCAGAAAATTTTTTGGAGAAAATGGGTTTTAGATCTTTCTTGAATTCAAGTGGTTTATTTGTATCAGCTGAAAGATCTATGATTACCTTTTTAGGTCCTTGATAGCAAGTGACATTTCCTAGAAAGAGAAATAATAACAGGAGATGGGTTACAGATTTATTCATAGTCAATGTTTTTTTAGAGTGGTCAAAATTAATCATTTCAACAATTGATCTCAAGTTGCAAAAAACATTGTTAGCATTTTATCTATAATTGGTCACCCTTAGTAGTGGCAGAGATCAATAATTACTTTTTCTTTATTTTCTTCTTTTTGGCATTCATACTAAGCCTTGCTGTGGGCATTGCTTTCAATCTAGCTTCACTAATCAACTTACCTGTTTTTTTGCAAATACCATAAGTTCCATTTTCAATTCTTGCCAAAGCTGCTTTAAGTTTTTTGTTTTTACTTTTCATTCGAGTGACCATTGAATTCATAAATGCTCGATTTTCAAACCGCCGACTATCGTCACTAAAACTCATGTCAGCTTGTGCAATATATTTTTTTTGATCCAAACGAAGTCCTTTCATTGATTTTAAATCTGACCCTGATTTCTTTAATTTTTTTTGAATTAACTTTTTAAATTTTTTCAATTTCTTTGCGCTGTAAGTTTTTTTATTTTCCATTATTTGTAGGTGATTCTTTTTTATAAAATATGATTACTTATGTCCGACTACTTATTAGTGTTGTCTTTAAAAAGGATAGGAGAGAGATTTGTTCAGTTGGGAGTAAGTTTCTTGTATATGCTCTACGACCTTTTTAGTATTTCCGTGAGAAAAAAATAACTTGATTTGAAAACAATATTAAGTATAATATTTAGTTAGAAATATGCTCCAAAACTTTACTGAAAATAAAATGAACTGATCAAAAATAACGTAAGTTTATTTTCCAACTTGAATAAATTTTATCAATAGTTATAATTGATTTTGAATGTTTCAATAAGAATTAATTTTAATCAACTCTCTTCCCTTTTTCTAAAAATAGATACTTTAAAACAACTTCAATATTTTACCTCTTGAAACCTTCTAGGATTCGGGAAGTACAATTACCTGACCTGACTTCTGTATCTAGTCAAAAAAAATGAAGAGTACAAAAATGGTAATCCAAAAAAATATGAAAAAAATCTTTAAGGCCTTTGCTTTAATGTTCGTTGCATTTTCGTTAAATGCACAAAGTGGGAATTATAATCCTATCCCATGTTCAGTTCAAGGAGGAGAATTAGAACCTTTGCGAGATCTAGTAGATTATAATCTTCAAAGACAATTATTGAAACAATTAAAGTCTAATAAAAAATGGGCGAAGTTAATTGCAAATAAGAAAATGTCTGTAGGATTGGTTGATTTGCGAGATATGAATAATATCAAATTTGCTAGAGTCAATGGTGACAATATGATGTATGCTGCTAGTTTGCCAAAGATTGCTGTGTTACTTGCAGCAATGGATGCTTTGGAAAAAGGCGAGCTCAAAGAAACGGCAGCAGTCAAAGCAGATATGAAATTGATGATTGCGAAATCAAATAATCAAGCCACTACCAGAATGATAGATCGGATTGGTTTTGACAAAATCGAAGCAGTTCTAACTGACCCTAAATATGATTTGTATAACAAAGAATTTGGTGGGGGATTATGGGTAGGGAAAAGATACGCAGGAGGTGGAAAACGAAAACCAGATCCATTGTATGGAATCAGTCATGGTGCAACAGTATCGCAAGTTTGTAGATTTTACTATATGCTTTTACATGGACAATTGGTGTGCGAACAACGCTCTGAGCAAATGTTAGACATCATGGTGGATCCTAAGTTGCACCACAAATTTGTCAACACGTTGGATAGAATTGCACCTGATGCAAAAGTGTATCGCAAGTCTGGTTCATGGCGAAATTTTCATTCTGATTCAGCTTTGGTTTGGGGGGCAGATCGACAATATATTTTGGTGGCTTTGTTGGACGATCCGAAAGGAGAATCTATTATCCGACGATTAGTTTTGGAAGTGGAAAAGGTGTTGGATACGAATAAAAAAATACTTGCTAAGAAATAAATTTGGAGTGCTAAATTTTTTTAAAACAACTTCAATAGTTCTTGAATACGAACTTAGAATCAAGTACTATTTTTTTTATTGGATATTTTAGTCGAACAATTATTACTAGGAGTCTGTTTACTTTTTTCTAATAACTGAAAATAAAAAGAGGTCTTATTTCAATTTGAAATAAGACCTCTTTTAGATTATTTTTTCCAAAATTATTTCTGCGCTACAACAAAGCACTTCGTAGATACTGCCTCATTTCCAATTTGAATATTCACATAATAAGTACCAGAAGTATATTGACTTACATCGAACTCCATTAAATTATCTGAAATTTCTTGGATCGTTTTGGTCATCAATTGAGTTCCCTTTGAATCGAAAATCATTACTTTTAAGCTTTCTCCAAAGTGCTCTTTAAGTTCTAATTTTAAAACATCACTTGTTGGATTTGGGAAAATCGCAAAGCAATCTTTGGTATATGGTTTTTTCCAATTAGTTTTGGCAACTGGCTTTTCAGGTGCTTTTTCAGCAGGCTGAGATACATCTGTAAATGTAAATTTTTCGTCTTTGATAATCTCTCCTTTTACATTGATAAAAGTCATTCCAGGATCGGTGTTAGCTGTAATCGTAACTCTTTTACTTTGCATCCCCATTTTTCCTTTGGAATTAAAAACAACTTTGATCTCTCCTTTATCACCAGGTGCAATTGGTTCTTTTGGCCATTGAGGAACGGTACATCCACAACTACCTTTGGCATTTTTTATAATAAGTGGTTCATTACCGGTATTGGTAAATTTAAAAACATAACTGACCTTATCCCCTTGGGTAATTGTTCCCCAATCAAATTCATTTTCTTCAAATTCAATTGTAGTGATTGGACCAATCGGTGCTGCTTTTTCTTGTGCAAAAGAAAGGAAAGCTAAAACAAAAGTAAAAATAAACGTAAACGAAATCTGTTTCATAAGCTAAATGGTTTGGTGAAATAAAATATCTTACTCAAAGATAATAAGATAGATGCAGACTCCTGTTAATATGGTGTTAACGAAAAAAAAAAGCCTCCATCAAGGTGAAGACTTTTTTTTTATCAACTATTAAAATAGCTCTTCAAGAACATTTCTTTAATTCATATATTGAATATTATTAACCAAAGGAACCTCTAATTGAATGATTGTTGGTTTGTCCAATTTAGAATTGGCTAGTGGATTATTAGCATCATATTCACGGATATATTTTAAGACTTTTGCATCCAAAGAATCTTCAAAACCTTTTACAATTTGCAAATTTGTTATTGCTCCATTTTGATCTAAACTAAGTTGAACAGTAACTTTTTTTCCTTGCAAAGCAGTTGTTCGTACTCCTCTTGCGATGATTTTAGGCGTAACATAATTTTTCATTTTTCTAATCACTCTTCTTTGAGTTCTGTTTGCTTTAAAGTTTTGGAGAACAGCAACCTCTTCAGATGATGAGCTTACTGTTGTTTCTTCGACTTTTAATTTGTCGATGTTAGAAGGTTGTGCATTTACAGCAGTAGTAAATGAAAAAATGAAAATAGAGGTAACTGCAAGAATTAGATTTTTCATGTTTGAAATTATTTTTTTAGCAAATAAACATTTATCTGTTTGTTGCTATGTTTGAACAATGTGATTTAAATATGACTGCAAGGTATAGGATTAGAATAGGCATGGAAATCAAAAAAGGAAGAGTTGTTATTTTTGCAGATTGAATTGTAAAAGAGGAATGATGAGATGAAAATCATTAAGTTCTTGGTCAAGTATAAAAGAAAGAGGTAAATGAAAAAGTCAGAAATAACTTACATTGAATAAATAAAAATATGATTTTTGCAAAGTTTAAATTAAACACCCTCCTTATTTCATTGATATTTGATTTATCAAAAAGCTTATCAACAAAACTTGAAAAACTTAATCATGAAAAATTCAAATATTTTAACTCGGGTAATCGTAGTCATATTTTTACAAATACCTTTTTTTGCAAATGCGCAAAGTGGAACGGTAGCTTTTAAAGTTGAACAACCAACTAAATCTATAAACAATTATTCTTCTGATAGAGTAGAGGTGGGAATTGTAAAAACAAAAACCTATATAAAATTGAAATACAGGAAAGGAGAATTGTTAGGCTATCAAAAAAAGAAGCAATATGAATTTGGTCCGATAGATAAGCCTAAATCAATCACCAAAGTGAAGACTACTGAATTTAAATCTTTTATCAAAAAAAATAAATATCAACTTAGTGGAAACAATAAGGATTTATAAAATGAAAAACATTAAAGAGTTGGGTTAAATAATTTTTCCATCCTCCATCACCAATCTCCGATCACTCATTCCAGCTAGCTCCTCATTATGTGTGACAATGATAAAAGTTTGTTGAAAATCATTTTTCAAATTAAACAATAATTGATGTAATTCTTGTGAAGAAGCAGAATCTAAATTTCCAGAAGGTTCATCAGCAAAAACGATAGCAGGTTTATTCATCAACGCTCGAGCAACAGCGACACGTTGTTGTTCGCCACCAGAAAGTTGAGTTGGTTTGTGTGTCAAGCGGTGGGAGAGTCCCAAGTAATCTAATAATTCTTTAGCCCGTTTTTCGGCTTCCGCTTTATTAGTATTTTGAATAAAAGCAGGAATGCATACATTTTCAACGGCAGTAAACTCAGGCAGTAAATGATGGAATTGAAAAATAAAACCAATATTGATATTTCTGAAATTAGCTAATTTTTTTGGAGAAAGAGAAGCGAGATCTTGATTGTTAATTATAATATCACCTTTATCGGCAAGATCCAAAGTTCCAAGGATGTGAAGTAAAGTACTTTTTCCTGCACCAGATTTCCCAACGATACTAACTAGTTCTCCTTTTTCAATTTCAATATCTACGCCTTTTAGTACGTGAACATTTCCGTAAGACTTTTGAACATTTGTTGCTTTTATCATAAGTGTCTATCTACCATTCATTTTTTTGAAAAGCCAAAAATAGGTTTTATTCTGAAATATTTAGATGTGCGGTATTTTTTGGACTAAATATTATCTAAATAATTAGAAGGAAATAATGAATTTTTATTCTTCGTATTTTAAACTTCTTGAGTTTATGAATTCTATGTTTCAAGAATTTCTAAAAATAAAAGTGAAATTTTTTATTGAAAATAAATCAATAATGCTTTTAATATAAAATTTCTAAGTCGCCAATTTATTATGTGTTTTATTCTGAATTGATTTTAAATTATTTTGTTTTCAAAATTTAATTTCGTTAAAAACATTTAAACTTGTTTTCTGTTCCTCCAGGTAGACAGTTTTACGAAATTAATTTTAAAGTTTTATAGGGGGCAAATTAAATAACTGTGTCTTAAATGTAAAGTATCTTACAAAAGGAATAATATCCTTTTACCAACATCCCCACTTAAAACCAGATTTCAAAAAAATTATTCTCTACCAAAAAAAAGAGTACGTTATGGCAGTTCAATCAAAGACAGCATTTCTAGAGCATTTTCCATTATTCGAAACGCTCAATTCAGATGAAAAACTTAGACTAACTCAAATGGTTGAAGTCAAAGTTAAACCTAGGTATAGTTATATTTATCTTCCAGGAGAGGCTTCTGACAAAATTTTCTTTCTTTCAAAAGGTACGGTGAAAATTGGTACACACTCTAAAGATGGAAAAGAAATTATTAAATCTGTTTTACATCCAACGGCAATGTTTGGAGAAATGGGAATTGTTGGGGAAGAAGAAAGACAAGACTTTGCAAGAGCAATGGGACAAGAGGTTCATTATTGTGTTTTGAAAGTAGAAGACTTTAAAAGATTGATGCGTTCTAATCATCAATTGTCGATCAAAATCTTAATGTTAATTGGTGAAAGATTACGTCGAGCGGAGAATAGGTTAGAATCATTAATATTTAAAGATGCAAGAACTCGAATTATTGATTTCTTAAAAGATGCAGCTGACCAGCGAGGTCGAAGAGTTGGTTTTGAAATGTTAGTAAAACACTCTTTGACTCAACAAGATATTGCTAACTTGACGGGAACTTCTCGTCAAACAGTAACTTCCGTCCTGAATGAACTCCGTAAGTCTAATTTAATTTATTTCAATCGAAAAAGTATCTTGATTCGAGATATGGAAAGTTTGGTTTAAAAATAAGTATTGAATTAGTCCTCGGTCACTCTATCAAAATATATGCAAGATCGTTTTTAATTTTAGTTTTGGTTAAACTACATAAATTGTAGTTTTTTTTAATCAAAAATGTGAGAGTAGTAAAAGCCGTTCCGAAAGGGACGGCTTTTTTTGTACCTCATCGTAAAAGAAAAAGGGGGGAGGCATAATATAGTATTAAACCAGTTATATAAATTTTGTCTTTTTTATTAAAAAAATAGAACGATAAGATAGTTTTATAGAAAAACAGAATTAGCTAAAATTCACTTTTAAATTTTATCAAAAGCTCTCTCATGTCTTTAACTATTTTTCATTGGAAAATAAAATATCGTTAGACCTTCATTTCTAAATTTTACCTTTCACATTTTCCATTTATTTCATTTTAAAATACCTTCCAAAAACATATTTAAAACGTAAATAATGTGAGAAAAAATCACTTTTTTTTCTGTGTTTCGATTCCGTTAAGGAAAAGTTAAG
>JBGCFD010000154.1:0-91087 GCA_045106765.1 Saprospiraceae bacterium | reverse complement strand
TTAATGCATTCATTTTTGTGTATGATATCAGTTGGGGGGAAAAATTAACTCAGTTCTCTAAAATGGAGGGTTTTGATAATATGTCTAAAATAAAATTAAGATAAAGTCAAGTGATTTTTTTACGAAAAATTAAACTTAAGTGACTGTTAAAAAAAACACATTAAAATTTGTAACCATTTGAAAATCAATACTTTACAAAATCTATAATTCATATTTTAATTTAGAAACATCTACTGTCATTTTATAAAAATTAACCCATCTAGCTCCTTCTTCCTCCGTGATTGGCATAATGTCAATCACTACATTTCGCTGTACAGGTTCATATTTACTTTGAAATTCTACAGGCAATTCTTTGGTAGAAATATAAATATTACTAATTCTTCCCAAGCCTTTCATTCCATCTGGAAATTGAATTTGCATCACATCATTCAGCTCTAAATGCGCCATTAATTCAGGATCAAAATAGGCTCGAATACTAATATTTTCTTTTTGATGGATCGTCATTACATCTTGTTTCTCATAGCAAACTTCATTGGGACTAAAATTTATATTTCCAATAATTCCATCAATCAAAGCAACATAAGGTGTAATCTCATTTATCATTACATTCTCAAAGTCTTGCTTATCCGCTTCCAATTTTTGCATCTCTTTTTCTTGTTTTCGAAGTCGATATAAATGCCGTCTCAAAAAACTAATTTCTTCTTTTAAAATTTTTCGTTGAACCTCTATCTTCATAATATCTGATTCGATAGAGGTTAAAGTATATTCAATGTCATTGACTCCTAGTAAAACTAAATCTTGCTGATGTTTAAATTCATCCTTCTTAAATTTTAGTCGAGAAGACAAGTTGTCTTTTTCTATATTTTTTAAAGCGATTTGTTTTTTCAAATTCAACCGTTCTCTTTCGATCCAATCAATTGGCTTGTTAGCATTGTAGGAACTACGAATCGAATTCCCTATGTCATTATATTCATTATGATAAAAAAACAACGTATCTCCTCTTTTTACTTCTTGTCCTTCTTCTACGAGGATATCTAAAATTTTTACATCGTTGGTAAAAGTCAATGCTTGCTTTTTCAATTCTACTTGCCCTTTTCCTCTCAAAACTGCCACTCCATTAAAAATCCTAAAACCAGAAAATAAAACGATCGCACTAAGAATACCTATCCAAGACCACTTCTGCCAGTTGATCTTTTGCTTGGCCTTTGGTGGCTCTTTAAGCGTTTTGATGACGCTCGTTTTAGATTTGAAATTAAAATTCTTCATGATTCTTGCTGATTAAAAACAGTCGATTTATTTTCTCGAAATCTGCTTATTTCGCTTATCCAATTCAACCAAGGCCCCAAAACTTTCAAACAAAAAGACACTTTTCGATTTGGCTCGTCGTGCTGATGAAATCCAAAATTCTAAATGATTCCGATTGTCAAATTTATGAATGGGTACTTTCTCAATTTCCAAAGTGGTAAAAATTGGATCATAAATGGTCAACGCTAGAATCCCCGCATCTCCAAATTTTTTATAATATTCTATTGGAATTTTTTCATCCAAGATGACTGATTTAAACTCGTTTTTGTGCAAATAATTTATAATAAAGGTGAAGTTCTCCTGAAGGTCTGATTTTGCCAAATAAACATATCTAACCCCTTCTAATTTTTTCCCAACTTCTTCAAAATTTCGAATACTCAAACAAGACATAATATCCGAATGGTAGCTTTTAGTAACAATCTTTGCTAAGTTGAGATACATCATTTGTTGGATGTCCAGCAACTCCATATCTACTGCCAAAATCATATCTTGATAATTCAAAGCTGAAAGTGGTGAATGCCCTCGTCGATCATAATTCAACAAAACTCTTTCCACTCGAAGCAATTCTTCTAGTCGTGCTTTGTTATGTAAAAATGCGATATACTGTTTCATTTTATAGTTATACTCTTGGTACAAATTCAGTAATTCACGAGTATTATTAAAAACTTGATTATCTGCTTTCTGCTGGATGATTTCCCCTTCCAAAAAATTAGACATCCTTTTTTCTTTTTTATTAAAATCAATAGGCATGCTAAATGAAGCTCCATAACTTACAAAAGAACGATCGTACTCAAATGTTCGAGTTCGCAAATTATAGTTGCCAAATAATTTTAAATTAGGAAGATTGACATTTGCATCTCTATTCTGAATGGCTTCTTTTTTTACATCCACTATCTTGTTGATGAGTTGTTCATAAATGGTATCATTGAGTAATTTATCGATGTCGATATTTAGGATAGGAAATTTTCCAGCATCTAACTCCAACGTATCTTGTTGCACTCGAGCAGTAAATGCATGGTTAAATTTTTCGTATGTATTAAGCAAAGCTTTGCTTTCTTCGACCTTCTTTTTTACATCCAAAACTTCTGTATATTTCACATCATGGATATAATATAAATCTGTCAAAATTTCCAATAAAGATTCTAGGTAAGGAATTCTTTGGTGTAATAATTCAATCTTTCGTTGATTACCCGTATGAATTATTTTATTATAAATGAATGGATAATTATTAGTTCGTCTTCTCTGATTTGCTTCTAATTCATATAGTTTTAATTCGTCTTCAACGCCCTTACTTTTTCTTTTTTTGTCAAAAAAACCATCATTCAAAACGTCCCACTCCACTCCTGCTCTCCATCTCGTTCCGGGCTCTAAAACTTCATCTGCTCGCTCTCCATTATGTGTATATCTTGCGGAAAAACTAAGTCCAAAATCTTTCTTAACTGCCTTCATTTTTTCCTTCAAAAACATCTCTTCCAAACTATCCACTTCTGTAAAACCATACCCTAACAAATCAATTACTTGTTGCATGCTCACTTCATCCGCAACACGTTGATTATCAGTTGATTCGGTAAAATCTAACATCAAAATTGCTTTTTGATAAATGCTATCTTCCAATGCTTTGTTCAACGTTCTAGGCTGAGCAAATATCGTATTTACATTTATTAAAAAACAAGCCCCCAAAAATAAAACACTCCATGATTTTCTCATACACTATCTGCTTTTCTGTTTCCAAAAAATGCATTATAAAATACTTCGTCAAATATTCGACTTAGCTAATTTTTTATGTATTTCATAGCCCTTATAAAAGCTACTTTTGTCATGGTTAAATTGAAGATTTAACGATGAATGATTAACGGTTAATTACGAGCACTAAAATCATAGCAACTATCGTCATTAACAGTTAATCATTCACCGTTAACCATTATTAAAGCGTCATGTAAACGACTCCTCTTGGTACATCTTTGATCGTATTCCTAAAATCAAAAATAAATGGTTGAGATGAGCTCATTGATAGATATTTATCAATCGCATCTTCGCTAAATTCTTTGTGTGGAACAGCCAAAACAATGCAATCAAATTCGCCAGTCGGATTTGAAGTTTGAGATTCAATTCCATATTCATGCATTACTTCATTCGGAATTGCTTGTGGATCTTCAACGGTTACATTGATCCCCATACTTTTGAGGTGTTGAACCATTTCAGCTGCTTTGGAATTTCGGATATCTTGAACGTCTTCTTTAAAAGTGATACCTCGCACTAAAACTTTTGCATCCATATTTGCAATACCATCTTCTCGTAATTGTTTAGCAATTCTATTCGCCACATGTTTTGGCATATTATCATTTACAGCTCTTGATGCAGCTATTAATTTTGCATTCACTCCTAACTCTTTTGCTTTATGCACCAAATAATATGGATCAACACCAATGCAATGTCCGCCAACTAAACCTGGATAGAATTTCAAGAAATTCCACTTTGTTCCAGCTGCATCCAATACATCTTGCGTACGAACACCTACTTTTTCAAAGATCATAGACAACTCATTCATCAATGCAATATTGATATCTCGCTGTGTATTTTCTATAATTTTTGAAGCCTCTGCTACTTTGATTGAAGTCGCTGGATGAACTCCTGCTTCGATAATCATACTATAAACATCTGCAATTACATCGCAAGCTTCTTGGTCACAACCTGAAACTACTTTTGTGATTTTAGTTAAAGTATGTTTTTTATCTCCTGGATTTATTCGCTCTGGTGAATAGCCTATTTTAAAATCAACGCCTGCTTTTAAGCCTGAATTGGTTTCCAAAATTGGTTGACAAACTTCTTCTGTACACCCTGGATAAACGGTCGATTCAAACACTACATAATCTCCTTTTTTCAAAACAGTTCCAACCATTTGAGTTGCACTAATCAAGGCATTTAAATTGGGTTTTTTATTGGCATCAACTGGAGTTGGAACAGCAACGATATAAAATTTAGCATCAGCTAAATCATTTACATTCGCAGTAAAATTTATTTTTCGATTATCAAATGCACTTCTTGGTAATTCTCCTGAAGGATCTTCATTGGCATTCATCATATTCACTCGATTCTGCTTAATATCAAATCCGACTAAGTCTAATTTCCTAGCAAATTCAAGTGCAAGAGGTAACCCAACATAACCTAAGCCAATCACCGCCATTTGGGCATTATGAATTAATAAGTCAGTTATGATCTTGTGAGTCTTTTGTTGATTAATATTGAAATTTCCTGATACATTCGTATCAGCATAGGTATGATGTAGGTTAAGCATGTGTTAAAAGTTAGTTATACAATTAGTTAAAAAAACAGGGAAATCTTAGGTAGGGGAAGGATGCTATTTTTTAAATAAAAAATAAGGTATGGAAATTCTACTAACAATAAATTCATTTTTGGTGAAACCCAATTAGTTGAATGTTTTTGTGAATATTAGTTTCCAACATATTTGATATTACCAATTCTATACCGAAATCTAATTTTGATGTTTTTTTTTGAAAAAGATGGAAGAGTTTGTGACATCAAAAAAGTGATATTGCTTCAATGAATCAATATCACTTTTAAAACGAAAATCAAAATTTTAAAATAATTTTTCCTAAATCATTCCTTTTCAGAGTATAGGATCATTATTTCTTATCTCTCTTTTTATGTACATATGCTTTCTTTCCAGATTTATTTTTAAATGAGTCAGCCACCGCATTTGCATCTTCGCTCGTATTGTATTTGGCTACACAAACGGAATAGTAATCTGAAAAATCAAATTCTACAATCTCCGCATTTGGATATCCTGTACCTTTCAATCTATCTACTTCTGCCTGAGCATTCGCCTCACTTTTAAAAGCTCCAGCTATGACTAAATAATCGCCTGAACTTCTAGGGTTAGTTGGAGCGACTTCTTCCACATCATCTTCCTCTCCAATAATTTCATCCTCATCTCCTTCTAACGGAATGACTTCGTCGTCATCAGCATCCTCATCAGAAGTGGTGGAACCTCTGGCATCATTATGTTCATCCATAGGTTCATCGTCTTCATCTTCGATACTTTCGACAGGTTTATCATCTTCGTTGTCAGCGCTGATATCGTTAGCATGGATAGTAGTTGGAGATTTTTTTGCGCAGGATTCTGCCTGAGTTGCCATATAAGTTAGTCCTAAAATAATGACTAAGGCTAGGACGAAATAGCTTACTGTTTTTCCCATGGTATGTTTTTTTAGTGTTTAGCGTAAGTAAGTATGTTTTTTAATTTGGTAAAATTATAGATTATTTTTGGAATGACAAAGGGTATTTTTTTTACGAAAAAAGGTTCTATCTGATACAAATTTGGTGGTTATTTTTCTAAAAACTCAACTGTCCTGCCCCTGCTTTTACTTTCGTTTCCACCGCAATCAAAGTTCCATCCAATACAAAATGAACCATCGTTCGCACTTTTCCTTTTTGGAAAATAACTTGCAAAGCAGTTTTACAAAGATGCAACCACGGAGTCATTTTCAAGGCTTCATTTTTATATTTTTTTGCCTTGCCTACAAAATCACTATTTTGAATAATCACAATTCCTTGATCGGTTTCGATGACAAAATCAATCTCCGTTTCGAATAATCTTTTTTGATAAAAATGTCGAATCGGATATTTTCGATGTATTTTTTTAACAGAAAAATTTTCATTTAAGTACTTCAAAAACTTTTGTGAATAATCTAACAAGGCATTTTCGGTAATAGTTTCCGTCAATTCAAATCGTTGCAAAAATCCGCTCGCCATATCTGCTCTCAATTGATTATCATATTCCAAATGATCAGCCATCAAAAATACTTTCGTCATTTTTAACAACATATAAGTTTCGGTATCCTCTGTGATTTGGAAGGCTGCACCATGATTAATAATTGCTCCATGTTTTCCCGTAAAATCATTCAACTGTTCTTTTGTCAAATCAATTTGATAACCTTTATGTTCTCGATTGCCTTGCCGCTCTCCCAAAAATAAGATCTGTTCTTCCTTGGGATCGGTGTGTGTAAAATCTTTAGGAAATGCCTGCACCCAAGTTTCTTTGTATAAAATATCGCCCCACTCCCATTGCGTTTCTCCTGAATTTTCATCTAAGGCTGGCACTTTTTCATCTCCTTCATGCCATACTCGATTGAGCCATGAAGTTGGCTTTTTTCGAGTTGGAAAAACCAAATAATCACGCGCTCTCGTAATCCCAACATACATCAATCTCGCTTCTTCTTGCAAGGCTTGTTCTCTTGCTACTTTGCTCACATCACTCACTTCGAGGCGTTCCGCAAGTGCTGTTCCACCACTTTGATCCGAGTAAGGATTAATCCAAAATCGTAACCATCTCCCTGCTAAAATGTTTTCCAAATCGATTCCATCTGACTCCGAAACGATATGCATTCCAAAAACATCACTCCTCAATTTACCTTCCAAACTATGACAAATGACCATCGGCCATTCCAATCCTTTACTTCGATGATAGGTCAAAATATTAACAGCATCACTACCCTCTCCTGAACCTTGCACATCTTTATCGTTATTTTCCAAATCATTTAACCACAATAAAAATCCACCCAATGAAGCGGCGGTGTGCAAGCGATTACAAGCTGCTTCATATTGTAAAGCAAATCGCCGCATCACGTCCACGTTATCTAACCGTTGTTCTACTTTTCCCCACCGAGCAATGATTCTTCGCAAATCTAATTCCTCCAAAACGACATCTAATAATTCTGCACTACTCAACTCGATGGTTGCCCGACGCAACTCATTTAATTTTTGAATATACAGATCATCTTCCGCCCAACGAGTATTTGAATTTTCTTTTTCTTCTAAAAAAGTTAAACGATCTTCAATAATTTCTTCAATGTGTTTACCCGAAGCCAATTTTAAAATCTCAGCAATTGAAAGAGAATCATTTTTATTCAACATATATTTTAGGCAAGCCAAAATTAATTTGGACTCCGCCGTCGAAAGTAAACCTGTTCGAGCAATTGCTGCTTTCAAGCCTGAACGATGCAATGATTCCGCAACTGCTTGACATGCGGCATTCGAACGACAAAGAATCGCAATATCACCTGGTTGTATTTTTCGCCATGCTTCTCCATCTTTTGGGGCAACCAAAGGTTCTTTTTCTAACAATACTCTTACGGATTCTGCGATACAGTTTTCCATCCAAGGTTTGCCTGGCAACCGATTACCTTCAATGTCTGCTGTGAAGTGCCAATGCTGAATCGCATCGCCTGCTTCGATGGGTTCGCTATTTTTATTTTTGCTATTGGGAGTAGCGATTTTAGTTCGCTTTGGTTTTAGGACAACTTGATTTTGAGGAATGTGAGAAAATGATTTGGTAAAAATAGCATTGGTTGCATTCACAATATCTTCCCGAGATCGCCAAGAGTATTCTTGAATATCTTCGGGTTTTACTCCACCTGCTTCGACCATAATAGCTTGCATCAGTTTTGGATCAGCTCCTCGAAATCCATAAATCGATTGTTTTGGATCACCTACCCAAACTGAGTGTTTCGCAATTTCAGAAAGTTTTAAAAATATCTCCAACTGAATTGGACTCGTATCTTGAAACTCATCGACCATCAATAAATCCAACTCACTTTTCAACACTTCTTTCACGTGTGGATGATCAAGTAATCGCTTGACTTGAATTTCCATATCGATGTAGTCAATCAATCCACGTTGCTTTTTATAAGCATCATATTCTCGAATTGCCTCTATCGCAATGTCAAAAATTTGATGAATAAATTGTTCGATATCATTGTGAAATTGCGGAAGCGTATCATGAACTCGGGCAAGTTCTTTTAGATCTTCAACGTCCTCTTTACTTTTTGCACCTACTTTTAGTTTGGACATTTTCACCCACTTATGCCAATCCAAACTCCCACGCATATTTAATTCATTTCGAAATGCTTTTAAAGTTTCAATTCCTCCACGAGTGACTTTGGTTTCGTCAGGATTATTTTCCAAACGATCAATCGCTTCGTTCATTTCTTTTTGCAAATCAGCATAAACTTTCGAAGGATCTTTATCCGATTTTTTTCCTAAAAAGGCAGCAAATGTTTCAAAAGATTTCACCTTACTTTTTTCCAAAACTTCTAGGGAAAAATCATTTGAGCGAGCAACATCCGTTAATTCTTTTACTTTCTTTCGCCAATCGTATTCTCCTTTTTTATTAAGTCCTAGAATGTTAGAGTAGCGATCCATTTTTTCCATCCGCTCCAAATTCAACACCGTCGCCAAACTTTTATTAAACATCACTTGCTGATCTTCATCTGCAATAATATCGACCTCTGGAGATACGCCTGCTTCAAAAGCAAATCGTCGCAACAACTTCACTCCTAACCCATGAACTGTTCCAATCAAAGCATTGGTCAATTCATCTGCTTGCTCCGTCAAGCCCTCTTCGAGCAATCGCACTCGCACTCGTTCTTGCAATTCTGCCGCAGCTTTTTTGGTAAATGTGGTGGCAATAATTCCACTTGCTCGAACACCGCCTTTGAGCAATTCGACCATTTCGGAAGTCAAACGATACGTTTTTCCCGAACCAGCACCAGCAGAAATAATTTTAATATTTAACTTCATTGAGACCCGTTTTTTGAACGGGTGAAATTACGAAAAAAGGAGGGAGTTTTTGTCGCAGATTTTTTAAGATTATTATGATTCTTTATGTTTTCGCCAAAACGCATAGAAGAAATTCTTAAAAATCATTTTAAATCAAAAAAAGCTACAAAAAAATAAAACTATTTTCCATCAGCAGCGCTGATTATTTTTCCTGTATCTAAAATTCGGATTTCTACTCGTCGATTTAAAGATTGTTCTTTTTCATTTTTTGTTTCTGGAAAAACCATTTGAGTATTCCCATAACCTTCGTAAGCCAATCTTTCTTTGGCAATATTATTTTTCAAAAGAAAATCATAAATCACTTTTGCTCGATTGATCGAAAGATCCCATTCCCATTTTTGAAGTTGTGCTTTGGTTCGAAAAGGAGCATTGATGTGCCCTGCTATTTCGATTTTGATGGCAGGATTGAGTTGCATAAATTTTAAAACCTTAGGCAACTCTGGTTTTGACCTTGGCAATAGAACTGCTTTATTTCCCACATAATATAAATTCTTGATGGACACCTTCTCTCCTACTTCAATAGGTAAAAGTGGGATTGACATTACGACTGAATTCTTTTTTGCCTTGATCATTTGAGTATCAAAAAAATAATCTTTTTTATAAATATCAACTCCAACAACTGTATTTTCTACTACTAGCTTTTCGAATGAACCATCGGGTGCAGTCTCCAAAGAGTCTTTGTGATTTTTAGTATGAAAAATAACTTTGGCTTGCATGCCTTCGCCCGTTTTTTTATCTACCACCTTCCCTTGGATAATTGACATTTGGTTTTTTTTGTAAAAACTAATAACCGCTCTTCGATTTTGTTGACGACCATCATCAGAGATATTCTCTGCAATTGGTTTTGCTTCTCCAAAAACAGAAGTGGACATTTTTTGAGGAGAAAATTCTTGTTGGGAAAAGAAATCTTTGACGGAATTACTGCGTCTACGAGAAAGTGCTAGATTGTTTTCATCCGTTCCAATATGATCTGTATGTGCTTCGATATGAACAAAAACATTAGATTCATTTTTGCTACTGTCCAACATTCCTAACAATACATTTGCGGACTCGGAAGTAATGTCGTGTTTTCCAAAATCAAAATATACTCGCTTTTGTAACAATAAATTTACGGAGTCAAAAGGAGAGCTCTGTGCGATTGCTATTTTTCCAAAAAAAATGAGAAGGAGGGAGATTAATATTTTTTGAGTAGTCATAAATCCTGTTGATATGTTTGAATAAAATAGAATGGTTACTCTCTTTGGAAAACATAATGTAAATTTTAAGAAAAGAAACAAAATCATCTTTCAATGGTTATTTTAAAAACTGACTTTTCGTATTTTTTAGTGTAAAAATTTGACAAAGAATTTTTAATTTTCAGTATAAAGCCATGACATGGTTTGAATCTGTATCACGGATATTTTCTATAAAAAACATTAACCTCATGATTCCAAAACACAGCATTCTCTTTTTTATTTTTATTCTTTTCCATTTTTCAACTTCGAGTCAAACTATAATAAAAGGTACTGTTTTAGATGCCAAAACTAAGTTGACACTTGAATTTGCAACGGTTCAATATTCGGAAGGCGAAGGAGTGATCACCAATGAAAATGGAGGTTTCCTAATCAAAACAGATCAAGTCATTAAATCATTAAAAGTCAGTTATGTTGGCTATCAAACGATAGAAATTCCAATTAACAATTTTGGAAAACCTATTGAAATTTTACTCCAACAAAACATCACCTCTATGCAAGAAATTGTCGTAAAGGCAAAAGATCTTTGGGCTTCCAATCTTCTTTTTAAATCTATAAAAAGATCAAGGAAAGAAGCTAAGACGAGACAACATTCTAAATTGTTTAGACGAACTTATTCTTATCGAGAAAATCGTCCAGCAGAATTTATGGAAGCATTTTATAATGTAAAAACACGAGATGGTGGAGTTGATTTTTTTCAATTAAAAAATGGTCGATTCGGAATTCCTAATGATTCTTCGTTTCTTAATATTGACTTGACGGAGTTGATGATTATCCACAAATTATTCACCAATGAGTTTGATTATTTACCTGCCTCCCCCTTGGAATATACTTCGTTGAGAAAATTGAGGAAAGATTTTGATGTAAGAATTCGAAATGAATACGTCGTTGAAAATGATACTATTATTGAAATTAGTTTCGAACCTCTGCGTAAAAAGAAGATCTTATTTGAAGGAAAAGTTTGGATAAAAAAATCCAACTTGGTCATTGAGAAAGTAACATTAAATGCTGTAGATACCAGAAGAAATCCTTTTAAAACAGTCGTCGATCCTGTCAAAAATAAGGTAGCCCATTTGGACTTTAGTTTAAATATTGGTTTTAAATATCATGACAAAAAAATAGTTTTCGATTACATTCAAATCAAAGATCAAAAAACCATAGTGACACCAAGTGAAAAATATACGGTCAATTCAAACACTAAATTAGTTTTTTATGATTTCGACCAATCATTTCAAACACCCTTCTTTTCGGAATTTTCGGAAGCATATCATGACTATGAAAAAATCTTATTTTTTCCTTACGACAAAGAATTTTGGAATAGGAATTTTTTAATTTCTGAAACGGTGGATGAGAGAAAATTCAGAAAAGAATTGGAAGAGGAAGAATTGTTTAAAAATCAAAATGGAGAAACTGCTTTATTAATTGAGCGTCGTTTTGAACGATGGAATAAAGATTGGGAAATCATTCCTGAGCTAGTTTCCGAAAGAGAAATTAGACCTGGACATAAATTGGATGAGGTCATTTTTATTAATCAAGAAAAAGCACCTCCTCGAAATAATTTATCTACTAAAACTTTTATTTTTTTGGATTATGAATGTTATGCAGATACAGTTATTTTCAAAACAGAAGCCGTGATAGATTATCGTTTTTCATTTACCATTCATCGAAACAAAGTTGATTTTAAATGCTTGGAAGATTTTCTTCATTTGACAAAAATTTATGCTAGCGAATTAGAAAAAGAGTTAGAGGATAAGTTTTCAAAAAATAATATCTGCCCAAATCGTGATGAATTAGAGCTGATTTTAAATGAAAAAAATAAATTATTGAAGGATGAACTAAAATGGTATAAAGTAAAAGTTCATTCTGGACTTAGTGAAAAGAGAGCGAAGAATAAAAAAATAAAAGAAGCTTCCAATGAGATTAAAAAACGATTGGAAAAAATTAAGATAGTTGAATAATATCTCCTCTCAATGTTCGAATCGTCGCTTCTAAATGTAGATCATTTCCTTTCTCAACGAGAAGGTTGATGTTTAATTTTTCAAGTTGATTTCTGATGAATTCAGGATTTGGATGGATTGCTTTGAAGGATAAAATCTCACCAGCCTGTGGAAGTGTTTTCGATGGATGAATAGTTTCTCCCCAATTTAAAAAGAAAGGCATAATGCCATTTTCATTTTCCAAAATTGGTTCGGTTAATTGCCATTTTAAAATATTTCCATCGGTTTTAGTTCGAGTACCATTTTCAATTTTCCCAAGAGGAATTTGATTTTGATTCGCTATTTTTTCTAGTTCCAACAAATCGGATTTTACTGCCGCCCAAGTCCATAGTTTAGGTTGAGTTACTTGATCTATTTTCATCCAAAGTGGTTTTGAAACATCAGGTTGAGCTGGATCTGGAGCAATGACTTCGAAGTAAATATCTCCAAAAGTTAAAAGTGCGTTGTGCGTTCCTCTTCCTTTATGTTGTCCTCCGATAACTGGTCGAATACCTAATTTTTTTTCAATGGCGTCCATTCCTGACTCAAGTGTTGGAGCTGCGAAGATGAGATGATCTATTATTGGAAGCATTTTTTTAAATAGTAAATGATGAATAATTAATGACCATTTTGTAAATCGTTGATTACCAAAATTATATTTTAATCTAAAAGGGTTGTTAACACTTGAAGTGCTAACAACCCTAACTTAATTTTATATCCTCAAAATAGAATCAATTTTCTTTCTTATTTTTTTCATCAACAAGACCTAATTCCTTTGCTCTTTTTTCCCATTTCTGACGAGCGAGTAATTGCATATCTTCAGATCCATCAAACTCGTCTACAATCTCTAATCCCAATAAAGTTTCAATGACATCCTCCAAAGAAGCGATTCCTGACATTCCCCCAAAGTCTCCAACAACAAGTGCAATGTGTTCTCTCTTTTCCATAAATTGATTAAACAAATCTGGAATTGGGTATTTATCATTCACTACTATTAATTCTCGTTTGATACTACTCAAAGGTTCGTCATCTTTTTTCTCAATTAATGACGCAAGCAATTGATCTTTGAGGAAATATCCTGTGATTCGATCTTTTGAACCTTGAAAAAGTGGTACTCTGGAAAATCGTAAATTTTTATTTTTTTCATAAAAATCTCGAATAGTCATCGTTTCATCAGCAGCGACAACGACAGTTCGAGGAGTCATAACATCCTTCGCTAATATTTTATTGAAACCTAATAAATTTCGAATTATTTTGGATTCATTCTGCTTGAGTTCTCCTCCCTTTTCTGCGATGTCTGTCATTGCTGTGAAGTCAGCACGACTGAGTACACTCTTCCCTTTTTCTTTTTTCAAAGCCTTAGTAATCAACTGGCTTACCCAAACGATAGGAGCTAAAATAAATAAAATGAATTTGAGGGATTTAACGGTAAAAGGAGCTAATTCTCTCCAATAATTGGCTCCAATAGTTTTAGGGATAATCTCAGATATAATCAAAATAGCTAAAGTCATTACTACAGGTACTACCATACCTGTTACCAATTCGCTCCCTGGCCAAACTTTCGTTGCTGATGCTCCTACTCCAATTGCACCTGCAGTATGTGCAATAGTATTGAGCGTTAAAATTGCTGCTAGTGGTCTATCAACATTTTTCTTAAACTCCTGAAGTGTTTTCCCAACTTCTCCTCCTTCTTGTAATTTCATTTCAGCAAACGCTGGAGAAATACTTAATAAAACGGCCTCCCAAACTGAGCATAAAAAAGAAAAAACAATTGATATAGTGAACCAAAAAACTAATAGGTAAATACCTTCCATTTTTGTGTTTTGAATTATATAAAAAATTTATTAGTCGCAAAAGTAATAAAAAAAAGCCTTTGCCAAATATTATATAATGGCAAAGGCTTTGAATGTAACTAACACACGCTCTTTTTTTTAATCAGATTTTGATTTATGTATTTCATTTGGTAAAAAAGGAGACTCCTAAATTTGGGGTAAAATAAGTAGGAGTCTCCAACTGAATTTTGTCTAAGACTGGGTGTAGTTTTGTAAAGACCGAGGTTTAAACCAATCTTTAATTCTCTCAGACGTATCAGCTTTTTGGGGTGTTACACATTTGGTTAATCCTGTTCTAATTACAATTCAAATATAGGGGAAAAGTTAATACCTTGACACCAAAACAGACTAATTTTAAGACTCAAATAATAGCAATTTAAAACAAAAAAATACATAAGTTACTGATAATCAAATATTTACAACTAAAAAATATTACTTCATTTTAACACCCTAAACTAATCTTTGTTTGATCGATTAATTATATCAAAAGCCGTTGGATTCTTTTGTTTTAATTGATTCCTTAAGGCATGCTTGATTATCCATTTTCGAGGAGAAGTAGGATTTTGATTGCTCCACTTTTTCAAAATATCAATTGCGATAGAATAATTATTTTTTAAAATATCATTCATATTATTAGCAACTGATTTTTGAATATACTTAGATTTATCATCTTTCAGATTTTCTAAAATGGGTAAAATTGGACTTGGATCTTCTATAAAAATTTGCAATTTTGAAGCCCAAGGTAATTTTGGGCGACAACCTTCAGAAGCTAATCTTCGGATATGTTTGTTTTTATTTTTTGACCATCGAAGCATTCTTTTCATTGTTCGCTTTGGATATTTTTCAATGAATGGTCGGATAGCATATTCACCTGTATTTCGTTTGGTGATTTCTTCTATGGCTTTCATTGAAATTTCAAAATCTTCCAATCCATATTTTTCTACAAATTTGGCAATCGGCATAATCCAATATCCTTCGGTGAACATACCTGTTTCTTTCTCATTTTCTTCTCCTAAAATTTGCTCCAAGATATTCCAACTACTTTCAAAATCTTTGGAAATATATTCTTGTAAAAGATCAGCCATTAACTCTACTCGAGCTTTTAGTTCGAGTGGAGTAACTCCTTTTTTTACTTTTTGAATAAATTGTCTTTTGTTAAAATCAGGATGGAGTGGCTGAATCTTTTCAGCTAACATTTTTGCTAGCTCTTCATCAAACCAAAGTTTTAATTGTTTGTAAGCCATTTCTTTAACGGTTAATGATTAATGATGAACGGTTATTTTTTTGACGATGTTAGTTGTGAATTTAGAAGTTATTTTTTTAGAAAAAAAATCCACGTAAAACAAACGAGACATTAACAGTTAACAGCCATTACTTACCTTTTCCTTGAAGAAGAACAAGACTGGTGTAAAAGAGGATTTTAAAGTCTAGAGCGAGGGACATATTTTCGATGTAGAGGATATCGAATTTTAATCTTTGCAACATTTCTTTGACATTGGAAGCATAACCATATTTTACCTGCCCCCATGAAGTGATACCAGGGCGTACCTTTAGCAAGTGACGATAATGTGGCGCTTCTTTCATAATCAAATCGATATAATATTGTCGTTCAGGTCTTGGCCCAACGAGCGACATATCTCCAATGAGGACATTCCAAAATTGGGGAATTTCATCCAACCGCCATTTTCTCATGACCTTTCCCCAAGGAGTAACTCGATTGTCATGGTCGTGAGAAAGTTGTGGTCCCTCAGCTTCAGCATCGACCCGCATGGAGCGAAATTTATATATATGAAAAGGTTTTCCGTTGATTCCAATTCGTTCTTGCAAAAACATAATCGGACCATTCGAAGAAAGTCGAACTCTAATCACTACATAAATAACAATTGGCAATAAAATAATCATGGTCACCAAACTCACCACTACATCGATAATCCTTTTGATAAAGAACTGCCAACGAGGCATCAAGTATTGTTTAATTTCAATGAGTACAGCTCCATACACGTGATTCATTTTGACCGTTCCGAGCATAATGTCGTACATGTCAGGAATGATTTTTACCAAAATTTTTTCAGAAAATTCATAAAGCACATCTAGTATTTCTTTAACTCGATTATGTTCTGAAGTTTCGATGGCAATGATGACTTCTTCTATTTCGCTATCCTTGAGGACATTTTGGAGATCTTTTATTTTTCCTAATTTAGGTAGGTGTGAAGAGAGTTCATTTTTGCTTTTTCCATTACTGTCAATGAAACCGATAAAGTTATTTCCTAAACCTTTTTCTCTTGAGGTAATCTCATCATAGAGTTCGAGGGCATTTTGGTTTCCACCAATAACTAAGGTTCGATAGGTAACGAGACCGCTTTTCAATTTACGACTTGCTCTGGTTAATAAGATCATTCGAAGGAAAACTGTAAATCCAAAATGCAGAAATAATAAGGTGAAAAATGAATTATAATACGTTTTATAATCTCTCACAAAATCATCTAAGATTAATGTAAAAAACAAAAACAAAACCCCAAAAAACGCTAAGAAGAAAGTCCTTGCAAAAGTAGCCAATCGAGACATCCGATAAACATCATTATACTGATCAAAAATCGAATAAAACAGAACCCAACAAATCGGAATGATGATGATACCTAACCAAAAGTTTTCATCTTGAAAAATCGTTGTGTCTACAACCGCACCTTCTACTTTTTTTCTATAAATATAAAAGCATGCCCACGCTAGCATTGCCGTCAAAAAGTCGGCAAGCCCATAAAAAAACATGTCTAAGCGTCGCTGTTGCTTCATTTTTTAAATCAAAAAATTAAGGTTGTTTTATAGTCTAAATTTCAATTTATCTTTTCTCAGTCTATCTGATTGCTGTTCCAAATTCTAATCATCAGGAAGTTCTAACACCTTAATATTATCAATTAGATAAGTCGAAGTAGTTTCTCCTTCGGGAAGCTGTGCACCAAAAAGAATTTTAAAATGCTTAAATCGACTACCATAGCCAACTAACTGATTCGTCAAATTGACATAGACCTTATTCCAATCAGATTGAGGATTAAGAGCTAAAAAGTAAGTTAATACAGGAGTTACATTAAGATCCTCATATCCCAATAATGCAACTTGTAGTATTCCCTCATTTTTATAATGCATTTCCATTACGGTCAAATCTCCCTTGGTTTCTAATTCCATAAAATCTGATATTGCCACTTCCATCCTCGGATTATCTTCATCCAAAGTAAAACCAACAGAGCTTCCTTCAAATGCTAATGGATCTATAAAGGTTTTGGTTTCGAGCAAAATAGTCGTATCAAGTATTTCATTTAAAGGATTCGTCGTTTCAAAATCTTGCTTATAACGAAACTCCACTCTCGAACCATACTTCGTGTCTGGTTGGATAGTATCTATTACACTTGGTGCTAGATTAATTTCCGCTTCATACGAAGTCATTAATGAATAAATATTAGGAGTTGCTCGAATTCCATTTTCCAGAATTCCAGGTGCAATGATTAATTTCGTATTCCCATCTGCAATAATTGGAACGGTAGCAGGTAACTCATATACGCCTAAAAAATCTCCAGTTCCAGCATCACTTACCCAGGCATCTGTAATTTGATGTTCCTTGGTTCCTTCATTGGAACTTGAATTTATAGTGAACGGTTCGATATGAATATAAGCAGGAATTGGCTCCTTCTTTAAATCACAACTTCCTATAAAAAACAATACAATTACAAATAAGTAAAGCTCTATTTTTTTCATAATTTTTTTTTTTAGTAGTTGATAAATAGTTTTATCTCCCACCATTTTTTTCAATAGTTTTAATAACTTCATGAGCTACTTTTAAAGCTCGATAACCATCGTCGATACTGACTTTTGGTTTTTTATTTTGCAAAATACTTTCGGCAAAGGTTTCTAGTTCTAATTGAATCGCATTGACTGGTTCTGTTTGAGGCATATCAATGTGAATATGTTTTTTTCCTTTCGCAGTTTGTAAATCCATCAAATTAACATCCTTGGGAAGATCTGGTGATCCTTCATCATACAACCGAATGACTTGAGTATTTTTTTCTAGAAAATCCAAACTGATATATGCATCTGGTTGAAACAATCTCACCTTTCGCATTTGTTTCATGGAAATTCTACTTGCCGTCAAATTCGCGACACAGCCATTTTCAAATTCCAACCGAACATTCGCAATATCAGGTGTATCACTTACCACACTTACTCCACTCGCATGAATTCCTTTCACTTCCGAATCAACCAAACTCAACACAATATCTAAATCATGAATCATCAAATCCAAAATAACAGACACATCTGTTCCTCTTGGGTTAAAAACCGCCAACCGGTGTGCCTCAATAAACATGGGAGACAATGTAGTATCTTCCAAAGCCAATAGCGCTGGATTAAATCGTTCAACATGTCCAACTTGCACTTTGACACCATGCTCTCGACAAGCAGTTAAAAGCGTTTCCGCTTCCTCAACTGTATTACATAAAGGCTTTTCTATAAAGACGTGTTTTCCATGCTGTATGGCTTTTAGGGCGAGTTCAAAATGCGTAATGGTAGGAGTTACAATATCCACCACATCAACTAATTCGAGTAATTCCTTTACTTCTTCAAATCGTTTAATCCCTTGATTTTCAACTACTTGTGCTGCATTTTCATCATTTGGATCAAAAAAACCGATCAATTCGAAACAATCAGTTTGTTGAATACATTTGACATGAATTTTTCCTAAATGACCAACTCCCAACACTCCTATTTTCAGCATGTTTGTTCTCTTTTATTGACTCATAAACAAATCTCATGTTTTAACTTAACCATGAAATTTGTCTAAGAACGATTTTATAAAATTAAGAACGCTTTACTTCTTAAATCTGCGTCTTAATAAAGTCAGTTAATCTACATTTTTGGGAAAAAAGATATTTTATAAATGGGAGGTAAAATTACCAATAGTATTCTAAAATAAGGAACGGGATAAAAATAGTTTTGGAGAAAAAAGGGAAATAAACGTTTTAAGAATTTTAAATAACGAACACTCAATCTATTTTTTTGAAAAAAAATAGATTGAGTGTTCGTTATTTAAATAGCAAAAAAAATAGGTTGAATGGAATCCCACTCAACCTATTTTAATATTTTTCAAAAAAAGAAAAATTACATTCCTCCGCTATTCATTGCAGTCAAATACATTTCATTAAAATAATTAAATAATTGCTCCAATGAATTCATTTTTTTATTGACAAAGTTAAGTTTGAATTCAGAATTATAACT
This sequence comes from Saprospiraceae bacterium, assembly GCA_045106765.1. Classification (GTDB taxonomy): domain Bacteria; phylum Bacteroidota; class Bacteroidia; order Chitinophagales; family Saprospiraceae; genus CAJQQY01. Next base: position 71,842 of record JBGCFD010000154.1, on the reverse strand, counting down.
TCCTTTGATTTTTTTATCCGTTTTCACTACCATACTTTCTAGGCTCTGCTTACTGACATTAAGCATTTTTTCAGCCATTTTATCGTTCATTCCTTCTTCTTTTGCAAATGCTGAAGCAGCATTCAATGTAGAAGGAATGTCCCAGAAAAATGCTCCACCACTTTCTTTCATCAACTTTTGCTGATCTTTAGTCATTCGATCTGACTTGGAATATCCATCTTTCAATTTACCTGTTGCCAAATCTGAATTATTGGTAATAAATAAAATTCCATCTTTCATTGAAAGGAACATATCCATTGGTAGTTCATCCATTGGAATAGCCACTTTAAAAGCATTTCCAACTTTGGTCAAAGCTCCTGCATCTACTCCCATTTGAACGATTTTTTTCAAATCTGCTTCTCTTCCATAAGACATCATCGCCAATACTTCTGGCAACATTTGTTGCGCCTCTACTTCCACTTTATTAAAGTCATCATCATATTGAGTTTTCTTAATCGTAAATTCTTTCATCCCAGTTACAGCAAAAACCATATCCCCTCGAATGATTTCATATAATCCTTTTGCATCCATTTCCAAGCCCATAGAATTCACCGCACCCAATGCCATTCCTTCCATTGCTTCTCTTGTCATTCCCATTTCCTTAATCATTGGATCAAACATTTGGAACATTCCATCTGCAAAGTTTTCCGTTTTCATAGCTAATGAGAAATAGCCCATCAAATTATTCTTTGGCAAATACTTGTAGAAATTTTTATTCAATTCTCCTTCCGTCATTTTGGCAAACATATCCATCGTCTTTTTATTGGAATACATTTTTGAATCCATCACGACAGCTCCATCATTAAAATTCATTTCTACCAAATAATCAGTATCCTTGTACAATTCTTTCAATGTTGTCATCATTGCTTCCATCCCAGGAACACCAGCCATTTCACTACCCCCCATTTGCATATCCATCACCCAACTATAATCCATCCACATTCGCATATCACTCTTTTTACCTTTGGTTGCCTTGTTGAATCGCACATCACTCATAATAGAAGTCTTTGGATTTCCATTCAATACCTTTTTGACATAACCATCCACAACAGATTTGTCCGTTCCAGCATTTGGTTCTCCACCTACGAGGATTCCAACTTTATCATTCCATGCGAAAGTAGCTCCATCTTCAGTCATGGTTTGGAATTTCCCCATCATGCCCATCACAGCACCTTTTGCTTCTGGCACAATATTATTTTTAAAAAATTTCGAAAACTTCTTACTGTCCGAAATATTAAATGCGAATCCAAAAAAAGAGGATTCTTTCGAAATATTTCCAAACATATAAGTTTCACTCATCACATCAATTCCATAAGCAGCTGGATTTTTTAATGCTTCAGCGAGTTCCTTTTTTTCTCCAGACATTTCTTTGTCGAATTCTTTCATTCCTTCTTTGTAGAAGTCAAATTCTTTTAGTTTGTCAAAGCTAATTTTGTTATCCAAATTAGCTAAATCCATACTTACTACAAATGTCGCATCACTTGGAATATATTGTTTTAAATTTTGAGCTTGAACACTCATTGCTGCGACAACGAGTAAAAATAGTAGCGCAGTTTTTCTAAAAAATTTCATCGAATTGGTTTTTAATAGTTTATGGTAAAAAAAATAATTACTAATTGTTGCTTTCATGGTTGAGGGTGTTTTTATTTATTTTTCAAAAATTGATTTATCTCTAAAATGAAATATGGTTTTCTAAAGTCTTTTTTCCTGTTGCAAATTCTGAAATATTTCCTTCGAGCATGACTGCTTTTTTGGAAGGGGAAATTTTAGCTTTTGAGTTCGAAATATTTTTTACGTTTTCTTCAAAACGATAAATACTTACCACCTTAGCTGATTCCATCAAATATCGTACGACACTCATCATTCCATCAAATTCCTCTTGAGTAAATCGCTCATCGGTATAATTAAAAAGTCGAGAAAATTTATTTTCTTTAAATGAAAAATGCTTAAATCGAGGGAGTGGAAAAGGTGTTTGGTTAAAGGTTTTAACCGAAGCATTAATCGCTTTGTTCAATGCTTTCATATTTTTAAAATTTGCTGTTACTTCAAATACGAACTCACCAAAATCGCTTTTGGCTTTCACTTTTGAAATGCCTTTTATTTTGGATAACGCTTTTTTGAGTTTTTTGATCTCAGATTTTATTTCAGCTTCCGAAGGAATTTCTACGCCATTAATTTCGCCAGCCGCCATGTAACCTGCGAGGTTTCCTTTACTTTGACTCAAATCAATATTTAATCGTAATTCGCCCGAACCATCTGCATTCATTTTTACTTCTTCTGTTACATCAAAACAACTGGTGAATGAAATTAGTATCGCAAAAAGGAGAGTAGTTTGAAAAAGTTTTTTCATAAAAAAATTTATTGAAAATAATTCTTGGTAAATGTGGTTAAAACCTCACTTCGGAACGAAAAACGTTTGCAAATTAGTGTTTGTGACTTATAATGTAAAGTTTTTACGGACGAATGCTTGAGAAAAGAGGATGAATTTACTTGATCGTTTAGTTAAGTGTTATCGCTCTGAAAGACTAACATCTCTTCTATTCGATTAGGTTAAATTCAAAAAACTGACTTTTCCTACTTTAATGGTTCTAACTTTCGTATTTAATGTTTCATTTTTACAGTACAATATTAAAGCACGTTAAAAAAACTCAACTATGACATTCAGAATCATCCTAGCCATTTTTATCCTAACTACCTTTTCAAATTGTAAAAGTGCCAACCTCCGAAAAGACACCGTCACCGATCAATTAAATAATATGCAATCGGGTGTTATGCTCATTCGACTTCCGACCAATGAAGCTAAAATTGCCAAGCTTAAAAAAATGGGACGAAGTGATTTAGCCAAAAAAGAAAGTGCAAAGATGGCACAATTTCACTCTGACATTTTAAAATCTTTTGATAAGAATTTCACTTTTTGTCCTGTCTATTATTATTATTCTGATAAAAGTGTAGAGGTGAAAAATGGAAATTTTGACGGCAACCTTTTTGATGCAAAATTGAATAATGTTTCATCTTTATCCTTTTCCAAAAAACAAAAATTTTATGCAGAATTTGGGTTTGTTCACCAAGAAGAATTAATAGTAGAAAAAAATGGACAACCAGAAAAAGTCGCTGGCATTGGTGGTAAAAAAGCATTTGTCATTAGGACTCATGAAGGTTTGCAACCACTTCGTCCTTTTCCCTATACTGTCAATTATTACTACAAAGGAGAGGGAACTTTAACCAAACCTATCCAAAAAATAAATGATGAACTTTTTAAAGCAGTAGGAGATTTAGAGAGAAGAAAATTGAGAAGACAGCGAAGAGGGAAAGTGTAATTTTGTTGATCTATTTATTAGGTAATTAGTTAATTGGGGCAATATTATTTGAATTCATATCTCACCTGATTTTCTAATTACCTAATCAACCCATTCCCTAATCACCAATCCATTCTTTCTTTCAAAGAAGTGATATGCGCTAAATGATGCTGACTGTGCCATGCATACAATGCGACCATTTCATTGAGGGAAATTAATTGTCCAGATTCAGGATGAGTGAAGCATTTCCCCAAATCTGCTTCACTTAAATTTTTCAACATCACGACCCAACGTGCATGCAAACTTTTTAATAATTGAATACTCAATTGGATAGGTGCATTTTTTCCATCTTCCAATTCTCCCCATGATCTCTCATCATAAGCTTTGATAATTGGCGAGTTTTCTGTCAAAGTCCATTTGAATCGAATATAACTATTCATGTGACTGTCAGGCAAATGATGTACGACTTGACGAACCGTCCAACCTTCTGGTCGATATGGAGTATTTAATTGTTCTTCCGTCAATCCTTTGACAGCTGCTTCGATTTGTACGGGAGCATTTTCAATGATGGAAATCCATTTAGAAATATCTTGAGGAGAATAAGATTGAGGTGTTTTAAATTTACCTATGGGGAATTTTAGTTGTTCGATATTCATTTTATTGATTGATTTTGATGGGTAAAATTTATAATTGAAAAATTCGAAATCGTCTTATTTCCCAATCCCCAAATCAACCAATCAAACATTTATTTACAGACATAAACATTATCTTCCAGTTCAGACAAATTACTGCAACCGCTTTTAAAAGGTTGGATAAAAGCACCAAGATATAACTTATCAACTTTTCGATCATCTTGAAAATCTTCGGCATTTTCTCTTGTCTTAAAGCCGGGAATAACAATTTTATAATTTGGTTTCCCACCTAAATCTTTTTGCAAAACGATCGCTCGATCAAAACTCATTTCCACTCGTTTGCGTTTGCTTTTTGCTTGATCGAGATCAGAGTAACTAGCAATTTGAATAAAATATTTTCCTATTTCCGAAGAAGAAGGTTTAGTTTCTTTTTTATTAGAAGGTGGCGGTGTCAAAGATGAAGCAGACGGTAACAAAGACGATGACGAGGTAGATGAAGGAGTCGTTTCCTTCTTTGTTTTTGGGTTTTTCTTTTCAGGTGCAGCGCTGGCTTTATTTATTTCTGAAGTATCATTACTTGATAAAAATCCTTCTGGAATATATTTTTTCACCAAATCATTTTGTAAAATTTGATCTTTAAAATAATAACCAGCAGCACCTCCACCCAACAGTAAGAAGAGTAAAATCCAAGGCCATGCAGATCGTTTCTTTTTGGAAGAAGTATTTTCAGAAGGATTATTTTTTCGTATTTGCTTCATCGCCTTTCTAGAAGGTTCTGTCAACGTATTCACTTTTACATCTCGACGATAGTGGGCACTTTTTAATTCTTTGATTAACTTAATAACGTCTTGGATCTGTGTTTTTGGAGGTCCTCCAACACTACCTGCGGGAACCATTAATTTTTTGTTCGCACGAAGTTTCAAAAATTTCAAATCTCCATTCAAAGTAGGATCAGACGACGAAGCATCCGAAAGGATTTTAATCGTTTCGCTCACTTTATTTTCGATTAACATTTGTGTTAAATAATCGAAAAAATTTCCAGAATTCGTTTGATAAGCCATTCGGTAAAATTAAGAAAAATTTTAATACTGAACTAGGAAAAGAATTGAATATCCAACATTCCTTGATGGATCTTGGACATTGAAAAAATCATGGCACAGCAGCCTTGAAAATTTCACTCGTTCCATCACTCATCAATGTATACTCCGCCCCGCTCACCACAAAAAATGCTCCTCCCCTTTCCAATCGAAATTCATCATCTCCACTCTGCACTATTACTTCGCCTTGCATTACAATTAAAGTCTCAGGAGTCATTGTCTTTTTAGAAGTATAAGTTTCAAAATCATTCAGAAAAACTCGCGTCAATTCAAAATCAGGTGCAGGTGTTTGGTATACTTTTACCCCTTGATCAATTTCAGTTCCAGTCAAAATTTTTGGAATCACCGCTTCAAAAATCATATGTTCTAACAATTCATTTACATCTACATGTTTGACTGTCAAACCACCTCGAAAAACATTATCAGAGTTAGCCATCAATTCCATATTCACTCCTTCGAGATAGGCATGAGGAATCCCTGCATCTTGAAAAATTCCTTCTCCTTTTTGTAAACAAACTAAGTTAAAAATATAAATAGAAAAAACTCCTCGGTCAAAATGGCCTCCTTCCAACATATTATCTCGAAATGCCAAGGCTGCCCAATAATCAGGGTTTTTCTTTGATATTTTTTTTATTACAAAATCTAAACTCAATCGCTCCGCAAGTGGTTGTAAAATTTCATCCACCATCGTTTGTGACATTTCCATCAGGTTCTTATAAAAATGAAAAAGTTTATTATCCACTTCTTTTTGCAAAATCCGTTGGAAGTATTCCAGCAACATTTTAAACTCGGGAACTGACTTTAAAACTTCCTCAATCGCCTCCATAGATTTGAATCCGTGCAATAACCAAAATTCGGTCATCGCAACCATCACCTCCGGCTTGTGGTTATCGTCTTTATAATTTCGATCAAATGCCGTGATCGAAATGCCTGCTTTTTCTTCTCTAACAAAACCAATTTCGGCAGCCTCTTTTGTTGGATGAGTTTGAATAGAAAGCATCTTCTGTACATCCAAAACTTTGAACAAATAAGGTAGTCTTTTTCCAAATTTATTAATTACTTTTTCACCAAGTGCTTTAGGATTTTTTTCTAAAAATTCTTTTAATGACATTTCTTTTCCATCCATATCCAACTGTGCTGGCCCACGCTGATGTGCACCTAACCAAACCTCCGCAAATGACTGATTATCAGCACTTTGCAAACGCATTAACTTAGGAATAAATTCTTTTCCTCCCCAAGCATAATTTTGAATCGCTCCTTTTATTGGAAAAACTTTTTTCATAAAAATTTATTTTAGTGATAAAAAAATCGTGAGTCTTATTCGTCAAAACTCATCACCTATCACTCTTGATTCATCACTATTTCAACTTCGCATTTTCTTATAATTATTAATCAAACCATTCGTAGAAGAGTCATGAGATTTCACTACTCTTTCATCTTCTAATTCTGGTAATATTTTCTTTGCCAGTTGCTTTCCAAGTTCCACACCCCATTGATCAAAACTGTAAATATTCCAAATAATTCCTTGCACAAATATTTTATGTTCATACATCGCAACCAAACTTCCGAGCGCTCGTGGTGTTATTTTTTTTATTAAAAAAGAATTGGTTGGACGATTACCTTCAAAAATTTTGAAAGGCAAAAGTTGTGCAATTTCCTCTTTTGATTTTCCGGCTGCTTTTAAATCTTCGGTAGCCTCTCCTTTCGTTTTTCCATTCATCAACGCTTCCGTTTGAGCGAAAAAATTGGATAATAATTTTACGTGATGATCACCTATTTGGTTGTGTGAATTAGCCGGCGCAATAAAATCACAAGGAATTAATTTGGTTCCTTGATGAATCAATTGATAAAAAGCATGTTGACCATTCGTTCCAGGTTCTCCCCAAACGACTGGGCCGGTTTGATAGTTAACTTTCTTTCCATTTCGATCTACCAACTTACCATTACTCTCCATATTTCCTTGTTGGAAATATGCAGCAAATCGATGCATATATTGATCGTAAGGTAAAATCGCTTCTGTCTCTGCACCAAAAAAATTATTGTACCAAATACCAATCAACGCTAACAAAACAGGAACGTTTTTTTCAAAAGAAGTTTTCTCAAAATGCTGATCCATCGCATGGAAACCATCCAATAATTCTTCGAATTTTTCAAAACCAATCGTACATGCAATCGACAATCCAATCGCCGAAGTCAACGAATACCGGCCACCTACCCAATCCCAAAATCCAAACATATTTTCACCTGCAATTCCGAAATCTTCCACGCCTTGTTTATTCGTCGATACCGCTACAAAATGTTTTTTTACAAAGTCATTCTTTTTAGCTTTTTTCAAAAACCAGTCTCTTGCAGAGCGAGCATTAGTCATCGTCTCTTGAGTCGTAAAAGTTTTAGAAGCAATAATAAAAAGCGTTGTTTCTGGAGATAACTTTTTCAAAGTCTCTGCAATATGAGTTCCATCTACATTCGAAACAAAATGAACATTCATCCCTTTTTTCCAATATGGCTTCAAGGCTTCTGTCACCATCACCGGCCCTAAATCACTTCCTCCGATTCCAATATTTACGATATCCGTAATTCGTTTTCGAGTATAGCCTCTCCATTTTCCAGCAATAACTTTATTGGAAAAACCTTTCATTTGCTCCAAAACGGTATTTACTTGAGGCATTACATTTTTGCCATTTACCTTGATCGATTTTTTCGAACGGTTCCTCAATGCGGTGTGCAAAACTGCTCGACCTTCTGTTGCATTTATTTTTTCACCAGCAAACATTGCTTTGATTTCAGCTTTAAGATTAGTCTCTTTAGCTAATTGTAACAATAGTTTTACGGTTTCTTTAGTAATTCTATTCTTGGAAAAATCCACCAACGTCTCTTCAAAGGTCAAAGAGAATTTTTGAAATCGACGTACATCGTTCGCAAACAAATCTTTCATTTGTACACGTTTCATTTCTTGATGGTGTTTTTTTAATTTTTTCCACGCATCGGTCTGAGTTGGGTTTATTTTTTTCAACATCGTTTTTTAATTATTAATGATTAACTGCGAACAATTAACCTTTTCGTAGTGATTTTTTAAATAGGTAAAAGAGAGATCTCAAATTCAAAAATTTGAATAAATATTCTCTATTTGCCGCGAAAATAAAGATATTTTCCGATATTCGACTTGAGACAGGAAGTAATATTATTAATATTCTTTCAAAAGAATATTTCAAAAACTTCCCAATATTTAACCCAATCATTCTCCTTTTGGGGACATGGATTTTATGGCCTGGAATAACATACTTGGGAAACGTGGAGAACAACTCGCTGTTTCCTTTTTAAAGAAAAAAGAGTATCAAATTTTAGAAACCAATTGGCGACATCGTCGAGCGGAAGTAGATATTATTGCCAAGGATGGAGCTATTTTAGTTTTTGTAGAGGTGAAAACTCGAAATAATAATCACTATGGAGAACCTGAAATTGCAGTCGACCAAAAGAAAGAGGATTTACTCGCTTCCGCTGGAGCAGCTTATATGCGAAAAATTAAACATGATTGGGAAATTCGTTTTGATATTATTTCGATTATTTATAAAAATGAGCAGAGTTTTACGATTAAGCATTTTGAGGATGCGTTTTTTCCTAATGAGTAATCAGCTAATCAGGCGAACGAACGGATTTTTAAAATATGATTTCACTTCTAGTCTGATTTTCTAATTACCTGATTAACCACATTAATCCTCCGTTTTTAGAATAAAGGACGAAACAAACGAAGCAACTATTCCAATCAAAAATACTGTCAATCCCATAATTACAAATTGAAAAAATATATTTGAAAATAAAGCTTTTTGAGACTCTATCTCCGCCGCTTTGATTTCGTATTCAGCAGCAGACAAATTAGTTTTCATTTCAGCAAGACTATGATTATAAAAGTTTTCTATAAAATCAGGATCAATAAAAGTCACATATATTACATCAATTAATCCAAAAACTATTGAAGGAATAGACACTATCAAAAGTCCTACTTTTACTGCTTTCCAAAATGAAATTTTTCCACCTCCTATTTTTTCTCGATATTCTCGAATTCCTAAGTAGACAAAGATCATCCCGATTAAAATGGAAGCATAACCTAACTTCTCCGAAGCACCAAAATCCAGATTTTTTCCTAATAAAAAAGTTAAGCCAAAAAGAACAATTAATGTAAGTGATGAATAAATGCCGTAACGAATGATAATTTTTTTCATGATATTTATTTTGATTAAATGAATACCTCAAAGAAAAGAGAATTATCCGTTTCCCCACTCATACTAAAGTACCAATTAACTGATAATCAAGGAATTACGACTAAAGTACGATGAGATATTGAGGCTCATAAGTATTGATATTGAGTATTGAATGCAAATGACCAGCTCAATACACTTTCAAATAATTCTCAATTCTTTTGCAATATTGATCGCTTGTGTACGCCGTTTCGCATTTAATTTTGATAAAAGATTGGACACATGAGTTTTGACCGTACTTTCAGAAATGAAAAGTTGGGAAGCAATTTCTTGATTAGAGAAACCTTTGTCAATAAGCCCTAAAACTTCATATTCTCTTTTGCTAATGTTAAGCTCTTCTATTTTTTTTAGGTTGAGTTGAGGAAACTCTTGATGATAATTTTCGGCAGGAAGCGGTTGTTTTTTTTGTTTAAAATAGATTTGACTAATCATAACTCCAAATCCTAAAAATAATAATGCAAAAACACCAATCCAGATTTCATTACTCAGGTTATGAGTCAGTATCGAATATTGACTAACTTTGACCAAAAGCAATAACGCAGTTGCTAATAATCCGAACTTGAACACTAATTTGTGCATATGTAAATCTTAATATTTTGAGTCTCAAAATTACACAAATGTGATATTTTTCAAAATCTTAGTTAAAAAAGGTCATTTTTTGCTCTTTTATTTGAAAAAAGATTCCTTTTTCGTTTTAATTAAACATTAATAAACTTATCTTTGAACAACAAAATAAAAAAAAAGATATTACAATGAAAAAAGATACTCATCCAAAGAATTATAGAAAAGTGGTATTTAGAGACATCTCTAATGATGTAGAATTCATCACTCAATCTTGTGCAGAATCAAAAGAAACTGTTACTTGGAAAGATGGAAATGAATACCCACTTTTAAAGTTGGAGATTAGCGCAGCTTCTCACCCATTCTTTACTGGAAAAATGCAGTTTGTTGATACAGCTGGTCGAATTGATAAATTTAATAAGAAATTCGCAAAGTTTGCACAAGCAAATCCAACTGCTCAAGAATCAGAAGAAAAAGCAGCGGAGTAATTTCCACTTCTTATTCTTTCTTACTTGAAAAAAAAGTCTTGAACATTGTTCAGGACTTTTTTTTTGTTACTCCTAAACAAAAATTTATAGAAGAGAAAAATTTTTATGATTATCTTCTAAAAACGTGGCTGAAAAGAATATTTTTACAAAAAAAACACACATAAACTGCTATGCCGAATATCATACTTTTTTTTTTTTATTTACATGAGCGCTTATTGCCGCTAACATTTACTCGCCCTGTGGGTGAATTACGTGTTGGAATTTTGACGATCAAAGAAAAATGGCAACATCACCTTCATGTAGATAACATTTCTCATATTACTCAAGACTATTTGGTAGATAAATTTCCGATTCATATTGAAGAGGATAATATTGTAATAAATGGTTCTGTTTTACCTTCGCCAGAGTTGGTTCAATTAATCCAAGAATTATCGCCCAATGAAGCTTTGTTGAAAGATGGAGAATTGATTGCTACTCGTTTGGATGAACATCAATTTGAGCATTTAATTAATAATGAAGAGATTGAAGAGTTAGGTGGATTTGATGTGGTGGATACTCCTTTCTTAAAAATAAATAACCTTTGGGATATTTTTAAAATTAATGGAGATGCGATTCAAGAAGATTTTGACTTGTTAACAAAAAATAGAATTTCTGCTCCAATTTCTAAATCCAATCAAGTAATTGCCGCTGAAAATATTTTTATCGAAGAAGGTGCAACAGTTGAATGTTCCATTCTAAATGCCACCGAAGGACCAATTTTTATTGGAAAAAATGCGACGGTGATGGAAGGTGCTATGATTCGAGGAGCATTTGCTTTGTGCGATCATTCAACAGTAAAAATGGGTGCTAAAATTTATGGCCCAACGACTGTCGGACCTCATTCCAAGGTTGGTGGTGAAGTCGGTAATTCTATTCTTACAGGTTACTCCAACAAAGGTCATGAAGGATATTTAGGAAATTCTGTTTTAGGTGAATGGTGCAATTTAGGTGCAGATACGAACACTTCTAATTTGAAAAACAACTACGCAAATATTAAATTATGGGACTACCCAAGTGAGCGATTTGTTCCAACAGGTTTGCAATTTTGTGGTTTAATTATGGGTGATCACAGCAAAGCGGGAATCAATACCATGTTTAATACGGGAACTGTTGTAGGGGTCTCTTCCAATATTTTTGGAGCAGGTTATCCTCGAAACTTTATTCCTTCTTTCACCTGGGGTGGGCCACAAGGTTTAAAAACTTACAAAACCGATAAAGCATTTGATACTGCTGAAAAAGTAATGGCTCGTAGAAAAATTGAATTTGACGAAGTAGAAAAAAAGATATTAGAAAAAGTTTTTGAACTGACATCAGTTAATCGAAGTTGGGAGACTTAATCAGGTGAACAGGTTTTCAAGTTATAATTTCACTATCAGGCCTGTTCTCTGTTTAACTATTGAACTAACTTCCTAATTCCTGACTCCTCAAAAAAGAAAATCATCAAACCAATCCAACCTCCTTTTTGGAAAAAAATACTAAGTTACTTTTTCGAATTCCACATCGAAAGTGCACCGAGTGAAATTAATCCACATTTATATGTAAGTCTTAGTCGAGGTCGATATCAATTGTCAACAGCAAATGCGATTTACTCTTTTGAAGATTTGTATGACAACTTTTTTGATGCCTTCGAAGCAGTAAATTTAGATCAATATCCAATTGAGAATGCGTTGGTTCTAGGTTTAGGTTTGGGAAGTATTCCTTTGATGTTGGAAAAGAATTTTGGAAAAAAATATAATTATACCGCTGTCGAAATTGACGACTCTGTCATCTACCTCGCCTCTAAATATGCTTTACCTCAACTTAAATCAAATATCCAAATGATCTGCGCTGATGCTTTTGCCTATGTGATGCAAACGGAACAAAAATTTGATTTGATCTGTATGGATGTTTTTTTAGATGATGTGGTTCCAGAAGAATTTGAGGAAAATGATTTTTTAGAAAAATTAAAAACATTGGTGAACGACAATGGCATTTTATTGTTTAACCGTTTGGCTAGCCATCCAAAAGATGTGGAAAGAACCAAAGTTTTTTACCATAAAAATTTTAAAGCGGTTTTTCCCGAAGGAAGTTATTTGGAAGTGAAAGGGAATTGGATGCTCACGAATTTAACGGTAAACGATTAATTGTAAATGATTAACTCCACGTTGAATTAACCGTTCACCATTAACTATTAATAATATGTTTTTAGCACGAATTAGATTTTTAATTGGAATTGTCATCCTCTTTTTGGGTACGTTAATTCATTTCAATGTGGGTTTTGGTTCCGCTTGGTATATGTATTTGGCTGGCCTGATTATTTTGGCAACTCATTTTTTATTTGGAAATGTCATGTTGGCTTTTGGGAAATTAAACAAAGGCGAAGTCGATGCAGCAGAGGATTTAATTTTACAAATCAAGCGTCCTGATTTTTTATTAAAAACTCATCAAGCATATTATTATTTTGTTTTAGGAATGGTTGCTTTGCAAAAAAAACAAACTGGTTTTGGCGAACAACATTTAAAACAAGCACTCGATTTAGGTTTACGAACTGATACCGATAATGCTTTGGTTGCCATCAATGTTGCGCATGTTCATTTTGTAAAAAAAGAATATAAACTTGCCAATGAATTTAGACTAAAGGCGGAAACTTTTAATTCCAATGATTTGATGATTAAGGAGAATTTGAAAAAATTAGCGGAAGCCTTAAAAGGAAGAATATGAAAAAGAGAAAAGTTATTTTAAATTTATGTACATCACTCGATTCATTCATTGAAGGTGCCAATGGTGAAATTGATTGGTGTTTGACAGATCAAGATTATGGCATGACAGAGTTCTTAAATCAAATTGATGCTATTTTTTTTGGACGAAAAAGTTATGAGCAATTATTAGAAATGGCACCTGATGCTTTTGCAGATAAAACGAAAATCGTTTTTTCCAATACGCTTAAAAGTACGGATCAAGGGCCAAGAATAATTAATGGAAATATTGAGGAAGAAGTTAACAAAATAGTCCATTCTGAAGGCAAAAACATTTGGCTTTTCGGAGGAGCAAGTTTGACGACAGCTATGATTAAATTAAACTTAGTGGACGAATTAATGATTGCCGTTCATCCTTTAATTCTTGGAAGTGGAAAACCTCTTTTTGAAAAAATTGATATTCGAAAAAAATTAAAACTAACTGACACCAAAACTTATTCAACTGGTTTAGTTCAACTTTTTTATGAAATTGAAAGGTAAGTTAACAGAGTTCTGTATCTTTGCAGTCCGTTGATCATCAACGAATTAAACAAATATTCTAAAAAAAATTCTTATTTAAATTTCATATTCAAACCAATGTTTATTTAAGAATCAAAAATATATCATAATGTTTTCAATTAATATAAAACTCAAATTTGCTTTAATCGCCTTATTTTTAGTAGGTGGTATTTTGTTAGCCATCTTCCAAGGATTTTGGTATGCTCTTCCATTTATTTTAATTGGATTGGGATTATTGGCTAGTTACCTTTTATTAGGAACAGTTCAATCCGCAGCACAATTAGTGCAAGAAGGAAATTTCGAAGAAGCGGAAAACAGATTGAATCTGACTTGGAAACCAGAATGGTTGTACAAAACAAATAAAGCCTTTTACAATATTCTCAAAGGTTCGTTAGCAATGAACAATAAAGATAATAATGCTGCGGAAGCTTATTTCAAAAAAGCAGAATCAATCGACTTACCTACTGATGATGAAAAAGCAATGGTGCAATTACAATTGGCAAATATAAATGCACAAAAACAAAAGTGGAATGCAGCTAAAGTTTATTTTATGAATGCTAAAAAACTTAAAGTAACGCAGCAACAAATTAAAGATCAGATTGCTCAATTCGATTTAGCTTTCAAACAAAGAGGTCAAATGAAAAATGCACAAGGACAAAGTCGAAGAAATATGATGCAACCTGGAGGAAAAAGACGACGACCCAAGATGAGATAAATTAATTCTTAGATAAAAAATAGGTGTTATTGTTTGAAACAATAGCACCTATTTTTTTTTAAAATGAAAAATCTTAACTCACTCCAAATCCATTCCCCCACCCTTCTTTCGGACTCACAAAACTCAATTCTCCTTTTTCATTCTCCGCCATCAAAATCATTCCTTGCGATTCAACTCCTCTCATTTTTCGAGGAGCGAGATTTGCTAACAATAAAACTTGTTGACCGATAATGTCTTCGGGTTTAAAAAATTTAGCGATACCAGATACAACTGTTCTTTCCTCAAAACCTAAGTCCACTTTTATTTTTAAAAGCTTGTCTGCCTTTTTCATTTTCTCCGCTTCGATGATCGTACCCGTTCGGATATCAAGTTTCGTGAAATCTTCAAAAGTAATTTCATCTTTAACTGGTGCTCGCTCACTTGCTTTTTTAGCTTCGAGAGCTGCTGCTAGTTTTTCTTTTTGAGCATTGACAATTTCTAATCGAGAATGATCTTTTCGGTCATTGATCTTTGCAAAAAGTAGAGCAGGCTCGCCAATCTGTCCACCTGCTTCTAGAATTGGATTTCCATCTTGAAGTCGTTCTAAGATTTCAACTAAGTCTCCATTTTGAACTGTTGGCAAATTCAATAACTTTTGAATTTTATCTGAAGAAAATGGTAGAAATGGTTTAGTCAAAACACCTAGTAATGCAACAATCTGCAAACTTACCAACATTGCTTCTTTGATTTTTTCACTCTCTGGTTCCGTTTTATAAATCGTCCAAGGTGAAGCATCTTGCAAGTAAGTATTTCCCCAACTCGAAATTTCCATCAAAGTATTGATAGCAGGTTTGAATTGAAAATTCTCAATTTCCTGACATAATCGTTGGGTCAAATTTTCTACCTCTGCCAAAATTTCTTTTAAGTCTACATCAACTGAAGGTACTTTTCCTTCAAAATATTTATTGGTCAAAACAACTACTCGATTGATGAAATTCCCCACATTTGCGACCAACTCATTATCATGAAAATCAACGAAGTCGTCCCATTTAAAATCGGCATCTTTATTTTCAGGCATGTTGCGAATCAACGCATAACGCAAGGCATCTTCTTTGTTTTCAAAATTTTTAAAAACTCTTAGATACTCATCTTGTTCAATTCCCCATTCATTTGATTTTGAGAATTTATCACCTTCAAAATTTAAAAATTGGTTCGCAGGAACATTCACAGGTAAATTGTAATCGCCATGTGCTTTTAACATCGCAGGAAAAACAATACAATGAAAAACGATATTATCTTTTCCAATAAAATGCACTAATTCCGCATCATCACTTTTCCAATAATCTTCCCAATTTTTCCCATTTTCAGCAGCCCATTGTTTTGTAGAGGAAATATAACCAATCGGTGCATCGAACCAAACATACAATACTTTTCCTTCCGCACCTTCAACTGGAACTGGAATTCCCCAATCCAAATCACGTGTAATTGATCGAGGAAGTAATCCTCCGTCGAGCCAAGATTTACATTGTCCAACTACATGATTTCTCCAAGACTTAGCATTGTGATGAGGTTCGCCATCAAGCGTCCCATGTTCCACCCATTCCTTCAACCACGCTTCATGTTTATCTAATTTAAAAAACCAATGTTTGGTAGATTTTAAAATAGGAACATTTCCACTCAAGGTAGATTTTGGATTAATCAATTCAGTTGGGGAAAGGTCTTTTCCACAATTTTCACATTGATCTCCGTAGGCTTTTTCATAGCTACAATTTGGACAAGTTCCAATGATATATCTGTCTGCTAAAAACTGATCATAACCTTCATCATAATATTGCTCACTTACTTTTTCTTCAAACTCATCACCCTTTTCCAATAATTTTTTGAAAAATTCCTGAGCCGTTTCGTGGTGCAATGGTGCACTTGTTCGATGATAATAATCGAATGAGATTCCTAGTTTTTCAAAAGTCGATTTGAATAAGTTATGATACTTGTCGATAATTTCTTGAGGAGGAATTCCTTCCTTTTTTGCACGTAAAGTAATCGCAGCTCCATTTTCATCAGAGCCACAAATATATGCCACATCTTTTCCTTGCAATCGCAAGTAGCGCACATAAATATCTGCGGGCAAATATGCACCTGCCAAATGTCCAAGGTGTAATTCACCATTGGCATAAGGAAGTGCTGAAGTCACTAAATATCTTTTTGGATCTGACATATTTTATTTGAATTGAAATTTGAATCAAATTTGATTTTAGAAAAGAAAAATTAAATGCTCTCCCAAAATTTCTGCGAATATACGAGATTGACAACGATTCCGCATTTTTTTTAGTTTCAAAATTAATTTCTATTTTATAAAAAAAATAAAAAAAGCAAGACTTCGAAACTTTACATTAGTCAATAATGTTGTTACTTTTGCAACCGTTTAAAACAAAAGAGTTTTGAGCTAATAGAAATTTAAAAAATCGGAATATTGACCCACCTATTAAATGGGAATAGGCATCAAACAAAAAATTAAAATTTTGAATTTGTAATTCGATATTCCGTCTTCTTTTATTTCTCACGGGGCTGACTGGAATCGACAGGAAAGATTTTCGGTTAGTAAGCATGTCGGAGCAAAATTACTTACTCCGTTAACAAATAGTAATTAACCACTTATAAATGGCAATCAAAGATTCGCCATGGCAGCCTAATTAGAATCTAATTAGATGCCTTTGTGCCGTGCGCTTGACGCCTAATACACAGCGTGCCGCATATCATACCCGCTCGAAAGAGCACTTAGGCTAGTTGCGTAGGATACCTCGACTACAATGCGAAATTCAGAGGATAAGGTGATGGTGCGGGTTGGTTTCTTCCTTGTCATCGCTCGAAAATTGAATAGAAAATAAGCATGTAGAAAGCTCTCAGTTACTTTGTCTGGACCCGGGTTCAACTCCCGGCAGCTCCACCTAAAAAATCCCCTCTTACAAATCGATTTTGCAAGAGGGATTTTTTATTCTAAGCTTATCAAAAAAATTATTCATTCGAATAAAGAATCTTAGTTTTCTTTATTCCGTGAAAATTTAAATTTAAAAATAGGAATATGGTATGCAAAAAATATACTAGCACGTACTCCTCCAAGGGATTCCTCGATCCCACTTATTTCAACTTTTCTCAAAGGACTCTCCTGTAAACCAACTCCAAACCAAAAAGGAGATCTATTATTAAATTGATAAACTACAAAAAGTCCTGGAGACCATAAATTTCTGAATGTAAGTTCTGGAAATTCATTAATTGTTCCCATCCCCGTTGAATTATCCCATCGAAAAGTTGTAGCTGCTGATCCTATATCTATAAAACTCATGAACACTCCTACAGAACCTTGTTTTTGAAATTCTCTTGAAAAACTAATACCGATGGGGGTGGTTAATCCAATAGAATTTATTCCAACATTATCATCAAGTTGGTCAATATCTTCTCTCGCAATATTAACACCTACAAATGAATTGAAAGCAAAGTTCAGAGATGGTTGTTTTTTAGAGGAGTCTTCACCTATACCAAGTGTATCAGGTGGTGATAGTGGAAAAGAAGTTTCCGAAAAAAGAACTAAACGAAGTTTGCGATAATAATAATTTATTATTTCTATTGATTTTTGATAATCAAAATAAATCTTTGAAGCATAGGCTATGCTTAATGAATCCCTTGAATTAAGATTTGAAGAATTAGATTTCTTGAAAGTATCAATTTTTTCTTTTAAAGACTTTGCTTCATTATTTAAGAATGAGTTTGCATGAACATAAGGTTCCAAAAAATTTAATAATCTAAAATAACCTTTTACATCAGAATTATTAATTATGTTCTTTTCTAGATTAATAGTTTCTAATTTTTTAATCGTCTCTACAAACCCACCTAAACTATCTGATTCGTTAAATAATTTCTCCTCAATATAATCAGTAATTATATCTACGGTTATTTCTTCTGGAGAGCCAAGTTTAATTGTTTCTTCAGAAATAAATGTATTTTCATTGATATAATATATGGATTCAACAAGGGGTTTTTTTAAGGAGATAATTTGTTTATTATCATTGGTTAATAATGGTGAATCACTTTTTATACTATCTACCATATAATAAAAAACCCACTTAATATCCACTCCACTTTTTGGAATATCATTAGGAATATTAATATATGCAACTAATCCTCTTTCACTTGCTAGTTTATAATAACCTTCTTTCTGTCTAAGTTTACCTTCTACTTCTATCCCTAAATTTGAAATATTAAATTCACACCAATACTTTTCAATTAATTTTTTAGCAAATACCTTTTTTAATTCTCTATTCAACTTAAATTTATCAAGTATTTTATTTGTTAGTTTATACTCAAATTCAACAAGAAATGTAAGTGAATCTGGATTTGGTCTTTGACCGTAAATCAAAACTTGAAATAACAGAATAGTTAGAATGATTAAATATTTTTTCATTTTTTATACTTTAAGGTTACACATTTATTATTTGGAAACCCTTTTTTGTAAACAAAGGATGTTGTAATTAAACTTTCTTTTAGGAATGGATACCAATCATCTGCTATTGATGGATTTGACAGGTCAGGTGTAAATTGATCTTTTAATTCAATCTTAAATCCAATTTCGTTTTCTTTTGGGTTTTCAAAACAGATTTTGATTATCGTTGAATCTTTATAGAAAGATTTATAGAAAGAAAAAGGAAGCTGTAAATGTTTTGTTAAATCAAACTTCTCTTTTGATTCTTGAATTCCATGTTCACCTATAAAAACTTTAAGTCTTTCACTTTTAAGAGTACCCTCTGGCAAACATTCCTTTGATATAAAATTCTTCTTTTCAAGTTGAAAAAATGCATTAAGGTTACATTTACTAGTTTCTTTCTGAGTCAATAGATGAACCTCTAATCCTAACTCATTAATAACATCGCTCTTACTTTGAAAAATAAAAAAATAAAAAACAACAATTAGAATAATTGGAATCCGTTTTCCCCATCGCCACAATCGCTTATTTAGTCTTTCTCTTTTTATTTCTTTCCTAAAAACTTCAAGCTTATCTTTCTCACTTTTGTAATCGAAATCTTCTCCTAACTTCTTATTTTTTTTCAAAAATTTTAAAGCATACACTCTCCCACATTCTAATAAAAAAGATTTCTCGTTTGAAGACAATTTAAAATCCAAGGTAGAAATTGGATTCACATCAATAACAACAGTTTCATCTTCATACTTTTTTAATGCCTTATAATCATTCGATTCCGTTGTTATTTTTAATAAATCACAAAGAATACTATTTGTATTTTTATGTCCTTTAAAATGCTCATCCCCAAGATAAAGTCCTATAAAATCAACATCCTTATTATTTTCTAACAATATATTTACAGGGTAATTATGCTGTACTCCTCCATCAAAAACATATAATCCTTCTTTTCTTTGTGGAGTAAAATAAAATGGAATAGACATACTACATCTTACCGCAAAAGCTGCGGATGTTTGATTTCTTACACCATGAGAATCAAAAATCACAGCATCTTCGTATCGCTTGGTTGCATAAATAGAAACTCTCTTGGGTAAATCTTCTAATTTTACTTCCGTAGCTTTGTCTAATTTTTCAGAAAGAAGTGTTTGTATCCAGTCATTAAAATCTTTTGCTTCATGAATTCCACCTTTAATAATCATTACTGGAAACCATAACAAGAAACCAATACATAATAAAAACGTTTCAAAAAATTGGAGAATTGGTGATAGGTATGTTTTATCTAATTTATATTCCTCTCTTACATTGTTTAATTTTCTTACTAAAAAATTTGTCCGAATTTTACGTTGAATATCAGTACTTAACTCTTTTTCTAATTCATCTGTCGTGTAACCGCTCGCCAATAATACTGCAGCAATAGCTCCAGCAGATGTTCCAGCAAACCAATTAAAATTGTAATATTTATATAATTCTTTTAGAGCTCCAACATAAGCTAATCCTTTTATCCCTCCTCCTTTCATTATTAGAACATGATCTTTTATAGTTTCATCTTCTTCATTGGTAACAACATCAGGCGTTATTACTTTCTCATCCTTAATCAAAGTATTTGGTACTTGAATCTGCTTAGAAAGATTTTCATTCAAGATCTCTTCCTGTTTTTCTAGTTCTACCTTTTCCGTATTCTTTAGGTTCTCTTTTATATAAAATTCAAGTTCATCTAAAAATTCGAGTGTTGCTTTTCTAATTCTATTATATTCAATTCTATACTCACTAGGGTTGAGTATCCCCAAACGATTTTCCCTAT
Organism: Saprospiraceae bacterium; assembly: GCA_045106765.1. GTDB lineage: Bacteria > Bacteroidota > Bacteroidia > Chitinophagales > Saprospiraceae > CAJQQY01. The sequence continues at coordinate 51,238 of JBGCFD010000154.1, read as the reverse complement.
TTAATTTATTAAGCCTACTAGATAATGTAATTCGTTCTTGTTTTTGTTGTGAGAACAAACTTTTTTCCAAAAAAGGTTCTAGTTTTTTAAGAACTAATTCAAGATTATCATCAGAAACAGATTTCCGAATATCGTCTATGTTAATTGAGTTTTCATCTTTCTCAAAATGATCATTAAGAGTAGGCATATAATTTATTATTTGAAATTATATTCCCTTCTTAAATAAAGTATGAATGTTAACTTAATAATTCTTAGTGAGTTCTCTCAAATTGGTTTTGGCTAAACTTTTCGATTTCAATATATTACAAAATAAATTCCTAACAAAATAAATTTAATTATTTTCACTTCTTAATGAAATAACTTATCAATCCATAAGTTTACCCTTTGGTATTTTTCATCTGTAACTATTTTAGGACAAGACACTATTCAAATTCACCTATTTTAAAGTAAGGATATATTTTGATTACTGTATAAGTTTCCTCCAAAAGACAAGTCAACTTTCAAAACTATTTATCATACTTCCTTTCCGACTCCTAGCCCTGTAACCATTTTTAGAAATGAAACCACAAAAAGGAAAACAAAAGGATAGGTCCAACTCCCTGTCAAATCAAAGAGGCTACCAAAAATAATCGGCCCAATCGCTGCTACAAAATACCCAATCGACTGAGCCATTCCGGATAGTTCTGTTGCAGATTCTGCATCTTGGGAACGAAGAACGATAAAAAGTAAAGACAACCCAAAAGTACTCCCCATAACAAAACCAAGTAGAGAAACCCAGACAGCAACCCATTCCAACTGAGGAAGAAATAATCCAATCAAACTAATCAATTCCACTATAAATAAAAATAACACAATACCACGCTGATCTTTTTTCTTTCCTGCCAAAAAAGGAATAGTTAGTGCACCTAAAATTCCTGTAGCTTGTGCTAGAGAAAGCATCCACCCAGAAAAGGAAGCATCATATCCTCTACTTTGTAAGATGGCAGGAAGCCAAGCCAAGATGACGTAAAAAACTAATGACTGAAGTCCCATAAATAACGCCACTTGCCAAGCTGTTCTTGAACCACTTAACTTTTTCATTGCCTTTATGTAACTTCGATTAGAACTGGATTTTTTCAAACGGAATAATTGCGGTAACCAAACAAAAAAAGCAACCAAAGATAAGATGGCCCACACTCCAAGAGAACCCCGCCAACCCAATCCAAAATTATGCGCTAACGGAACACTAACCCCTGCAGCCAATGCTGCTCCTACCGCCATCATACTAGAATATAGGCTGGTTATTAATCCTGAATTCGATTCGAAATTACGCTTAGTTAAGCTAGGTAACAATACATTTCCAAAAGCGATCGCAACACCCGAAATTAGTGTTCCTAAAAATAAAGCAGGCAACCATACAATAGATCGAATGGCAATACCAATCGTTAATAATAGCATCGCCCCAAATAAGGTTCCACCAATTCCAAATCGTCTGGTGAATAATGGCGTTAAGGTAGAAATAAAACCAAACGCAATCAAAGGTAAGGTAGTCAACAAACCTAAAAGTCCACTAGAAAGTCCTGTCGCTTGTCGTATATCTTCAATCAACGGACCGATACTAGCAAGGGCAGGACGTAAATTGATAGCAACAAACAAAATCCCTACAATCAGTAAAATATCGTTAGATCTCTGTTGGTTGAGAGAATCAATTTTCGGCATTATTTATTTTAATTTTTCTACTAATTATCCCTATTAATGAATAATAAGCATATTGCAACACTTACCATTTTTTCAGTATATTAAACTTTTCGATTTGGTATTCTTCTCTTAAAAATCTTAATTTAGATGCTGAATCAAATCGAATATTTCTCTGAGCAAATCTCAATTTTTAAAATTAAAAAAAGAAATCATTACATGACTAAAGATCACAAATATTTTATGCAACGCGCCATTGATATTTCTCGTAAAGGAATGGAATCTAATGATGGAGGACCTTTTGGAGCAGTCATCGTAAAAGATGGCAAAATTATCGCCGAAGGAAATAATAGAGTCACTTCTTCTAATGATCCAACTGCTCATGCAGAGGTCGTCGCTATTCGAAATGCTTGCCAAGAGTTAGATACTTTTCAGTTAGACGGTTGCATCATTTATACTTCTTGCGAACCTTGTCCGATGTGTCTTGGTGCAATTTATTGGGCTCGTCCTGATAAAATGTTTTATGCTTGCACAAAGGAAGATGCTGCCAGAATTGGATTTGATGATGATTTTATTTATAAAGAATTAAATCTGAATATCCAAGATCGAAGTATCAAAACAGAGCAGATGATGAATGCAGAAGGAAATGAAGTTTTTAAATTGTGGGAAAGCAAAGAGGATAAAACGGAGTATTGATTTTTTTTTTGAACGTTAGACGTTGAACGTTTTACGTTTACTTCTCAGAATTAATCTTCTAAAAAAAAAATCAAACCATTTCGAAAAACGTCCAACTTAAAACGATTTCAAAAATGATCCAATTTATTTTAAATGATAAAATTATCCACTCAGATCTTTCAAAAGGAAGTACTGTTTTGGATTTTGTTCGATATGAAAAACAATTGACAGGGACTAAAGTTGGATGTCGAGAAGGTGACTGTGGTGCATGTACAATCCTTGTAGGAGAATTAAAAAACGGAGAACTCATTTATCAATCCATGACTTCTTGCATCACTCCTTTGATTAATATTCATGGAAAACATATTTTAACTATCGAAGGTATTAATCGGAAAGACCTCACTCCTATTCAATCTTTAATGGTCAATAATAATGGAACGCAATGTGGATTTTGTACACCAGGTTTTATTATGTCTTTTACTGGATTTGCCTTATCGGATAAAACGGTTGATTCAACAAATGCGATAAAATCTATTGATGGAAATATTTGTCGATGCACCGGTTATAAATCTATCGAACGAGCAACTGATGCTTTTTGTGATCAATTAAAAAATAAACCAACCACTCAAAAAATTCCTTGGCTCGTAGAAAAGGGTCATTTGCCGAAATATATGATTAACATCAAATCTAGGTTAGTTGATTTAAATAAAAAATTAGCCCCTAAAGTTTTTTCTAACAATACTTCTACAGAATATTTTTTAGGTGGTGGTACAGATTTATTGGTGCAAAAACCTGAAGTGATTAGAAAAGCTTTTGTTAAAAATAAATTTGATAATCAAAACTTAAAAGGCATTGCAATCAAAGATGAGATTTGTAAAATTGGTGCATCTGCAACTGTTACTGATTTGGAAGAATCACCAGTTTTTAACAATATATTTCCAAATTTAAAAAAGCACTTAAAATTAGTCTCTTCGACGCCAATTAGAAACATGGCAACCTTAGCTGGAAATTTTGTCAATGCTTCGCCGATCGGAGATATGACTATTTTTTTTCTTGCTTTGGATAGTTCTATTATTTTAAATGAGAATGGAAATACCCGAACGATAGCTTTAAAAGACTTTTTTTTAGATTATAAAAAAATCGATAAATCTCCTGCTGAATTTATCGAGTCTATTCAATTTTCAGTTCCTGATGATTCCACTCATTTTAATTTTGAAAAAGTAAGTAAACGAACTCACCTAGATATTGCGAGTGTCAATTCTGCTTGTCAAATCAGTTTAAATAAAGAAGGAGAAATCTCTATAATTCATATTTCCGCAGGAGGAGTTGGTCCTATTCCAAAGTACTTATTTGAGTCTGCTGGTTTTTTAAAAAACAAAAAATTAACCGACGAGGTTTTGAATGATTTTTTTAAAATTGTCAACCAAGAAATCTCTCCTATCAGCGATGCTAGAGGAACTGCTGAATATAAACGGCTGTTGTTGCGACAGTTAATTTTGACTCATTTTATAGAATTTTTTGGAGTCATCGAACCGATCACTAAAATGCTAAAAAGATGATTGATCCCCTAAAAAAACTCAAGGATAAAAAAATCATTGCCAATATAGATGCCATCGGGCATGTGACTGGCAAGAGTACTTATGTTGATGATATTCCAACAATGCAAGGTACTTTGTTTATCAAAATTTTTGATTCGCCAGTTGCTCATGGAAAAATTAAATCAATTGATTTTTCGGAAGCAGAACAACTGTTAGGAGTCGTTAAGATTTTTTCCCAACAAGATATTCCTGGAGAAAATCAAATTGGAGGAATTATTCAAGACGAACCTTTATTGGCAGAAGAGGAAGTTCATTTTAGAGGTCAAGCGATTTTATTGGTAGTCGCAGAAAGTGAAATTGTAGCAGAAGAAGCCTTAGAAAAAATCAAAATCGACATCGAAGAATTACCTGCGATTGTTGATCCCAAAGAAGCTTTTCTCCAAGGGCAATTTTTATCCAACTCAAGAACTTTCCAGTTAGGTAATAGTAAAAAAGCATTCGAAAAAGCCGCATATATTTTTGAAGGATCTGCCGACTCAGGTGGACAAGAACATTTATATTTGGAAACGCAAGGAGCGTATGCCTACCCGATGGAACATGGAAGTATAAAAATTCACAGCTCCACTCAAGGGCCTACTCAAGTACAAAAAGCGGTTGCCCGAGTGCTCGGAATTGGAATGAATAAAGTGGAAGTTGATGTCACTCGAATTGGTGGAGGGTTTGGTGGAAAGGAAGATCAAGCGAATCCTTTTGCTGCAATGACGGCACTAGTGGCGTGGGTTTTGAAAAAACCAGCCAAGTGTATTTTGCATCGAATGGAAGATATGCGGATGACTGGAAAACGGCATCCTTATCGAAGTGACTATAAAATTGGTTTAGACAAAAATTTAAAAATCATTGCGTATGAAGCTTCCTTTTTTCAAAATGGAGGAGCTGCCGCAGACTTGTCTCCTGCTGTTTTGGAACGAACACTTTTCCATGCAACGAATAGTTATTTTATTCCAAATGTTATTTTAAAAGCGCATTGTTGCAAAACTAATCTTCCGCCCAATACTGCCTTTCGAGGATTTGGTGGACCTCAAGGAATGTTTGTAATGGAAGCAGCCATTGATCATGCCGCAAGAATTTTAAAAGTTAATGCTACTGAAATTCAACAAAGTAATTTATTGAACGATGGCGATGAATTTCCTTATGGACAAATAGTAGAAAATGGGGAAGCAAAAAATAGTTGGGAAGAACTCGATAAAAAATATAATATTGAAAAAATAAGAACAGACATTGAATCTTATAACAATACAAATACATTTTCTAAAAAAGGTTTAGCATTGATGCCAATTTGTTTTGGAATTTCATTTACCAACACGATGATGAATCATGCTCGTGCCTTGGCCCATATTTATACTGACGGAACGGTTGGCGTAAGCACAGGTGCTATAGAAATGGGGCAAGGAGTAAATACAAAAATGGTTCAAGTCACAGCTAGAGAATTTGGGATCGCTCCTGAATTGATAAAATTGGAAACGACCAACACTACCAGAGTTGCCAACACTTCTCCCTCTGCCGCAAGTGCAACTGCCGACCTCAACGGAAAAGCATTGTTAGACGCTTGCCAGCAAATTAAAGATAGGTTAAAAAATATGATCCAAAATGCTTTTAACTTGGAAGACTCTACGCCTATTTTTTTTCAAAATGGAAAAATCACTATTGCCAAAAATGGAAAAGAAATTCCTTGGTTGCAGGTTGTGACCGATGCTTTTTCCCAACGAATTAATCTAAGTGCCAAAGGTCATTACGCCACTCCAAGGATTAATTTTGACAAAGAAACAGGAAAGGGACATCCTTTTGCTTATCATGTTTATGGAACTGCATTACTTACGACGACAGTAGATTGTTTGAGAGGAATTTATGAAATTGATGATGTGCATGTTGTCCATGATGTGGGAGAAACAATCAACGAACTCGTTGACCTTGGACAAATAGAAGGCGGCTTGGTGCAAGGAATTGGTTGGATGACCATGGAAGAAATCCTCTTTAATCAAAAAGGGAAATTACTTAGTAATGCTCTTTCTACTTATAAAATTCCAGATATATATTCTGTTCCTAAAACGATTAATACCTCCTTCTTGCCGCTGCGGGCAAACAACTTAGCCATTTACAAATCTAAGGCCGTTGGTGAACCACCTTTGATGTATGGGATCGGTGCTTACTTTGCGATTCGAGATGCGGTTCGAGCATTTAATTCAGAAGCTGACTTTGATTATGTTTCACCGATTACCCCTGAAAGAGTATTGATGGCTTTATATTCAAAATCGAAGAAAAATTTTAAAACTGATAAATAACCTCAATAGGTATTGAATATCTTTAAGGTATTCGACACCTAACTAGTTATGAAACTAACCACCATAAAATTCATCCTCCAAAAGTTACAAGCTGACATTCCAACAATGCTTTTACAAGTAGTACATAGTGAAGGTAGCTCACCTGGAAGACAAGGTTTTCAAATGGCTATTGCCAATGATGGACAACTTTTCGGAAGCATCGGCGGCGGAATCATGGAACATAAATTAGTGGAACTTTCGAAGCAGAAATTATCTAAAATAGAAACTACGGTCGAACTCAAATTTCAATACCACGATAAAATTCATTCCACTCAACAATCAGGAATGATTTGTTCTGGAAATCAAATCATTGCATTTTTTCCTTTTTATAAAAAAAACACAGCGTTACTTCAGCAAATAGAAAAGTCCATTGAATCAAAAAAATCAGATTATTTATTTTTTTCCAAAAAAGGAATTTCTATTATTTCAAAAAATGATTTGACTATTCCAATTGGTTTTCATCAAAATGAAATTAATGCAGATTGGTCTTATATCGAAAAAATGAATCAACAAAAAGTCATCCATATTTTTGGAGGAGGTCATGTTAGCTTGGCATTATCGGAGGTCATGAATTTTTTAGGATTTCATATAAAAATATATGATGACCGAGAAGCAATCAATACGCTCCAAGAAAATAATTTTTGTCATGAAAAACATCTCATCTCTTATGATTCCATAGGCACTCAACTTGAAAATTGTCAAGATGATTTTGTAGTCATTATGACTTTTGGTTATCGTCCTGATAAAATCGTTTTAAAGCAGTTATTGGGGAAAGATTTTTTCTACATTGGTATGATGGGCAGCAAAGCAAAAATAAAAACGCTGCTGGAAGAATTAGAAATGGAAGGTTTTTCAAAAAAATCTTATGAACATATTTTTACGCCAATTGGGCTAAAAATTTTTAGCAAGACTCCTCAAGAAATTGCAATAAGTATTGCTGCGGAAATTATTGGGGAAACTAATCGAGAGAAATAAGACTTCATCGCCTTATAGCTGTATAAATAACAATGCGCTTAAATTAAAAAATGTAAGCACATTGTTATTTATTCGTCATGCAGATTTTTTTTTTACTACTTCGTTTTGGTAAATGGATAAGAAGTTAAAGAAGATTGAGATTGAATATCGAGATAATATATTCCAGGTATCAAACTACTGGTATTAATTTTATGAATTTCATCTTCTAAATTTACTCTCTCATTCATAATCACTCTTCCATTAATATCTCTAATTTCAAAAGTTACTTTTCCAGTATTAATACTTGGCATTTCAATCGTTAGTTCATCCAAAACTGGATTAGGATAAATAACTGGAGCTTCCAAAACAAAATCAAAAGTCACCACTCTAACTGCGGAAAAATCTTCCTTATCATCGAAATCTACTTGCCGAAGTCGATAATAATTATCTCCACGATGTGGTTCAGTATCAACATAAGAATATGATTGCGTATTAGTAGTAGTACCATATCCATCTATCCATGTTAATTTTTCCCAACGCTCTCCATCAGTACTTTTTTGAATTTCAAAACCTTTGTTATTATCCTCCGAAGCAGTCTCCCAACTTATTAAAGATTCTTTACCTTCTTTTCTTACTTTAAAATCAACTAGTTCGACAGGAAGAGGAGCAGGAGTCATTTCATAGTGTAACTTAAATGGAGCTGAGATAGATCCATCTCCTCCGAATGAGTTAGCAACATTTATCTCTCCCATTTCGTCAAAAGGAGTATCACCATAAGCGTCCAAAGTAGGTGAGTATGTTGAAACTTTAATACTATCTTCTGATGGTATAAACTCCATGATTCGAAGCCAACCATTCCCTCCATTGGGTTGATTCTGATAGTCAGAAAGAAGCGTGTAAATAGCATGCTTATTTCCAGTTGGCCCTACTGAATCCACTCTTTCTCCTTCAGTTGCTTCATGTCCACCTAGCATTAAAAAAAGGTTTTCATGACGAGATAACGAATCAAAAATTCTTTCTCCTTGGTCACCAAAATCGGCATCTCCATCTGCTTGATTCCCTCTATCTATAATATAATGAGAAGAAATTATAGCTCTTCGATCACTATGAGTTGTCAATAAACCATCAGCCCAATCTATTACATCTAATTGACTTTGATTAGGTGGGTTATCACTCTCATCAAATTCGATATGAATGATGATGAAGTCCATTCCACCTCCACTAAATAATTGATAGCTATTATCATTCTTTGTCGCAGGGAAACCTCCTCCATAATAACTCCGACCAGAAAATCGACTTACCCCAAAATATGAATTAAAATTAGTAGTAGCTCCAGGAGTTCTCTTTGGCCATTGATCATGATTTCCTACTACCAAACCATAAGGAATACCATGCGTTAGTAAGGTTGTTGCAGGATCTTCAATTAAACTATAGGCATCATCAGCAAGATCCCATTCGGATGTAAGTTGAGCATTTTGAACAATATCTCCCAGACCAGTAACAAAAACAACGTTTAACTCATCTAAGGTATCTACGATCCATTGGGTTTGTGCTGAAAAAATTGCATTCGCAGTTGGTCCAAAATCACAATAATGTTGTGTATCAGGCATCACTATAATAGAGAAATTCTGAGCGACTACTTGAATAGAAATAGAACAACTAATTAATAAAAATAAAATACGTTTCATGATCTTTTTTTTCGAGGATTAAACTAAAACTGGACTAGAAAACTAATCCATATTGAAGAATATGTAGTCAATAATTTATAAGTACTGTAAATTTTTTATTCTTTATTTCCTTTGAGTTATCACTTTAAGCAACAGTTAGAAGGAATAAAATCAGTTGAATTGGATTTAACGGTAAGTGGAACATTTAAAACAACTCTAAAACAAAGTTGTTTTAAAGTAAGTCTTAGATCTACTCAAAAAAATTTCGATCTCTCTATAAAAATAAAAACTTTCGATCAATAATCCAACCCTTTCCAACTTGGTGTAATTTCATTGTTTTTGAAACGACAAAAGAACTTCTCAATTCGATATAACTTTTTTCCCTTTGTGATAAATAAAGGGTAACATTCCACTTGCCTGCATATTTAATACATACGAAGTGGAAACCCGATTGAGACTAATTCTCGGTAAACATTCCAAGTAATCTTTATGCTCAGAAAAAATATTTCCTATTCGAGTAGTGGTCGCCGTTTTTATCCCTAGCGATTTAACCATTTCAAACTCTCGAAAAGAAGCCTCCACTACTTTCCCAAACGGATAAGCAAAATGTTCGACAGGTTGTTGGATATATTTTTCTAGTATTCTTTTTGATTCTGAAATCTCAAATTCCAAATCACTAGAATCTAACTTTGTGAGTGGAAAATGATTGATGGTGTGCGCTCCAATTGTCACGAGTGGATCTTGTGAGATTAATTTTATCTCCTCCCAACTCATCGCCATTTTTTTTACGTAGGACAAATAATCTGATTCCTTTTTCCCAAAAACTACCGCTAACATTTCTTGGAAATTTCCTTTAGAAAAAGATTGATTCAGCAAGGTTCTAATTTGATCAAAGGCCATTTCTTTTTCTGCAATCGTTTTAGATGAAATCAAATACTCTTTGCTATTCCAATGAAAATTAACACTCGTTTTTTCTCTTAAAAAATCTTCCAAAAGATACCACCAAAGGATCGCTTTTTGATCAGGGAAATTAGTTGTTACATATATGCAAAATGGAATATTATGCTTTTTTAAAATTGGATAAGCATTGGTAAAATTATCACGATAACCATCATCAAAAGTAAAAACGACAAACTTTTGTTTTGGTTTTTCTACCGTCAATGCATGATGTAAATCATCGAGTGAAAAAAATGCGTAATTCTTTTTTTTATAAAAAAGAATCGTTTGTTCCAATTGCTCCGGAGTAACTTCAAGACTTTGATGATTATGAATTCTTAAATCCATCGTCTCTTTAACCACTCGATGAAAAGTTAAAATCTGCCCCATCCCTGAATAAAAAGGTTCAAATAATCGATACAGTTGCAATCCCGAAATAACAGGTGCAACTTTCGATATGATCTTCTTTTTATTAAAATTACCCATGAGAAATTACTTCATTATATAAGTCGATATATTTTTCCGCCACTCTTGAAACCAAATATTTCTCTTCAATAACTAGTTTGGCATTTTTTGCAAAACTGTTCATCCTATCCTCATTTTCAAAAGCCCAGTTTATTTTTTCTGCCAAGTCATCTGCATTTTTTGATTCAAAAAACAAGACTTGGCCACTTTCTAAAACTGCGGTATTTTGAGGAATGTCACTACAAATCATTGGCGTCCCAACACTTCCCACTTCCAACAACATCATCGACATCGCTTCTAACTCGGAAGGAAAAACGAAAAATTTAGACCGAGCAATCAACGCATTCAACACTTTCAAGTCAGAAACATATCCTACAAATTTCACTTTTATTCCTTCCGCTGATTTTTTTAATTCTTGTGTATAACTTGGCAATTGTTCAATGTCAGCAGCAATGACTAAAGTACCTTGATAATCTATTTTTTTCAAAGCATCAATCAAAGTATGACAACCTTTAAGAGGTATCAATCGACGAGCTGCAAAAAATAAATACTCTCCTTCTACTTTGTTTTCTTTTAAAATTTCATCCGCAAATTCAGGTTGTACTTTTTCAATTGGATGAATACCATTTGGAATATGCAGAATCTTTCTCTTATATTTTTCGTCAAAATATTCTACTTGCGTTTTTGAAACAGAAGTAAGCTTTGTGTTCGATCGCATAAATATTTCTTCCACTCTTCGGAAATAAAATTTCGCACCACTCGACCATTTATCATTCAAATAAGGTAACCCATGAGAAGTCGCCACCGTTTTAAATTTCAAATTTAAAAGTGGTAAAAAAAACGCTCCATCCATTTTATGTAAATGAACTATATCATACTTTCCATTCCACATCAAATGAAAAAAACATTTGAAAAAAAACATAAAAACCCCAACACCCTTTATTGGCGTCTCAGAAAACTGTATCGTTTTCACTCCTTCCATATAATCTGCTGCTTGTTCATTTTTATAGCAATAGATGGTGATGTTGAAATGATCTTTCATTTCCCATAATAGATTTTCAACCACTCGGCTTGTTCCGCCTTTTGATGGAAAATATTTAACTCCAAAAATTACTACTTTTTTCTTTTTCATTTGAAAAAAAATTTAACGCAGAGACAGAGAGACGCAAATTTCTTTAAATCTTCCTCCTAAGAACCCTCTGCGACTCTATCTATATACATTGAAAACGAAACTAAAATTTAGCTTTACTGAACACTTACAAAATGGTTAATCCCACTGACTTAACAATACATTTACATTTTTTCTAAAAACGTTTTTATTGATTCTCCATAATGGACATAATTAAATTTTTGCAAACATAATTCTTGCCCTTTTAGACCGACTTCTATTGCTAACTTTGGATTTTCAATCACCTCTTTCATTTTTTCTGCATAGGCAGCAACATCATAACTGTCTGCAATAAATGCATTCTCTCCATCCTTAAAATAATGTTTCACCTCTCCATAGTTCGTCGCAATCATCGGATTTCCAGTAGCCACATATTCGCCAATTTTATGTGGAAATCTTGCTGCATCTTGGATGGTATCTCGCAAAGGAATCAGCAAAGCAGCAGCTCCTTTAAAATGTACTGGAATATCCTCCCGAGGAATATTTCGGAAAATCTTGACTCGATCTTTTTCTTTTAATCCTTTAATATCTCTTTGGAGTTTTTTGAGATCTGATTCTTCACCTCCTCCCAAAATAAGATACAAATCCATCCTTGGCTCAGCAGGTAATTGATCAAATGCCTCCAAAATAAAATCAACTACTTCTCGATAAACCAATGCTCCACAATACAAAAAATAAGGGTGATCTCTTTTCACCTTCGGAATATTAAACTCCTCATAGTCACATAAAATTGGAATCTTAAACTGCGGTTTAGACGGTGCTATTTTTTTAAAATTATCAATCAATACTTCACTAATTGGAAATGCACCATCCATCTTTTGCACCAACCAATTATCAAAAAGATAATCGTTGATTTGAACCTTCCACCCTTTTCGATGCTGCATCGCTGAAGCCCACTCCACATAATTGAGCACAATTGGAAAACCTAAAATCCATCCATAAATTCGATACAAAACAGTCTGCCCAAAATGATGACAAGAGATAATTGCTGCTCCAAGATTATTTTCTTTTTTGAGTTTTCGCAAATAGAAAAACTCTTTAATGATGCCTCGAAGCTTTTGAATATTTCTAGGAAAAAATGATTTTGGTTTGTAAACTGTGCCTGAAGTATAAATATATTTAATGCCTTCCACCTCACCTTCCAATGGAATATCGACAGGTTTACTTGGATCAAAAAATCCTTTTCGATTGATGACAGTAACTTCTGCGCCAGCACCAATTAACGCTTTACTAATCATAATTAATTTTTGAATAGCAGCTAACCCATAAGGAAATCCGCTTTCTCCTAAATAAATTACATGAAAAGGTTTTATATCTTTTTGACTCATTTTAAAAAGTTATTTGAATAGTTCCTAAGCTCTCTTTTACAAAAAAGTAAATGCCGAATCGAAATTAGCATAAGTGAAATTTTAATATTCTTTTTCTCTGACTAGAGAAAAAACTAAAATTACTTATTAATCATTTCGATTCGGCACTTCTATTTTATTCTACTTAATTTCCTATGATGAGCATTGTTAGAACTTCAACACATAACAATGCTTTTACAATAAAAAAATCTGTTTGATCCTTCAAGAATTTAAACCTTGAAATTCTTTTATTGACCTGGTTTTACTAAATCGTATGCATTCAATTTATATTCTGGATGACCTGGCGCCCTAGTTATCATTCGCAACGTTCCCATATCTATCTTCACAAATCCTGCTCCCGCATTAATTGAAGCTTGCACATCAGCTGGACTGTTTTTAAATGTATGATGATAAATTCCCCATTTATTATTTCCACCCCAAGGATAGTTTGTATAAACAGTTTGCTCAATTTCATCATGATATAATTGTCCATTCAGCCATACTTGAGTCAGTCCATCATTTCCTAAACCATAAACTATATGAATCACTACATCTAATGTACTCCCTGCCGTTGGTGTAACTGGATAAATAATTCTATTATTGACATTAACCACTTGAATCTCTCCTCCTTGTGCTGGTGCAGGATCATTTAAACCTGCAATTTCTAATTCAAGCATTGGCGACAATCCTCCAATCCCAGGATGATTTTGATAAATCGTAATTGGTGAAGTTGGATCAATTACATAATCATCCGAAAAATAATATCGCCAACCAATCCATTGTTCCGTCGCTAGTGGGTGATTAATTTGCCAAGGATCAGTATGAATTTCACTTCGATAATTATGAGGACTCGCACTACCCGCAGGTGGTGCTGGATCTATTGGATTAAGATCAAATTTCATGCGATCACCGACTATCGAAACCCCCATAGTATCGTAAGCTGTATTAATAAAAAGTCCTGGCCCAAATGCCGCTCCATCTGGATAAGAATAAGGAGGTATCGTAATCGTATCCCATGTCCAAGCTGTTACCTCGGTCAAATTCGTTGACACAGGCGGAGGGTCGAGTACTAACGTCCCGTCGCCAAGTTCATTAGGACCACATCCATAAATAGTCATAAAAAATAACAATACTTTTACGGATGTCTTGAAGATTTTGGAATTTGAGATTTTATTCATTTTATAATCTTTTTTGGTGGTTGAGGAACGATTCAATAATGGATTTTAAAGTTAATGTTATTATCTGGCTCTTTTAATAGCATTGAATAAGATACATTTCAAGATGTCGTTTTTTTTACAGAAATACTCTTAGTTATTTGAGTACTAAAAGCTCTTTTGCAACAATATGAAATGTCCCCTAAATAACAACTACCATAAATCAAGATGATCAACCCCATTCACGTACTTCGAATTTTTCGTTAATCGAAATGGAAATCCACTACTCACTCTCCCTGCCGCTTGGTCATCTTCCACATCATACTTCATTTCCATCACTACATCAGAATCGTTTTTTGCAATTCGTAAAAAATAATTTTGATGTGCAGAAATTCGAGTATATCGCAATTGCGTATCAAGCGTTACTCGAAATTTTCGATTCGCCGATAAATAATATTTTCGAAAATATCGGTTGAGCAAAGTCGGTTCCAAAAACTTAAGAGATTCCTGAATCTCCAAGGGTAAATCCGACTTTTCAAAAACCATTTTAAGGTCTGCTTTGGAGATTCCTTTTTTCAAAAGAATGGGGGTTAACGAGAAGTGTCGCTTCGCCCCCGAACAACCTTTCTTTATTTTTATCTCCAAAACAGGTTTTTCAATTAATCCGAATTGTTCGCCATACCATCTTATCCGAAATTTATGTCGCAATGGCGATCCTACTTGATTGTCATTATAATTTCCAAAGCTTGGTGTATCGAAATAAATATTATTAATATACCTCGCTGGAAAAGGTCGAAAAAACATCGATGGATGACTTCGCACAATCGTTTCCACCCACCCCAAATCAGTATTGGCTAAGGCGTACTTTCGTTCCTTCCGATAAACCAGCGGCTTACTTACTGCTCTTTCCGTACTCGGCTCCATATAATATTTGTTTTACTTTTGCATTATTATGTGCTATGGATTTTCCATCCATAGTCAATTCAGAATTTTCTTCTACTAAAAAAGCAATTTCCGATTTCCCCATATCCATTTCAGTTGCTTCGATAAACCCAGGTCCGAACTCTGGCTTCTTTTGGAAAAGTGCCATTCCAATTCTACTATCTTTAACTTTTGATTTTGTAATGTAAATCGTCGATTGATCTTTACTCGTGATCGCAATTTCTGCATTATGAATTTCGACATTGGTAACTGTCATTGTACTATTCTCACCTGCACTCAATCCTTTGTCGCCGATTCCATCCATAAAAACATTTTCGACTATGAGTTCCGTTCCTGACACATCTATTCCATCGTTTCCAATCGTTAAAAATTTAGTATCAGAAACTTTTCCTTTACAAAAATCACAATCAAATGCATCTGACAAAATATCTTTGAACTGTGAATTTTTCATAGAAAAATCAGCACGAACGATATTTAAAAAATCGTCACCAATTTTGTTTTGAGAAAAAATACAATCTGAAATATCTACCGGTGATTCGTAAAAAGTAACTGCTCCTGAAAGTCTCCAACCTACTTCTTCAGGTCGAGAAAGTTGATCAAATAAAGTGTGCGATAATTTAGAACGTTCTTTTGCCTTCATGATGACAATACCTTCAGCTGTCGCATCTGAAGAATTTATAACAATAGGATTACGGGCAGTTCCATTGAAAAAAACAGGGGCATAACTTATTATTTTCGCTTGCTGAATCATGTCAATCTTCGCACCTGCTTCGATCTCGAAATGTGCATCTTTTGGAATCACCAAATCTTTAGACAATGTCCATTCTCCCTTCGGAATATAAATTTTATTTTCTATCTTTTGGATAAAATCAAAGGTGTCATAATTTGGATTCCGAACAATTGGATTAGCAAAATTACTACTAGCTCCATTTTTAGAAAAAGGAAAAACTAAAGCTCGCTTCAATCCTTTTTCCATACCCAAATAATTATAATTGATTTTCAACTCAGGTAGAAGTGAATCAGCCCACTCGATGTTTTCTGAAATCTGAAAAGCAAATGTTTCCCATTTCTCCTCTTCTTTTTTCCCTTCCAAAACAATTGATTCTTTTGGATAAAAGAAGATGGAATCTCGCCAACTGATATTCGTAATTTCTATTGGTAAAAATTGTTGATTCGCAATTTCTATTTGTAAGTTTTTATTTTCTTTTTTGGAAAAATGTGCTGAAAGCCCTGTGATTCCTGAATGCAAAGCCTTCCTCATATAATCTTGATGCTCGTATAAAGTATATTTTGGTAGATCATAAAAACTCCAATCTTTATAAATTCCACTCATCAATTCTTCTAGATTATCTTCATGCTCTACAAAAAATTCATCCAAAAATTCTTCTTGAGAAATCAATTCTGCCTCAGTAATGTAAGCTTTCTCAAATTCGAGATTGCCAAAAATCTTTTGCAAAATTTTGTCCTTCTTCACCCAATGATGCCATCTACCCGTTTTCGGTTTTTCCAAAAAGATAGCCATATCCGAAATATCGCTATCTTTTAGATCCTCAAATTCACGAGCAATCGGTTCAACTAAACCTGAAATTGGGTTAAAATAAAAGCGCATATTATCTCGCAACAACGGATGTCTCGAATTCATCAAATCGGCAAGCGCATATAGTTTTGCCATCTTTTCAATATCAAAAAACTCCGTAGCAGGTAATTTCCCTGTAGCTACATTTTGCCACATTTGTCGAAGTAAAATTACTTGCGAACGAGTATCCGGTACCAGCATCAATTTTTCCTCTTGATAGATATTTAAGTCTTCCTCAATTTTAAAAATGATACCTTCCTTTCGTTCGTTATTTTCCAAAAGATGTTTATCAAAACGTTCTTCCATATAATATACTCCAATGGATTTTCCGTTGATCGAAACATCTTTAAAATCAGAACGCATCGTAATCAATCCTCTTTTTTCCATCAATTTTAACCCTAGCCAATCGGTCAAATGTCCTCTTGACTTTGGTACTAACATTCCAAAGCGTCTCATGCCATCGATCGTTTTGTCCCCTTTTACTTTTACTTGAAATGACCAATGATTTGGACTTTGCAAGTGAGGTGTAACCATCTTTCCGGTCAAGCTTAGTTTGACATTATATTTTTCTCCGTCGTAAGTTAACTTAGCCGGAAATGTTTCATCTTTAAGAGAGTCGGCAATATATTTTCCATCGTTCATCACCGCTTGTTCTCGCAAATATTGGATGCGCATCATGTGCTTAAACTTAATGTCGATATCCATTTTATCCAAAGTCGAAAATTTACCTTTCGTGTAATTTTTGACAAAAGAAAAGTCACCTTCGGCTGCTCGAACTAACGCATGTTTGTACTGTGACGACTCTCCAATTCGATTAAGATATGCTCCATATCCAAGTACGGCAAAGAATAAAATCGTTGCCACGACGAAACCCAAAATTCCTAAAAGTAAAGGCTTTGTTTTTTCAAACAAGCGAGTTTGAAAAATTGGATGAGAAGTTTTTTTAGTCTCCTTGATATTCATTTTTTCCTTATTAAAAGGCGTCAGGATTCAGTAAATCAGGATTCAGTAGATCAGTAATCAGATACTTCTTGTTTCTCTCAAAGTTGAGAATATTATTCTCAAACTCTGGGAGAAACACCAATCACCTGTTTAATGATCTACTGCTAACTGCTAACTGCTCTCCGGCTCCTATTTTATATTATTCCTTTGTGATCTAAAAAGTTCATTTGAATAGAATCATCCAATTGTCGCAATGCATTTCGAGTTTTATTCAATTCACTCATATCATTGAATTCGACTAAAAAAGAAGCTTCCATGAAGTTTTTATTCTCATCCAGTCGCTTGAGTTCCAAGCCTTTGCAAAAAGGATTGATTGTCTCAATAATTTTTTCCAAGGAAATATTTAAGTGATTCTCAGAAAGAATGGTAAAGTTTAGATTCTTGTTTTCTTTCGCAGGTTTGATCATGCTTTTTAGCCAAATGACCACAGTAATAAAAGAGAAACCTGTGATTGTAATTAACCATTGATCTGCTCCAAAACCTAACCCAATTGCAATATTGAGGAAAATGTAAGCCAGCTCTTCGGGCTCTTTTATCGCTGCTCGAAACCGAACAATCGATAGTGCTCCAACTAACCCTAGCGATAACGCTAAAGAAGATTTGACAATCGTAATGATTATCATGGTCGTCAATGCAATCAATTCAAAATTGGAAGCGAAAGACTTTTTATTAGAAAGTGAGTTACCATATTTCGCATAAAGTCTTCCTAAAATGAAGGCAAGTAATCCAGTCAAAACTAAATTGACTAGGAAAATAAATGGAGATATTTCAGGCGCATAGTTAGCCAAAAACTCCTCAAAGTTTAAAGTTTGATTATCCATCAGAATGTTTTTAAAAAAATCACAAGCGCGAACTTGAGAGACTTTTAAGGTTTAAAAAAAGGTTGATAAAAAAAAATTGGTTATTTCAATAGACAGTTTAGATGGATTTTTATTTTTGAGTAAAGATAAATCCTTGTCCCTATTTATAAAAAAATAAAACAAGAACTTATTGCTTTTCTAAAATGCGTTCTGTCGAGTTTTTCTACTGAATACGGTTAAGAAAATAATTTTGATATCCAACCAAAAACTCCAATTTTCGATATACCACAAGTCATGTTTGATTCGCTCTGTTTTCTGGGTAACTGTTTGTGTTGGACCTCTCCATCCATTCACTTGCGCCCAACCTGATACTCCAGGTTTAACATAATGTCGAACCATATAATCGTTCACTACTTTTCGAAAATCATTTTGAAGATTTGTTCGATGAGGACGTGGTCCAACAACGCTCATATCTCCTTTTAATACATTGATAAACTGAGGTAATTCATCCAAATCATATTTACGCAAGAACTTACCTATACGAGTTATTCTTGGATCATTTTTCACAGTAGATCTAGTTCCGTTCTTTGGATTATCACATTCAGACATTGTTCTGAATTTAAAACATTTAAAACTCTCATCTGCTTCTCCTTTTCGATGTGGTTTATAAAAAACAGATTTATCATAACCTCCATCCAACCAGATCATCAATGCAATCACTAAAAACACAGGTGATAATAGAGTCAAAACCAACAAAGAAAAAACAATATCAAAACTTCGCTTAAGCAATGCCTTTTGCAAGTACATTAAAGGTGATTGCCGATGTTGAAAAATCGGTAGTCCTTCAAGGTCATAGGTTTTTAAAAGTTTGGAGGAGTACATTGGTGTCTCGGGAACTATATTGACTCTTACACCATGATAGTCAGCATTGGTAATAACTGAACTTATATTTTTAGTTCTTAAAGCAGCAGTTGCAATAAAAATTTCATCAACACTTTTGGTTTCTAAAACTTGAGAAAGATCTTTTAGCTCACCTAAAACATCAATACGACCATTGCTTTTACTTTCATTTAAGTTATCCAATAAATAACCTTCAATTTGATAGCCCTTTGATTTTATTCTTTTTCCAAAATCCTCTAATTCAAACTTTCGGCTATCTGCTCCAATCATCAAAACATTAGAATTAAATGGATTGACATTTTTCCTTTTATAATATTCAAATAATAAACTGAATAGGAAAAAATTTAAAAATGAAAACACAAAAATAGGCAATAAAAAAGTAGTCCGATTATAAAATTCAATTTGAAATAAAATGGCAACTGTCGAAATAATACCGATAAATAAAAAGATATTAATTGCCAAAAATTTAAATCGTTTTCGAGGGCTTTGACTTAAATAGAAATCTTTATCTCCATTAAAAAAGACAATTGCGATCCAAACTAAATTATAAACAAAGACTAATTGGAATGACTCATTTTCCAGTATTTTTCCTGGGATTAAAAATGAAACTTCTGGATTTTTTAAAAATAAGACGGCAATAATACATAAGTTCAGTAGAATGAACTCAAGCACTATATGGCTAAATACGAGATATTGTTTTTTGGGGATCATTTGGTAATTTTGTAAATGTAGTTAGTAAAAGGTGTTCTCAAATCCATTCCGTTGTACGGAATATTTATATGTAATTTTTTATATTTATGTTATATATAAAATAAATATCCTTCTAAATATGCCGTTGACTCTCAATGAAAAATCAAATAATTTTTTAAAAAATAAATTAATATTCTCCTTGCTATTGATTTTTTTATTGCAATTAGATTTACTGAGAACTATAAACTTCTCAGTTATTTCTAATAATTATTTCAGAGGTATAGGATAATGAGGTATTAACACTAGACATTGATTCAAATGAGCTTTCAATTTAAAGCGTTCTTTGAGCTCAATAATGTGTATTTGTGATTAACTGAGTTGAATTTAAGTCTTATAATTAATCTCGGTAGGGATAAATATTATTTCTATGCCATTTTTACAAAAAATTAGAATCTAGTTTCTAAAATAACATATCATATAGTGATGTAAACCCAATTTATTAAAATAAAATAAACCTAATACAAAGATAATGTTAATTTTTGGAAAAAAAGAAACTTATCCCTCTTTGTTCTTTCATTTAGTATGTTAATATTTTAGAATAAAGAAATCGTACCTTCTTCAAAATATTTCAACTCAAAAAAGAAAACATCCCACACACCACAAGTTATTGAATATCAAGTACTTATATTTGAAACTTTATTAGTTTTAAAAAAATACAACATACTCGAAGATGTATATTTTTTATATGATTTAATATTCATGGATTCTAATTTATCGTCCGAAAGTTTCTCTTTATTTTTCATCCACAACAAAACTTTTTCCTTGCCTGATATTTTCACCAAATCTAGCATTGTCAAAATATTTTCATCAAAATTATCTGGTTTCACATCCGATGCTAAGTAGAAATCAGAAAGTAAATTCGTTTTTTCCCCAAATTCAATTGTCTCCGAAAATCCTTCCAATTTCATCGGTCCCTTCACTTCTTTAAGCCAACCTAATGATTGTAATTTTCCATTATTGCTTTGGGAAAACAATATGTCTCCTTTAGCAAATTTTTCCAATGCAACAATTAACAAATCTCGTCGAGTGAGAAAAGGTTGATTATCTTGGTAGTTTAATAAGTCAAGATATTCTTGTTGGTTTAGAATTGAAGGTGTCGTAGAAAATACCTTCTCATTTTTTAAATCTATCTCATATAAAAAATGAACATTCTTTTGTAACAATACATTCCCAAAAGATAAAATAACACTTTTGGGAGAAATATTTTTCAATTTAGAAGGTAATTCTCCAAGGTTGGTTTTCCACTTCCTCATAGTCGGAACATCTACTTTCGCCATAGCCAACATCTTCTTTCCAGTCGTTGCAATGGACTTTTTCACTTTAGCTTTAAGTAACGATTTTTTGGAAAAATGAATGGTTGGTCGATACAATGTTTCGTAAAAATTGGCAAACCGATCTTTGTAAGAATTTGTCCCAGGAGTCATATCTAAAATTTTATACCCAGACTCTTTGAGATGTTTTGCCAATTCAATAATCAGCAAAGTCCCAGGTGATTGTTTGCTCTCCGAAGGATCATAACTAATCATCCCAAAACAGACTCGCTCACCATCTTCCACTCCCATATGAAATGCCAACAATTGATCATCCAACCACATCGCACTCACATGAAGCTTGTTAGAAAAATTCATCAACTCCGAACAAAAATCTATCTTATATGGATCTTCAGCAAAGGGTCGGCTATTGTTCATCGCCTCTCGTCGAAGGTCACATTGATATTGAGCAATTTCTAAAATTTCTCGAATCCGATCAGATTCGGTAATGATCTCGTAACGATATTCTCCTCGTTTTTTATAGCGATTAAATTTAGACCTATTCGACCTACTTTTGAGTAATTTCGTCAGTTTTTCTTCATTATCTAATTGCCAAATCGGAGAGCCTTCCTCTTCCACGAGAAGAGACATTTCGTCACTTGCCGCTGCTTGTAGGCTCGCCGCATTAAGTCCAGAAGGCATCCAATTCCATGACCATTTTTCCACATTTAATCCATCTTTGACCATTCGGAACATATCTTTCAAGAATGGAATTGTTACTTCTTCCGTTGCCAACCATCCATGATATTCAGCATTTCCAGCATGTACGAGATACTCTTTTTCTTTGTGCCATGCTAAAGCAATTAGCCCAACCATTTCATTTTTTTCATTTCGAGAAAAAATAAAAATAGGTGAGAAGATAGCACTATAATGTATGTACCAAGTCGTCAAAAAATCAGCTTCTTGTAATTGAGTAAATCCCATAGATTGAGTCGCCAATTTTTTCCATTCGTTTTGGAAAATTGGATTTGTCAATAAAGCAATCGCATCTTCGTCTTTAATTAATTTTGTTTGTAGCATCTTTATAACAGCAAACTTTATTTAGCTTGCATTTTTTTTTATTTTTATGACCTTCTAAATCCGGTCGTTCTATTTATCAATGAAAATAATTATCGCCCTCGATTCAATCGAGATCCCAGCTTGGAAATTCACTTTATTGGAAAAGATTCAATTATCTTCTTCCGCTGAAATTATTTTGTTTTATTTATCAAAAAATTCAAAACCTACTCTTTCTAAAAATTCAATTTGCCAACTACATCGAAAATTAGATGCAAAATTATTTAAGCCTTCACCAGATGCTTTTTCTAAAAAAAACATCCAATCACTTTTTCCAAAAATAGATCTTTTTGAAAATGATTCATCTGATGATTTAATTGATTGTGATATCATCATTTGGCTAAGCGAACATATTCCTCCAACAAATTTATATGCTAAATCTCGTCTGGGAATTTGGTTTTATACTTTTGGTTCATCAGATTTTGAAACAACTTGTGACGAACTCATTGGACACTCCGCATTTTTTCAAAAACAAGAAACAGCTACTACTGCCTTGCATATAAAATTAAGTACAGATAGCCCTGCAAAAATTGTTTATCAATCTTGGTCGATGCCTCATGCTTATTCCTTAACTCTTTCTCAAAATGAACAAGCATGGAAAATTTCCTCTTTTGTCTCTCGCGTTTTGGGAGAGCTATCTCGAATTAGCGAAGTTGATTTTTTAAAAAAAATGAATACTCAGAATAATAATTCATCCTTTGATTTTTCAAAAAAAAACAATGCTCCTACATTTTTTCAAAACCTAAAAAATCTCTTTTTACACTTCGGCTTTTTAGTCAAAAGAAAAATTGATAACCTTAGATTTACTCGACAATGGATTTTATTATTTCGATTAGGAAAAAGTCCTTCTCGAGAGTTTTCTGAATTCAAAAAACTCATTCCATCTAAAGACAAGTTTTGGGCGGATCCTTTTCTTTGGAACGACGAAGGTAAACATTTTGTCTTCCTTGAAGAACTTCCATTCTCTACCGAAAAAGGATATATCTCGGTTTTGGAAATTCTAAAAAATGGCGAAATTACTCCACCTCAAAAAGTATTAGAATTACCTTATCATCTCTCCTACCCTTTTCTTTTTGAGTTTTGGGAAAAGTTATATATGATTCCCGAATCTTTTTCGGCTCACAACATTCAACTTTTTGAATGCACTAATTTTCCGCTTCAATGGCAATACAAAATGGACTTAATGACCAATGTTGTTGCAGCAGATTCCACCTTACTTTTTCACCAAAATAAATGGTGGATGTTCACCAATATGGTTGAAAATGAAGGCAGTAGTTTAGATGATGAACTATATCTTTTTTATGCTGATTCTCCACTCACTTCAGAGTGGACTGCTCATCCAAAAAATCCAATTGTTTCAGATGTTCGTCGAGCACGTCCTGCGGGGAATCTTTTTTGGGAAAATGGAAAATTGATTCGCCCGTCGCAAGATTGTTCAAAAGTTTATGGATTTGGGTTTAATTTTAATGAAATTGAAATCCTTTCTGAAACGGAATATCAAGAAAAACATTTATCCAACATCCGTCCTGATTGGGACAAAAATTTACATCGAGTTCATTCCTTTAATCATCAAAATGGATTGACGATTATTGATGGAATGATCCGAGGGTGAGAGGGATTGAATATCGAATATCGAATAAGGATTTGAGAAGTTTGACGATATTAGTTTTGTATTTTCTATGAGAGGTTTCGTCAAACTTCTCAAATCTCAAATCCTTGTTCGATATTCGATATTCAATCCCTCGGCACCTAACTCCTCATCAAGAAGGAAAAGTATCAATATACTTTTGTGTAATTTTTGCATCATCAAATTCTTCAATTCTTTCAAATCCTTTTTGAATCAGATCCTTACATAGATCCTCATTTTTCAATAACATATTCATTGCTTTGGTCAATAATTCAACTTCTCCAACTGGGTATAAAATTCCATGAGTACCTTGTTCGACTTTATCTTTTAGTATTGCAGTTAAATCCGAAGTTGGGTGAAGAATTTCTCTTGGTCCTGAAATACAATCAGATGAAATCACCGGTGTCCCACAAACCATAGACTCAATGATAATATTAGGTAAGCCTTCCGTTTCACTTGACAAAACATAAATATCTGCTCGTGAAAGGTATTGATATGGATTATCTCTGTACCCTAAAAAATGGACAACAGATTCTACCTTTTGTTTTTTTGCTATTTCTTTCAACGGTATTTCTTCTTCTCCATTTCCAATAAAAATTAATTCCACTTTCTCATTTTTCAATTGGCTAAGTGCTTGAATCACATCGCCAAATCTTTTTAAACTTACCCATCGACCAACACAAATTATATATTT
Organism: Saprospiraceae bacterium; assembly: GCA_045106765.1. Taxonomy (GTDB): domain Bacteria; phylum Bacteroidota; class Bacteroidia; order Chitinophagales; family Saprospiraceae; genus CAJQQY01. The sequence continues at coordinate 26,626 of JBGCFD010000154.1, read as the reverse complement.
CTTGTCTGGAGAAAAAACAAAATCAGTTGGCGTTTCTTTTGCCATTTTTCTGATCTTCTCAAGATTGTGAGGGTTGTAAATTCTCAGATGGTTGGGATGATTTTTTAACAATAAATATTCATCCTGTTCATTTTTCATTACATCACAAATCGAGATCACCGTATCCATTTGGAATAAAACTTTTCGGTAAATCCATTTGATAAACTTTCTATAAATCCAAGGTTTATCTTCGAAATTAATTCGGGCATGAATGATCGCTTGTGCATGATGTTTTGACCCAAGCATTTTAGCAAATGCATTAATAAAAATAGCTCTTGGCAAATGACTCTGAACAATTTTTATATTATTTTTTGCCACATGACTTTTTAGTTTTGGAGCACAAATAAAAAGGTAAGGAATTTTTAAAGGTCCTTTTTCTAGTGAGTCAAATTCAGTTAGATAGGTACTTGAAATATGTTGAGGCAATTCATAAAATTGCTCTTTTTCAATAATGACTACATCTAAATCCAGTTGCTTTTGTTTAAATTTTTGAAGCAAGGTAAGCACCACTTTTTCCGCTCCACCTGATGTAAACGAGTTAATAAATATTGAGATCATACGATAACCGTTTTATTTAAAGAAAATAATTTTCAATTAATCTTGTTCCAATTTGGGTAAGAAGAATATTTAAAAAATATTCTTTCCCCGTGTCATCCAAATTTTTCTACTAAGGCAGAATCATTAAAAAATTGAGCGACTTTTGAAGTCAAGAATTTACGGTTAAAGGGATAATCAATGTGATAGCTAATTTTAGTATTCATAGCTAGTTCATTGATGCCTTCTCCTTTGAAAAGGCTTTCTAGTAATGTTATGGTTTTCATTAATTTTGGTTTTTTAAAGTCACTAATCAAAAAAGTATTGACCATCTTTTTTACAGATGATCTTTAATTGTTTTCAAACGATATTTATTTTATATAGATTGGAATTGGATTTTTTTATTTATCCCAGATTCCACTTAAATTTTTAGATAATATTTTTCTTACTTGAATTGGCGATAAAATTGCCAGCGGTACCATGCTAACAATTGTTCCTAAAACAATTCCGACTGTCCCCCACTCCATTACCGTAGCAAAAAATACCGACAAGGGAATATTGATAATACTGGCAAAAATCCAAGCATACATTTGTAATTTAATTTTTCCAGTTCCATTCATGATGAGGTTGAATAAATTCACCCAATTGGTAATTGAAACTGAGATGGCAACAACAATGGTAATTGCCATTGGTATTTCCTTTTCGGGTATCCATAACTTATAAAAAATAGGAGAAATCAATACCATTAGCACCGAAATTAGAACTGTTCCTATCCAAATTTTCACCACGCTCTTGATCGTATTTTTCATCCAAACCAAATCTCCTTTTCGATAAGCTTCGACACTTGCAGACCAAAGTTGATTGGTGAAGATTACAAAAATCAAAAGGAAAATAGAGAGAAATTTATAAGCTGCTTCGTAGGTGACTACTTCTGCTGGATTGACAAATTTAATAATGAGTACATTATTGGTTTGATGTATAATGACCATTGAAATTTTGATAATAAAAAACTGAAAACCAAGGGAAAACATTTTATCAAAATAATGCCGTTTGACATATTTCAGCGAAGGCTTAAACTTTTTTAAGTTCTTACTAAAATAAAAATAATATACGGCAATCGCCACAGGGATAAATGCAAAAGTAAAAGTTTTAGCAGCTCCATAAAGTATCAACGACTCCTCCGTCGTGTACATCAAAATAATAATGAACAAGAGAAATGCTGCTTTCACAATCAACCCAAACAAATTCACAATTCCCGTTTGTTGCAGCGCATAAAATATTTGGTGAATCATCGCCCCGATAAAATTGATGGCAAATGCTCCAAACATCATCACCGCTAAAATCATTATTTGTCGATCTAAAGTTGGATCTACATCCAACCACTCTGCCCAAGGGATAATAAAACTAAAACCAATTGCGATCAATGCGACTCCAGAAAAAATACTCCCCAAAGCAAAATAAGCTGTACTAATAAAACCCTTTGCATCTTCCTCGTTATCATCTGCAATTGCTTCGCCAAGCTTATTGCGTAATCCATTTCCTATTCCTATATCAAACTCTGCAAACCAATCTACCATGGAGACCATGGCTAGAAAAATTCCAAATTTTTCATCACCCAAATAACTTAAAGAGATTGGAAAATAGGCGAATCCAATCAAGATCCCTAAGGCCTTATAAATCATGGAAAGCAAAATATTCTTCTTTGCTTTGATCGTTCGTTCATGACCTTCTCCCATCACTTTATTCCACAATTCTTTGATCCTCATCACACGTGTTTAAGTTGTTGAGAAAATTGATTGTGCACAGGAACAGTTGCCTCTTCCTCCTCCATAGAATAATATCGAGCACCTAATCCTAGTCCTAAAAATATTGCAAGGAAAATCCCCAAATATTCTGAAAACAAAAGTGTATTTGTCATATTTGCAACACCATAAACAAGAGCTAAAACAAATGCAATTGAAAAAATAGGATTATCCGTTTTTATATATAATCTGGCGAAATAGACAATGGTTGATAACACAAAAAGAGTAAAGGACAAAAATGCTGGAATGCCGTAATAAAACATCGCTGATAAATATCCACTATGAATTCCTCCTGCTGCACCAGTTGCTCTTTCTCGCATCCGAGTGATATGCAACATACTATAATAATAGACTTCATTATCATGATTACCGTAGCCGAAAAAAGGTTCTTTTCCTATATTGTCAAAAACCATATCATAATATCCAAAGCGACTATCTACCGTTTCGGTCACCCTTTCTTTAACTAAGGTAGAGTTTACAATTTCCCTTTGAAAAACCAAAAAAATCACCAAAAGTACAGTTAGACCTGCCATACCTGCGAGCAGTAATTTATCCATTTGAGGTTTGGCCAATACAACAAAATAAATCGCCAAAACCACGAAGAACAACAACCAACTCATTCTATGAAAGGTCAAAAATATTCCTATAGAATATAAACAGACTAAACCCAATTTCTTGTAACCATCTTCATACTGAGTTAATACCCAAGTACTCGCAATGATTAAATAATAGGAACTAAAATATTCTGCATTAAAAATTCCATTAACTCGGTAGACACTTCCAAAAGCAATTCGAACATCACCTGTCCGAGCAAACATTGGATCAATTCCAATTTGCACAAAGCTGACTAGACAGGTTGCGATAGCTCCTACCAAAAGTGCTTTTCCAAATATTTCAATTAATTTCGGTGAGTAAAGTACACGCAAAGCAAGGATGATTACCAAGACATTAACTACATGCAAAGACTTGATTATTATTTCTGGAAACTCAATGGTGTCAGAATGACTTGAAAGAGAAATTATTTTAAACAAGGTATAAAAAGTCAGGATGATCATAAACCAAGGTATCTTCCAAAAATTTTTAAACTCAAATGGCTCCTTTGTAAAATAAAATTGCCTCACTAAAAAAAATGAAAACATGAAAAATAAAAATCTGTCAGGCTGAATTTCAAAAAAAGAAACTCCTGGAATAGCAAAAGTGAGCAAGTCATTCAAATTACCCGTCATCAAATAAAAGCATAGCACCAAAGTTTCAAACTTGTGCTTCACATCGTTTTTGTACACCCACGATGCACCCAATAAGAGTGCAAATAAAAAGTATACATACACGAATGGCATACCCACTACTGAGCCTTCAGCTACTTTTAATGCGGTATACATTAATTACCTTTTTTCGGTTGTATTAAATCAGGCGCTAGTCTTTTTTGCCAGCTAGTCTGAACAGGTGATTTTTGCTTCACTTTATCACTCTCTTTTGCAGCAGTATAAGAATAATCTTTTCTCCCTTTATTATTTTTTGCATCATTAAAAATCAAAAATGTATTTTCCATTTTTCCTCGGATGCTCAAATCTTCTAAGTCTTCCAAAAACAAAAACTTCGAAACTTTTCTTCTTATGGTAAAAAGGTGAATGTCAATGTATTTTGAAATCAATAAATAATCGGAAACCAATCCAACTGGCGAAGAATCAATAATGACAAAATCAAAATCATATTTGGCCTTTTGAATTAATATATCCAATCGTTTGCTACCTAATAATTTGTGTGGGTTAGACCGCTCTTCATAGGTTGGAATAATACTTAGATTTGGTATTCCTTGATACCTGTGAATTACCTTTTCTGTAGCATCATCTTTTATCGTCAAATATTCTGACAGTTCCATTCCTTGGTACTTATCTGATCTTTCCCAAAGGCTTGGATTCCGAAAGTTCAAATCTATCAGTACTACTTTTTTTCCCTCCATTGCCAAACTCATCGCCAAACAAGAGGAACAAAAAGTCTTTCCCTCCTCTCTAATTGTTGAAGTAACTCCAATTACATTTTTGCTAACATCTGGAACCAGAAATTGTAAATTAGCTCCCAAGTCTCGGAACGATTCTTTTACCTGCCACTCACCGCCAAATTTAGTTTCTAAATTGATTTTTTTATTGGCATGAAAAATACTAGCAACGATTGGAATACTAGTCACCCCTTCCAAGTGCTTAACATCATCAATCGTATTATCTAAAGAATTAGAAAAAACCAACCAAGCCAATGGCAACATTGCACCGATGATTCCTCCCAACAACATGATTAACATTTTTTGAGGAGAGATTGGTCCAGATCCCATTCTTCGAGGTTGATCTAGCACTTTTACATCAGGTGTATTTTCAGCACGAGCAATATTGTTTTTTGCCAATTCTTGACTAAGGTAATTGTAAAGGTTTCCATTAAGCGTTGCTTTACGTTCAAAGTTCAATAACTTCTTTTCGTTGGCAGGTAGTTCATTTAAGGCTAACTCTAATTTTTCTATTCTTTGAGTCTTATCAGTCAACGCAATATCTGAAAAACGCATTAAATTTCTAACATTTTCTTTGAGCGCACTCGCTGTATTGTCAATCCGTTCTTGCAACAATTTCAAATCCATACTTTGAGCTCCCTTGGTTCGAGAAAATTCGTTTTTCTTCTCATGGAGTTTTTTCAACTCTATCAAATTCTCGTTCAAAATAGGATCATCAATTCCTACAGCAGATGGAGAGACCGCTTTTTCGATCCCATCATTTATTGTTATATAATTTAATAGCGAGGTATAGTATTTTTGATTTAAGATAATCTGACCTTTTTCAGTTTCTAATTTTTGCAATTGATCTAATCCCAATGCACCTGATCTAGAAAGATCTACTGAATTTGTTCCTCGCTTAAAATTTTCTAAGTTTCTTTCTGCGGCATCTAAGGTTGTTTTAATACTATCTAATTGCTTTTGAATAAAACCTTCTTTGGATGAAGCAATGGCAGAACGTTCAATAAATTTGTTTTGAATAAAATTTTCATTTAATTTTTTCAAAAACTTTATCTCTTTTGAAACAGTTGTTCCTTCCGTTTGAACCTTCAAAATACTTGCTTGGATATCCGTCTGCTGAACTTCCATTTTACTGATAAAACTATTCGTCAATCCAGTAATACTATTCATCTTAAAAAATAAATCCTTTCCTGCAAACTCATCCATCACTACCTCGTAGGCAGGTTTTACCAAACTAAATTCAAAATAATCATGTTTCACTAGCTCACCAAAACGATATTTTTTAGAAAATTCAAATTTAGAGGTCATCTCTCGATTCGTCTTTGTCGCTGGATTTGAAACACTAAATTCCTTCGTATTTATTTTTAAAATATACTCTGTTTCACTAAGTATAACTACTTGAAAAAACGACCCATACATTTGCGGCGCATCTTCTGACACCTTTATTTCAAACGGAAAATATCCATAGTATTCTTGTTTTTTATACCAATTTCCTGCGAAGTACGACACTCCAAAATCTAAATCTTTCAACGTCTTATTGACTAAACTAAAAGATTTAATTATCCCCATCTCATTATAAAGATTTTTTTCCATCCCAATTAAACCAACCCCTCCATCAACATATTTACTACTACTACCAAGCAATCTACTCTTTCCGTTAGAATCGATTAATAGTGAAGTTTGAACTAAATATTTTGGAGTGGTAGTTTTGAGATAAGCGTAAGCTCCTGCAAGACATAACAATATACTTACGGCGAAGAGTAGTTTGTTTTTGAAAATTCTGCGGAATAACATTTTAAGGTTAACTTCAGAATTTGTGTTTTTATTTGGTAACTTCTGACTAATCATGAGTTGTTATTTTTTAGATTCTTATGGGGTTTCAATATCCTCAAACTATCGTGTGATGAAAAAACTTAAAATTACTGCTCCAGCAGAAATTGCTGAAATCACTACGCCCGCAACACTTGAACTTCTATCTCTTGATTTAAATTTAGAAGGTTCGATATAGATTACATCATACGGTTGTATATAATAATATTCAGTACTAATAAAATCTGATTTATTTAGATCCAAGTAAACCGTCTCTGATCCTTTTTCCGTCATTCTAATCAGTTTTACTTTTTTTCTATTTCCAAAATCAGTAATACCACCTGCATTACTAATTGCATCAAGTATAGTATTTTTTTCATTATACAAATATTGAACACCTGGTTTATTGACTTCTCCAAAAAGAGTCACCCTCATATTCGCCAATTTCACCGAAGTCGAAACTAATTTGAGGTGAGGCTTATAGGATTCATCCAAATGCTTTTTCACATCTGATATAGTCATTGAGGTAACCTTGATATTCCCAACCAATGGAAGTGCAATTTCTCCTGCTTCATCAACCGTATAACTATTAAAATAAAGTGAGGCAGGATCATAAGCGATCTCTCGAGTAAAAGTATTTGTTGACGAAAATTCTCGATTGAGATATTCTTCTGTGCTACCATCAAAGGCATTGACCTTAATCATAAGTTGATCAAAAGGTTGAACTTTATATGCCTCAAAATCATGAAGTTCATCGAGCACAACCGTATTCTTTACTCCTTCCTTGTCTTTATCGTCTCCATTTAATGAAATCAGCTCTGAGTGTTTGATGCATGAGGTAAAAAAAGTACCACATACCAAAATGATCAAACCCAGCTTTATCCAAGAAATAAATAATCGCATAATTTTTTTTTGTAAAAATAAAGTTTTAAAAAAATATCCAACATAAAAACATCCAGTAAAGACATCTTTATGATGACTATACTAAATTAAATTTTGTCAGTTGAATTCTAGGTACTTAAGCTTTCAGGAAAACGAATTTTCCTCTTGAAATTGAAATTATGTTCCCAGCCATATATTAAGTTTCGTGACGAAACATAATTTGGTAATATTCGGTTTTTACACTATTCGGTGCAATGATTGGTTTAATTAATTTCTTCTTAGGCTTGGAATATTAAGACCTTAATGAAAAGATCTGTTTTAGTTTAAGTCAATGGAGAATCGACTTTTTTGGGATAAAAATTTAGAATTAATTGCCACTTTTTTGCAAAATAATTCTATGTGTGATTTAAGTCAAAAAAAAACGAACATTACAATTTTGTTAATTAAGGTACAAATATAAAGATACTCCATTTTTTGGTAAAAAAACATAAAAAAGGGAATTTAATCTCTCTAATATCTTACTTACAAAAAAATCCCTCTAGAGGCATTATCATATGATTTTTTATCCCAATTTGATTCCACCTTATTTTCTCTACCAAATCTCATTTCAATAATTCAGATTGAGAATAAATCTATTTTTCACAAAAAAAAATGAACATTTTTAATAATATTCCTCATTTCTGAAGCAATTAATTTCGCAGGTTTTTCATTAATTCAGCCACTTGTTCATTTATCTTTGACAATCTTCTTTCAGAAGAAAATGGTAGTTCCATTATTATTTTTTGTCAAAATTTTATTTAGAAAAATAGCAAAAATTATTACCTCCGTATTTTATCACGCAAAAATAATAATATAAATAATATTTGGAAAAAATGATGTTTAAAAAAATAATATAAAATAAAGCAAACTATCTAAATGCAAAATTCGTCCACCAATTTGATTAATTGGATTTGCACTTTTTCCAATTGAATTCGAGAAGAAGGCTAAAAATAATTTTTGATCACTCTTTTCTATAGTATTTTTTTAAGAATAAATTCGGTAGGATAAAAGGAAGTTCAAGAGTATTAAAACGATTCTATTTTTAATAATTGAGAGTAGTTAGTTGGAAATTAATAAAAATAATTTGTAACTATTTTTATTAATTTCCCATCCTGGTTTTACTTTTTGGGGGATTTCAAAAATTTAGATTTCATTCCGCATTTGCATAATTTTCAAATCAACAACAAAGTATATATTTCAAAATATGAATAATACCTATTTTAACTTGATTAATCAGACCTACCATTTTCCACAAAAAGGTTTTGAAATCAAAGATGACTCTCTATATTTTCATGGGATTTCGTTACAACATTTGATTGAAGAATATGGAACTCCATTCAAACTTTCTTACTTACCCAAAATTGGAGATCAAGTCAAAAAGGCCAAAAATCTTTTTAATAATGCAATGAATTCTAATAACTACAAAGGCAATTATTACTATTGTTATTGTACCAAATGTTGTCATTTTCAACATATTATTTCTGAAGTAATAAAGCATGATGTTCACCTTGAAACATCTTCTGGTTTTGATATTGATTTAATTTTAAAACTATATAAAAAAGGTGAAATTAATACTTCCATCGTTTTGGTTCACAATGGTTACAAAACGGAAGACTATGTTCGCAAAATACTAAAAATCAATGAGTTAGGATTTAAAAACAGTATAACTATTTTGGATAGCATGCAAGAATTAAATCGCTTCGCAGACTTGAATGTCAAATTAAAAATAGGAATCAGAATGGCAACAGATTTACAACCGAAGTCTGATTATTACACTTCTCGACTAGGAATTCAACCATCAGAAATTTTAGATTTTTATACAAAAAACATTACAAAAAGTAAAAACCTTGAACTCAAGATGTTGCACTTTTTTGTGGATTCAGGTATCAAAGATAATTTCTACTATTGGGGCGAATTTCAGAAAGCTCTAAAAATGTTTGTCGAATTGAAAAAACGTTGTCCTGAATTACACGCCTTAAATTTGGGCGGTGGTTTTCCCATAAAAAACACTTTAGGATTTGATTATGACTATAAATATATTGTCAACGAGATAATCAAAAACATCAAAGAGACTTGCGAAAGCGAAGGAATTCAAGAACCTGATATTTTTACTGAATTTGGAAAATATACAGTAGGTGAAAGTGGTGCGGTTATCTTTGAAGTGCTTGAACATAAAAAACAAAATGATGCAGAACATTGGTACATAATTAATAATAGTTTACTGAACACCATTCCTGATGCTAGAAGTATTTTAGAAAAATTTATTTTACTTCCCGTCAATAAATGGAACAAAGAATATCAACGGGTCAACCTCGGTGGAATCAGTTGCGATCATTCGGATTATTATAATTCTGATGATTTGAATCAACAGATTCATTTGCCAAAATATGAGAATAATGATCAAGAACCTTTATACGTAGGCTTCTTTCATACAGGTGCTTATCAAGATGCGATCAGCGGTTATGGAGGCATCAAACATTGTTTAATTCCTACGCCTAAGTTAATTGTAATTGATCGAGATGAGACGGGGAATTTCGTTTCACAAGTTTATCGAGAAGAGCAAAAGTCTGAAGAGATGCTAAGAATTTTAGGGTATTAATTTTAGTTGAAAAAAATTAAATCGTGAACAACAATAAAACATTCGCAGGAATTCCAGAAGAATACGCCAAACCAGAAACAGCAAAAATCACTCTTACTTCTATTCCTTACGATGGAACAAGCACTTGGGGAAAAGGTGCTGACAAAGGATTCGATGCTTTCCTTGAAGCAGCTGAAAACATGGAAATCTATGATATTGAAACGGAAAGTGAAGTCTTCCGTAAAGGTATTGTTATAGAAAATCCAGTTTTAGAAAAAAGCAGTCCTGAAGCAATGTCCGAAGCAACTTATAATCATGCAAAAGCATTGTTACAAAAAAGAAAATTCAATACTTTTTTTGGTGGAGAACATTCCATTAGCATCGGACTCATCAAAGCTTACTACGAATATTTCGAAAATCTAACGGTGCTTCAACTAGATGCACATACCGATCTGCGATCTGAATATAATGGCTCACCTTATAATCATGCTTGTGCCCTTTTTGACGCTTCGCAAAATACAAACTTGATTCAAGTAGGTATTCGTAGCATGGATAAATCAGAGAAACAATATTGGAATAAAGAAAAATGCTACTTTGCTGAAAGCATTCATGGTAAGAAAAATTGGATGGAAAAAGCCGTGAGTCAAATGACGGAAAACGTCTACATCACTTTAGACTTAGATGTTTTTGATCCTAGTATTATGCCTTCTACAGGAACACCTGAACCTGGTGGAATGACTTGGTATCCAATGATTAATTTTTTGAAACAAGTTTTTCAAGAAAAGAATGTAGTCGGTTTTGACATAGTCGAATTGGCTCCAAATCCAAAAAATAAAGCGCCTGATTTTTTAGCCGCAAAATTATATTATAAAATGTTGAGTTATAAATTTTGCTCGAGTCAGGATTAAAATTTATAAATTAATGATCCCTGATTTTTTCAAAAAAAATTAAAATAATGAAAAAACCAATTACTTCTTTTCTAAAAAAACACTATCGGCATTTCAATGCTGCAAGTCTCGTAGATGCTGCCAAAGCCTACGATGATCAACTCAAAAATGACCATAAAATGATGATCACTATGGCAGGTGCAATGAGTACTGCCGAGTTAGGAATTTCACTTGCAGAGATGATTAGAAAAGACAAAGTACACATCATTACTTGCACCGGTGCCAACTTGGAAGAAGATATTTTTAATCTCGTTGCGCATAAACATTATAAACGAATTCCAAATTATCGAGACCTCAATCCGGCAGATGAAAAAGCATTGTTAGATCAACATTATAATCGAGTAACCGATACTTGTATTCCTGAAATGGAAGCTATGCGTCGTATCGAAAATCAGTTACTCGATGTTTGGTCAAAAGCAAAAAAGGAACGCAAACGATATTTTCCACATGAATATTTATATCAAATTATTCGTAGTGGTTCGCTCGATGAATACATACAAATCAATCCAAAAGATTCTTGGATGGTGGCAGCTTGCGAAAAAAATATTCCGATTATTGTTCCTGGCTGGGAAGACTCTACAACTGGAAACATGTTTGCGGCGCATTGCATGATGAAAAAATATAAACCTTCCACCGTCAAATCTGGCATTGAGTATATGATGTTTTTAGCTGAATGGTATCAAGAAAATGCAAAAGACAAAGGAGTAGGTTTTTTCCAAATTGGAGGAGGAATCGCAGGTGATTTTCCAATCTGTGTTGTACCGATGTTACGGCAAGATATGGAATTAGAGGATACTCCATTTTGGTCTTACTTCTGTCAAATTTCAGATTCGACGACCAGTTATGGTTCCTACTCAGGTGCTGTTCCTAATGAAAAAATCACTTGGGAAAAGATAGATGTAGATACACCAACTTTTGTAATTGAATCAGATGCAACGATTGTTGCGCCCTTAATTTTTGGATATTTATTGGGATGGTAAAATAAAAAAGGTAATAAAAAGACGTGACCAAAAATTAGTCTTTAGTCTTTACTCCGCTCGCAAAGGTTAATAAACATTTTTATTTTTCAATCTATTAAATCTTAGAGTATGTTTAAAAAATTAACTACCTGAAAGTCAATGATTTGTAGTTCTGGCTAACCACGGTAAAAAAGGAAAATCTACTATTGCTCAAAGCACGAAGAGAAAGTAACTCTAGTGACTGGATCTATAAAAAATGGCTTAGCACTTTTTACAAAAAAAAGTGTTAAGCCATTTTTTTTGGAGTAAATACTTTTATTATAGAGTATTTAAACTTCTGTTGATTTTTTTCGAGCCCCTGTCATGATATTTATTCCCTCCACCATCAAGGCAAATGCCATGGAGAAATAAATATATCCTTTTGGAATATGAAAATCTAAACCATCAGCTATCAAGGCAATTCCAATCATGATTAAAAATGCTAAAGCTAAAACTTTGATTGCAGGATGACGCCCAACAAAATCTCCAATCGAGTCGGCTGACAACATCATAATTATCATCGAAACAATCACAGCTGCGATCATCACTCCGATATTATCAGTCATTCCTACGGCAGTAATAACCGAATCAAAAGAGAAAATAATATCCATCAAAACAATCTGAATGACTACCTCTCTAAACCCTGAAACGGCTATATCAAGTTTTTCCTCAGTTTGAGCATCTTCAAATTTTTCATGAATCTCATTGACACTTTTATAGATCAAAAACAATCCTCCCATAATCAAAATAATATCTCTCCCTGAAACACCTTGTCCCATCACGATAAATAAATCATTAGTCAAACTCATAATCCAAGAAATAGAAAAAAGTAATCCTACCCTCATAATCAATGCTAAACCTAATCCTATCCGTCGAGCTTTGCCCTGTTGTTCTTTCGGCAATTTGTTAGAAAGAATAGAGATAAAAATTAAATTATCAATACCTAAAACTATCTCCAAAGCACAAAGCGTCAAAAAAGAAATCCAAATATCTGGGTTTGTAATCCAATCCATTTTAAAATTATTTTTTATAAATTATCTAGATATTTTATACCTACTTTTTTTGATTTCAATAAATCTTTTATTTCATCCAGTACGCTCATATCTTCAATTGTTGATGGAGGGTTAAAAGGTTTCCCATCTGCCAAGTGTCGCATGATTTTTCGTAGGATTTTTCCTGAGCGAGTTTTCGGTAAACGAATCGCAACCACCGCTCTTTTAAACGAAGCAACTGGTCCTATTTTTTTTCTCACCATTTGAATGAGTTCTTTTTCCAAATCACCTTCTTGTATTTCTACTCCTGATTTTAAAACCAAAAACCCAACTGGAATTTGTCCTTTTAATTCATCCGCAATTCCAACCACTACACATTCTGCAACTGCTGCATGTGAAGCTAAGACTTCTTCCATCTCTGCAGTCGAAAGCCGATGACCTGCCACATTTATAATATCATCAATTCTTCCTGTGATAAAAAAATAGCCCTCTTTATCTACATAACCTCCGTCGCCTGAAAAATAATATCCTTCAAATTGAGACAAATAAGATTGTTTAAATCGTTTGGTATCATTCCATAAATTGGGAAGGCAACCGGGAGGTAATGGTAATTTTATGGCAACTGCTCCTTCCCTATTTGGTGGTAAAGGATTTCCATCAGTATCCAAAATTTGAATATCAAAACCAAAAGCAGATTGTGAAACTGATCCTGGTTTTATTTTTTTTAAATCTATCCCTGCTAAATTTGCTAACATTGGCGAACCTGATTCTGTTTGCCACCAATGATCAATTACTGGAACTTGTAAAATTTTTGTTAGCCAATTGTAAGTTGCTTCGTCAGTTCGTTCTCCCGCCAAAAAAAGATATTTCAAACTAGAGGTATCATACTTTTGATGAAGCAAACCATTCGAGTCTTCTTTTTTTATCGCTCGAAATACTGTTGGAGCGGTAAATAAAACTTTCACTTTATACTCATCAATGACTCTCCAAAATGTTCCCGCATCAGGTGTCTTGATTGGTTTGCCTTCAAACAAAATAGTCGTACACCCATGAATGAGTGGCGCGTAAACGATGTACGAATGTCCAACCACCCAACCTACATCCGAAGCTGCCCAATACACATCTCCAGGTTGAGTTCCGTACACCCAAGACATTGTATTTTTCATTGCCACTGCATGTCCACCATTATCTCTGACGATCCCTTTGGGTTGTCCTGTCGTTCCTGAAGTATATAAAATATAAAGTGGGTCGGTCGCATTCACTTTTACGTAAATATGTTGGGATGCTTGACTAGCAAGGGTTTTCCAATCATAGTCTCGACCTTTTTTTAATTCTGCCTGAAAAATTTCTCTTTGAAAAACAACGCAAGCATTTACTTGATGATTAGCTTCTTCGATAGCCTCGTTGATGATTGGCAAGTAAGGAATCACCTTATTAATTTCTATTCCACAAGATGCTGTCAGCAAAACTTTAGGTTGTGCATCATCAATTCTTATCGCTAATTCGTGCGCTGCGAATCCTCCAAAAACAACTGAATGAACTGCACCTAATCTTGCGCAAGCTAACATTCCAATTACCGTTTCAGGAATCATCGGCATATAAATAATTACTCGATCTCCTTTTTCAACACCGAGTTTTTTTAGCACGCCAGCGAAGGTCGCTACTTTATCTAAAAGTTCTCGGTAAGTATATTGTTGTTTAGTATTTGTAACTGGTGAGTCATAAATAAGTGCTACTTGCTCTCCTCTCCCCTGCTCAATATGGTAATCCAAAGCCAAATAAGAGGTGTTTAATTTTCCATCTTTATACCATCGAGGTAAACCATCTTCGTCATAAGACAAAATAATTTTTGGAAAATTAAACCACTCAATATTTTCGGCTTGTTGTTTCCAAAATGTTTCAGAATCTCGGAGACTGGTTTTATACAAATTGGAATAATTCATTTTTCCTATTTTTTAACCAATGATCCTTTCATCACTTCCTTCACCACATCAGGATTTAACAATGTACTTACATCTCCTAAATTCTTCGTGTCACCCGAAGCAATTTTTCTCAAGATTCTTCTCATAATTTTTCCAGAGCGAGTCTTTGGCAAACCTGATACAATTTGAATTTTATCAGGTTTTGCAATTGGGCCAATTTCTTTAGTCACTACTTTGAGTACTTCTTTTCTAAAAGCATCCTCATTTTTCACCGCTCCATTGACAATCACATAAGCATAAATTCCTTGTCCTTTGATATCATGTGGATAACCGACTACGGCAGACTCAATGACATTTTCATGTTCATTGATCGCATTCTCCACCTCAGCTGTTCCCATTCGATGACCAGATACATTTATAACATCATCTACACGTCCGATGATTCGGTACATTCCTTTTTTGTCTCGACGTGCACCGTCGCCTGTGAAATACATATTTTCAAAAGCAGAAAAATAAACTTGACGACATCGTTCATGATCTCCATATGTCGTTCGAATCATCGATGGCCAAGGATATTTGACACAAAGCAATCCTTCTTTTCCATTGCCTTTTATTTCTTTTCCTTCAGCAGTCATCAAACACATTTGGATACCGGGTAAAGGATAACCTGCGTAAGTTGGTTTTTGAGGGGAAATACCACCCAAGCCAGAAATCATAATTCCTCCCGTTTCAGTTTGCCACCAAGTATCGACGATAGGTAACTCATTTTTTCCAATTTCTTTTTTGTACCAATTCCATGCTTCCTCATTGATTGGTTCACCAACAGTTCCGAGCACTTTTAGTGAACTCAAGTCATAATGACTTGGCCAATGATCGCCCTTTGCCATCAATGCTCGAATCGCAGTTGGTGCGGTATAAAATTGATTGACTTTATGTTTTTCACAAATGTGCCAAAACCGTCCTGCGTCTGGAAAAGTTGGAACTCCTTCAAACATCATCGTCGTCGCTCCCGACAAAAGTGGGCCATAAATAATATAGGAATGGCCAGTTATCCAACCAATATCTGCCGTACACCAATACACATCTCCTGTTTGATATTGGAAAACATTTCGGAATGAAAAAGAAGTGTAAACCATATAACCACCGCAAGTATGCACAACACCTTTTGGCTTACCTGTCGAACCTGAAGTGTATAAAATAAATAATACATCTTCCGAATCCATTTCAGCAGGCTTGCAAGTTTTTCGCTTGCCTGCAATTGCTTCGTGCCACCATTTATCACGTCCTTTTTTCATTTTAGTTTTGCCACCAGTATTCTGATGAACGATAACGGTTTCTATACTTTTACATCCCATTTTCAAAGCATCATCGACTACTTGTTTTACAGGGATATTTTTAGTTCCTCGATTATTATAGTCAGAACAGATGACCATTTTGCAAGACGAATCTTTAATCCGATCTGCTAAAGCATTCGCTGAAAAACCTGCGAAGACGACTGAGTGAATTGCTCCAATTCTTGCACAAGCCAAAACTGCAATCGTCAACTCTGCAACCATCGGCATATAAAAGCAAACTCGATCTCCTTTTTTAATTCCATTGGCTTTCAGCATATTTGCGCAGCGGCAAACTTCTGTATATAATTCTCGATAGGTATAAGTTTTGAAAGGTTGACTAGGATCATTGGGCTCCCAAATAAGTGCAGTTTCATCTCCTCTTTTTTCCAAATGTCGATCAAGGCAATTTACGGTAATATTCATTTTACCATCAATAAACCATTTTACATCAGGTGTTTTAAAGTCAGATTCTAACACTTTTTTCCAAGGCTTCATCCAAGTAAAAGTCTTGGCTTGTTTTGCCCAAAATGTTTCAGGACTTTTTACACTTTCAGTATAAGTTTTTTGATATTCTTTAAATGTCTTGATTTGATGAGTCATCTTATCTATTGATTTTTTAGTTAAAAAAAATAGAAAGGAAATTTCTTTTCCCTCTATTTAAAAATGAACTAACAATAATAATGAAATGAAATTCAACATTTTAATTTTTGCAAAAAAAAATCTCAACTTTTAAATATTTAAAAAGTTGAGATACTTTTCTCCTAATTATCTTGCTTTGAAATAACATTATAGATTCAAGAAACTGAAACTAGAATTATCCAATAAATAAATTTAATGGTCAATAGCCTCACCTGCGCCACTTGGAATTCTAATATTTTCTACAATATCTTGAACCTCTTGCGGAGGTGCTGGTGTCATCCTAGAAACCACTAGCGAAACCACAAAATTCACCATCATTGCAATTGTTCCAAATCCTTCTGGTGAAGTACCAAACCACCACTCACTTGATGGTCGTGGATCCATTACTCCGATCAATCCAGTTTTATAACGAATCATATAAAACAACATCAATGTGATTCCAACTACCATCCCTGCAATAGCACCTTCTCGATTCATCCGCTTATCAAATATCCCTAAAATAATCGCAGGAAAAAATGAGGCGGCGGCTAGTCCAAATGCTAGCGCGACGACGGCGGCGACAAATCCAGGTGGATATATTCCAAAGATTCCAGCAATGACAACTGCTACTACAATACTTCCTCGAGCTACTCGTAATTCTGATTTTTCAGAGATATTTGGACGCAATTGCATTTTCACTAAGTCTCTAGAAACAGACGTAGAAATTACTAGTAGCAATCCTGCTGCTGTTGATAAAGCGGCAGCCAATCCTCCTGCTGCGACCAATGCGATAATCCAACTTGGAAGGTTTGCAATTTCAGGATTTGCCAATACCATGATATCTCGATCAACGTAAAGTTCGTTGGCTGTTTTCATGCTTGCATTTTCAATCATTCGTTGACCATGTGAACCTCTATCATTTGTAAAAATTGGTTTTTTTCCATCCAAAGCACTTCCTGCGATGTACTGAATTTTTCCATCATTATTTTTATCTGTCCATGCGATGAGTCCTGTATTTTCCCAATTAGTAAACCATTCTGGAATTTCTGAATAGGGTTTTTCGCTAACAGTCTCAATTAAATTTGTTCTGGAAAAAACTGCTATGGCTGGTGCCGTTGTATAAAGAATAGCAATGAATAATAAAGCTAAACCTGCCGACTTCCTAGCATCTCTTACTTTGGCTACGGTGAAGAATCGAACGATTACGTGAGGCAATCCTGCCGTTCCGACCATCAATGCGCAAGTGATAGCAAAGACATCCCATTTGCTTTTTGAACCACTTGTATATTCGCTAAAACCAAGTTTGGTGTGCAACTCATCCAAGGTATCGAGTAGATAATTTCCATTTTCTAAAGTACCTCCCATTCCTATCTGAGGAACAGGATTGCCTGTCATTTTTATGGAAATAAAAATCGCAGGAACCATAAAGGCAAAAATTAAAACACAATATTGAGCCACTTGCGTGTAGGTTATTCCTTTCATTCCTCCTAAAAACGCAAAAAACAGTACGACACACATTCCAATAATTACTCCCCAATGAATTTGCACTTGAAGAAATTGGGAAAATACAATTCCAACTCCTCGCATTTGTCCTGCAACATAAGTAAAGGAAACGATCAATGCACAAAAAACGGCAACCGTACGTGCAGAATTAGAATAATATCGATCTCCAATAAAATCTGGAACCGTAAATTTTCCAAATTTTCTCAGATATGGCGCTAGCAACAAAGCCAGCAAAACATAACCTCCCGTCCATCCCATCAAGTATACAGATCCGTCATATCCACTAAAAGAAATAATTCCTGCCATTGAAATAAAAGAAGCGGCACTCATCCAATCGGCAGCAGTTGCCATTCCGTTGGCAAGTGGAGACACTCCTCCACCAGCTATATAAAATTCTTTAGTTGAGCCTGCTCTTGCCCAAATTGCAATTCCAAAATATAGAGAAAAAGTAATTCCTACTAAAATCCAAGTCCATGTTTGAACACTCATTTCTTTCTTTCGTTTTGTTTAAAAATTGGAGTTAATCTTACTCCTCATCAAAGCCATATTCCTTGTCAAGTTTATTCATCCAATTAACATAAACAAAAATCAAAACAACGAATACATAAATAGAACCTTGCTGGGCAAACCAGAATCCTAATTTGAATCCTCCAAGGCGAATGGTATTTAATTGGTCAACTAAAAGTATCCCACAGACATAGGAAACTACAAACCAGATGGAAAGAAGAATGGCAAGATAGCGGAGGTTCTTACTCCAATACTCTTTTGCTTTTTTGCTTGACATATAGTTATGTTGGTTTTAAAAATAGATTATCAAAAATACACGATTACTTATATCCGACTACTTAAAACCTTTAAGGTAATAATTAGCGCTGAAATTGAGTGTACTATTTTCATTTTCTAATTTGATAAAAAATCTAAAGTGTAAACTACTAAGTGGGAATAAAAGAACATTGATTATTATCATCGATTAAATGCAAGAAATAATTATGTTTTTTTATTTGAAAAAAATAAGCTTGATTATCTTTACGTCAATAATTTTTCTTTTTTACTAAACCACCTTGATTACCTCATAATGAAGATATATTTCACATTTTTCACCTTATTCATTATTCTATTTGCTTTGACCTGTTCTAATATTGACTCATCTAAATCAGGTCTTCCCCCAATCCAACCCAATCCAAATGGTGATAGTGAATTAGCCTTACTAATGAGAGAAATGTTTGACGACGGAATGCGAATGAAAGAGCAGATTGAAAAAGGAGATAAACTTGAAGTGCTCACTAAGTTTGAGAAAATACATACCGCTCAAGCAACAGAACCTGAAAAAGCTGCGAGTAAAAAATATAAACTGTACGCAGATGCCTACCTAAATATGTTGGAACAATTAAAAGTTAGTTCGGAGGAGGACACAGCAATTCTATTCCAAGGCTTAGTAGAAAGCTGCATGAATTGTCATCGAGCAATGTGTCCTGGGCCAATGGTTCGAATTAAGAAATTATATTTGAAAAATTAAGATTTCGCTTTTTCAGTTTTTCAAAATGCTTATCTGCTTCATTCACTCTAGCAGAGAAATAAATTACATAACTATAAACTACTCCGTTTATAATTGATCCTATTTAACAAATAAGAAATGTAGAGAAAGTTATACAGGTAACGTATAAACAATAAAGTTAAAAATAATGGCGCAAAATCTAATTGATTGTAAGGTAGCTCCTTTTAAAAAGCTAGTGTTGTGTGTGATATAATATGAAATGTTGGGGGAAAATAATCTGTATTGAAAACTTTAGACTGAATCGTTTTACCATTTTCTGCTTCTTTGCGAAAGCAAGTTGGAGAAAGTAATTAGTGCTCCTCCCATGATAAACGCGCCTGTTGCAATGTACAGAATTAACATAATAAATGAATTTTTGCGTTTAAAAAAAATGTTTCCTCTCTGTTTTCATTTGAAGATATTGGGATACCTCTAAAGTGAGAAAATTAATATTAAATTCCAATCATTTTGACAATAAAAAGTCAAAAAAGTAACATATCCCTTTTTTCAAAAAAATTAATAATGTAACAATATATTTACGAGAAATAAAAATAGACTTAGTTACTTTCTTAGTATAACAAAATGAATACCTAAAAAATTGAATTATCAACAATATTTAAAACTCAAGCCTAAGGAATAGGAACGGTAAACAATTCTACTAGAAAGTATAGATAAAATATGACCAAGATAAATCCTTCCCAACGAGAGATGGTTCGAGAAAAACACATCACTCCAAAAAGAACAGTCATCACTAACATCAATGGTAAACTAAATGATAAAATTTCAGGTTTGATTACTAAGTCTCCAATAAATGCTGGAATACCAATTACAGCAAGTGTATTAAAAATATTAGAACCTAAAACATTTCCAATTGCAATTCCAGTTTTTCCCTTCTTTGCTGCATTTAAACTTACAATTACTTCTGGCAAGGAAGTTCCCAATGCTACTGCTGATAATGCAATTACTCCTGAACCGATTCCTGCAATATTCGATAATTCTTGAATTGCAACAACAGTATAGGTTGCACCTAACCAAACTAGGGTAGCTCCAACAATCATTAAAAGATAACTTTTTATGGATGCTTTTGGATGCTTTTCTTTTTCCTCATCGTTATCTGATTTCAACGAAAAAACTAAAAACACAATAAGTGCTAATAGAAGTAATCCTCCTTCAAAATAAGATACGTTTTGATCTCTCACAATGAACCAAAGAAAGAAAGCTGTAAAATAAAGGAAAGGCATATCTATTTTCCAAATATCAGTTTCAAGTTTTATTTCTTTTACATAAATAGCTACAAGACCAATAACCAAAGCGATGTTCGTAATATTAGAACCAACGACGTTTGCCATGACAATTTCTGATTCGTCTGCAAAAACACTTGCCACCGATGTGGCTAACTCTGGCAATGAAGTACCAAAAGCAATAATTGTCACACCTATAATATATGGAGAAATACCAAATGACAAACCTATCTCTTCCGCTGAATCAATAAACCAATCTGATGCTTTCAATAAGACAGCAAGGCTTGCAATAAAAAGACCAACATAAGTTAATATTTCTATATTCATATTTTGTTTAGGTTAGTGGTTAATCTGCCACTAGTGAATTTTTTTGAATCGCAAAAGTACAATTTTTTATCATTTGCCCTTTCTTTTTCTACTAATGAAAAGAAAAAGTTGATAGAACTTGAATTCAGAGATTTTTCGCCATCTCCTAGGAGTCAGCAGTTACCATTGAATAATCAATTTACTTTTTTTGAAAAATAAAATTTAATCCATTTTTGCAACCATTGTTCAATAAAAAAACGTCCATACTATTGAATTCCATTATTATTTTTCCAAAACATATTACTCTCTCAAGCGTATTATTACATAGAATATTGATTACAAATTTTCGTTATTTTCTTACTACTCTTTTAAATGACCCTAAATTGACATATAAATTTTCCTTGAATAGATGAAAACTTCCTAAATTGAATAAAATCTCACTTTGATATGACAAAGCTTTTACGTTTTTCCATTCTTTTTCTAGCTATTC
The DNA here is from genome assembly GCA_045106765.1 of Saprospiraceae bacterium. Lineage (GTDB taxonomy): Bacteria > Bacteroidota > Bacteroidia > Chitinophagales > Saprospiraceae > CAJQQY01. The sequence continues at coordinate 5,062 of JBGCFD010000154.1, read as the reverse complement.
TTTCCGCAGGTTCGGTACAAGCTACTCATAATCGGGCAGGTGAAATTACCTATGTGACGGATACTTCTAACTTTCTTTCGGTAACAGCTACGATTACCACTTATACAAAAGCGAGTAGTATTCCTGCTGATCGAGATAGTTTAGAAATCTGTTGGGGTTATGAAAACAATGATGTTCTAGTGTGTGAATGGGTGCAAAGGAGTAATGGAAGTGGGCAACTTTTAGGAAATGACATTAAAAAAAATCTATACACCACTTCTCATACTTTTCCTGCGACTGGACATTATGTGATCAGTATGACTGACCCGAATCGAAACGGTGGCATCTTAAATGTCAATCCTCCAAGTTCAGATAATGTTCCTTTTCATTTAGAAACGACGATAACCATTTTTAATCCACAATTTAATGGGTTTAACAATTCACCTATTCTATATCAACCTCCTATTGATATCGCATGTGTTGGTCAACCATTTATTCATAATCCAAATGCCTATGACCAAGATGGAGATAGTCTTTCTTATGAATTGACGGTGCCATTACAATCTGTTGGGACGGTAGTGCCTAATTATAAATATCCTGACCAAATTCCTTCAATCAACGATCCGGATAATATTCTGTCAATCAATTCAGTTACGGGTGATTTATTATGGATTGCTCCTCTGCAACCTGGTGAATATAATGTCGCTATTTATATCATTGAATGGAGAAATGGGGTCTCGTTAGATACTATGATTCGAGATATGCAAATAACTGTTTTGGAATGCGATAACGAACCTCCTGTGATTGAAACGATAGAGGAGCTTTGTGTAGTTGCAGGAACGTTGATCGATTTTGAAGTAATTGCTACGGATCCTAATCCTGGACAAAAAGTTAGATTAACTGCCTTGGGTGGTCCATTAGTAATTAGTCCTAGTCCTGCACAATTTTCACCTACTAACAATATATTTGAAGATCCTCCAGTAGTTAAAAATTTTACTTGGCAAACAACCTGTGAGCATATTTCTGATCAATTTTATTCCGTCATTTTTAAAGCAACAGATAATTATTTTCTTGGTTCAGATTCCGCAGGTTTGTCAACTCTTAAAACGGTTCGAATAAAAGTAGTGGGTCCTCCACCTGAAGACCTTCAAGCAGTACCCATTGATGAACAAATAAATTTAAGTTGGGAAAAACCTTACGACTGCGAAGTAGTGGAAGATGAATATTTTAAGGGATTTTCTGTATGGCGAAGACTAGGAAGTAATTCCTTTCCTCCTGATACTTGTGATCCAGGTTTAGATGGAAAAGGATATACTCGAATTGCTAATAAATTATTTGATATGGATGGCGGTCGATATGTTTTTACAGATTTTGATGTAGAACGAGGACGAAATTATTGTTATCGAATTGTTGGTGATTTTGCTCAAACCTCTGCAGGTGGATTTAATTTCAACTTTGTAGAAAGTTTAGCTTCTGAAGAAATCTGCGTTCAATTGAGTAGAGATATTCCGCTGATTACTAATGTCGATGTAGAGATTACTGATCCTTCCAATGGAGAAATTTTTGTCCAATGGTCTACTCCTAATCCAGAAGATTTGGATACTTTACAAAATGAAGGCCCCTACAGATATGAAGTTTGGCGAGCAGAAGGAATTACCAATACTGGATTTACTTTAGTTCATACCACTCCGTCTGTTGCTAATTTTTATGAGGCAGTAGATACTAATTATGTGGATACTGGTTTAGATACTGAAAACAACGCATACTCTTATCGCATTGACTTCTTTGTAGAAGGAAATATATCTCTTGGCTTTACAAATGATGCTTCTTCCACTTTCTTGAATATTGGGTCTACTGATGAAACTAATATTTTAACCTGGGACTTGGATGTTCCGTGGGATAATTATTCCTATACTATCTATCGAGGTAACAATACAGAGCCTATTTCTCAATATGATTCTATTGGAGTTTCGAATACGGAAGAATATATTGACAATGAAGGATTAGTCAATGGGGTTGAATATTGCTATTATGTCCGAGGGTTTGGTTCTTATAATATTGAAGGAATTTTACCCATCCTTATTAATGATTCCCAAAGAGAATGTGGTATTCCTTTAGATACTATTCCACCTTGTCCACCTTCCTTGACGATTACTAATGGCTGTGAAAATGCAGGAGATATAATCGGTGGAGAAGAATTTGTAAATGATTTAACTTGGATAAATCCGATGAACCTTTGCGAAGAGACTGATGATGTGGTTTATTATAATGTCTATTATGCACCACCAACTGATATGGGTAATTTCCAATTGATTTACACAAGTGATGATTCAGCAGATACAACTTTGACTCATAATTCTGAATTTGGAATTGCAGGTTGTTATGCAGTCACAGCTATTGATACTTTCGAAAATGAAAGTGCATTTAGCAATATTGTTTGTGTTGACAATTGTCCGATTTATATTTTACCTAATGCATTTACACCAAATGGAGATGGTTCGAATGAATTATTTATTCCTTACCCATATCGATTTGTAGAGCGAGTAGAATTTAATGTATTTAATATTTGGGGACAATTAGTTTATACTTCTACGGATCCTGATTTAGGATGGGATGGAAAAAACCTAAATGGAAAAGATGTCGCTCAAGGAGTTTATTATTACACCTGTCGAGTTTTTGAAAACCGAGTTTCGGGAGTGACTGAAAGTCCTGAGATTTTAAATGGATTTATCGAACTACTGAGATGATGATGAATGGTTAATTTTTCTCCCAAAGTGAATTCAAAAAGAGGAGTGATGATTTGTAAAAATCATTACTCCTTTTTTTTATTTTTGCAAAAAACTAATTTGTAATTGTGGTGTTTTAAACTACGATACAAATTTCAAACTATTATTTTTTTTTTCAAAAGAGAAATTATTAAATCATCGTCAGTCTGTCATCTGTCCTCTAAAAAATAAAATCCATGTTTACAGGAATCATTGAAGCCGAAGGCAAAGTAGAAAATATCGAAACAGAAGGAAGCAATATTCATTTCACCTTCTCCTCTCCTATTGCTCATGAATTAAAAATAGATCAAAGTGTTTCACACAATGGCGTTTGTCTAACCGTGACTCACCAAACTAATGATCAATATAAAGTGACTGCTATCGAAGAAACTATGGTTAGGTCTAACTTGGGAAAATTCAAAACAGGCGATGCTATCAACCTTGAAAGAGCAATGGTGCAACATGGTCGGTTGGATGGACATATCGTGCAAGGTCATGTCGATGATACGGCCACTTGCATTGAAGTAAAAGAAGCGGAAGGTAGTTGGTATTTTAGTTTTCGATTTGACAAAAAAAATGCGCACCTTTTAGTGGATAAAGGTTCTGTTTGTGTAAATGGTGTAAGCTTAACTTTGGTGAATCCGACGGAAGATACTTTTTCAGTTGCGATTATTCCATATACTTTTGAGCATACTAATTTTCGGAATTTAAAGCCTGGCGATGTGGTGAATTTGGAGTTTGATATTTTAGGAAAATATATTGCGAGGTATGCGGAGTTGTATATGAAGAAGTAAAATAAATATCTCTGACTAGATGACTATAAAATTAAAAAAGGTCTTGTAACAATACAATTACAAGACCTCTTTTTTATTAAAACTAGAACTCTATCCTTTCATATAATTTACAAAATGCTTCCCCACAATCGTCTGTAACACACACATTGCCAATGGTTTTGCCTCTTTGTAAGTAAACCCTTTGTTCATAAAATAATCCTCAATCCGAACCTGCGACTGAAAGTAAGAAACCTTCAAGGCAGTCACTCTTTGCTCATGAATCGGATCAGCGGCACTCCAAGATTCCATCTCTGTCCAAAGTGTTTTATGCCAAGTCGAAACCTCTGTTGCTTCACCCGAAGTCATTTTTTGTGGTGCAATAAAAAGCTTTGCTCGCTTGCTCGTATAAGCTGCTAATTTATCTTTATCTGAATCAATCGAAGGATCTAAATCCGACGCAATAGTCTTCAACAATTTAGTCTCTTCCCAACTCATAAAATCTCCTCCACAATTTTGCATGCGTAAATTTTCACCACCTGAAGCAAACGCATTCGCCGCTTCCAAAGGATGCTGAGAAAAAACCCAACAAGGAACCTCCGCATCTTGTGATGCCGAATGAATATAATTTAAATGCTTTAATAATTGCTCTAAATTATCATAAGCATAAGTTGCATTATAATCAAATGGTGGAGAATTTTTTAATTTCTTTCCTTTAAAAGATTGCTTGATCGCAGCATTCATCAATTGGTTCACTTCAGCTGTATTTCCTCCATCTTGAAATAAAATATAGGCTCGGTATACTTTTGCCAAAGGCGAACGTTCTGCTTGTAACAATGTATTTGCATCAGCTGGCTGACTCAACAAATTATTGACAATTGTCTGCAATCGACTTGACTTCAAACTATTGCTCGCATCTTCATTCATCATCTCAGAAAGCAATAAATATTTTCGGATTTGATAATTTTCTTTTTTGATATCAGCATATCCTTTCGCCGTTCCTTTTCCATAATATCCATCCAAACCACTATTATAAACTCCTTGCGCTTTTAATACTTTTTGCAATTCAATCGCAGAAGTTCGTTTTACTTTCACTCTGATTTTTGGCAAATCAACTTTAGCTTCTTTTTTTGTAGGAACATTAATTCGTTCTGCTTTTCCTTCAAAACTATCTGGAATATCGGTAGGAATAGATGTTCCTCCTTTCGATGTATTCTTTGATTTTTTAAATAAAACATCGTAGGATTCTGGAAGATTGTTTGTCTCTTTTTTCACTTCTGGTTCGCCGCCTTTTGACGTTTCGATCACTTCTACAATTGGGTCAGCAACTGCTCCACCACTTTCGAATGAAGTTAATTTGATTAACTCAACCGTATTCATTGTTTTGACAGAAGCATCTGCAAAACCCATTCGCTTAAGTTGATTTGCTCGCTTTTGAGCAATTTCTTCTGATTCATATTGGCCACTTAATACTCGTAGATTATTATCATTTTGGGAAATATATATTTTGCCTGCTTGCAAGTATTTTCCAAAATCTAAATCAGTTCC
>JBGCFD010000153.1:0-17869 GCA_045106765.1 Saprospiraceae bacterium | reverse complement strand
AAAATGTCTAGCTGACCTACGCAAAAAGCATTGTGGTTATTGGACTTTAGCTTTTTTTCGTCCCAACCCAAAGGGGTTGAAACTCAAAAAGAGCTTCGCCAATAACCACAAGCCTTTCCGCTCGGTTTCAGCAGACATTTTTAAACAACTTCATTATTTCAAAGTCATTTACTAAAAAACTCCACTCCGTTTTCTCCGACATAAACTTCATCACCATTTTCCAATGTGATAAAAAATATAGCAAAATCATTTATCCTTCTAAAAGTGTCTTTTATTTTAGGATAAAGAGGCTTTACAATTAGTTTGAAATTTTTAGGATTTACAACTCCATATTTTTCATTCTTAGCGACTATATAAAAAGTATGATTCACATTTCTTCGAATAGCATCATACTCAAATGGAATTCTAATCTCGTTTGGAGCACCTATTTTTCTAAATTTATTAGCATTCCCGATCACTCCCCATTTTCCATCTTTTTGTACAATAAATGTCTGCCCACCACGTCCTTGAAATTTCATAGTTTTGACATCAATGGAATCATATTCACTTGGAATTAAAATTTGACCTGCCAAATTAATTGCTCCCCATTTTCCATTTTGCTTGACGACATAAGCATCACTAAAACTATGTTTGGTAATAATTTCTTGAAAATCTCCCAGAATAGTGTCGGTGAGAATTTGTCCATAAGTATTTAGGTTGTTACTCTTTCTTTGGATGACCATTCCACTTTTCCCTTTATTTTTGAATGGTTGGAATTGGGGATATTTGTTTCTGTTATCTGGTGGCGGTGCTGATTCTTCAGCTACTTCCATTTCCATTTCTTCCATTTCGGTGGAACTATTTTCTTGTCCAGCAGTTTTTTTCGATGAAATACTTTTTACTATTTTTCCATTTTTATCGATATAATCGATCTGCCCATTTTTGGTTTCTCCTTTGAATAAATATTTCTCGGCATAATCATGTTTTTCAATTTTCGAATATTTTGGCGATGCATATTTTCGGAATTTCCCATCCACTAATTCATACACACCAAATAATCCATTTTGTTTCACTCTAAGAAAAGGAACACCTAAGAACTCAATTTTATCAAATTTAAATTTTAATAAAGTTTTCTTCTTAGAATTAACGACTCCCCATTTTTTTCCTTTTTTTGCTGAGAAAAGTTGATCTCCCAAATAAAGAAAATCAGTTTTTTGATAAATTAATTCTACCAAGTTTTCACCTTGAGGATTAATAAAACCTTGATTCTTATTTTTCCAAACCTTAGCTCTTCCTCTTCCAAAAAAATCAACTTTATCATATTGAGGATTGATTTTGAGTGTCCCATCTTTTTCGGCAAATCCCCATAAATCTCCTTTTTTAAAAGGAACTAAATTTGGATTGTCTTGTGAAAAAAGAAACACCGGGAAAAAGAATAAAACGAGTATTAATATTTTTTTCATGACCAAGTTTTTCAATTCTTATTTTTTTAAAATAATTTTTTGTTGAGAAAATTTAAAAGCCAACTCTAACATCTCAATCATTTTTGACCATTCTTTAGCGGGAACTGTTTGATTTTTATAAATTTTCTTAGTGCTTACTTTCAGTAAATTTCCTTCCATTTTTGCCTCACTAATAAAAGCACCAAACTCATTATCGACACTCATATTTAAATTTTCAACCCCTTCCGCTTTGTATCCTTCAGGCAATTCTAAAGTAATATTATTTTTAATTGTTTTAGCATAATTAATTTCAATATTTTTAGTTCTATCTTTCAAATCATCCTCATCTAATTCAATCTGACTACCAATCATTTTTCCAATATCAAAAATTAAATTAGGTCCTGCTTTTTTAATATAATCTTTAGCGTCATATTTTATTTGCGCTTTTAGGTCATCACCAAATCGACCATTTGAAATAACTTTAAACTCTTTAATTTCTTCTGTATCGAAATCTTGTTTAATCCAATCTTTGATATTTTCTTTTTTCTGTTCGGACAATTCTGATTTTATTTCAGCGATGTCTTCCTCTGAAATTCTATTTTTTTTCTTTTTTCTCTTATTTACTTTTTGATCAATTTTCTTCTGAGCGATCTTAATTTTTCCTAAAGCAATTCGTTCATCATCTTCATCCACATATTTTTCTTGATAAAGCAGTAGGCCATAATATCGTTGTTTGTAAGCACCTCGAAATTGTACTTTATGCGTAAATTCCAAATCATTATTATCGTCTTTGATTTTTAAATCTATATTATTGATATAAGAATTAATTCGGTAATTAGAGGTCGGAGTTGTTTCCTTACTTGGCTCAAATCCATATAATCTATGTGCATGATATACAGTCGTATTAAAAAGTCGAGAATCCATTTCACCTGCCGATAAATAATTATCAAATGGCCAATAATATTTTTTTGTAGTAGGTATATAAATACCAATGACAACTTCTTGATTGAGCACGACACTTTCTAGGTCACCATAAAATCTTGGAACTGCTACAACAAATTCTGAAGAAATTCTTTCTTCTTGTAATTGTTGGTTAAAATAATAAGCAAAATAATTATCACTCATTTTATAATAGTCTTCTGGTGTCAACAATTTTTTATATCTTTTACTATCGGCCGCCTGAATTCCTCTTTTATTTGTACTTGTTGGGGTCACAGAGTAGTTAGCCATTTGATGAATAAAACCAAGTCTGAGGGCATAATAAATTTTAGCAGCAACTTCCTCATCAGAGTCTCCACTAAATTTTAAATCATTGATATAATTCCCCATAGTATAAACACCTGAAGTATATCCGCGAGAAGAAACGATCGGCGGCATATTTTTTAATTCAGTCAATGATTTGAACAAATCTTCAAAAGTTGTTCCTTGTTGAATTCTCTTGGTGTTCTTATCTAATTTTACTCCTTTAGGTATTGGTGATGCCATGATTTTGATGATTGGTTCTGTGAGATTTTCATAATCCCACATGACATCCTTGTAGGTTGATCGCATTTCGTCTTTGATTATAAAACGAGAAACTCCAGCACTTTTTTTACCTTTCGCGTTTACGCCACCTTCCGTGTCTTGGATAAAATCTGGAGCGCCATTAAATGAATTATATCGAAATTTCCACCGCTTCTCAAGATCAAATATCAACTCTTGATATTTAATCGGATAGTAACTTGAGATAGGTGCAATGATATTAACGTCAGAAGTATATTCTTCCGTAAAAACTTTGAAATAATCAAGAATATCTCCAATCGCTAAATTAGGAATTGCGATTTTATAATAGTCGGAAGATTGATAACTTGAGGCATAAGATCGTGGGACATCCGTTTCTACTTTTACTGCTTTTGAAATATCGATCTCCTCTTTTTTTCCATCGGGTTTTATGATGAAAAGTCCAACTGCATCAGAACTTTGGTAATGATATTCTGAATAATCATCCAAGGCGGTTTGGTCTTGAATTAATACTCTCTTTCGAGTAATGCCTTTAGTCTTAGTACCTTTTCTTCGTTTGCTTCCCAAAAAAGAAATATAAGTTTTTTGGCAAAGAATTACGGCTGATTCATCTTTCCATTCAGCTGGAGCTTCTGTGACTTCGAAGTCGTTATCACTTTCCCCTAAAACTAATTTATAATATTCAAGTGGATTATCATCTTGGCTAAAACTGAAAATTGGAAATGTAATGACAATTGAAAAAATTAAAAAAAGATTTTTCATATTATAATTTTTATTGATGGTTTTGTTTAATTTGTCTTCTACCGAAAGCGCAGTATTTATTTCTTTTGTAAAATGATTTGATCACCATAGAATTCTTTGACCTTTGCAATAGCTTCATTCCAATCTTGAAATTGTTCTGGTAGCAAAATTTCATTTTTAATTTCAATACTTTTTAAATAGTGCAATTGAGTAGAACCTGGATTTTTAGGGTCTTCCTTTGAAATATATTTCAATTGAAATTTATAATCTTTATTGTCAATTTCGACAGGAGAGGGGAGATACTTTATTGACATTCCAGCAGGCAGTACCAAAGTTGTTTCACCTTCAATAGCTGTTTTTCTTGAAAACTCAAATGCTCTTGTCCGATCTTCTTCTATGTCATAATTATTAAAAGCAAAATCTAATTCTATACCAATGTAAAGTTCCTTTCCTAGATCGATGATTCGATTATTAAGTTCTACAGAGTAGTCAATTTCGATATTCTTTTCTCGACTTTCATTGGTTGGAATTTCTTTAATTTCGATTTTAATATTTTTGTCTTTGTTAGTGATATAATTTTGGAAGAAGAGTTCTTTTTTATTAGATGGAGTGTTCGCCAAATAATAATACATTTCTGATTTTTTGTTTCCTGTAAATTTAGTGTTCCCATTTCCTTTGATTTGATCACCTTCCAATGTCAAGTTAATATTGATAATTTCTTGACTGTGATTCATGGGGAATTCTGGAATTTTTTCAACGATAAACTCCTTTCCATTTTCAATTAGAACTTCTTTTCCTTGAATTCTTAAAGCATAATTATAGAGGTCAGAATATTTTTCAGTAGGGTCTAAAAATATTTTTTCACCATCAACAATCACGGTACAAATCATATGGTTATCCACCACCAAAGAAGGAATCTCATAAGTGTATGGAAGATCCCTAGTACCTAGCCAAGTTAAACGAGCATCATACCCAGCTATTAACAACATCTCCTTGGTCAGGTTTGCCATGCCTTTACAATCTCCATATTTATTACCCAGAACAGTTTGACAATTTTCAGGTTGAAAACCCATGATCCCATTTTCAAAAGCGATGTATCTTATATTATCTTGTACCCAGTAAAAAATAGATTTTATTTTTTCAATGTCAGTATTTTTTCCTGCTGTCAATTCTTCGACCAAACTTGTAAGACCATTATTATCATTTCCGATATTGTCAACTAATTGAGCATACCATCCATATAAATCATTGACATCTTTAAACATGGAAATCTCATTTCCTTTCACTTTTATGCTCGATACAATTGGAATCATATGAGGATCAATCTTACTTCGACTTGGAGTGTTTTTAAATTCTGAAAGAGAAGTTAGGTTAGTCATATTAAAACTAAAAACATTCTTTTTCTTTTCAGGAGTCATTTGTTTTTTGGGAACTCCTTCTTTAAAATTTATTTCTCGCAAGTCCAAATTAAGCCATTCGGGAACATTGACAACGATAGAACTTTTTTCAACAGGATAGACATCATTAAAATATAAAGTATTCAAATATTTAATATCAGTAAATACCTTTTTATAAGTAAATCCTACTTGATCTCCTTTTCTATTTAAAGTTTTATCGAAGTAACACAACTTTAAATCACTATGGAAAATTCCATCTGACTCTTGATCGGATATGATCGGTTGGACCTTATAACTTTTTTTCCCACCTGCTTTTCCTTTAATATTTTTGATTTGAGTATTATTATCAAAGTAAACGTATCGTCTAAATTTAACAGGTAATGCGGAAGTGGATTCTGCCAATTGAGAGATTTCCATCTCCGCATAGACTTCTCCTTTTTTATTCAAATAAAAAGAAAGTTCTTTTTTGATTTCAATGATTTTTATTTTAGGGTCTTCTTTGGAAATGGAATTTGAAAATGTGAGAATAGGCAAGAGCAGGATGAATAACCCGATCAAGAATTTGATATTAGTTTTCATGTATAGTTATATTTTTTAATTAATGAGATATTGCAAATATATTAAAAGGAGGATGAACGAAAGATTTCAACCTTATATTATTTAAGAGAAAATTCCATATGGAAATGACCTTTTTAAAAGTTAAACTCGTTTAACTGCTAAGAATTTTGCAATTCATAAATTTGTCAATCAAATATTTTAATAATTATTTTATAAAAAAATAGAAAATGGCGATTACTAAAATGTGGACTGGGTCCGATAAATATATATGTGATAAAGAATTAGCACAAGCCTTCCACATGGCAAGAGTGATTGGAATGCCTTTGTTGATTGAAGGAGAGCCAGGAACTGGGAAAACAGAATTACCTTTGCAATTTGCTGAAAATTTAGGAGCAGAGTTATTTGTTTACCCAGTTGGATCAAAAAGTAATGTGGAGCAATTCGTCGCAAAATTTGATCACGTAAAATATTTGCGAGATTCTCAAGTAGAAATTTTAAATGCTCAAAGAGAAGAAAAAGGTTTAGAAAATAAATTATCAACTGGTGGTCGAAACACGGAGAGTTTACAAGACTATGTTTTAAAAGGCCCAGCTGCACAAGCTTTCTCAACACCTAATTCTGTTTTATTAATTGATGAGATCGACAAAGCACCTCGAGAATTTCCCAATGATTTGCTTTATGCCTTAAGTCATCGAAAATTTGTGATGCCTGAAAGTGGTGAAGTCATTGAAGTGAGTGAAGAAAATATGCCTGCCATTGTCATCACAAGTAATCGAGAACAAGAATTACCAACTGCCTTCAAAGGTCGTTGTGTCTATCATTATATTTCTTTTCCTACTCCAGAAACGATGCATGAAATTGTGCAAAAACATTTTCCAAGATTAAATGAAACATTGGAACAAAAATGTATTTCCATGTTTTATCAAATGCGAAGTTTAGGCCTCGATCGAGCACCTGCTACTCGTGAATTATTGAGTTGGATAAAATATTTGAAATCATTTGAAGCAGCAGAAGCTTTGACAAGAGTAAACAAAGTAGAAGGTCTTGGAGTTTTGATTAAAAACCAGAATGATATGGAAAAAGTGAAAGCTAGAATTTTTGGAAAAACAAGATAGAGAAACCGTTAACCATTTAACAGTAAAAAAATGTTTGATCAACTTCCACATACTTTTCGAAAACACAAATTGTCTGCTGACGTGCGCACCTTGTTACAATTTCGTAATGCTATGGACAAAGGTTTAGTTCGAACATTGGGTGATGCGTATTATGTACTTAAAGGATTAGTTACTTCTGCACCGACTGAGATTGGGCCATTCTCTCAAGCTTTTTACGAGCACTTTTTAGGCATTGATATTCGAAAAGGCGAACCGTTGGAAGATGCAGTTGCTCGTTCTGATGCATTTCGAGGTTGGAAAGAAAATTTCTCAGAAGAGGAACTAGCAGAAATTCCACAGTTGGAATTAGTGGATAAATTTTTAGATGAAGTTCATCTAACTACTTTTGATATCCAGCGAGTTTTGGATGGCAAAGATATTTTGAAAAAAGATAATCCAGAGATGGAAGACAATGATCCCAATAGTGGAGAAAGTGCTCCTCCCGATCGGCCATTGGATCGTATGGCTGATTATCGAGATATTCCTTTGGAAGAATTACTTCGGAGAATGAGAGAAGTAGCTAAGCAACAAAAAGGAAAACATTCTGGAGGAGATCATTGGATTGGAACTGGTGGTGTTTCTCCATATGGACATGGTGGAGCTGCAGCAGGTGGTGTTCGAGTGGGAGGAACTGGTGGAGGAAAAATGGCTAGAGCAGCGGTCAACAGTCGAGATTTTTATCCTGTAGATACCAAAGCATTATTAAAAGATGATAATATTGATGCAGCACTAGCGGCACTAAAAGGTATCGAAGAAGGAACGGCTGAGATCATTTTAGATATTCCTACGACAATAAAAGAAGGACTTAAACAAGGAGGTATTTTTCTACCTCATGAAAAGGAAAAAGTACAACAGAAAACACAAGTTATTCTGATGATTGATAATGGTGGTTGGTCCATGTCTCCATATGTTACGACGGTTCAAAAGTTATTTAAAAAAATGAAAACTCGGTTTTCCCATGATTTAAAAACTTACTATTTTCACAATAGTATTTATGGAGGATTGTATACCGATGCCGCTCGTTGGAAATTTGAACCGATAGAAAAGATTATTCGACAAGACAAAAATTATTCAGTTTTTGTGATTGGTGATGCAGATATGGCTCCTTATGAGCTGAGTCGCGCTAGTCAAGAATCGTGGGCAGAATTATCCAAACATTTTAAAAGAATGGCTTGGTTAAATCCGATGCGAGAATCTATTTGGCATACTTCAATGACTTGTTCTGTTTTGATGAGAATGTTTCCAATGTTTGGATTGACCCCAGATGGAATTGAAGAAGCAATCTTGGAAATGAATCGAAGAAGGAAATTTGGAAAATAAAAAATTGCTAGTATTACATATGTTCACTTTTGCTTTGTCACATAGGCACATAGTTTTTTTATCTATGTTTTCTATGTGCCTATATGATGAAAAATAAGTCATGGGTAACATCTTTAACCTAAGAGACATCTTTATTTTTCATTATTAAAATAAAAATCAAAACGAAAAATGAGAATCAAAAACCAATTTGATCTAACAGAAAAAGTTGCCATTGTCACCGGTGCATCAAAAGGAATCGGAGAATCAATCGTTCGAGGACTATGTGAACACAGGGCAAAAGTGATTGTAAGTTCAAGAAATCAAGAAGCAGTTGATGCAGTTGCTCAAGGATTAAAAGATGATGGTTACGAAGCTACAGGAATAGCATGTCATGTCGGAAGAGAAAGTCAATTACAAAACTTGGTAGACAAAACTATTGAGATTTATGGGGGCGTTGATATCCTTGTCAACAATGCTGCAACCAATCCTACCTTTGCACCAATCACTCAAGCCACAGGTGAAATTTTCGATAAGATAATGAACGTCAATGTCAAAGCTTGTATGCTTCTTGCAAATATGTGCTACAAGTCCATGAAGAGCAGAGGAGGAGGATCAGTTATCAATATTGCTTCTGTGGAAGGATTGCATCCTTCTTTTGGACTAGGAATGTATAGTGTGAGTAAAGCCGCAGTCATCATGTTGACCAAAAATATGGCAAAAGAGTGGGGGAAAGCAGGTATCCGAGCGAACGCAATTTGCCCAGGTTTGATCCAAACAAAATTCAGTTCAGCTCTATGGCAAAATGAAGAAATCTTCAATCAATTTGTCAAAGAACTGCCTTCAGGACGAATGGCTCAACCAGATGAAATGGCTGGCTTAGCAGTATTCCTTGCATCGAATGCTTCTAGGTATTCGACTGGAGGAGTGTTTGTTGCCGATGGTGGACATTTGATAAAATAATATAAAGTAGCCCAACCCAAATTTTTTAATTTTTTGGACTGAGTTTCTTTTTTACAAACATTAATAACAGAGATCCTAGAATATACAGTATAAATAAAGTAATGGATACTGCCGTTAACCATTGCCATCCTCCCGGTTCAGCTATTAATATTTCTATGGAATAATTTATAAAAATTAAGGTAGATAAAATTAAAGCTGTAAAAAATCCAATTGTTTTTATTATTGTAAATAAAAAGCCTACTGCAGTTAAAAAAGCATATCTAAAATATTCAGTTTTAACTTCAACTTTTTTCCTCTCAGATTTTGGAAACGTTGGATAAGGATGAGGTAAGCCATAAGAACTTTTGTTTGGATTGTAATTTTTTATATGCTTAAGGTGAATAAAGTTTTCAGAATAATCTGCTAGAGCAGTTACTAAAATTATCAAAATCCAAATTGGAATTCCCATAATTTTATCTTCACTTAACCAGTTCCAATTCTCATGATGTCCATATGTTGAGGCAAGCCACATAGTTGTTCCAAAAACAAGAGTATAGGCTGGAATAAATCCTAATACGTCTCGCCATAAAGATTCTCTTACAAGCTTTTTTACATTTTCCCAATTACTATTATCTGTCTTGGGAACCCAAGCTTGAGAAATATTATACTTCATTACATCAAATAATTCTTTAATTTTTTCAGGCTTGTATGCTTTTTGAAGACCCGTTATTGCAAAACCTAACTTAGCTCTTCGGGTAGGTTTTCCAACCCAAATAAAAATATAATTTAATACCAAAAATAAAAACTGAATGATTAAAAGTTGACCTGCCAACCCTCGAGTAATAAGATTTGAATTAGAAGTTGGAGTTATTTCATCCATTGAAAATCCAATTAAAAATCCTGAAAAATAAGTAACAGTAAAACCGAAGATTAAGAATACAATAGGAGAAAATATAGTTGCTCCAATTCTAGTTACTACAACTTTAATATTAGTTTTTCCTTCTTTTCTTTCTAATTCATTATATAAAAAATCTAAAATCAAAACGGCTAACATTGGAAAAAATGGAATGAGATACCATTTTTTTTCTTTGACTAATTCTATTATTTCATTGATCCCCATTGTTTGAGACCATCCCCAATCTATGCATTTTAAAGTAAAAGCAATAGTACCAAAAAAGAAAGCCATTATTCCTAAAAACCTAATCCACATGAGTACATTAAGTGAGACTTTTGAAATAATATTTGAAGGATTTAGTCCAGTCTTAAAATTAAAATGGAATTCTCCAAAATCAGAAATTGTAAAAATAAGCGCAATTGCTGCCATGACTTTCCAATTCAAAAATGGAGCTTTTATCAAAAGGTGGTTCAATAAAAAAGCAATTCCGATAGCTGCCAATGTAGACCAACAAACTAAAATTATTCTAGCTAATGCCGTATTACCTAACCATTTGTCTTTTGGATTTCGGTTGGCTAATAATGCTTTTATTTTTAGATCAACTTTTTCTTTTTTACTTAACTCTTTTCCTTGAATTTCTTCAACAGTAATTCGGTTAGCATAATTTTTTAAATTTGGAGGAATGTAACTCTCATCATCAGTTGCCTCTATAAGATCTACAACTGACTGATCAATTTCTTCATAAATTGGAACTAAAGTAAATCCTCTTTTTTTCGGTTTTGATTTTCCCGTTTCTTTATCTCTTTTTCCATAAACTCCTGCAACAATAATCTCTGATTGATTAATTTGTCGATAATGTCGTTTCTCTCTAAATATATGAGGCCAAACTATTCCTGTGAAATCCAAATAAGAATCATTAACCTGATTAATTTTAGCTGGAAATATGGAAGGTGATAAATCTCTAGTTTTCAGTCCTTCTGCCTTGGCTCCATCCAAAACCCATTTGAGAGGGAAATAGGCTAATAAGTTATCATTATATCCACCACCTATGTTTGAATGTGCACCAATAAACCATTTTTGAGAAATATTATTTCGATAACCGTTTGCCTCAATTTCCTCCTTATCATCAGCGTTAGAAATATAATGTAAAAATGGCGTCAGCCTAAAGCTAGATCGGTTTTCATCAATTGCCAAAGCATGCCTACATTTTTGGATAAGTTTGGTTGGATTTTGATTATGATTTAAACCGCTTCTACTTCGTAATCCTTTTATCCCTAACGCTTCTAATCCCATCGCACCTACTGTGTCAAAGATTCCTAAATAAGTAATCTTGACTCTTCGAGACCATTCCTTAAGTAAGTTTTCGGTATTATTTTTACCTTTATTTTTTCTGATAGATTTTATCTTTCTAAAAGGTGGTTCGATGGCTGGACCTATTTTCTCCAAAAGGGTTTTCTGACCACCTCTTGCTCTACTTATCTTAACGTATCCATCCCAAAGTTGACTGTTGGTAAGTGGTGCACCTCTTTTTATTAAACCGCAAAAAGCAATAAAACCAACCAAAGAACGAGCAGAGTATGCGCCGCGACTAAATCCAAAAATATAAATTTCGTCACCATCATTATAATGGTCTACCAACCAATTATAAGCTTCTCGAACATTCACTTCCAATCCAACTCCAAAACCACCTCCAAGCACACTTTCAAACATGCCAGTTCCTACGCCTCTATCATAGTAACGTTTTTGGATAAAACCGTCTTTTGACATACCTTCAACCATAAGGGCATGTGCATGTAAAATATTAGTACTATCATCCTGAGTATTCCAAGTACCGTCTAAAAAAATTGCCAGCCTTTGCTTTTGATGAGGTAGTCCGTTTTGCATTTGGTTTTGATTTTGCTCTAAATCTAAGAAATGTATTGAAGATATTATTAATATTTCTTAAAAGTGAATTATTTGAAAAAATTGAGCTTCTGAACAAAATTCTAGTTGATTTGTATAATATTTAATAATTTTATCAAAAAAAGAATGCTTCGGAAACATTTATTACTTCATATCATATTACTTATTTTTAGTTCTAATATTGAGCTAAAGGCAGAGTTGATTTTTGATAAAAGAGTAGGGAAGAAAGAAAGTATTTTCGATGTCATGACTCAACCGAATGAATTAACAATAACCTTAATTTTTAATGTTCAAGAAATTATCGACAATCGTAAAAGTGATAAAAAGCATCCAGGCCTTTTAACTTTTCTCGATAGTGAAGGAAATCTTCAGAATTGGAAAGTTGATGTAAAAGCTCGTGGTGTTTTTAGAAGATACAATTGTCCTGAAATGCCTCCAATAAAACTTAACTTTAAAAAATCGGATTTAAAGGAAAAAGGGCTAAGTAAATTTGATGATTACAAAATTGTTACTCATTGTATGGAGGATTATGAAAGTGCCAAAGCGGTAGTTTTAAAAGAATATCTCGCCTACAAATATTATAATTCAATTACAGATAATAGTTTCAGAGTTCAATTATTAAAGATCAATTATGTCGATTCTAAAACAGGAATTATTCGACAACATTTTGGTTTTATCATTGAAGACTTTGCGTTATTGAGAGATCGTGTTGGTGCTGAAAAATGTAAGAATCCACTAGGCATTTCCAAGGAAGAAGTCAATCGAGAAGAGTATAAGAAATTGGCACTCTTTCAATATATGATTGGAAATTCAGATTGGAGCTTGAGGCAAGTTAGAAATGTGAAAATAATGATCTTAGGTGGAAAATATGTGGTGGTGCCTTATGATTTTGATTTTGCAGGTTTAGTTTTAGCGCCATATGCAAGAGTCAATTCTGACTATGGTTTAACGTCTTTAAGGGAAAGAGTTTATCTTGGTTTTGAAGAAGATTTGGAAGATATTGAAGCGGTAAAAAAACGATTTAGAAAACGAAAAGGTAGATTTAAACGCAAAACCAAATATTTATCCCTCCTACATAAAGTTCATAAAAAAAGTGTGCTCATCTACTTAAAATCATTTTATAAAAACTTGGATGATATTCACTTGCCAAGTAAAAGAAAACCTGATTAGGATAGTAATATTCTCCGCACAATTAATACAAGCATTAAAACTACTGCAATCACAAAACCCCAGATTAAAAGGTTGTCTTGCAAATGATCCGTTCCTGCTGATAATTTCTTTGCCATATATCCAAGAAAAGCAACCAATAAAATAAATCCAAAAACTCGTTTAAACATTTTATATAAAATTTTATTCTTAAAAAAGAGTGCAAGGTAATCTAAGTCTCTTTTCTAATCAATAAAAAACCATTCCAATCGTCTTTTTCCAAACATTTCCTATTTTTCAACGCAGAGGCGGAGAGATGCAGAGTTTTAAAGATTTCTATTATTAATCGCAAGTATGTTAAAAAAAAATCTCCGCACCTTCCCATCTCTACATTGAAAAATACCAAATCAAGCTTTGCCGAATCCTCACGAATCAAATTTCATTTCCTACCGTTCAACTCTTTGATTTCAACAAAGTTTATATCTTTACATTTTTAAAAAATTAAATAAAAAAAATCCGATTATGGCAGAAAATAAAAATAAACCAAATCAATTAAATATTGAGCTTCCAGAAGAAGTAGCAGAAGGAACTTATTCTAACTTGGCGATCATTTCTCATTCTAATTCTGAATTTGTAGTAGATTTTATTCGACTTGTTCCCAATGTTCCTAAAGCAAAAGTTAAATCTAGGATTATCTTGACTCCTCAACATGCAAAACGTTTGATGCGTGCATTGGTAGATAATGTAAAGAAATTCGAAGCACAACATGGAATGATTGAAGAACCAGATCAGCAATATCCGCCGATGAATTTTAATACCCCAAAGGCGCAAGCGTAAGGTGATTTGAATTTATCAAATATTCATTGTTGACGCTGGATCAATGGTTCATGTTTACTTTTAAACAAATAAAAATCATCGTACCAATAATATTTAGACCTTCAAGATTTTTAAAGAATCTCGAAGGTCTTTTATATTTTATCGACCACTTAAACCAAGCCTTTAGTTTTTGAAGATATTTATAAGAATTTTGGCCATCGTTTTATTTAAGTTGTAATAAAAAACCTTATATTTGAATTAGGTTAATTTTTATAAAGAATGAAAACGCATTTAACTATTTCCCCATTTAAATAGTTAATTTTAATTAAAGCTCTTTTTTATCCCCTCAATTTAAAAATTACTCCCCCTAGATCCATTAATTTTTAATGAATAGTACATTGCTACTTTGATAGTGGCTATTGAGAATTTTCACACGACTAAAAAGAAAAAATGAGAAAGACAATTCTACTTTTAGCAGTTTTCCTTATTGCCTTTACTGAGATTTTTGCACAAGGAAATAAACAACAAGACCTCGAATATTTATACAGAGACAAACCAATATACGAAGTAAACATTCCAACCTATTTTAGAGAATATGATATTTCTGATTCAGCTATAAAAGCAGAAATTCCTAGAGGAAGTAAAGTCAAGGTTATCAATTCTTTTTTCAAAAAAAAATGGGAAGTTCTCTACCAAGGCGAAAGAGGTTGGGTAACAGGGAGCGATCTAAAATTTTATGAACCAGGTATGAAGAATGAAAGTGAAACAAATGCTTTAGATTCATTACACAGAAATCAACCAATTTATTTTGTAAAGAATAAAACCTATTTAAAAGAACATATGTCTCATCAGTCAGCGACTTTGGCAAATGTTCCTAGAGGAGTTAAAGTAAGAGTTATCAATTCTTTTTTCAATGATTGGTGGGAGGTTTTATATGACAATAGAAGAGGGAATTTGCCAAAAAATCTATTAAGCTATGAAGAGATAAGTCCGATTCAAGTTCAGGTTCAAAGCCAACCCCAAAGTCCAACTTTTTCTGATCCTCAACCTCAACCTAAGTCTCAATCTATTTCTAATACTTCATTTAATACCATTAAATATTCAAAAAGAGTATCTAAATCAACGAGTCTGAGAGAAAGTTCAGATTCTAAATCAAAAGTAATTTTAAGATTTAAAGCTGGCAATAAAGTTTCAGTTATTGATGACTCAGGAAAATGGTGGGCGAAAGTTATATATAAAGAAAGGGTAGGATGGGTGAAAAAAAGTGTACTTACTGATTAGAAATAATTGCATTAGAATTTTAAGCTAGTCCCATCTTTCTCGTACCCATTTGTGTTTATGGTTTTTGAAAAAATATCTAATCAAAAACAATTGTATGTAGAAATATGAAATATCATTTTTTCTAAAAAAACTCAAACGACTTCCAAGGTTTCCAGCTCAATGGACAAAGTAAATAATGTTCTTTCACCTTTTTTTCCTTACGAATAAAAATAACTCCCATATAAAATAAATCTATCGAAATGGTCACTCGTGGATGAGCTTTTAGTTTTTCCCAAGCCTCTTCCATTCCACTACTCCAATGAATATCATCAAAAATGAAAACTGTTTCATTATGTGCAAACTTTAAACAGGCTTCAAAATACTCAAGCGTAGGACCTAATCGATGATTACCGTCCACAAAAACATAATCTAATTTTCCTAAATCATTCAACGCCAAATGGATCGTATCTTCAAATTTCCCAATTCGTAAATCAACATTTTTAATATTCATTTCTTCAAAATGAAAATTCGCTAATTTAGAGATTTGTGGATCGCCTTCTAATGTAATAAATTTCGCATTCATCGAAGCAGATGCTTGATAAATTGTTGAAATTCCAAGTGACGTACCTAATTCTAACATCGTCTTAGGTTTGTAAAAATTAACCAAACGGAAGAGTGTTTGACATTGCCATTTTTTGGAAGCAGCATTTTTAGCGATACTGCCAATCGTTTTTTCTTTAGGATTTCCAGCGGTAGAACCTGCTCCAAAATCTGTGACTCTAATTTTGGTTGAATTTCTTTCTATAATTTTTCGAAGATGTTCGGCAGAGTTAAATACATAATATTCTCGATCATCTTCCAGCACATTTAATGCGAAATCAAATACAAAAGGAGAATGAACTTGATACTTTGTATCAGCAATAGAATAAAATCGTAAATATCGAAAAATAGATTGTAGCAATTGATTATTTTTTTTGAAAACAAATGTTAGTTTTTGATCTGTAATTAACAAATTTTTAATTAAAAATATTTATCATTTTTGCATCTTCATAAAATTGATTCTAAGAAAAAATCTGCGGCTAAGTCAAGCGAAAACTGAAATTACCACTTCTTTTAGTCGTTTTTAATTTCAATTTTAACTTGACCACAAATTTTTTCTTAGAATGATAAAATTTTCTAAAACAAATTACCGTTTTTGTCACTATGAAAAAAACCAACCTAATCATCACCTTATTATTTTTGATGTCGCAAATAGGCATCAGTCAATCCTACCGAACCGCGGCCGGAATTCGATTGGGAACAGGAGCTGGACCAGCACTTAGTATTCAGCAGAAAATTGCTAAATATTCCACCATTGAAGGAATCTTTCAACCCAATTTCAGAGATAATGTTTCTTCTCTCGATTTGATCTATGAACAACATTATAAGATTTTGATCAAAAGAGTAAATATTTATATGGGAGCTGGTCTGCATAAAGATTGGCGACCAACTAATCATGAATTAGAATTGGAAGAAAAAGCGGATTTAGGTTTTGTTGGAATTATCGGTGGAGAAGTTACTTTCAAAAATTTTAATGTTAGCTGGGATTACAAACCTTCAGTCAATGTGATGGGAGGAGATACACATTTTGCGCATCAATCTGCGATTACTTTGCGAGCAATAATCGTTAAGCAAAAGAAGAAGAAAATTAATTGGCGATTTTGGAAAAAGGAGAAGTCTAAAAAAGAAAAGCGAAAGGATAAAAGAGCTGCTAGGAAAGATCCAAAAGAAGAAAAGAAAAAAATCAATTGGCGATTTTGGAAAAAATAAATAGTTTAAATTTTAAACAATTATACCTGCTAAGACTTTTAGTTTTAGCAGGTTTTTCTTTTAGAAAAAATGGTAAATTTGATTTTTTAAAATTTATAAAATAAATAAATGAGTAAAACAGCATACATCACAGGAGGTTCAAAAGGAATCGGATTAGGAATTGCCAAAGCAATGTTGGCTGAGGGAATGAAAGTAGCAATCACCGGTAGAAATTCTGAAGCGCTAAATTCGGCAAGGGAGGAGTTGAGTAAGATTGGAAAGGGAGAAATCCTAGCTATTGAATCTGATGTGCGAAATTTTGAATCAGAGAAAAAGGCGATTGAACAAGTTTTGGAAAAATGGGGGACACTAGATGTAGTGATTGCAAATGCAGGAGTTGGAAAATTTTCATCCATTGAAGAAATGAGTTTGGAAGATTGGAACTCCGTGATTGATATAAATTTGACAGGAGTATTTCATACGGTCAAAGCGTCAATTCCAGCAATGAAAGAATCGAAAGGATACATTATGACCATTGCAAGTTTGGCAGGAACTAATTTTTTCAAAAATGGATCTGCTTATAATGCAAGTAAATTTGGTTTGGTAGGATTCACGCAAGCAGTCATGTTAGACCTGAGGCAATATGGAATCAAAGTAACTACGATTATGCCAGGATCAGTTTCTACCTATTTTAATGGTCGAGTTCCTTCGGAAGCAGAAGCTTGGAAAATCCAACCAGAAGATATTGGACAGATGGTAATGGATTTATTAAAAATGAATCCAAGGACTTTGCCAAGTAAAGTTGAGGTGCGACCTTCGATGCCACCAAGTAAATAATTTATAAAAGAATATTAAAACTTCCAGATTTTTGAAATTCGGAAGTTCTTTTCGTTTGTCAAAAACTCCTAATTCTACTTCCATGAAAGCTGCTACAGTAAAACAAATCAAAGATGAACTAAACGACCGATCTCCAAAAGAACTTTTGGAATTCTGCCTTCGTTTATCAAAATTTAAAAAAGAAAATAAAGAATTGTTAACCTATCTTTTATTCGA
>JBGCFD010000152.1:0-3146 GCA_045106765.1 Saprospiraceae bacterium | reverse complement strand
ATATTTTCCTGTTGCAATCATCTCAAATCTATGGTCTACTTTTTCCAGTACTTGAAACATTTCATCTGTTTCTAACGATGTCCCTTTTGGTCTTGGAACTTTTGAATCACTTTCCCAAAGGCATTCACTTCCATTTTTTATTAATAACTGATATACATATTTATCTATTGTTTTCATTTTCCAATTTTCATTTTTATCAGTCAATTTATTTAAAAACCTTTTCCCTTTGCTTATTTGAAAGGATGATTTTTTTTGTTCCTGCTTGCCGATAACGTCCCCGCATACACGCAGTAGAGGCGCATAGCCTCTATTGCCGTTGTATGCATTGTTCGGTGCTGCTTTCTTTTTTAAATTGATTCTTTATTTTCATTGACATTATAAACTAAAATGGTGTCAAATGATTTTCCACTCTTTTCGTGATGAACACTTATTTTTAATTCACCAATTTCTTTTGGAGAAAAATTCAACGTGAATTTACCTTTTTCTCTTTCGAAATAAATCCAATCATTACCTGAGGTAATTGCTGCCACTTTTAATCCTCTCGGAATATAAAATTCAAAATAATGTGAATCGTTAATTTTTAGATTTTTAAATTTCGGTGCGGCAATCAATTTAACAGGTGTCTTTAAATTATATGATTTTGGAAATTTAGAATTCGAATTCGAGCTAACAATTGAAAACGTTTCTCTTCCTTTAAAACCCAATTCAAAATATTCTTCGTCGAGATTTGGCATTTGTTCATATTGACTCAAAGATATTGAAGGTTGAATAAAGGAGTATTCATCATCTTCTGGAAAGTGATTAAAAATTGCCTCGAAAGGGTCAACATTAAACCAATAGTTATTAAATTTCTTTTTACTTACAAGTCTTCCATTTACATTCTCTCCATAACCACGTCCCCAAGTTGAATCCATAATTTTCCATTTTCCATTTATTTTAACTGCATTCCAAGCATGGTCACTTTCATTAAATTTACTTCCTTTTTTGTAACCATACCCTTTTGAATAACCAGAAATTTTTTCTACTTCAATTCCCATTTCTTCACCAAGCTCTAAAAATAAATTACTGTAACCTTCACAAACAGCTTTCCGATTTTGCAATACGTATTCAGCGGTATAGTCAGGATAATTTCCTGAATTAAATGCATCATCATCATATCTGATATTGTCAGTCATCCAAATATAAATTGCTCTTGCTTTTTCAATATCTGTCTTTGCCTTTTGTTGGAGATAGTTCGCTAAGTTTTTAACATCTATTGTTGCAGTAGAAGGAACATTCCTTGAATATCTATCAATTGATGAAAAAGGATTTTTTGGAAGAGGTTGTAGTTTATATTCTACTACTTTTCCCTTTTTTGACTTAGAAGGATTTTTAGATTTATGTGATTTCTTTTTAACATTTGGCTTGTTTTCAATTTCAATTGGTTTCTCTTTTTTCTGAAATTTTGCGATTCTTTCTTTGATAAATTCTTTATAATTATCTTTTGTCATACCATTTTTATATCCCCAAACTCCTCCGCCGATTAGTAAGATAAGACTTAGAAAGAATAACCTTTTTATGAATTTTAGCATGCTCTATTTTTTTTCTTTTTAGTTGCACCGAACGTAGTACGTATATGCGTAGTCGAGCGCATAGCGAAGATTACCGTATATACTTTGTTAGCGGCTGGCTTTTCTTTAATTATATATTTCAAATTTACAATAAAAAAGCACTTATTTAGTCAAAATAAGTGCTTTCTAATTGGGAATTTAGTCCTAAGAAATAAGTTAATTTTTGAATACAGAGTAGATTCTTATTTCCGGATTCCCTAACAAGTAGGGTTTCAATTCTCTTACGACATCTTGTTCAAATAATTCTGATGACAAATATGCTTTTGCCTCAGCTGCTGTTTCGAACCCGTGAAGTACTTGTACATCCTCAGTTCTTAGAAGAAGTTCCTTGGAAGTTGCACCTTCGATTTGCTTTAAAAAAGGTTTCTTATACTTAACGTATACTCCTCCTGCATTCATACGATTTTCCTCTTTGATGTCAAGAGTGATTTCTAAATATGCACCAGTTTCTTTTTTCTTTTCCATTGTCATTGATGTTAATGTGAATAAAATTACTGCCGAAAACACAGTTAATAAAATGATTGATACTTTTTTCATTGTTATCTTTTTTTGATTAAATAATAACACAAAAGTATAGATAGATGACGGTCTGTAAAATGGACAAAAAGGAGTTTGAATGGTAATTTTAGGAAACGGAATCTCTAAAATCAGTCGGAGTGAGTTTTACATGCTTTTTAAAGAATTTTACAAAATATGAAGGGTCTTGAAATCCTAAGTTATATCCTATTTCATTGACGAAAGAATTAGAATGACATAGCTGTCTTTTTGCCTCCAAAATAATTCTGTTCGTTATTATTGCAGATGTTGTTTTTCCTGTTTTAGACTTCATCAGATTGTTGAGTGTCTTAGTAGAAATATTAAGTTCTTCAGCATACTTTGATACTGACCAATTTTTGCCATAGTTTATTTCTAATAGCTTTCGAAATTTCAATAAAGTTAAGGAAGTCGCATAGGAAGGTTTATCTTCTTGTAAATCTTTTCTTTTTTCTCGTTCGATTGTAACTAACAGAGATTTTAGTGTATTCGTTAGAATTGATTCGTGACCAAATAAATCTGTATTCTCAATTTCATTTCGTATTTGATTTAAATAAACATTCAATTCGGTTATTAAATTTAGCGGCACTTGGAAATAAGGAGTTTCCAAATGATTAAACAAGTTATAGTTTATGAAAAAATCAATATCTCTTTCGTTTTGAAGTAAAAATGACTCATTAAAATGTAGTAAAAGACCTTGATAATTTTTTCTTTTTTCAAAATAATGAATTTGGTTTTTTGCTATAAAAAATAGTCTATCCTTCTTAATGTCAAAGGACTTGAAATCCACAAAATGTTTACCTCCTTCACTTTGAAACCATACTAATTGATAGAAGCTGTGAGAATGTGGTTTCGAACTATGTTCCTGATTAGTTTTTAAATATTCGCCTAAATCAAAAAAATCAAATTGCCTTTTTGTAGGTGCTTCCGGATGGAGATGATATTCATTTATACTGGATGGTGATTTCATTTTTTATTTTTTGCTTGCCGCTAACGGTCTCG
>JBGCFD010000151.1:0-75444 GCA_045106765.1 Saprospiraceae bacterium | reverse complement strand
ATCTACCAAGTGAACTTGGTCGAAAGAAACAGAGTCGCCTTCTTTTGCATCCAGCTGGTGGACAAAGATCTCTTGATCTTTCTCAACTTTAAATTGCTGACCAGCGATAGTTACAATTGCAAACATTGATTATATTATTTATAGTGGTTTAAAAAACGAGTGCAAAGATAACTTTAGTATTTCAAAAAACCAATGTTTTTAAAGGATTTTACAATGAAAATTTTAAAAAAACTACCATTTTACAGAATAACTAAAAGAAGGCAAAATTGGCAAAGAATAAACCGTTTTGATCTTTCGAGTTTCTTCTCCAAGCTCATTATAATTAATCTCAGGGTATGCAAAAAATACATTTTTCCGATTATATGCATTATAAACTCCAAGATTGAAATGATGTTTCCATCTCTTTTTTCTAAAATGAAGATTCAACCCTAAGTCTAATCGATGAAAATTTGGAAGTCGATCAATATTGTCTGTTAAATCAGACGTTTTAAGTAAATCTATAACAGAAGGAGGCACATCGCCTTCTGCAAATTCTGTAGAAGAAAATGGACGTCCAGTTTGAAAAAGCCAATTGGCTGAAAAATTAGCGTTTTTATTTAAATGAAAAGTACAGGCAACAGAGGCACCATGTCGACTATCAAAAGAAAAAGCTGTTTTTTGTTTTTTAAAATTTCTATTGGTTTTGGAAAAAGTATAACTCACCCAGCCCGCCAACCTTCCTTTTTGTTGCTCTAAGGTTAGCTCAATACCTGCGGCGTCACCATTTCCTTGTTCTACAAATGATTCCCAATTTTTTGTATCAATCCGCAGTTCTTTTAAGCTAGCAGAACCTCCTTGAGTTTGGCTTTGGTTAATTCTAGAAAGGTTGTTCATTTTTTTCCAAAAACCTTCTACACTCCAATTGGAGTATTTTCCTAGCTGTCCTGAAACTTTACTCGTGATTTGCCAAGCATTTTGAGGAGCGGCTTTAGAATTAGCAGGAACCCACAAATCATTCGGCAATCCAGAATCAGAGCGAGTGAGCAATTGTAAAAATTGAGCGGTTCGAGAAATAGTTGAATTGAAATTTAAATACTTATTATAATGATAATAAATCGCTAATCTTGGTTGAGGAATAATATTTAATTTTCCTTGTTGAGCAAAAGCTGATAAGCGAATGCCTCCATTTATCGTCCAATTATTTTTTTGAAATTCTTCTTCTGCATATAAATTAAATTCACCTGTTCTGATTGCTTCATTGTCATCAAAATTATTTTGAGTGAATTCAGGAATACTATCTAGTTCGCTTCCTGAAGAACTGAATTCGGAAAGTCCAGGAATAAAATTTCGTTGGATTGCATTCGCTCCAAAACGTAATCGATGCTGGTGATTAATAAAATAATCAAGATCAGTTCGGATGGAAAAATCAGTTATGGTTGAACTATAAAATTCTGCGTCTCGAAAGGCTTGAAAGTTATCATCAAAAATAGAAAATTGAACTTCAGCAGCATGTTCGCTTGTGTATTGAAATTTACTATAAGTCGCAGTTGTATTTGAAAACATTTTATCATTGAACAAATGATTCCAACGAAGGGAGATAATTTGATTTCCCCATTGTACTGCAAAGCTATCTTTGGAAACAATTGAAAATCCAAAAGATGGTTGACTTGGATCCATTAAATCACTTTGACCTTGTGAAGAAAGATCAGATAAATCATCTTTTCCAGTATAAAAACTTAAATAGATTTTATTCTTTTTATTTAAAGTGTAATTGGCTTTGGCATTAAAATCAGCAAATAAATAATTCATTTCACCATCTAAATCTTGTTCTTCTTTTTTCTTTTCTGCCAAAGGCGAAAGCCACAAATTTAAATGAGTTCGACGACCAGCGATCAATATTGAACCTTTTCCTTTTTTTAGCGGAATTTCAAGCAATCCTCGAGTCGCCATGGTTCCTGCGGAAAACTCGCCTGAAAAACTTTGGCCATTTCCTTCTCGAGTTCTAACATCTAAAACTGATGAAATTCGACTATCATATCGAGCAGGAAATCCACCTTTGTAAAACTTGACACTTTTGACAATGTCAGGATTAAAAATTGAAAATAAACCAAAAGTATGAGAGGGATTATAGATTGGCACATCATCAAACAGAATCAAATTATGATCGCTATTTCCTCCCCGTACATGAAGACCTCCAAAACCATCCGCACCACTTTGAACACCAGGCAACAAATGAATAAATCTTATGATGTCAGGCTCGCCTCCTGCCGTTGGCAAATAAGAAAGTTGCTCCAAGGGTAGAGTAGTTTCAGTTCCTCTAGGATTGACGAATACACTATCCGTTTTTGAAATAACTACAATTTCTTCGAGTGTAAGAGATGGTTCTAAAGCAATGTTTATTTGTTTGGATTTTCGTAGATCAACTTCAACGATTTTAGTTTGATAACCTAAATAAGAAACTTGTAATTTGACTTTTCCTTCTTTAAAATTTTGACTAAAAAAACCGTAAGCATTACTAGTGTTTCCTTCTAAACTATTTAGTTCAATAATGTGTGCACCGACTAATCTTTCATCAGTTTTTGCATCACTTAAATATCCGCTGACCGTCATTCTTCGGATGGGTTTTCGAAATAAAACGATGCCTCCTTTTGACAATTTGAAATCAATATTTGTTTCTTCTAAAAAGTTCTTTAAAACTTTCCGAAGTGGTTCTTCATAAGCTTCGATACTTACTTTTTTTTCTTGTGTAAAAAACTTAGGAGAGAAAGTAATATTGATATCGGCAACTTCGCTTACCGTAAAAAGTGCTTCTGAAATGGAAATATTTTGAAGGTTAAAACTAATAGGTTTATCTAACAATGATTGTGCAGATAAGCCTATTTGAAAAAATAAAAAGAGAAAAAAAATGTATATTTTTTTAGTCATAATTTTTTAACCTTTCATCATTTGTAACGCTTTGAATAGTATTATTTACAATTCTATTTACACGTACCTCCAATCAATTGATATTCTGTTTCGCTTAATTTTTTTACTTGAATTCTTTGATTAGAAGTTAAGTCTTTTAATAGTTCAAAAATGGGAGTTGTTGTTTTGTAACGCCCTGAAATAGAGCATTTTTTAAGACTTTTATTTTCTAAGTTGATATTTATATTAAATTGATTTTCCAAAGTTGAAAGCGCATATTCCAAAGTTGTATTTTGAAATTTCAAACTCTTTCTTTTCCATGCAAGCGTATTTAAATTTTTATCATTTACTTTTTCTAAAGAATCATTTTTTTCATCATAAACTACTTTTTCATTTTTGACAAAATGATCTTTTGAGTAGATTGGTTCTTTTGAACTTGTACTTTTCCTTCTTGCACCGCCACTTCAAAAGTTTTTTCAACAGCAATATCTCGCACATTAAATTCAGTTCCGAGTACGGTAACCGTAGTTCGATTTGTTATGACTTGAAACGGTCGATTTTGATCTTTGCTTACTTCAAAAAAAGCTTCGCCATTTAATTTTATCGGACGTTCCGTTGCTGAGAATTCAGCAGGATAGGAGAGTGTACTTCCTACATTTAACCAAACTTTTGAACCATCAGCTAATTGTAATTTTTGTACTTCTGAATTAGCTGCAACTGTTTTCCATTCTAACTTATTTTGAAAATGGTTTTGGAACAAGAAATTCGCTCCTAACAATACAATTACGGCTGCGGCAATACCTCGTAACCAAAGTCTTCGAGGACGCATAGTGACAACTTTCGAAGGAGAATTAGCGGTAGGAATAGTTGATTTCATTTTTGCAAAATCAGCTTCATGGTCTAATTCAAAAGGCAATTCATAATTTTCGCTTTCAATCCAAACTTGTCTGATTTCTTCGGCAGTTGTTTGATTTTCAGACGATTGCTTTTCCCACACTTGCAAGTCTTTTGTCTCTTCTGGCGAGATGATACCTTTGAGTTCTTTGTAAATTAACGATATGTAGTGGTCTGAATTCATGATATTTTTTTATGCTTTTTTTGCATTAGTTATTTAAGTGACAAATGGAAATAGAGTTCCCCCCAAAAGGTTTTAAAAAAAGTTTAAAAGGATAAAAACAAGTGGAGCAGTTTTGTAGATCACTTTTCGAAGTGCTTTCAATGCAATAGTAATTTGATTCTCTACCGTTTTAGGAGATATGCCTAATGCTTGGGAAATTTCTTTGTGTGATTTTTCATCGTAACGACTCATGCAAAAAATTATTCTACATCTATTGGGTAAGTTATCGACAACTTGTTGAATTGTTTTTTGTAAATCTTCTTTTTCTAAATGATGAGTAGCGTCGATTGAGGTTGCTGTTTCGGGCAACTCTGAATTTTCTGAAAAATCTATTCGTTGTTCTCGTCGTAAATGGTTTAAACATTTATTGACCACCACTTGTCGCAAATAGGGTTTTAGTCCTAGTCTGATATCTAAATCTTTTCTATGATTCCACAAAACTACAAAGGCTTCTTGAGCGAAGTCTTTTGCTTTTTCTCCATCTTTTAAATATCGATAAGCAATCGCGGTGAGGTACTTATAGTAGGTGCTAAATAAAGTTCGAAAAGCGGCATCATTGTCTTCTCGTAATTTATTAAGCAAGTCTTTTTCTTGTTCGGAAGTAATAACGTTCATGATTTTTTATGAAAATATATAGTATAGGAACAGTTCAATAATAAATGAAGCAGCAAAAAATCTTCATCTAATTAATATACCGTTCCTTAAGTGTGTGATAAAGATACATACCAAACAGAGGAAATTGATAAAATGTTATTCTTAAAAATTGATTGTGGCAAAAAGGCGGCATTAATCATAATTGGAGGGAGATCTTAATTACAAAAGTATAAAATATTTGCATGAGACGCTAATGCGAAAAAATTATAACAATAGTTTTACGGGGGTAGATTTTTTAAGTTAGGTTTTATGGAAAATAAAAAGCACAGTTTTTTTTGAAATGTTTTTTTATTGTAAAGTGTTGATTTTTAGTCACTTATGGTTTGTGGTTTTATTTTTTTATAAAAAAATAAATTAAAATTGGGGGGAAGTTCTTTTTCATTTGTCACTTATCCGAAGGCAGAGAAATTTATGTATCGAAAATAAAACCCTCTAGCCTAGATTAAATGTTTTCAATTTAATCTTATTAAAATCAAATCATTTTAAAGAACCATTTCCCAAGTCAGTTGACTTTGGGAAATAAAAAAAACTTTGCCTTATGAGTAAGTTATTTAAATTAAGTTTTCTTTTTGCGATTATCGCGCTTCTGATGACATCATGTAATAATGATAATCCGTTGCAAGATAATAATGTAACACCTGACCCACCTGTTGTTACTCAAAACCAACAACAGATCAGTAGCTTGGTTACTTCGGATTCTTCAGGATGCTACGAAATTGTTTTTCCAATTATTTTTATTATGGATGATGGAACTTCAGTTACACTTGACTCTGAATTAGATTTGGATGATGTTTTTGCGGCACCACCTTTTCCAGTTGATTTAGGATTTCCAGTAAATCTAACAGACCCAGTAACTGGAGAAAATGTAACTGCTAATGATGAAGCAGAATTAGCTACATTTTTAGCTAACTGTGATTTTGGACCTGGTCCAGGAGTTGGGATTTGTGATAGTTTGGATATTCAATTTGGGTTTATTGGTTGTTATGATTTGGAATATCCTGTAAGTTTTGAACTTCAAGATGGATCGACTGCAACTGCAAATTCAGTTGATGAATTAGCAACAATTTTTACCAATAGTAATCCACCAGTAGATTTTGTTTACCCATTGAATTTAACCAATATTGATACGGGAGACTCAGCAACTGCTAATAGTGAGGCTGAGTTAGAAGACTTGTTATTATTGTGTGATGGTTTTGTAGGTGGTGGAATAGGAACTGGTGGCGGAATTTGTGATAGCACAAATATTGATTTTGGATTTATCGGGTGCTATGATTTGGTTTATCCTGTAAGTTTTGAGCTTCAAGATGGATCAACTGCAACTGCGAATTCAGTAGATGATTTATCAACAATTTTTACCAATAGTAACCCACCGGTAGATTTTGCTTACCCATTGAACTTAACAAATATTGATACCGGAGCACCTGCAACTGCCAATAGCGAAGCGGAATTAGAAGACTTATTATTGCTTTGCGGTAACTTTGGCGGCGGCGGAAGCGGCGGTGGAAATTGGGGACAAAGTGTAGTTTACCCAATGACAATAATTACTGCAGGATCAGATACTACAGGTTTTCCAGGATGCTATGATTTCATATATCCAGTAAGTATAGTTGATGTTGATGGGAATGTTTTGATTGCAAGTGATGATAATTCAATGATCCAAATCGTATTTGGAGCTACTGAGATAGAGGATTTTGTCTACCCAGTTAATGTGACTGAAACTAGCACAGGCCAAACTTTAACCGCAAATAATGAAGGTGATGTAATCATGTGGTTAGATGATTGTAATTAGATTTTTTTTAAGATAGTTTAGGTAGATGAACCTTTCATCTCAATTTGCCGTCCGATTTTTTTCGGACGGCTTTTTTTGTAAATAGGAGTCAGGTGCTACTTGTTTTTTCTATTGTTTTTATTTTTTCTAAAATTTGTAAATGTATTGTTTTTGGATCATCTTGAATATTAAATACCCAAGCGTTTTTAGGTTTTTCTAAAGCATCAAATTGACTTTGCAAAAGTTGTGAAGACATAAAATGTCCAGCTCGTTGTTCTATTCGATTTTTAATCAATTCAAATGATCCTTCGAGATAGATTATTTGTAAAGGGGTAGAAATTAATGAATTAAGTGTAGTTCTATATTTTTCTTTTAGAGCAGAGCAAGCGAGAACTGCTCCGTTTTTTTCATTTTGGAGAAGTTCTTTTGCCAAGTTTTGCAACCAAGGTTCTCGATCATTATCATTGAGTGGGTGACCGTTTTTCATTTTTAAAATATTGGCTTCAGGATGAAAATCATCAGCCTCGATAAATGGAATATCTAATGCTTCGCAAAGTTGCAGAGCAATGGTACTTTTTCCACAACCAGAAACTCCCATGACTAAAAATAATTTGGAAGCTGGAAGGTGGAAGGTGGAATTTTCAGACATGTGTGCGGTAGGATTATTTATTTTTTGGATAAAAATATTTTAAGATAGTATAAAGCAAAAAACCAATTGGTCCAAGCATCAACGTAAAAAACAAACAAGGTGCGACGAACCATTTTGAAATTCGATTCTTGGCTGCATCTAAGGCAATCCAACGACCAGTTAATAAATCAAAAACTAAATAATGAACCCATCCTGCGAGCACCGCTTTGGGATTTTTAAATAGTATCATCACCTCTTCCAAACTTCCAAATCCTCCTTCTTCCATTTGAAGAAATGTAGGAACCATACTCGCATAAACTAAGGCTAAAATTATGGCAACTGCGGTGACTAAATTTTTTACCAATTTATGATCTGGTGCAAAAATAAGTGCTAACCAAAAAGGTAAAACTAAAGTATTGCAAATTTTGAAAAGTAAGTTGATATCCATTTTGTTTTTATTTTGTTACTATCCAACAGGTTCTATTTTTTTTAAATTAAATCTCGAAGTTTAAATCGCAAAATCATAATTTCATCACCTCTTTTAATTTTGATTTTAATTTTTTTACCTACTTTTTTGGTCAATTTTTTAGAAACACCTTTGAGGTTTATAAACCGAGTAGGCATTCCATTGACAGAGAGAATTTTATCTCCTTTTTGAAAACCTGCCTCAGCAGCTGGAGAATCTTTGATCAAATTATAAACAGTAATTGTATTTAATTTTTTTCCAGACACAATTAATTCCAAACCACTTCGATCATATTTGAATCCTTTATTGTATCGTCGATGGGGAAGGAGGTAAAGTTTTTCTTTTGGATAATCAATAATAATATTAAATCGACTGATCAGCGCATTTCCAAAAATGCCATTTCGTTTTGAAATAGATTCAATACTGATTGCTTCAGAGACATCTTGATAATTCGTAATGATATTATTAAAGAATAATCCTCCAAATTCTAAGCGATTGACTCGACCTAAATATCCTTCTAAGATTCCACCTAATCCTCTTCCCACACTTCCTTGAATGATATTTTTTGGAAGTTGAATATCTTCACTTGTATTCGTGTGTAATAATAAGGAAAGACTAGCACCAGTATCGATCAATAATTTTAACGCTGTTTTTTTATCTCCCAGCGTTGCTTGTGCAAGGATGTAAGGTTTGTTTTTATTGATACTTACAGGGACTTCTTTCCATTTTCTTTTAGGAGCACGAAAGGAAGATGTTCGCTGGATAAAAATACTGTTGCGTTTG
Organism: Saprospiraceae bacterium; assembly: GCA_045106765.1. Classification (GTDB taxonomy): domain Bacteria; phylum Bacteroidota; class Bacteroidia; order Chitinophagales; family Saprospiraceae; genus CAJQQY01. The sequence goes on along the minus strand of JBGCFD010000151.1, from coordinate 67,145 downwards.
TTATCAATTTTTAAAACTAAATTTCGAAACAAATCAGCTCCAATGATCCCATGGATTTCTAAGCCAACATATTCATCTAGTTTAAAATAATCATCTGACAAAATCAAAATATCTTGAGATGGAGCAACGGCATCTCCAACTTTGAGGTGAACATTGCTAGAGACATGTGCGACTAATTCTTGGTTAAGATCTGCACCAATTAATCGAATAGGACGATCATAAGAAAGTCCTAGAATTCCAGCAAAAATATTTTTACTTAAAATGGTGTGCTCAGCTCCGGTGTCGAAAATAAATTTGAGTGGAAGAGAATTATTGATAATGACTTGAACCACCATAAAGTTGTTGTGGATTTCAAATGGAATTTCAATAATATCCTTTTCATTTTCAATTTGAAAACCAAATGATTGTGCATTCGTATGAATGTATGAAAAAATAAAAAAGATAAGTAAGATGGTTCTTTTCATAAATGGTTTTGAGCCAGAATTAATTACTAAGAGTCACTTAGTAATGGTCAAAAGAATTTTTTATAGTTTTTTCTTTTGATAATAAAAATTAGATTTTTTCTAAATCTGAAATTAGTTAATTTTGTGCAATGTTTTAATTTCCATAAAAGAGAATTAATTTTTTTTAATAAAAGTAATAATGAGAGAAGTTTTAATTGTTGGGATTACCTTTTTGATACTGTCCACAATGGGATGTCAACAATCACATAACCCAAATTGGGAGCAAGACGCTGCCAAGGCCGATTATATTCATCGAAGTATGAAGAAGTTGACCGACGTGATTGTTCATGATATTATTTCGCCTCCTGTGGCAGCACGAGATTATGCTTATCCAAGTATTGCAGCTTATGAGGCATTGCTTCCAGCTTATGATACACACGTTTCTTATGGAGGACAGTTAAATGGTTTGACCACCATTCCACAGCCTGATGCGAATCAAAAATATTGTTTTCCTTTAGCGAGTGTGCATGCTTTTTTAAAGACGAGCGAGAGTTTTATTTTTGATGTAACTCAAATTGACGATTTTCGAACGGAGTTATATTTGGAAATGGACTCTGTGATCAACATGCCTGCTGATGTAAAAAAACGATCCATCGAATATGGTGAAATGGTCGCAGAATATATTTTGGCTTGGTCGAAAACAGATAATTATGCGGAGTCCAGAAGTTTCTCAAAGTATGAAATTCCATTCGATGATCCTTCTAAGTGGAAACCAACTCCGCCAGATTTTATGGATGGGATAGAACCACATTGGCGCACGATTCGTCCTTTTGTATTGAAAAAAGCAGATCAATTTAAACCAAAAGCACCAACTGAATTTAGTACAAAAAAAGGCAGTCAATTTTATAAAGAGACGATGGAAGTATATGAGGTTGGAAAAAGTAAAACCCTTGAGCAAATTGAAATTGCGAAATTTTGGGACTGTAATCCTTTCGTCTCTACTCACAAAGGGCACATGATGTTTGCGACAAAAAAGATTTCTCCAGGAGGACATTGGATTGGAATTACACAGATCGCTGCAAAGAAATCTAACTCGAATATGATGGAAACAATAGAAGCATATTCTTTGGTTTCGATTTCATTGTTGGATGCATTTATTAGTTGTTGGGATGAAAAATATCGAAGTAATTTAGTACGACCTGAAACGGTGATTAATACTTTTATTGATGAAAACTGGGAGCCACTTTTACAGACACCTCCATTTCCAGAGCATACAAGCGGGCATAGTGTTATCTCTTCTGCTTCTGCTTTGACTTTGACAAAATTGTATGGCGATAACTTTATTTACACGGATGATGTGGAAGTGGAATATGGATTAAAAGCGAGATCATTCACGTCTTTTATTCAAGCATCAGAAGAGGCAGCAGTCAGTCGATTGTACGGAGGAATTCATTATCGACCGGCGATTGACGATGGAGTAGCACAAGGAAGAAATGTAGGAAAATATGTTTTGGAAAATGTGAGCACTCGGAAATAAATTTCCTCCTAAAAAATAAAATCAGAATAGTCAACCCGTCCATTGAAAAATGGATGGGTTTCTTTTTTAGAACAACACTCAATTTTTTTTCTATTTTTACAAAAAACAAAACAAAAAACATTTTCCTTCAATGAAGAATCAACTGTACTTATCTAGTTTATGTTTAGTTCTAATTTTATTTTTGGGATGTGAAACTACTTCTCAAAAAATACCTCCCAAGGAAGAAGAAAAAGAAACTCCTACCACTTCTTCAACAGAAAGCAAATCAGATGCACCTTTTGCCCGCTTCCAAAATGAGATAGATAATTTTATCGAGCAAGACAAAAAAAACAGTTTTCCCAAAAAAGAAGTGATGATGACTGGAAGTTCTAGTATTCGATTTTGGACAACGATGGATAAAGATTTTCCAAAGTTTTCAGTTTTAAATCGAGGATTTGGAGGAGCGACAATTCCTGAAGTTTTGCATTTCGCAGGTAAATATATTTTTCAGCATGAGCCGCAGATTATTGTTTTTTATTGTGGGGAAAATGATATATCAGAAGGAGCTAGTCCTGAAACTGTTTTTGCTTCTTTTAAAACTTTCGTGAAAATTATTGAGACGAGATTACCTGAAACTAAGTTGATTTATATTTCAATGAAGCCTTCGATTGCTCGGTGGAATTTATGGCCAGAATATCAAGCGGGTGAAAAATTGATCAAAGAATTTGTAAATAAAAATCCAAAAATAGAATATATGGATTCGAGTATTTCGATGTTGGAAAAAAATGGAGAAGTGAGAAAAGATATTTTTGTTGAAGATGGTTTGCATATGAATGCGAAAGGATATGAGGGTTGGACGGAACAATTAAAACCTATCTTGGAGAAACTTTATAAACCAAAATAAATAAAAACATATGAAAATTATTTTTATCGGTATGATACTTTTAAGTTTTTTGAGCTCTTGTGAAAACAATGAGTTAAAAAAACAAAATGGAATATCGCTTGACGAAATTGAATCAGAAGAAAAAGGAAGTTCAACTCAAACAAAAAAAGAATTGCGAACAAGGCCAAGTAATGTTTTACTAACTGGGCATTCTAATCATAGATTGGTAACTGTTTATAAAATAAATTATAATTCAAGAACAAAGGCATATTATACAGGAACTAATAATTTTCTTCGAAATTATTCTTACAGTTATGATGAATCTTACGATGGCTATGGTTCAGGTCGACGTGTGAAAACGCATCAATTTTTTATGCCTGGGATTGAAGCTGTAGCTGGGTATAATATGATGAATGTATCGCATTATAATTTCAAAACGAAAGAGAAAAGTAATCTTTTTGAAAAACCAGTCTTAGTGAATACCTTATACTATCCTTGTTTGCAACAGGATTCTTTGCAAGGGCAACCAATTAATAGAGATTATTATATGGTTTCAGTTTTTGATGAAGATACGAATCAAGACAGTTTGATTAATAGAAATGACTTAAGACGATTCTATCATTTTGATTTGGATGGTTTGAATAAATCACCTTTAATTCCTTCAAATTATTCAGTAATGAGTTCTGAGTACGATGCAGAAAATGATGTCATGTATGTATTTGCAAAATTAGATAGAAATGCTAATGGGAAAAGAGAAGAGGAAGAACCAATCCACATATTTTGGCTAGATTTAAAAATCCCAAAAATGGGAGAAAGGCTTTATTAAATGAGATCTTAATTAAATAAAAAAAATGTCAAAACTAAAAAAAGAACTCAACCTCTACGGCTTAACGATGATCGTCATCGGAGCAGTCATCGGAGCAGGAATTTTTCGGACACCATCTGAAATTGCTGGATACTTGGATAATCATTTGTTGATTATTTTAGTTTGGGTGCTTGGAGGAATTGTTGCTTTAACAGGAGCCTTGACATTTTCTGAGTTAGGAGGAATGTTTCCAAAAGCGGGAGGAGTATATGTTTTCTTGAGGGAAGCTTACGGGCGACTGGTAGGATTTTTATATGGCTGGGTTATTTTATTAGTTATTACAACAGGGGCATTAGCTGCACTAGCGACAGCATTTTCCAATTATATGGAAATCTTTTTTGAGATGTCAGATATGGAACAAAGCATATTATCAATTGTAGTTATAGTCGTATTAACCTTAGTTAATATTATCGGAGTCAACATCACTCAAATTTTTGCTAATGTATTTACAGGGTTGATATTAATTGCAATGATTGCAATCATTGCGGTAGGTTTTTTATTTAAAAATCCTGAGATCACTTTAAATTTTACAATGGAAGGTGCACCTGATAATTTAGTTGCAATGATGTTTGCAGGATTAACAGGAGTATTTTTTGCGATTGGCGGTTGGCATCATGCAAGCTATTTGGCAAGTGAAACGATAGATGCCAAACGAACTGTTCCGAGTGCTATGGTGATCGGAGTAACCATTATTATTGCAGTTTATGTTTTGATCAATTTTGCATTGATGTATCTTTTACCACTAGAAGCCATGGAGGCTTCCAAAAAAGTAGCGAGTGATGCGATAGCTTCAGTTGACTCGATTTCATATGGAGGTGAAATGGTGGCAGTAGCTATTGCCATTTCGATTTTTGGGACGATAGGAATTTATACGATGACTGCACCTCGAATCTATTTTGCGATGGCAAAGGATGGCGTTTTTTTTGAAAAACTAGCTTACATCCATCCCAAATATAAAACACCGGTGTATGCGATGTTATTACAAATGATTTGGGCCTGTGTACTAATTTTATTTTGGGGAAGCTTTGGAAAATTAATTAACTATGTGGTGTTTATGGATATTGTATTTATGATGTTGGCAGGGATAAGTATTTTTATTTTCCGAAAAAACAGAAAAAATGCAGAGCGACCTGTGAAGGCTTGGGGATATCCAATTGTACCTTTAATATTTGTTGTACTTTCCCTATCATTTGTGGTAAGTACATTGTTTGGAGAAGATACGATGGAGCAATCAATAGCAGGATTAGTAGTTATGACGATTGGAGTTGGTATTTATTATTTATTAGGTTTTAATAAAAGTAGAAATGAGTCAAAGCATGATTAATTCTATTAAAAAAAAAAGAGCTAGAATCAATGATTCCAGCTCTATGAATAAACCTCATGAAAATCAAGACGTAAAATAAATCACATCTTGAAAGACATCTTTTATTACTTTGCTATTGTAATTTCTACTCTTCGATTGGCAGCGTCAGCAGCATTTGTAGTAGTTGGTGAAGTTGAACCATAACCCTTAGCTGTGATTCTACTTGCATCTACACCTTGAGCAACTAATTGTGTTTTTACAGCTTCTGCACGTGCTTGAGAAAGTGTCATGTTTTTATCAGCAGCTCCTGAGCTATCCGTATGACCTCCAACTTCGATGTTGATATTAGAATATGCATTCAATACTTTTGCTAAGTTATCTACTTCAGCCATATCTTTAATCGCAGCAGAACCACTTGCAAATGTCAAATTGTTAAAACGGAAAGTACTTTCCCCACTTCGATCACTTGCCAAGAAGTTGCTAAATTTCTCACCAACAGAACCCGCAGCAAAAGTTACTCCTGCCAAGGCTTCTTTAGCTTTTGCAGAGATTGCACTAGCAGCATCACTTGCCATTTCTCCAGCAGCATTAGCAACATCACCCACAGCACCACCAACAGTTGCCGCTGCATCACCTACTGTTTCTCCAGCAGTATTCGCAACATCACCTACTGTTTCTCCAACGGTATTGGCAGCGTCGGCTACGACATTTCCTGCGCCTTTTGCCGTTTCACTTATTTTATCTCCAGCTTCAGAAATGGCATCTGTTACGCCACTTCCTGACATCGCATTCCAACCAAAGTATCCCAACACTCCCAGAATTAATAGTAAAGGAATTAATTTTTTCAAAAGACCACCACCTTCATTTGCGGTTTCAGTAACAGTTGCACGAGCAGTATTAGCCGCAGCTTCTACTCTGTCTCCCATACCTGAAGGATTAAAACCTAAAAGGCTACCCATTCCAGCAGGAAGCGCACTTGCTACATGCTTACTTTGTGAACCTAAAAATTTACTTAAACCCATCGCATCAAGCGCTTTGCTTTTGATGTATTTTCCAACCATACCCATGACTAATGGTGCAGCCATACTCATGATTGAAGAAGAAGATCCTTTATTAAGACCACTCACAGAAGAGATAATGTCTACAACTGAACCCAATTTATTACCCATCAAAGATTTAAGAATACCACTTCCAGAATTTAAGAAACCGCTAGTTGTATCACCTCCTCCAAGTACATTTCCTAAATTATCGAAAACACTTCCATCGTGCCCTCCTTTGGTGATCATATCTATCAATCCTTTTGATCCTTGAGAAGTAGATCCTGATGAGATCAAACTTCCTAGAATAGAAGGTAGGGCTGCGCCCATTGCAGATTTTACACCTGAATTATCAGCGCCTAAATAACTTCCAGCTTGGGATATTACTGCATCTCCAATCTGGTCTTTAAGCATGTCTAATAAATTAATTGCCATTTTTGTAAAGGTTTTGTTTGAGAAAAATATCAGCTTGATAACATTCTCGTGTATTATAAAATAAGATAAAATTACTAGTAGAAAATTGTTCTATGGGAAAGATAATTTGAGTAGATAGGTTGAATATAATGAAGATCCATCGGTTTTTTATAAAAACGGATGGCATTCGCATATTGAATTGTTGGTTGAAATTGTAAATGATTTTCGTTTTGATATATTCACTTATTTATACGTGATAAAAATGAGAAGTAACATTTTATTTTTTTATGTTAATTTAGCCGTTAGATTTTAGGCGTTTTTTCACCTCTTAAGAAATCAGAATTACCCTTTCAAAATTTCAATTGTTTTCTATGAAAAAAATATCCCTCTTCTTTTGTGGTTGTTTATTTTTAATCACAGCATGTGCTCAAGACATAAAAGTAGATCCAAAATTTGCTAACACCGCTCGGAAATTAGATACTAAAAATATCCTTCAAACTATCGCTTTCGGTTCTTGCAATAATCAAAGCAAAAGTCAAGAAATGTGGAGACATGTGGTTAAGAATAAACCTGATCTATGGATTTGGTTAGGTGATATTATTTATGCGGACACAAAAAATATGCAAGTGATGGCTGATAAATATTCTTTTGTAAAAAACAATATTGATTATCGTCGATTGTTGGCGTGTTCACCTGTGATTGGGATTTGGGATGATCATGATTTTGGCTGGAATGATGCAGGGAAAGAATATCCTATGAAAAAAGAAAGCAAGCGACTAATGTTAGATTTTTTGGATGTGCCTAAAAATGCAGCCGTCCGAAATCGAGAAGGAGCATATCAGTCTTTTACTTTTGGAAAAGAAGGACAAAAAGTAAAAATAATTTTATTGGATGCAAGGTACTTTAGAGATGGAGTGACTCGAACAAAAGGATCGAACAAAAAATATATACCAAACACTCGCGGAGATATTTTAGGAAAAAAACAATGGGAATGGTTGGAAAAAGAATTAACGAATAGTGATGCTCAAATTAATATTATTGGAAGCGGAATTCAAATGTTACCTAATCAACATCGTTTTGAAAAATGGGCAAACTTTCCAGCTGCAAGAAAAAAATTGATTCGACTTTTACAACAAACACAACCTACGATGCCAATTTTAATAAGCGGTGATCGACACATGGCGGAAGTTTCGAAAGCAAAGATTAATGAAATTGAAGCGCCTCTTTATGAAGTTACTTCAAGTGGATTGACGCATTCTTGGAAAGAAAAAAGAAAAGAAACTAATCAATATCGAATAGGGGAAATAGTGATTGAGAAAAATTTTGCTTTGCTGAAAATTGATTGGTCAAGGACAACTCCAGGAGTTTCTGTTGAGGTGAGAGGATTGGGAAATAAGTTGTATTTGAAAGAAAATTTAACGCCAGATAGTGAGTCTAAAAAGAAATAAAAATTTAAAAGGTGAAAACCATGAATAGCAAAATACGAAATGTAATTTTTGGGTTAGGTTGGATTTTATTGATACTGTTTTTGATTTCAGGGTATGTGTTTAATAAATTTTCGGGCGACTCAAGATCTGCTTTTGCACCTATTGCTTGGGAAGATCATGTGACTGTTTTGCAAGGAGCATTGAGTTGTAGTTTGACGGATGCAGAATTGATTGATCGGAAATTGGAATTGAAAACTAAGATTTTTTCCAAACTAAAAAAGAAGGTAGAGTTAGATGATGGATTCGTTTATTACTTTGATGATGAAAAAGAATTAGCTGCAATCATCACAGAGTTCATGTTGAAAGAAAAAGATTGTTGCTCATTTTTTAAATTTGATATTTCCATTTTGCCTTTTGAAAAAGGAATTGCATTTCAAATTTCAGGATCGAAAGGAGTGAAGGATTTGTTGGTTGATTTTGAAAAAGAAGTATAATGAAAAAACCTCGAAGCGAGTCACTTCGAGGTTTTCCAATTTTAAAGTATTTCAATTAAAATTTTCCATTATTATTTTTCCATTCAGACTTCGCTGGAATCGTTTCAATAATATCCCAATGCTCTGCAATCTTTCCATTCTCCACTCTAAATAAATCGTAAAACGAAGTTGGCTGTCCTGCAAACTTTCCTTCAGAAACGGTCAATACAAAATTCCCTTCTCCAACTACTTTGTGAACTTGATGATACTCCATCGTGATACCGGCTTTCCCCATTTCTTCCAAAGCTTTTCCTAAGCCTGAAAGTCCATCTCCAATGGCAGAATTATGTTGAATGTAATTGTCTCCATCGAAGTAGTTTCCTAATTTGTCAAACTCTCCATTTTTCAAAATAGTTATGACGAAATCTTTTACGATTGATTTATTGGTAGCAGTTTTATCTAAGTCTTGAATAGTCGTTGGACCATCAATTTGAGTATGACCACTAGGATTAGCAGGTGTCGTTTCACCCAGGTTATCCCAATGCTCTACAATCAAACCGTCTTCGAATCGGAATAAATCGAAACCAATTTTTGGACCGAAGAAATCATAAATAGTGTGAGTGAACACAAAATCTCCATCTTCAAATGCTCGAATTACTTTTGCTTTAAAACCACCTTCAGGAGCATTTTGTAAAACTGCACCAAATCCTGCTAATCCATCTTCGACAGCTAGGTTGTGTTGAATGTATTTATTTGGATTGATATAACTGACTGGAGTTTTATCTCCAGTTTCCAAACTTTCTAAAAGAGCAACTACTTTTTGTTTGTTTGATAATTCTGATGTTTGATTCATTTTTTTATCATTTTTTTGGTTAGAAATATTAGTTTGATTATTTCCACAACTCATCATAAATAAAGCAGCCGTGGTAATGAATAAGATTAAAATTCTCATGTTTTAAAAATTTGTTTTGTTGGTAAATTGATAATACAAAGGTGAGGTATCCTCAGGGGAGAGAATAGGTTAATCTTATTTTAAAAATGGTAAATATCTAACCTGAACTATTTTTGATAGAGTTTCTTGAATTGGGAAGGAGTTTGTTGAGTATGTTTTTTAAAAAATTTGATAAAGTTAGTAGGTTCATCAAATCCCATTTTGAAGGTTAATTCTTTTATTGAAATATTTGAGCTAGCAAGATGGCGTTTGGTTTCTAGAATCAAATAATTATCAATGAATTCTTTGGCAGTTTTTCCTAAAATAGATTTACAAATATCATTCAGATGTTTGTAAGAGATATTCATTTCTTGAGCATAATCCTTTGCATTTCTTGTGTTTTGATAAGTTTTAACTAAAAGATTTCTAAATTCATTAAAAGGCTTTTCTAAAAATTTTACTCTTTTGGGATCAGTATTTTTTCTTAAAATTCTTTCTGATTTTAGTAATAACCAATTCAATAAAGTTCGAAGGATTTCTTCTTTTGCAAAAATATTAGATTGATTATATTCTGCATAAATATTGAAAATTATGTTGGAGAAATCTTCTAGGTCTATCTTTTTTAAATGAAGGATAGGTTCATTTGAATGGTAATTAAATAACTTGGAATAATTGAGTGAATTTGAGAAGTCCACGGTTTTCCAAATAAATTTCTCCGTAAATAAAATGATAAAACCTTTAGTGGTTGATTTTATTTCAAAGGATTGAATCTGTTCTTTTGCAATAAAAATAATACTTCCTTTTTTGTAAGTGTATGATTTGAAGTCGATAAAATGTTGGCCAGTTCCTTTTGTAATAAAAATAATAATTGGAAAATTAACTCGATGTGGCTGAGTGATAGAATGATCAAGAAGCGTATCATTTTTTTTGAATAAATCCTGAATAGGATAGATTTCAAAATCAAGTTTATCGGATTGTTCTTTTTTAAAAGAAACTAAAGGAATGTCTTTTTTCATATTGAAAAAGAATTGAAATTTTAATGTCAAAATCAAAAATGGCGATTTTATTTTTCAAATTGTAATTGTTGTAAAACAAAAATCCTCGAAGTAATTAAACTCCGAGGATTTTTTTATGATCTTATTTTTTATCAGAAAACAAAATATTTATTTTCTCCTAATCAACATCAATCCTCGATACGCCAACCAATACATTACAGGTACAACCACCAAAGTCAAAAACGTTGCGAACACTAATCCATAGATCACCGTCCAAGCCATCGTTCCCCAAAATTGAGCATTGTCACCTCCGATAAAAAACTGAGGATCCAATTCTGAAATCAACGTAAAGAAATTAATATTCAAACCAATCGCTAAAGGAATCAATCCTAAAACGGTCGTAATCGCAGTCAACAAAACTGGACGTAAACGACGGCCACCACCTTCGATGATAGCTTCCTTCACTTGTTGTTTGGTGAGTTGACTCATCTTTTCAAAACCTAATTCTTCTCGTTTTCGTTTGATAACGAGATTGATATAATCGACCAGTACGATCGCATTATTTACCACAATCCCAGCTAGTGAAATAATTCCAACTCCGGTCATCACCACAACGATATCCATCCCAGAACTTACATAGCCTAAGAATACTCCAATCGTACTAAACACCACCGAGAGAATAATGATAAATGGTGAAACGATACTGTTAAATTGTGCCACCAAAATCAAGAAGATCGCAAATAAGGCAATTGAAAATGCACCACTTAAAAATGCCATCTCCTTAGCCATTTCTTCTTGCTGACCACCGAAGGCATATTGGTAACCCGTTGGCATTGGATAATCTTCTAGTAAGGTTTTAAGATCTTGTACAATTTCATCACCATTATATCCATCTAAAATATTGGAAGTGATTCCGATATTTCTTTCTTGATCTTTTCGATTAATCAAATCATAACTTGAAGTAAATTTAATATCAGCAACGGTCGAAATTGGTACTTGTGCAATTCGGCCATTAGCAGGATTTCTAAAAGTTATTCTTTGATTTAAAATATCTTCTTTGTCATATCGATACTTTTCTGCCAATCGCAAATTAATTGGATATTCATCTTCTCCCACTTTAAATTTGGAAACCTCTTTTCCAAAAACTGAAGTACGAATCGCATCAGCAATATTGAATGTAGAAATTTGATAAGTTCGAGCAGCTTCTCGATCAATTGAAATTTCCATTTCTGGTTTTCCAATTTTTACACTTGCTTTTAATTCTTCAATTCCAGGGATGTTTTTACTTTTAATAAAAGCGATTAAATTTTCCGAAAGTTGGGCTAAGGTATCTACATTATCACCCGTTAATTGAATATCAACTGGCTTCCCTTGCGGAGGGCCAGATTGTTCTCTATCTACAACGATTTGAATACCCGGAACGCCTTGGACGGCTTTTCGAATATCACTCATTGCTTCAACGGTAGAGAGTTCTCCTCGATCTTGGGAAGGAACAAATGAGACGGTAATTCTTGCTTTGTGAGGAGATGTTCCAAAACTTGGACCAGCATTTGGATCACTTGTATTTTCTCCAATTTGTAGTAAACTCGCTTCAATAATCGGTTCATATTTTTCCATTGCGACTTCTACTTTTTCCTCCAACTCAGTCAAGATTTGATTAGTCACTTCAATATCTTTTCCCATTGGAAGTTCGATAAATGCATTTACATACAATGGATCAGCTTCTGGAAATGGGATTAGTTGTGGCATATTTGCTCCGAGTAAACCTGCAGAAAAAACAAGTAATGCAAAGGTTCCAAGGAAGATGAAAATTGGTGCAAATTTGTGAAGTACTTTTCCTATGAACCAATTGTAACCATCTTCTAGTTTTGGTAAAACAGAATTTTGAAATGAGAAAGACATCGGGCGAAGTAGGAAGAAATTAAGTAATGTAATTCCTGCTGCCATAGTAAATAAATTTCTCACCCAAAAAGTCTGAGAGAAATGTCCCAATACTGCAATGGCTAACATGATCAATGCACCAAGTAAAATATTTCTAACTTTTCTTGCTCTAACATTTGCATCATCTGCTTTTTCATCCACTTTCATAAATACAGAAGTCAAAACTGGATTAATGACCAATGCTACAAAAAGTGAGGAAGATAAAACGATAATTAACGTCTTCGGTAAGTAACCCATAAAACTTCCCATCAGCCCAGGCCAGAATGCCAATGGAACAAATGCTGCCAAAGTCGTCAATGTCGAAGCAATAATAGGCAAGGCAACTTCTCCTGTTCCATGCTTAGCAGCATCAACCCCAGAGTAGCCTTCTTGCATGTAATTATAAATGTTTTCGACTACTACAATCGCATTATCCACGAGCATTCCAAGGGCAAGTATCAAGGAAAAAAGTACCACCATATTCATGGTAAATCCCATAATATTCATAATCATAATTCCCATCAACATTGACAATGGAATCGCTAATCCTACGAACATCGCATTTCGTAATCCAAGGAAAAATAACAAAACTAAAACCACTAAGATTACCCCTGAAATAATACTATTTTCCAAGTTGGAAACCATTAATCTGGTTTGTGTACTCAAGTCATTAAAAATGGAAACTTTGATGTCTTCTGGAAAAATGTCTTTGACAGCTAAATCAACTTCCGCTTTAATTCTATCAGATGCTTCCAATAAATTTTCACCACTTCGCTTGATAACATCTAGAGAGATAACAGGTAATTTGTCAGATCGAGCAATACTAGTTTTTTCTTTATCACCAAAAGAAACTGAGGCAATATCTCGAAGAAAGATAGGTGCATTGTTTTCATTTTTGATAATCATATTTTCTAACTCTTTCGCACTCTGGAATTCTCCCAAAACTCGAATTGAACGACGGAATCCATTAGTCAAAATCTCCCCACCTGACATGTTCATATTCTCTGAGCGAACCGCATTTTCGATGTCCATAAAACTGACTTGCATTGCTTCCATTCGAGGAAGATCTACTTCGATTTTCATTTCTCGATCAAGAGCACCTTTTAAGTTAACTGCTTGGATTTCACTAATGTCTTCAATTTTATCTTGTAAATATTCAGCATAATTTCGAAGTTGTTCGTTGGGATAATTTCCAGAAATATTGACAGACATCACAGGCATTTCTGAAAAATTAAAATCCGAAACATCTGGCTCAGAAGGTAAGTCATTGGGCAGCTCTGCTTTTGCTTTATCGACCGCATCTTTTACTTTTCGCATAGCATCATCTACATTAATATTCATATCAAATTCCGCAATGATGATAGAAAAATCTTGGGCAGAAGAAGAGTTTAATTCTTTGATTTCAGAGATTCCACCCAGCTCTTTTTCAATTGGTCGAGTTACCAAATTTTCAATGTCCTTTGCCGAGTTTCCAGGGTAAACTGTATTGATAAAAATGTTAGGCATTGAAATTTCTGGGTAGGCTTCCTTGGGCATACTATTATACATCGAAATTCCAAAAACCATAATCATAAACGTGAGTACAAAAACACTCGTTCGATTATCAACTGCGAAGGTGGTTAACCCAAATTCTCGCAATCCTTGTTTTATTTTATCTATTATTTTATTGGCCATTTTATTATTTTTTAATTTGAATTTAGTCAAATGAAGAACACTTTAATGGTATACGACAATTGAATAAAAAATCAAAATAATTATTTTTGAACTTGAATCAAAGCATTATTTACCATCCCTCTTGCTCCTGTTACGATAAGCTCCTCGCCTCCTAACAATCCTTCTTGGATGATGATATTCCCATCGTAACTTTCACTCGTTTTTACATAAATTTTACTAGCCATTGCACCTTCCTCTCCATCTTTTTTTACAAAAACATAATCCTTTCCACTCACTTCTTGTTGTACTAGTTCCAATGGAACAGTAATCACATCCTTTGCAGAAAAATCATTCAATAACATATTCGCTAACAAATTAGGTTTAAGTAAACCTTTAGGATTAGATAAATTTACTTCTACTTTAAAAGTTCTATTGGCTGGATTAATAGTTCTTCCAAGCATGGATACTCGACCTTTCGTTTTCATATCCAATGCAGGGATTTCAATATTCATCATTTCGCCTTGTCGAACATTTCTCAAGAATTTTTCAGGAACATTTGCTGCAATTTTTACTTGACTCGTATTTAAGATCTGAACGATAGGAGAACCAGGGGCAGTCATTTCACCAGTTTTTGCAATGACCATTTCGATCACGCCACTCTTGGGTGCATAAACATTTCCTTTCGTTAATTGATATTGAATAGTTTCCAAACTTTTTTCCAAACGCTCTTTACTGTTTTTGGCTTGTAAAAATTGAATTTCAGAACCAATATTTTGATCCCACAATCTTTTTTGTCGATTAAAAACATCAACTGCGAGTTCTAATGATTTTTCCAATTCTGCAATTTGTTTTTTGACTGCTTCCAAATCAGTAGTTGCGATCAATTGTCCTCGTTTGACATATTGTCCTTCCTTCACTTTGAGAGCTGTAATTCTTCCACCAGTTTCACTACTAGCAGCAACCATATCTTCTGCTTCGACTGCAGCTTGCAATTCGATAAAACGATTGAAGTCAGTTTTTGAAACTGTTTGAGTAGTTACTAAAGTTCGAGGTTTTTCTTTTTTAGCATCAGGGTCTTCTGCTTCGATTTCTACTTCAAGTTTTGCGATTTCTTTTTGTAATTCTCTCAATTCTGTTTGCTTAGTTTTGAGATAAGTTTTTTTTCCTTTCAAGTCAGTAGGAATTTCTTCTGCTTGTTGGCAAGATGCTAAAAATAGACTTGCAAGGATAAGTATGTTTAATAGGTATTTCATTATGAAAAAAATTTAGCCCTCTGACCTTTAAAATGGGGAGAACGGTTAGTTGTATTAATCTAACTTCGTTCTTCCGAAGAGGAGTTATTTTTAAAAATATTGTTTGTCAAATTGAAAGAAAAACTTCTCTTAGTTTTCCTAAAGTTTAATTTTTCGTTCCCTTTAGAACTGTTTAGCTTTCGCTAAGAGCAAAGGGGAGTTGGCAAGAGGTATATTACTTCCCCAACGCTTGATCTAAATCGACTTTCGCCAACAAAAGTTCATATCGTGCTTGAATGACATTTTGTTGTGATTGGAAAAGTGCTTGTTCTGCTTGGGTGATTTCCAAACTTGAACCAACGCCTTCTTTATATTTAATTTGTGTAGTGTCATAAATTCGTTGAGCGAGATCCAAGTTTTTTTGTTGATCTGCGACTCGTTGAACTGCATTGCTGTAAGCAATTCTAGCATTGCCTACTTCCATCCAAATGACTCTTTCTAAAGATCGAAGTTGATTGTTTGATTTTTCCAAATCTAGTTTTGCCCGTTGGAGTTTTGCTTTTTTCGCCCCGCCTGAATAGATCGGAACATTGATACTTAATCCAACCACTCCAAGATCAGTCCACAGATTATCTTGGAAAATTTTACCACTCTGCCCCGTCTGTTGGTATTGTGCAAACGTGACTAAATTAGGGTAGTAAGTGGATTTGATATAACTCACATTTAGGTCTTGTAAGATTTGTCCTTGTTGCGCCACTCGATATTCTGCCCGAGTTGAATAATTAATATCTCCTTCCAAATCTCCCGAATCAGCATCCACCAATAATCGATTAATATCATCAGAAATAACTATCGATTGATCTGCTGGATAGTTCATCGTAAACTTTAAAACATTGTAAACTAATTCCTTTTGGCGATCCAAATTATTGACTTCTGTATTCAAATTAGCCAAGGATAATTCTAGCCTATCTACATCCAATTGTTCCACAAAACCAGCTTTGTATAATTCCTTAGTTTCAAAAAATAATTTTTCTAGGTTGACAATATTTTTTTGCAATGTCTTTTTAGTTTCTTCCAAAATCAGCGGTGGCAAGTAAGCTTCTCTCACTTGGTTTTTGACCATCATCTCTGCTTGCTCTTTTTGGGAGAAGGCCATGTTTTTAGCAGTCCTAGCTGCTTTCAAAGCAGTTAAATAGCTATAATCAAAAGCTAAAAAAGAGGCATCAATAGTTGCTGTGATTCTATTTTTAGCACCAAAGGCAGGAAGTTTTTCAAATTCTCCTTCGATGGGCATACCTGTGAATAATCCAGCAGGAACAACTGTTTCAGGTAACTTAAAAGAGTAACTATATCCTAAACTTCCAGATACTTGAGGCATACCAATTGCTTTATTTTCTTTGATCAATTGGTCGGCATCAGCAATCCCAATATGGGCATTTTTGATATCATAGCTATTGGTGAGTGCATAGGCAATAGCTTCATCCAGCGTGAATGATTTTACGTTTTGAGCATTTGCCGAGATCCCGAAGATCAGAAGCAGTAGCGTCAGGAAATTATTTCTCATGATAACTTTTTAAAATGTTTTTCGAGTAATTTTAATCCTTTCGAGGTAGCAATTCCTCGAATATGATATTGTATGTGTTCCTTAAATAAATTTTCCTTGTTGTATTTTTTTAATGGAAAAATGTCTTCGTCGATCACTACCATGGTTTTTCCAACATATAATTTTGCGATAATTTCTGGATGAAATTCATCTCGATAAATACCTTCTTCTATACCTCTTTCGATATTTTCTTTGATTACTTTGAAGATTTCTTGTTGATTAAAATCTTGCATGAGTTGCCAAACTTCTCGATAATATTTTTGCATATCAAAGAGGATTGTTGGCGTGATTTGTCGAAGAGTTGGAATGACATGTTTTGCTACTTCTATCATTTCGTCAATGGCATCAGCTGCTTCTTGGCGAATAGTAATAACTGCTTCCACTTCTTTTTGTGCATGGTTTTGAAAAACCTGCAAGACCAAATCTTTTTTATTATCTACTGATTGGTACAACGTTTTTTTGGAGATACCTAGTTCCCTAGATAAATCATCCATGCTGATACTTTTTATTCCATATTTGAAAAAAAGACTTTCAGCTTTTGTGAGTATCCTATTGTCTAATTGCATTAATTATATCTCTGTTAACTTTGTTTCGGATTGTAAATATATTCCTTTTTTACCTAATGGAAACTTTTTTTGGGTAGAAAGTTTCCAAAGTTTTTAAGGTTTCCGATGAAGTAACAGAAAAGAAGGATGAAGGTTTAAAGTGTGGAGATGAATTGTAAGGTTTTCTATAGGGAAGTAGTTAAATAATCACTCCTTTCCTTGAGATAGTTCGCATCGATCTTGAAGCATTTGTTTTGAAAAGCGATTAATTTATAAGTTGAGTGCAATATCTTTGTAAGTGAAAATGCCGTCGCCGCATGAATCAAAAAAGAGTAAAATTTATATAGTTTTGGCAATATTGAACTATTAGGAAATGAACTTTTATGCTATTTCACGAATCTATATGCCAATCCAAAATTAATGGTAGATGCTGCTCCAAAATTCCTTACAATAACAGCTGAGTGTATTCCTATATTTATCCAAAAATCATCAAACGCATTATAAGAAAATTTTAATGCTGGGGATAAAAATTCTCCGTCATTATGAAATAATTTAGCTTGTCCTGCCTCAGTATCTTCGACATTAGAGGTATTAAGTGCTCCATCAATATGGAATATTAAATAGAAAGGTTTTTTGGCAACTTGAAATCTATATCCATATTCAAATTCAACAAGAATTTGATTAGGAATATTTGTTCTATATCTATATCCAAATCCTCCATATATAAAAGATTTCTTTTTCCCTTTTCCTATCGAAATTCCTAGTTCAGTCGCATGTTGATTGTAACCTGTTCTCAAAAGACCTTCTCGTTTGGAAAGAGGAGCGGTGTAACCTAAATACCCCGATAAAGGTATATCTTTTAAAATCTGATATTTCAGTTTTATGGTTGGATCACCTAAACTAGAAAGACTTTGATTGTCGTATCGAACGGCTTTATATGGAAGGTTAACAATGACAGCCAAATTATCATTTAAACTAAAGTCAGCATATAAACTTGCTGTTATATCTGTAGTTCTAAAATCGGCTTTGATAATGCTATTCAATTTATCGTTAATAATACTCCCATAGGATAAATATGTAATTGAATATTGTCCATATAAAGAACCTTTCTTATTGACCCATGGACTTTGAGAACGAGCATTTATACTAAAGAGAAAAAGAAGTGAGTATAATATTATTTTATTAATCATTTCTGAGAATTTTAAATGTTTTTTAAATTATTATATCTCATCAACTTTCAAAACTAATTTCCCCATCTTATTTCCATTGAATAAGCGTTGGTAGGTAGGGTAGAAATTTTCAATACCATCATAAATATCTTCTTTAGATTTTAGTTTTCCTTGCGCTATCCACTTCCCCATCTCTTGAGCTGCTGTTCCAAAATCATTGACATAATCTAGCACAATTATTCCAGTCATATTTGCTCGTTGTATGATAAGAGAAAGATAATTTGACGGACCTTTGATGGGGGTGGTATTATTATATTGAGAAATCGCTCCACAAAGTATGACTCTTGCATTTTTTCTAATTTGACTTAATGCTACATCTAAAATATCACCTCCTACATTATCAAAATAGACATCAATTCCCTCAGGCGCAGCTACTTTTAACCCTTCGGAAACATTCTCGTTTTTATAATCAATACAAGCATCAAAGCCTAATTGCTCTACCACATATTTACATTTTTCAGCACCTCCTGCTGTACCAATTACTGTACAACCTTTAATTTTGGCAATTTGTCCAACGATACTTCCTACCGCACCTGCTGCACCAGAAACAAAAACAGTCTCTCCTTCTTTTATTTTCCCTATCTCTAAAATACCAAAGTAAGCAGTCATACCAGTTGGGCCAAGCGCACCCATATATAAAGATGGAGGTGCAACACTAGTATCTACTTTATAAAAGTTATGACCATTGGAGGCAAAATATTGTTGTACACCACCCAGTCCAGTAACTATATCTCCCACATTAAAATTTGGATGCTTAGACTCAATGACCTCTCCAATTGAACGTGCTCGCATTACTTCTCCAATTTGGACTGGAGGAATATATGACTTTGTGTCATTCATCCAACCTCTCATCGCAGGGTCAATAGAAATATAACTTTGTTTGATTAAAAATTCTCCATCATTGATAGTTGGAATTTCGTTTGTTTCTAATGACCATGTATCTTCTGCGGGTACACCTATAGGTCGTTTTGCTAATTTAATTTGCTTATTCATTTTTTTTTTTTGATAAATAAATCATGCACTATTGAATGATCTAGTTCATATAGTTTTTTGTCAATGTTTTTTTTTGAAGAAATTATTTGCCTTTCTCCGTCGGTTTTAATTCGTTCACATTGAAACTATCAAATTGGAAATCTGAAATTTTCAATCTATGCACAAATTTATCTTGGTTCGTTTTCTTTTTTATAGGATAAACAATTTGGTCATGTGGAATCCATACACCGTCAATTTCTCGGTAGTCTGTGTATTCAATATTGCCACCTATCATTTTATATCCAGGAGGTTTTACGTGAGGTTCTCTGACGGAGTATTCAGAATAATCTAGCAAACCTGTTTTCTTATTTATCCAAAGTAGATATTGGTCATGCGCTAGATGTGGTTTTGGTTTTCCCCAAGTACAAAAAACTAAGTCATATTGATTGCCATTGAATTCCTTTTGTCCTGCGTAACTGATGATAGGTGCTTGTCGAAGACGGCCAAGTAATTCAAAGAAATATTGAATGTGGGATAAGCCAAAAACAGCTCTACGATTAGATTTAGCAGTCCTGTCTTGAAATTCAGTTTTGCCGTTTTTAATTTCATAATAGTTCGAATTGTAAATTCCTGCAATTGTTCCTTTTCGTTCTCCGTCAAGAAAAATTAGTTGCCCATCCAATGTATCAACTTGGAACTTGAACTCCAAGGTAGTTTCGAAATCAGGCCAAAGTTTACCTATTTTACCAAATCTATTTTTCTTCCAAGTATCAAATCCTTGGAAGGAATAAACATCGTGTTTTTCGAGTTTGTCGCCGCCTTGTTTTTTCCAAACTCGATCTAAAATTTGTTTTCCTTTTAGAGTATTCTCTGTTGTAATCCCATTCCGTTTGAGCATCTTTGGGCGCACATCATGTAAACAGCTTTGGAGAAATAATGAGCTTGCAAATAGTACGATTGATAATTTGATAATATGTTTTTTCATTTTTACTATTCTATTTTTTATACAATTTCATTTAAGGATATAACTCACTTAAATTTTTTAGACCCAACTTTCTTTTCTTTGTTTCCTATGGGTGATTATTTTCAATCCAAAATTAAGGGATGATTTGATGAATGGATTTGCAGATTTGTTCAATTAATTCTCAATTTCGTTCAAGCGGAATTAGGAAGAAGAAGAGTAAATGATTTTTTGGAAAAACGATGAAATGAAGAAGAACTATGGTGTGTTTTTGAAAAATGAGGTGGGCAGTTAGATTACTACATGAATCAGGAAGTGCTAAAAGAGGAGAAGGAGCATCTGGCTGTATGCTAAAATAATCCTCACAAATATTTCATTTAATCTAAAGAATTCCCCGATGCTTGCGTCGGGTGCAAAAGCAGCAAGAGTTTCTCATAAGTGAAAAAATAAAAAACCACGACAGAATTTTTTCACCACATAGTCACATAGAAAACATAGGTGAAATTCTATATTGATATCTATGAAACTGTTTTTTTGATTCTCCGTCAGCTTGCTGCGGAGTAGTTCAATCTTTTTTTACTAATCATTGAGTTAAATTTTACGCACTTAATAAACTCGTAAAACGAGACTTATGAAAGTACACCAACGTCAAGCTTAAGATTAACGCACCTACTGCTGGCCCCAAACCTGCGGGGTCATGAAGGATGTGAAAAACTACAGCATTGAAAATAATCGCAACCATGATAGTCAGGGAAAGCGGAATAAATTTTTTGACTAAAAGACTGATACCTGAAATAATCTCTAATCCTCCTATCATTTTCATAAATCCTGATTCGACATAAATATTCATCAACTCACCTGCGGTTCCTTCCATTGGAGGAGTAGGAATAAAAAACAGAAACTTGTTGAGACCAAATACGATTAGCGATAAGGCAAAAAGAATACGTAGAATCATTCCAATTTTAGAACTCATAATTTTTATTTTTTTGTTAAAAAAAACTGGTTAAATTATGAATGCAAAATTAAGTGGTATTCAAAAATAGGGACTTGCATATTTATTCAATTACTGCTCAATTTCGTTCAAACGAAATTCAGAAGGAGAAAAATTAAATGTTTTTTTAAATAATCGGTTAAATGTAGAAGTACTGTTATAACCACAATCGTAAGCAATTTCTGAGATACGTTTATTTTTATTGCGTAGCATTTTCTTTGCTTTTATCATTCTTTTTTCCAAAATATATTTAGCAGGAGTTTGTTCAAAGACATTATAAAATGTTCTTTGGAAAGTAGAGATACTCATTCCACAAAGTGTAGCGAATTCGCTTATGGATAAATTAGCAAATATATTTTGCTTAATTATATTTTTGAAATCATACTCATATGGTTTAAATAGTGAAGCAATAAAATCGAGAAGAGAAGGTGCATTTTCAGTTTGAGATAAGAGTAATAAAAATTCTTTTAGTTTGATTTTTATCATCGAATCAGTAGAAACGGATGGATTATCTAACAAAAAATCAATGCCATTAATGAAGTTTTCCAATAAAGCATCAACACTTACTTTAGTCGCATCGTAATCAGTTTCGAAATCAGAAATAGATAAGTCAAAGTCAAATAATTCTTTAATGATGGAAGGGTAAAGATATATTCCAATACCTTTTGATTTAGTCGTATTTCTGTGATCTGCTTTAGTTTGTTCAAAAAAGTAGTCACTACATTTTGCTAAGAATGCATCACCTGTTTTGAAATGCATCACTTTTTCAGGAGTTCTAAACTGAAAAGAACCTTCTAATAAATACATAAAACACGCCTCGGTTTCATTAAATGTCTTAGGCATTCTTTCAAAATTTTTCAGAGTCAGTTTTTCAAAAATGACTTTGTTCTTGTAGCGTAGGGTTTTATGTTCTATGATCATTATTAAATGTATTTATAAATGCATTGTTTTGATTATTCATAATTGAAAAAATTGAATTGACCAATAACTACATCTATGGCATTTGATTCGGCACTTGCGTCCAAATGTGTAAATCAGCTAATAATATTTCGGATAATTTGAATAAAAATATGGAATGTCAAATATATTCCAAATAAAAGCCTAGGAATATAATACCCAATTGGAGTGAATTTTTTCGGATTAGAAAACAGAGAAATAATTACTGTAACAAAAACAATTAAACTTAATATACCTCCAATAAAACATAGTTCGAACGACCATCTCCAACTTTCCAATTTAAAAATGACTCCTAAAAAACTGATTAAAAAAGCTAAATTAATTAAGAAAGTATAAATATGTAATTGTCTAGTTGTATTTACTTTTTCTAATTCAAGATGAGGAATTATAAATAGTAATGTAAAGCCTAGTAGTCCTCCTATTATCATTTCGCTAGCATATGGCCAGCTTGCAAATTTCAAAATAATACCAAAAAGAAAAGGTAATAAAAGTAGATTTTGCAAAAAATAAAGGAAAGATATTTTGCCATTACTTTCTTTTTTGAAAAAGCGAAAAAGTGGGTTAACGAGATAAAAAAGAATAAAGCTAAATATTGCGATAATAGATATTAATCTGGGACTTGAAAAGTTCGTAAAGCGTTGAAGTGATATTGAAATAAGAATTATAATTACTAAGATACATTCGATTAGGAGTAATCTTTTTCTAAAGTTTGAACCTTGTTTTTCTTCGATTTCTAAATCTAAAATTTCATTTTCCATAGTTTAGTTTTTAAATTTCTCCCAGTCCTCTTCCGTATCAATATCAATTTTTCCTTCTTCAAAAATAACTCGTTCGACATTTTTCAAGTTGTCTATCATCAAGGCTTTAGCTCCTTTTTGCCCTTTGAGTATTTTTAATTTTGGAAAAAAAGAAACATCGAAAATCGCAGGCACACCAACTTTTCCTTCATACTCTGATGCAACAATCGGCAACTCATTTTTCTCAAAAACTGAAATCATTTTTTTCAATAAAAAAGCATCTACAAAAGGTTGGTCACATAGCATAATTAACACCGCTTTGTATTTTTTATTTTCCAAAACAGACATTCCAGTTCGAATTGAACTGCTCATTCCTTCTGCCCATCTTTCGTTTAAAGTAACCTCAATTGGAAAATCTGCAATAGTTGGTCGAATCAATTTTTCATTAGCACCTAACACTACAATTACATTTTTAGAAATATTTAATGCAGCTATAATTGATTTTTGTAAAAGGGTTTCCCCATTCAATTTTAAAAGTTGTTTTGGTCGCCCCAAACGAGATGATGAACCAGCGGCGAGAAGGAGGATAGCAATATGTTTATTTTCCTGATTAATCAATTTGATTATTTTTTTTGAAATCTTCTTTATGAAAACTAAAGTTAGAAATAAAACTTTAAACTGCATGAACTCTAAATTTCAACATTTATCGTACTTTCGCTTTTATAATTTTATAAAAAATCAAAACACTTTAAAATGAGAATCTCAATTGTCTTTGCATTTATTATTGCTGTGGTATTATTTGCTTGCGGTGGCGAGAAATCTGCTGATGGAACTAAAAATGCGAGTGCGAAAAATGGAGCAAAACAAAATCAAGTGGATCCATTAAAAGTTGGGAAAAAAGTATTCAAACAATTTTGCGTGGCATGTCATGGGATGGATGGAAGATTAGGAATTAATGGAGCAAAGGATTTCGCACAATCTGATTTGAAATTAGAAGAACGAATCGAAGTGATTACGAATGGTCGAGGAATGATGACTCCTTTTAAAGGAATTTTAAAACCAGAACAAATCAAAGCAGCAGCAGAATATACCATTCATTTGGGCAATCAAACGGAAGAATAAAATTGAAATTGATGAAAATTAAAATAACTTCTTTATTGATAATCTTATTTGTTTTTGCTTGTGGTGGGACTAAAAATTTTTCTTCGAATGAAGAGTTAGTTTTAGCAAAGAAAAAATATATTCTATTTTGTGCAGCTTGTCATGGAAGGGATGGGAAAATGGCAATTAATGGAGCAACAGATTTGACGAAATCTATTTCAGGTTTAAAAAGTAGAATCAAAACAATTACAGAAGGTAAAGGTTTGATGACTTCTTTTAAAGGTGTTTTATCAACTGAAGAGATTGAAGCTGTCGCAAAATATTCTATTCATTTACGAAAAGAAAGTAAAAAATAATGTCTACAAAAACTTACCACGCAATCGGTCTGATGTCAGGTAGTTCGCTCGATGGATTGGACATTGCTTTTTGTAAACTTGAACTGAAAGGTGAGAATATTTCATCTTGGGAACTATTAAAGGCAGAGACGATTCCTTTTTCTGAAATGTGGCAAAGTCGCTTGGCTCATTTGCCTCAGCAGAGTGCTTTGATTTATGCGAAAACACATGCTTATTTTGGTCATTACATGGGAGAATTGGTGATTGATTTTATGAGTCGTAACAATATACTTCCGGATTTGATTGCATCGCATGGGCATACTATTTTTCATCATCCTGACAAGCGAATGACTGCTCAAATTGGTGATGGAGGAGCAATGGCAGCAACAACTGGATTGATGGTGATTTCTGATTTTAGAACACAAGATATTGCGATTGGTGGAGAAGGAACTCCTTTGGCGCCTGCTGCTGATAAATATCTTTTTGATGGATATGATTTTTATCTAAATATTGGAGGAATCGCTAATATTAGTTGCAATGTCAATGGGAAAATGATTGCTTTTGATATCGGTGGAGCAAACCAAGTTTTGAATGGTTTGGCTTACCTAGCAGATCAAGAATATGATGATGGAGGAAAAATAGCAGCAAAGGGAGAAGTTGTAAATACATTGTTACAAGAAGTAAATTCGATAGATTATTTTTCTAAGAAATATCCTAAATCATTGGACAATCAATGGGTGGTTCAAAACCTTTTAAAGAAGTATCGAGAGTATCCTGAATCTGTAGAAAATCGCATGCGGACGGCCGTTGAACAATTGGCAGAACAAACTGTTTTGTCAGTACTTCAAATCATTGAAAAAGAAGGGCTTACGAATGAAAAATATCGAATGCTTGCAACAGGTGGAGGTGTTTTTAATTCATTTTTGATGCAACGAATGCGAGAACTTTTTAAGGAAAAAATTGATCTTGAAATTGTGATTCCTGAGAAGGAAACGATAGAATTTAAAGAAGCGATTTTAATGGCGCTTTTGGGGGTGTTGAGATTGGAAAATATTCCGAATTGTTTGGCAAGTGTGACGGGAGCGAGAAGGGATACAGTTGGAGGAGCGATTTATGTTGGAAAAAAATAAAAACGAATAACCAACACTTAACAAGAAATATCCAATATTCAATTTTTAAACCAATACATTTTTGATAGCATTGGATGCTGGTTATTCCTTGTTGAGTATTAGTTATTCAAAAAAAAAATATGAACGTCAACAAAAAAATATTAGTCACCGGCGGAACTGGATTCTTGGGTTCTTATCTTTTGCGCTACCTCGTGCAAAGGGGTTATAACAATATATTTGCAATTCGACGAGCAACTAGTAAAATGGGTTTGGTGAAACCAATTGAAGATAAAATTCAATGGGTAGAATGTGATATCTTAGATATAAGAGGTTTGGAAAAAGCGATGGAAGGAGTGAAGCAAATTTATCATTCAGCAGCGATGGTTTCTTTTGAAGCCAAACATCGGAAAAGAATGCATAGAGTGAATATTCAAGGAACTGCGAACGTGGTGAATTTGGCTTTGGAAAATGATATTGAAAAGTTGGTTCATGTCAGTTCGATTGCTGCACTCGGAAGACGCAAGAGGTTAAAAGAGATCAATGAAAAAACTAAATGGGAAAAAAGTAATTTTAATTCAGAATATGCGATTTCAAAATATTTGTCAGAGCAAGAAGTTTGGCGAGGAATGGCAGAAGGATTACGAGCTTGTATTATTAATCCTTCTATTATTTTAGGAGCAGGATTTTGGGAGGAAGGTTCAGCAAGTTTTTTTTCCAAAATAAATAAAGGCAATAAATTTTACGGTGTCGGTGGAACTGGCTTCGTTGATGTTCGAGATGTCAGTCGCCTGATGATGGAAATGATGGAAAGTGATATGGTTGGCGAAAAGGTAATTGCTAATGGCGAAAATGTAACCTATCGGAAAGTATTCGAAATGATTGCTGATTCTATTAATAAAAAACGTCCGAATATAGCCTTGAATCCTTTGTTGGGAAAATTGGCTTGGAGGGTGGAATGGCTTCGCTCTAAAATCACAGGCTCATCAGCTTTGGTGACAAAAGAAACAGTTGAAAATTCTTTTCGAACTTGGATTTACGAAAACCAGAAATCAGTTCGTACATTTAATTTCAAATATACTCCCATTGAACAGACCATAAAGGAAACAGGTGAATTATTTTTAGAAACACTCAGAAAAGATAATAAATCAGTATATCTGCCTGTTAATCAATTAGTTACAAATTAATTTTATTCTGTATCAAATAACTACCTTTAATCTGGTATTTTTTAAACTAGCCTCTTCAAAACCCTAATTTGGTTGATTTTTTGTAACGTCACAGTTGATTATTATCAGACCAATTATTAAATTGCATATCTCTTTTTAAAACTAATATTTATTTGTGACAGCCAAAATCCCCTCTACCGATTGTCTAGAAACATTCTAACAACATATCCATGGGGACCAAAAATTACATTTTTTTTACTGCTTTATTTATTCTTACATTTCTTTCTTCTTGCAAAAAAGATTCACCTATTTCTAGTCCTATTGATGATCCAATAGTCGAAGAACCCGTCGAAAAATTTAAACATATTCCACCTTCTAGTCAGCGAAATGGTGATGCAACTGCGGGTTATGAATATTTAGTCTACGGAGATTATATTGATAGTGGAGTGCCGGTGGACCTGTATTTAGGATTCACAGGACAAGGTTCGAATCGACTCGGTCGAGAAGGTGACAATGCCAATGTTCGATATTCCGAAACAGCGGTGACTGCACCAAATGGAACGAGAGTAGTTTCAGCGAATTGTCTTACTTGCCATGCTCAAACATTAAATGGAGAATTGGTCATGGGATTAGGAAATGCGATAACAGATTATTCTGTCAATCAAGCTATTAATATCAATTTGGTCGATCAAACTATGACATCATTATATGGTCAAAACTCGGCGGAGTGGGAAGCTTACGAATCTTACAGTCGAGGAATTCATGCGATTGCTGATCATGTGCAAACGGAAGTACGTGGAGTCAACTCTGCTGATAAATTAGCGGTAACACTTTCATCTCATATTAATAAGCATGACTTGACTTGGTTAGATGAGCCACAACTTCCTATAACTGATGAAGTGATACCAACTGATGTTCCCGCCTGGTGGTTATTAAAAAAGAAAAATTCGATGTTTTATAGTGGATTGGGACGTGGTGATTTTGCTAGAATTATGATTGCTTCTAATGGATTGGCAACTTCTGATTCTACGAAGGCGAGAGAAATTGATAATAATTTTGATGACGTATTGGCTTATATTTTTTCATTGGAAGCACCTCAATATCCAGAAGTGATTGATGCTACGAGAGCATTGGCAGGTGAGAATTTATTTAATAATAAATGTGCGACTTGTCATGGTTCATATGGTGATAATGAAACTTATCCTAACTTATTGGTTTCGATTGATGAAGTCGGAACTGATCCATATTTAGTGAGTAGTAATTTTGCTTATTCTTATTTTGTGGATTGGTATAATACGAGTTGGTTTAGCAAAGGTGAAAATGCTGCTTATCTGAAAGCTGAGAATGGATATATGGCTCCACCTTTGGATGGTATTTGGGCAACTGCTCCGTATCTGCATAATGGTTCTATTCCAACTTTGGAAGACTTGTTGAATAGTTCACAGCGCCCTGAAAAATGGAAACGATCTTTCGGCACAGGAGCTTCGGAATATGATAATGAAAGAGTTGGTTGGAAATATACTATTGAATCAATTAGTGGAAGTTCGTCAATTTATGATACCTCTTTACCAGGTTATGGAAATGAGGGACATACTTATGGAGATGATTTGACAGAAGAGGAGCGAAAGGATTTGATTGAGTATTTGAAGACGTTGTAGGTTTTAAAAATGAACGAGGGCTGTTAGCGCTTTAAGTGCTAACAGTCTTCGTTCATTTTTAAAACTATTTTTTCAACATTTTTTTCAGCAAAATAATCTGCCCAGAATGATAAATATCATGTTGAATCACGCCATGTAACAAAGTATAGAAAGTAAATTTATGTTCCCGAACCACCTCCTTTAATTTCGAATCATTAATAGTTTTAATGGCCTCAGATAATTCATTTGTACTTTTTTCATACAATTTCAAAGCAACTTCCCAGGCCTCTTGCGAAAAATCTGTAATCGTCGTCCAATCTTTTTCTGTATTCAAATCTTTTTCTGTATTCAAATCAACGATATAAGGCTCATCATCGAGCAAGGTTCGAACGGCGTATTCTCGCCAATTAATAATATGTAAAAGATAATCCCAAATGGAATGACTTCCAGAAATGGGATGTGCAGCAGCTTCTTCAGCAGAGAGATTTTGTAAAGTTTCCCAAACAGATTGTCCATGCCAAGTCTTACCATGAGCAGCAGCGCGAAACATTTCAAGAAGTCGATTAATTTCTTTTTGCATAAAAAATAAATTTATTCTTCTTCACTTCCCATTTGATTTTCCTTTTCCAATCGTTCAAACAAATCGGAAACTCGATACATTTCATCCAAAGTCTCATCAATGTAAAAATTGATATTCGGCATTCGACGAACCTTCTTTCGAACTCTTGCAGCTAAGCCAGCTTTCAACCGATTCGTTTCTCTTTCCATCATCAAAAGAACCGCTTGTTTATTTTCTGTATTAAAAATACTGAGATAAACTTTTGCCAAACCAAAATCGGCAGTTACTTTTACCTGAGTTACGGTAACCATGATCTCATGACCATAAATATATCCACCCATTTCTCGCAGTACTACACTAAATTCTCGTCGAACCAATTCGCCCATTTGTTGCTGCCTTTTATTTTCTTTTTTCATTATTGATCATATTTAAGTTTTAGACCAATTTGGTCATAAAACATAGGTTTCTTTTTCAATAAAAAAACCTGCAATCGTGCAAGTTGTTTAGTTGAAAAAATTAATTTTCGCAAAGATATTGATAACGGAACAGGAAACCAATTTTGAAAGTTCGATAAACCTCTTTTTATTTGCATAAAAAGAGGAGTCAGGCGGTCAGGTTGATTGCCTGATTCTTCAAAAAAATATATGAGTAATCTTCGTAATACATTAGATAGTCCAATTGAATACCTCAAAGGTGTAGGTCCGGTGAAGGGTGATATGCTCAAGAAAGAATTGGGGATTCACACTTTTGGAGACTTGTTGCGATCCTTCCCATTTCGATATGTAGACAAAACTAAGTTTCACAAAATTCGAGATATCAACAATGAAAGCAATGCGGTTCAACTCAAAGGTGTCCTTCGACGACTAGAAACAAAAGGCGATGGACGAGCCAAAAGATTGGTCGGAAGATTTCGAGATGATACTGGCGTGATTGAATTAGTGTGGTTCAAAGGAGTTTATTTTTTGGAAAAAAACTTAACAATAGGGAAGGAGTATGTCGTGTATGGAAAAGTAAATTCTTTTCGAGGACAAATAAATATTCCACATCCTGAGATTGAAGAATTAACAGTTGAGTCGGCAAATAAAGCGAGTTCCTTCGCTCCGGTTTATCCAAGTACAGATAAATTAAATGCGAAAGGCCTGGATGCGAAAGGTCGTCGAAAGTTGATGATGACTTTGATGGAAAAAATTGCTCCTTCAGATTTACCTGAAAATTTACCTGACTATATTTTAGCTAAATTTAAATTCCCTCCGCATTTCAAAGCATTGGTCGATATTCATTTTCCCAAAAATCAAAGAGACCTCGATCGAGCAACAAGTCGCTTGAAATTTGAGGAGTTATTTTTTTTACAATTAAGATTATTACAAATTCGAAGACGACGAAAAGATGCGGTACGTGGACATGTGTTTGGAACGATTGGAGAAAAATTTAATCGATTTTTTAAAGAGAAACTTCCCTTTGAATTGACGGGTGCGCAAAAGCGAGTTTTAAAAGAAATAAGAAAAGATCTGGGAACTGGCGTACAGATGAATCGTTTGCTTCAAGGTGATGTTGGAAGTGGAAAAACGATGGTTGGTTTGATGTCTATGTTGATGGCTTTGGACAATGGATTTCAAGCATGTCTGATGGCACCAACTGAAATTTTAGCTCGACAACATGAAATTGGAATTACTGAATATGTCGAAGATTTGGATATCAAAGTTGGATTTCTTTCAGGAACAGTAAAAGGGAAAAAAAGAGTAAAGCTACTAGAAGAATTAGCTGCTGGTGAAATTGATATTTTGATTGGAACCCATGCTCTCATTGAAGATCCTGTTGTTTTTAAAAACTTGGGATTGGCAATTACAGATGAACAACATCGATTTGGGGTGAAGCAACGAGCCAAGCTTTGGGCAAAAAGCCAACCTTGCCCTCCTCATATATTAGTGATGACTGCGACGCCAATTCCTAGGACTTTGGCGATGACTTTATATGGTGATTTGGATGTGTCGGTGATTGATGAATTGCCACCTGGAAGGAAGTTGGTTACGACAGTTCATAGAACAGAGAATCATCGAATGCGAGTCTTTGGTTTTATGCGAGAACAAATTCATTTGGGACGGCAGGTGTATATGGTTTTTCCATTAATTCAAGAATCTGAGAAATTGGATTTAAAAAATTTGGAAGAAGGCTATGAAGTCGTTTCGAGAGAGTTTCCTATTCCAAAATATCAAGTGAGTATCGTTCATGGAAAAATGAAAGCTAAGGATAAGCAATTTGAGATGGAACGGTTTGTCAAAGGGGAAACACAAATTATGATTGCAACAACTGTGATCGAAGTTGGTGTAAATGTGCCGAATGCTTCGGTGATGGTCATTGAGAATACAGAACGATTTGGATTATCACAACTACATCAGTTGCGTGGTCGAGTTGGTCGAGGGGCAGATAAAAGTTACTGTATTTTGATGTCAAGTTTTAAGTTGACAACGGAAGGTCGAGAACGGATTCAGACGATGGTAAACACGAGTAATGGTTTTGAAATAGCAGAAGCAGATTTACGATTACGTGGTCCTGGAAATATCGAAGGGACGCAACAGAGTGGGATTCTTAATTTTAGAATTGCTGATCTGGCAAGAGATGGTCGGATTTTGCAAACGGCTAGAGAAATTGCTGCTAGAATTTTGGATGATGATCCGCAATTTGCTAGACCAGAGCATCATCGACTTAGACTTTTTTATGATAAGAATGCGAAGCAGTTTCGGGTATGGTCGAGGATTAGTTAGAGTAAAATACAGATCATTAGATTGTTCTGATTACCTGCTTATTTGCGCTAATTTTTATTGAAAAAAGAATTTATGCCTTCAAAAAATTCAGGCTGATATTCCGTTTTTCTAGTTTCAACAGTCCATTCATAAACTCCGTTGTAAGATCGTCTAATGGATTTAACAACGAATCCTGGGAATAATGTTCTAAAGTTTCCATAATCCATATAAGGTCTTGATTTATCTATATAAAAATGCTCTATAAATTCACTTTCATTTTTTAATATATATTCTTCACAGAGAATGTTGTTTATTTTTTTTGTAACTCCTGTAGACTTTGGAATAAATCCAAGCATTTTTCTTAAACGATAAAAATCATCGTTCTCACTCCAATCTCTGTTTTTCCCTGCATAAGAATAAATGTGATTAGTTTTTAAGTCTATAATTTCAGCTCTATTTCGAAGAGTCAATCTATAAATTCTTTTCTCACTCAATTGGTTGGAGTGATTAAATAAATAGAAATAATTTTCATCATAAAATTTCTTATCATATAACATATCAAATTCACTATGTGAAAAATGATCCTCAATACTTTTTTCACAAACAATATCTGTTGTAATGATCTCATACAGATTATCCAAAGTGTCTGAGTCGTAATAGGTTAGAGTTCTTTCAATCAATAGATTTGTTTTGTAGGAGTCCCAACTAATATTGTTTTCACATTTTGTCCAATTCTCTTTATTATCGAATTCTAAATATTTCAAAGAACTGGTCAACGATGTGTCGCTATTTGAATTTTTTGATATTTGAGAAACTACATTCCCTTTTGAATCAAATTCAAAATAGTCATATGACACCCCCGTTGAGCGTTTAAAAATTAATAAGTTTGGGTTTACTTTTATAGTTGTGTCTTGAACTAAATTCTTTCCATTATCATATTGATATATTGTAGTAGAGTCATTTGGGAAATAATATTTAGATACTTTATCTAAATTACTTTTTTCATTGTAATGATTTTCAATGATACTATCTCGTTCATAGTTGGTGAATTTGGAGGCACCAATTTGATTCCTATTTTGATCGTATTCAAATATCCAATCTAAGTTTCCATTTCTATTATAAATGAATTCTTTAATTGTAGAAATTTCGAACGAATCATTTATCTGTATGTAATTTTTTAATACACATTTAAATACATTTTGTTCATGTCCCAATGAGCGAAATTCTTGAGAATACCCAATTGTTTTAATAGATAAAAAAATGATGATAAGTAGAGGTACTTTAAATTTTTTTGTAAAAATCATTAACAATTTTTTTCTCTTACTTATAAGAGTAAATTTCTTAAAACTTAGGTTGCTTGACCAACGTCTTCCCATTTTCAAAATCATACAAAGTCAAACTCCTTAGTTGATAATACGAAGTCCAATAAGCCCTCAATGATCTCATGTAAGCAGCCAACGCTTCATTCTTTTCTCTAATCGCAAGGTTCAAATCAATCACTTCAATTTTTCCAATCAAATATCTTTTACGGGTGATGTCCTCTCTTTTTTCCGAAATTTCAAAAGCACGGAAAGCCAAATTAACTTGATTTTTTATCATATCAAATTGTTGAACATTCAGCAAAACCTCTCTTTCAAAATTGATGCGTTCTTGTTCGACATCCATGATATTAAATTCTCGTTCTGCTTTTGCAATTTCCATTTGCGCTTTTGCTTTTCCCCAATCTGCGATTGGAACACTTAACTGAATAGCGATTTCCTCTCGGTCTAAAGGAGATTTATAAACTTCGCTAAAAGAAGTTCCTGTTTGAGAAAGTCCAATCAACCCCGTGATACTTGCACTAATTCCAGATTCTCCTTTTGCTTGTGCCAAACGCATTTCTGCTTCCATCAACCTACGAGTTAACTCAACAGATTTACTTCGATTTTTCTTTGCTTCTTCCAATGCTTTTACCGCATCAACTGTAAAGTTTGGAAGGTCATCAGGAGGCGTTAATTTAAATTCTACGACTTCTCGAATGCCTAAATAATTTCGCAATTGTTCTGTGCTTGTTTGGTTTTGTAACAATGCATTTGCAAGTGCAGCTTCTGCATTTCTTACACTTAATTCTATTTGTAATAAATCTGTTTCGGCAATTCGACCAACACCATATCTTCCTTGTGCAACACTATACAAAGTGTCCGCATTGGTTTTATCCAATTGACTACTTTCTAAATTAATTTGAGCAATATAAACGTCAAAAAATAACTCTGTAGTTACTCTTGCAATCGTTTCAGTTTCTTCTGCGAATCTCTTTGTCGCTTCATTAAATATTAGAGGCTGTATTTTTTTATTCCATTTCAATGCATTAAAACTAAATAAGGGTTGATTGAAACCAACAAAGATTGGAGTAGCAAAATAATTAGAAGAACTAGGAATTCCTGTTGATTTAAAATTGTATAAATAGTCTAAACCCGTTCCCGCAAAAATTCTTCCACCGGTTCTTGCAACGGTTTGACTTGCTCGAATATTAAATGCAGAATTTAATGAGGTTGTTCTTAGAAATGTTCTTGTTCCATCAGGATTCAAAAAAGGAACAGGCGACCTTGATAAATCTGCTATGGTAGTATTCAAATCAATTTGCGGTTTGAAATCCGCCAAAAAAGATTGGTAACTCCAATAGTCTGTCGCCAATCGAGTTTTTGCTAAAAGAACATTTGGAGCATCACTTTGCGCTAAAGCGATTACATCTGAGAGGCCTAGTTCGAGTTTTTTATTTTGGGAAAAAACAATACAATTACAAAAAAGGAGAAAAGTAAAAATGATTAATCCTCTAGGCCCTAAAGGGGAATTAGATTGTAGTATATTTTTAAGTTTTCGATTCAAATCAACATTTATTTTTTTCATAACAATAACAAATTCAATCAATTAAAAGAACTAACTCTATTCGTTTAAAACAATAAAAAATATTTTGTTCCCCTTTAGGGGACAGGGGGTTAATCTGTTCGTAATGCCTTAATCGGATCCTGTCTTGCTGCCTTTTGTGCTGGAAAAATTCCAAAAACAATCCCCACGGAAACCGCCACAACAAAGGACAAAAGTACCGCCCACAAAGGAATAATCGTTGGGATGTCATAATTTGCATCAATAAACCAAGCAGCACTTACGCCCAAAATGACTCCAATGATTCCACCAATTAAACTGATAAAAATTGCTTCAAATAAAAACTGGTAAACAATATCATTTTGCTTCGCACCCAAAGATCGACGCACGCCAATTTCTTTAATTCGTTCCATCACCGTTGCCAGCATAATATTCATAATTCCAATTCCTCCAACTAGCAAAGAGATGCCAGCAATAAATGCCAAAACATTATTCCATGTATCTTGACTGTCTTGTTGCGCTTCCAATTCCTTTTCAGGAACTCGGATTTCGTAGTCCACAATTTTATGTCTTCGCTTTAAAATTTTTCCTACCAAATCTCTTGTCGCTAAAATTTTGTCAGCATCAGTTACTCGTAAAGTTACCTTATCGAGTTGATGATAATTTTCATCTTTATTGTCGCCTTCATCCCAATCGCCTCGTTTGATGTCGCTTCGAGTGACAAGTGCTCTGTTCTTAAATCGCAGTAATGCAGTCGAAATCGGAATATACACATCCGAATTATAATCTCTAATTCCCAAGCTTTCCAGATTCTCTTTTGAAGCATTTCGACGTTCCAAAACGCCAATAATTTTTAACCAAGTATTTCCACATTTGATTTTCTGACCAATTGGATTTTCATCACTAAAAAATTTTTTCTGAATACTTTTTCCAATAATACAAACAGGTTTTCCTTGCTCGATATGTTGTTCGTGAAAGAAAAGTCCATTTGATAAACTTAAGTTATTCAATTCAAAGAATGCATTTGTTACACCGATGGCTTTGGCTTTTTCCAACTTAGCAGATTGAATGATGGTCGTTTTTAACTCCATTTCTGGACTGACTTTATCGACCGTTGGTAAAATTTTTAACATAGCTTTTAAGTCTTCCAAAGTTAGTCCTGGAGACCATGGAACTTTTTCTTCTTGATTAACTCCTTGCTCATTTTCGTCAGGTGAAGGAATGATAGAGGTAACGACAATATTATTAGTACCAATCAATTTCATTTGTTCTAGAATGGACTGCTTGGCACCTGTTCCAATCGCCAACATGGTAATCACGGCAGCCACCCCAAAGATGATTCCTAAGGCTGTCAAAAATGCACGAAGTTGATTGGAAAAAACACCTTCCAGAGCGAGGTAAAAATTAAATAGGATTCTTTGCACGATAATAGATTTGTGAATTAGGAAATCAGTTGAATTGTGAATTAGAGAATCGGTTGATCAATTGATTAGGGAATTAGGTTTAGAGTAATGGTTACACATCTAACCTGATTTTCTAATTAACTGATCAACCGATTTCCTAATTGATAATGATAAATCCACCACCGCCGCCACCATCGTCGCTCGACAAATTTTCCTCCTTCCTATTTTTTAATTTCTCTTGCATGGCAGCTTGACGTTTTTCACGTTCGGTAATTTGTTCTTGTTTGATCTTCTTTTTGATTCCTTCATCGACTGGGTAAAACTTTAAATCTTCTGAACCATCAGGAATCGACAACCAATAAGTATCACCTTCTTTTACACCATGATCGATTGTAATTTCATCATTATTTGATACTCCAGTTATCACTTCTTGTTTATAAACTCTTCCATCTTTTTCTAGATAAACAAAAGACAAACTATCACTATGCAGAGCCTCTAAAGGAATGGAAAGTACATTGTTATAAATATCGGTTACGATTTCGTTTGAAGTCGTCATTGCAGGTCGAAGGATAGAATCCATCTCATTCACTTGTACGGTTACCTCAAAAACCTTAGCATCATAATTCCGCAATTGCTCTCCAATATTAGCAACTTCGAGAACTGAACCAGTATATTCTTTATCCGGAAAAGCATCTACTTTTAGTTTTACTTCTTGCCCTTTTTTGACTCGACTAATATCTACTTCATTGACAAAAGTTTTGGAAACCATATCAGTCAAATCAGGCAATTCTGCTACAATCGGATTCCATACACTCACCTGCGAACCAGTAGCTACTTTTCCGTTCCAACTTCTATGATAAATGACCATTCCATTTTTAGGAGCTTTGATGGTTAGCTCATCACCCAATTTTGCATAGCGATCCCGTTTGGAAATATTTTGTTTAAGAGAAGCATTGATTTCAGAAATTTGAGCTTCTGATTTTTCTTTAGTTAATTCATATTTACTCAATAATTGATTGTAATCTCTAGCAGTTCTTTCCAAATCGATTTGTACTTTTTGGATGACCATCGGAGCTTCATATTTACTTTGCTCGACTTCGAGTTCTTTTTCTTTTTTGGAAAAATTAAGGTTGATAAGTTGATCTCGAATACCTCGTAATTCGATAGCGGTATCGATTTCAGTTTGAGCGAGTTGTGTTTCGATTTTTTCAATTTCAGTTTGAATATCCTTGAGTTTGGTATCCAATTCTGATCGGTCTAGTTTGGCGACATAATCCCCTTCTTTGACAATCGTTCCTTCGGCTACCATGTCAGAAATAGTTAATTGATAGATATTCGCTTGACGTAAACCTTGAGGACCACGAATTTTTTCAGAACGTTTAGCTTTCAATTCACCAGTCGCAGTTGCCTTAACTGTGAAGTCAGCGAGCTCCAACGTTTTTTTGATTACATTAGATTGTTCTGCCGTTGTATCTTTTTTTGTAAAAAAATAAGCACCTACAAGTAGCGCAATAATAGCAATAGGAATAAGGATTTTAGAGGAAGACATATTTAGATTGTTTTAGTCTGTAAGTATTTCAGTACTTACTTATATTTCGTTTTTTAAAAATAGTTACATACCAATTCGATGGCAAAATAGAAAAAGTATACGTAGCTTTTTAATTTATTCTCTCTTTAACACCCGTTTAACAAGAATGATAACGATGATTTTTTGAAATGGAACATCTCCAATTTTTACTTTAACTGAAAATAGAAAATATTAGCTTTACACTTCAGCGACTGATTTTTAGTTGGTCTCTGATTTTTTGTGCACCTATTTTTAATAAAAACAAGAGGCTGATTAGAAGACAGTCGCTTATGTGAATACAAAACCATGATTTCGCCAAAACAATATTTACAAAAAGTAATTTCATTTTTCCGAGAGGCTGGCAATCCTGAAATTGCTGAAGGACAAATGAATTATATGCGAAATAAATTTGAATATTATGGAGTGAAAGCTCCTGGTTGGGTAAAGTTTTCCAAAGATATCATGAAGCTAGAAGGTATATTTCAGGATGAAAAATTAAAAGAATTTGTGCGACTTTGTCTTAATGAGGAACATCGAGAGATTCATTATTTCGGTATTCAAATGGTGGAAAGAGCAACTAAAAAAGAAGCGGAAGATTTTATCGAATTTTTAGAAGAATTGATTTTGACTCATAGTTGGTGGGATTCGGTAGACTGGATCTCGAAGATGGTGGGTTGGCATTTTATACGTTTTCCCCATCAAATTATTCCTGTTACAGAACGATGGATTTCAGCTGAAAATATCTGGTTACAGCGCATGGCGATCATTTTTCAACGCTATAAAAATTATCCAACGGATGAGAAAATATTATTCGATTATATTTTAAGGGTGAAAGATTCAGAGGAGTTTTTTATTCAAAAAGGAGCTGGTTGGGCTTTGCGTGATTACTCTAAAGAAAATCCAGAGGCGGTAATTAATTTTATAAAAAAACATAAATTGAAACCGTTGTCAGAACGAGAAGGATTGAAGTGGTTAAAGAAAAATGGAATATTGTGATACTTGTTGGATGTTCGATATTCATTTTACGATAAGACATTCACCTGCTTTGCCAACTGTTTTGGCATTTGAATTATTTTTCCATTCATTTCTACTTCTACCAACTTCTCTTCAATTTTTTTAATTGTAAATGTAGTGTTAGGTAACAATCCTAATTTCCAAAGTTGAGCAGTAATATGTTCGTTGACTTGCTGCTGGGCAATTTTTGCATTTTTTAAGATAGGTAAATTGATGAGTGGAAAATCAGGAATACCTAATTTTTTTGGAATTGGAGAACCGTGCGGATCTGTCGTTGGAAACCCTAATTTTAAATCTACTTCATCCAATAATTCTTCGGTCAAAAGGTGTTCAAATTTTTCTGCATCTTCATGGATTTGTTCTTCCGTCAAACCAATTTCTTGCACCAAATATGTTTCCCAAAGTCGATGAGCTCGAACCATTTTCGTTGCTTCCTTTTGACCGGAAGCAGTAAGGATGACTTGGTTGTTTTCCATTTTTATAAAACCATTTTTTTGCAAATTTTTTAAACGAGCCCGAAGAGCAGATTTATTGAAATCTAATTTTTCCAAAAGAGTAGGGAATGAGAGTCTTTCTTTGCTATGAAGTTTTAATGCTTGCTTCAAGGTATCTTCCAATTGAATTTTGTGTTGCAATTTTCTTTTTCTAAAAAAACGGAAAACTAAACCTTTTTTTGGCGCGAAGAGAGCGGCTATTAAATAAAACAATGTAGCAATTACAGTCATTGCAGGCCCTGGAGTTGTATTGATGAGCACCGCTAAAATAAACCCTACAATGGTGGAAAGTACTCCAACAATTCCAGCAATAGTAACTGCCCAATGTAATCTATCCGTCAATAATAATGCAGTTGCTGCTGGTGTAATTAACATTGCAACTACCAAAATTACACCTACTGTAGTTAGCGAAGCAACTACAGCAACGGAAAGTAATAACATTAAATAATAGTGGATAATCTTGGTTGAAATTCCCATTGTTTCAGCGATCACGGGTTGGAAAGTAGTGGCAAAAAGATACCGATAGAAAATGATTATACTCAACACGACATAGAGCATGATTCCAATTGTCAAGTTGACATCTTCTGATGAAACACTTAGCACATTTCCAAATAAAAAATCAGTTAAATCAGGAACATGTACACCACTTTCTACTTTGCTAATTCTCGAAATTCCCATCACACCCATTGCAAACATGGCGGTGAAAACAATTCCAATCGCCGCATCATTTTTAGTATTGATATTATGTTGGAGCCAAGTAATTACTACCGCAGCGATCAATCCTGCAATAACTGCTCCTGTAAAAATTCCCAGAGCAGTATTTCCAAAAATCACAAATGCTACGACCACTCCTGGCAAAACTGCGTGTGACAAAGCATCACCAATTAAAGCCATATTTCGAAGAACAATGAAACAGCCTAACATTCCACACATTAATCCAACCATTGCAGAGGCTGCTAATGCTCTAAATCCAATAGGAGTTTTGAAAAAATCTGTTAAATGTTCGGGAAGGGTTAGTTCTAAGAATACTTTTATCCCTTCCCACGAAAAGGTGAAATTGAATCCAATTAGAGGATCAAGTGAGAATTGGAAAAAGTCGTATAATTGTTCCATCTTTTTAAAATGATTTTTACAAAGTTAAACATTTTTTACAAACCAAAAATATATTTTTAGATTAGTCTAAATTGATTTCAGTATGCGGTTACCCTTGCGAGCTGCTTGCTGAAAACTGAAAAAATCAATATTATAATTATGAAATACGATTGGCTACTTTTTGACTTGGATAATACAATTTTGGATTTTGATCAGGCGATGGTTTTTGGTTTTAATAAAACTATTGCTGATTTTGATATTCCTAAAAACGAGGAGCATTTTTTTATTTATGATGTGATCAATAAAAGATGTTGGGAGGATTTAGAAAAAGGAAAAATAACTCAAGACCAATTGCGAACACTTCGCATGGAGCGATTTTTAAGGCATATTGGTTCAACTGAAGATCCATTTCGATTTTCAGAAAAATATCATGAGAATTTATCAGCTAAGATTTTTTGGATGGACGGTGCTAAATCTTTAATTGAAGATTGGAGTGAGCAATTTAATCTGGTTTTGGTGACGAATGGAATTAAAGAAATCCAAAGAGCAAGGTTGGCAAAAACTGATTTGAGAAAACATTTTCAGCATATTGTGATCTCGGATGAAATTGGGGTGGCGAAACCTCATCGTGGTTTTTTTGACTATGTTTTTGAGAAAATTGATTTTCCAAAAAAAGAAAAAGTGATGATTATTGGGGATAGTTTGAGTTCAGATATTCGAGGTGGAAATAATTATGGAATTGATACTTGTTGGATAAATTTGAAAGGGAAAACCGCGCATGCTCATAATTCTCCAAAGTTTACGATTGAGAAATTGGAAGAATTGAAGGGGATTATTTTATAGAAACAAGTTGCATGTACCTGTCTGTTTTGGCAGACCTGAAAAAAGGGCGAAGCGATTTTTTTCAATCAAATTTTTTGAAAATTATTTTTATCGCTTCGCTCTTTTTAGGTCTGCTAAAGCAGACTACTACGTGTTACATATCTTGCCAAGCTAAAACGCCACCGAGCACATTCCGTACATTCTTAAATCCTTTTGCTTGAAATAATTGTTGTGCCATTCCGCTCCGAGCACCTGATCGACAATGAATGATAATTTCATCATTTTCATGGCCTTCATAATCATCAATTGAGTTCATCACATTTCCTACAGGAATCAATTTCGCGCCTAAGTTAAATGCTTCATACTCATGTGGTTCTCTGACATCGATAAAAATGAAATCATCTTTTCGATCTAATTTTTCTTTTAATTCTTGAACTGTAATATCCATTTTAATTGATTTAAGTAAGTCGGTTGACGTTGAACGTTTGACGGTCGCCCGATTGTTTTTGTTTTAAAGTAAAGTTGTATTAGGAAAACGCCCAACGTAAAACATCAGTCGTCCAACGTTCTTCTCTATTTTACTAAAATAATTTTTCGATTAATGACTTCATTTGTTTTATCATTTTTTATTTTGATAAAATAGATTCCATTTTGTAAGTGACTAATATCTAATTGATTAGTTAATCGATTTTCGCCAAGCATTTTTCCAACTGTATCAAAAATGGTGTAGGAGAATTGGTCAAAATTTCCCCCTTCGATTTCAATGTTTAAGAATCCCGTAGTTGGATTTGGAAAAATATTTAAATCTGTATTTCGAGTTATTTTATCAGTTTTAGAGCTTTGCATAGGCGTTCCTTCACCGACTATTGGACGAATCATCAGAGTACCTTCTAGCGTTGGGTCAGCAGTTCCAACATTTTCCCAATCTATTCCAAAACCAAAACTATCAAAGAAAAGATTCTGCATTCCATCGGTACTACTTTTGTCTACTCCAACTGCAATGCATTCATTTAATGAGCAATTAGAAACTTGCTGCCAGCCCACGTAAAAATCTCCAACTGGAATCGCCAATGGAGTTAATTCACCTGTGTTGGCATCTTCCAATAAATAAGTAGTGAACCCATTCAAGGAGTCCAAATAGCTATCAATATAAAGTGGTTTTTGTAAAAATCCTTCATACTCAGGAGTATTGTCTAATTCGCCTATCCAAACTTTTAAAGTAAAATTTTGAGTAGAAGTATTAGCAAATATATGTGGAAAATGAATCTGAACTGCTTTCATAGAGTCCGCAACATTTGCATGAAATTTAAGCGCAAGTTGAACATCTTTTTTAGTAGCTTCGATTCCACTTTCTGCAGTTCCATCATCGTAAGCGAAGTAATTATCGAAGATGGTGGTATGGGTGACTATGTTATTATCTTCTACTGTGGGATTAAAATTCGGACTCTCTTCAGAGACCTCAAAAGTATAGGTTTTTTGAAATTCCAAATATTTTAAATCATCTGTAAAATCATTATCCAAAGAATTTGTAAATGCAGGGTAAGTATCAAAAATAGGAATTGGAAAATCAAATGGTGCTGATCCAGGATCTATATTTGAATCTGAAGCATCTAATAACCCAAAATCGTAAATCTGTATCCCTGTTTGTAATTCTGTTAAATTATTAGTTGTGTTTTCTGTCGTATTAGTTGTGCTGGAGTGATTGTATAGTCCCGTTTCTATAAACAGATCTTCTGTAGGAATTTCACCATCGATATTTTCAATAAAATGCCACCAAGGCATACTTGTATAATTATCTAAAATTGGATTTGGAACTTTGGTAAAAGCAATGTCTTCCAAGAATGGATCACCGTTTCCAACGACTAATCTTACATAATCCAAATGC
Organism: Saprospiraceae bacterium; assembly: GCA_045106765.1. Taxonomy (GTDB): domain Bacteria; phylum Bacteroidota; class Bacteroidia; order Chitinophagales; family Saprospiraceae; genus CAJQQY01. The sequence continues at coordinate 24,274 of JBGCFD010000151.1, read as the reverse complement.
CAATGATCTAAATTTCCACTTCGTAAAGTGTAATTGGTAAATCTAAATTGGAATCCATTAAACAAGTATTGATTTTCATTTAAAGGATAGGAATAAAAGGTAAAACCATCAGTAGTTGGAGTATTCAAAGTCGTAAAAGTATTGATTGTAATCCAGTCACCTGAGACGTTTTTAAATTCTAAAACCAAAGAATCCCCTTCTCCTGGCATATCAGCTAACCCTTGCGGTTCAATATAAAAACTTAACCATAAATTACTATTTACATTAAATGGATCCATTTCAAGATAAGCGGAAGTAAGTTGATCAGCAGCTCCATATCCTCCTCCGTACGCTCTACCCATTTTATTTAATCCGTCAAAAGTAGCCACGCCAACAGAAACAGGGTCAATTGCCATTGTGTTATTTACATATACATTTCGATCTACCCATTTTTCATTTGGGTAAGGTCCAGAATAGGAGAAATCATCCATGAATGGAAGTTCAAGGGTATCTTGAAGAATTAAAAAAGGAATTTCATAAGTATCACAAACACAAAATGCATCACATATTTCAAAAGTGACCACATCATTTCCTGCAAAGCGATTGGCTTCATAAAAAATACAACTTCCAAAGGAATAAACCTCCCCAAATATTGGATTATTTCCTATCAAATTAGCGCTTATATAAGGAGTCGGCAAGACTTCTGTATCAACACAAATGGTGATGGTATCTTCTGCATTTAAAGTGGTCGTGGGAAGAGTAATCGTATTTTCAGGACGATGAACATAAATTGGATAAATCGTCGTATCGCAAACGCCACTATTGGTGTTACATACTTTGAAAGAAAGACTATCAATGCCAAAATCTACTCCCGCATCTGCTACATAAGTGATGCAAGTAGAATCTAAACTAGCTGTACCCAATGCTAAACTTCCAAGATCAATTAATTCAAAACTGGTAGAATCGCCAATGTTGGTCGTATCAATGCAAGTAATATATGTAGCTTCAGATTCTAGACAAAACCAATTTTTGATAATCACATCTCGACTCTGTGCATTGGTCGGAAATAATTCCGCTTTTCGCTGAGCCAACATCGATTGAGTTTGATGTTGTTTGATCGAATGTTGTTTTTCGAGAATAGGATTGGTAGCAAGTGGAACTTCGTTGATTTGGGCTTGTGCAATGGTTGTTGTAATTATAAAAATTACGATAGCGTAAATTCTTTGCATAGTTGAATAAGGTTTATGGTATTTTCTCATGTTCAAATTAAAACGATCTGAACATAAACTTATCTTGGAAAAAACGCATAATTAAAATCTTTGTTGTCGATTTAGAAGTGGAATATTGAAAAAAGTTGATCAGGAAATTGGTTTAATAAGAATTCGGTTGATCAGATAATTACCTGATCAACTAATTATCCTCTTCCTCTTGTCGTGGTGCTTCCAATTCATTAATAGCATCATCACAATCATCCGGTAGATTTTGAGTCAAACGCAACCTGACTTGTTCTCCAAATCGAATAGATGAACCTTCCGCAGGGTTTTGTAACCAAACGTAGGCATTGTCTTTGTCAACTACCGTTTGATCTGCTTCAAAATTTATCGTTAGATTGCTATTTTCTAAAATCAATTTTGCTTCACTCAATGTTTTACACACAACATTTGGAACATTTGTATTGCCGTATCCTTTTTTGGAAATGACGATAGTTATTGGCGTTTTAGAATATTTTGGGACTTTATCATATTTTCCATCTCGGACTTGATCAGTAATCTTTTCACCTAAGTATTCGACATCTAAAATGGTATTTTCTGCTACACGACTATCTACTCGATAAAGACTGGTATAATTAATACCTTTTAGCATTAATGACTTTTTATAAACGTCAAAGCTTTCATTACTTCCATCCAATTGAGGAAGTTCAGCATATTCAAAACCTGCTTTTTTTACCGCCAGATAAACTGTTCTTTTTTCTTTCACCAAAGCATCAGGTTTTGGATCTTGATCGAGTACCGTCAAAGGTGGCAAGTTTTTATTTCCTTCAGTATTTCCGACTGAATCCACAACGATTTGGAAACCTTTTTTCTTCGCTTCATTTTTTACATCCATTAAGTTTTTCCCAACATAATTAGTCATGTGAATTGCTTCTCCATGATTCGTATAACATTTCAACCAAGTAGTGGTAAAAAAGAAAAGCACGATCAGCATACCAATCACTCCTGCAAAGTTTTTGATAAAAACTTTACTGGTGATAAAGGCAAACACCTCTAAACCAAAGTGTTTTATCTTTTCCCATATTTTGCTTAGGTTCTCTTTCATAGATACTGAGTTCGTTAATTTGCCGCAAATTTAACTAAATTATCTCTAAATATTAGATTGTGATTTTACCACAGATATCACAATTTTTTTGATCGAAACTTATAATCTGTGAAAATCTGCGTAATTCTGTGATTATTTTTTTTAAGCTCTTGTTCATAAATAGAAGTTGTTTTAAAATGCCTAGCTGACCTACGCAGAGAGCATTGTGGTTATTGGACTTCAGCTTTTTTTCGTCCCAACCCAAAGGGGTTGAAACTCAAAAAGAGCTTCGCCAATAACCACAAGCCTTTCCGCTCGGTTTCAGCAGACATTTTAAAACAACTTCATAATAATGAACAAGAACTTATAATTTAAAATTAAAAAATACCTCCTACTTTTACATCTTACTTTGAGTATTTGCAATAGTTCAAATATTATTCGTTAAGTTTTTCATTTAACTATTATCCATAAAAAAGTGAACAAAGAAATCCTTCGCCTCGCCATTCCAAATATTATCAGTAATATTTCCATTCCATTGCTGAGTACTGTCGACACAATGTTGATGGGACGATTGTCCGAATTACATATTGGAGCTGTTGGTGTTGGTGCGATGATCTTTAATTTTATCTATTGGAATTTCGGATTTCTACGAATGGGAACGACTGGAATTACGGCTCAAGCATTTGGAAAAAAAGATGATTCTGAAATTATGCAAACCTTAAGTCGAGCACTTTTGGTTGCATTAATTTTAGCGGTGATGATTTTTTCTTTGCAAATTCCTTTTGGAAAAATGAGTTTTTATTTGATGAATATTTCTTCGGAACAATATCATTTGGTGGAAGAATATTTTTATATCCGAATTTGGGCAGCTCCCGCTACGCTTGGTTTATTTGCGATGATGGGTTGGTTTTTTGGAATGCAAAATGCTATTTTTCCACTCATCATCACCGTCTTTGTCAATCTTGTAAATATATTGTTAAGTTACTTTTTTGTCAAAAAATTAAACTGGGATGTTGCAGGCGTGGCGTGGGGAACGGTCATTGCTCAATACGCTGGAATCATATTGTCATTTATCCTTTTTTATGGAAAATATAAAACTCATCTTGCTCAATTTAGTCAAAAAGCAATGCTACAAATTGATGCCTTAAAAAAATATTTGACGATCAATCGAGATATTTTTATTCGTACATTTTGTCTCACCTTTGCCTTTGGTTTTTTTTACAGTCAATCTTCTGTGGCAGGCGAAACTGTTTTAGCAGCTAATGTTATTTTATTGCAATTTTTAAATTGGATGTCCTACGGGGTCGATGGATTTGCTTTTGCAAGTGAAAGTTTGGTAGGGAAATATGTAGGCGCAAAAGATCAAATTAATCTCAAAAAAGCGATTCGTTTATCGTTCGTTTGGGGGATGATTCTGGCAGTTGGTTTTAGTTTGACTTATTGGATTTTTGGAAATGAGCTATTGCATATTTTTACAGATAAAGAAAATGTGATTGAAGCGAGCTTACCTTTTTTAATTTGGATGATTGTCTTTCCTGTGATCAGTACACCTTGTTATATTTGGGATGGAATTTACATTGGTTTGACTGCTTCGAAGGCGATGCGAGATACTATGCTCATTGCTTTGGTGATCTATATTTTGTTTTATTTTTTATTAAAGAATGAATATGGCAATCATGGATTATGGGCGGCGTTATTGATTTTTATGGGAGCACGAGGTTTGATTCAATGGATTTATTATAGACGAAAATTAAGATTTTTTTGAATACCGAATAACGAGTCGAAAACAAGGATTTGAGAAGTTTTGACGATACTTCTCACAGAGAATACAGAAAGTATCGTCAAACTTCTCAAATCGATATTCCTTAGCGAAGCGTTCCTTGTTCGATATTCAAAATCCACATTGTGTAAAAAACAAGAATCCCCAATTCCTATTCAAAAAAAGAAACAGGTCATTTCCCAAAAAAGAAAATGCCTGCTTTCCAAATACATTGTTAGTGATAATCTTTGGTTGTTTTATTTACAGCGCAACCTTGTTTTTTAGTAAACTCATAAATGGAGTGGGAGCTTTATATCCTTTGATTGTACCTAAGTTATTTAAATTTTCATCCAATAAAACGAAAGAGGGGTAACTGGCAGATTTTTCCATTAACTCGAAAGCAAGTCCATGAATGCCTCTTCTTCCAGATGGAATAAATTCATATTTTTTCCCTTTAAAAGTTATTGCTTTTTTTTGCTCCGCATTGAATTTTACGGCATAGAAATTATCATTCATGTACTGAATAACAGCTTTGTCGGTGAATGTTTTTTGATCCATCACTTTGCACCATTTACACCAATCTGTGTACATATCAATAAAGATTTTTTTATCATTTTTTTCTTGAGCGGCAAGCGCTTCTTCGAGGGTGTACCATTTGATTTTTGTGGCGCTAATTTCGGAAGTTGGACTAGCTTTGAATCCTAGGAATGTGATACTTAAAAGAACCATTCCAATAGTAGAGAAGAGTAATAGATTTTTCATCCTTAAATTTTTTTTGATTAAAAAATTAACTGTTGATTTGAATACCAGCAGTTATTTGACAAGTACAAATGTACCAGCAGAATTAGCTAAAAAAAAGAAAACATGGATGGATAAAAGGGCTAGTTTAAGGTGGAAAAAAGGACTAGACCCCTGACTGAAATGCCCGTTTTGCAAGGGATTGTGCTTCTTTTCGATTAGAAGCTCCAATTTTTGAATAAATTTTATTGATGTGAGTTTTGACTGTACTTAATTCGACAAAGAGTGTGTTAGCGATTTCTTTATTTGATTTTCCTTGGCTGATGAGTTGAAGAATCTCTTTTTCTTTTTGCGTTAAAAGTTCATCAATCGAAGGTTTTGGAATATCGATTTTAATAGGGACAATATTTTGATTTTCAAGGATATGAATTCGATTTTTAAATTGATTTAATTTGATCAAGAGTCCCATCAAACTTAGCGAAAGAAAAGCTAAAAGGAGCTTTGCCCAATTAGGCAAAAGTGTTTCTTCATTCGCATAGTATTTCACTTTTAAGTCATAATTTTTAGTATAAATTGATTTAGGTAAATCTGATTTTAAACGAGTCTTGAAATCTTGATAAAGGGCAGGATTTTGATCATAGTATTCATCAAAATCAGTATTGTTGATCGCAGCCAAAGCCACCAAAGTGCTGCTGCAAGTATCTGCAAATTTCTTTAGGTCAGTATGTAATTTATCTTCTGAGAATTTGAGTTCGGTCGGAAATTCTATGCGATGAAAATAAAAACGAGGATAAACGATATTTGATAAAGATTGCATCAAATGATTTTCTTTTTGCCCTATGATTTGATATTCTTCAAAGGGAGCAGTCTTAGTTAAGTTGGCATTTATTTCTACGTTTTCCCCATTTTCTAATAAGATATGTACAAAGTTGAGATCGTCACCTCCTACATATAGACAAGCATCGAAATCTGAATTTTGTTTTTTCATAACATACAACCGATAGAATCTTTTTTCATCCGGCAGGTTATCTCCTTTTATTTCAAATTTCCCATTGGCATCAATTTCCGCAGATTTGATGATCATGTCAGGACTTGTTCGATAGTAGTCGCTTAATTTATTGACTGCAGCCATATAAATTTTAGGCTGCCAATTTTCATTAATATTGACTTGCCCCTTGACTGTGTATTGAGCAAACAATACATTTGCAAAAAATAGAAAACTGAAAAAAGGGATTATTCGAAGTAGCATTTTCTTCTATGTTATATTTTTTATTATTTCTTACGTTCTTATATTTCAAAAGTCGGTATTTTTTTGGAAAAAATTAACAGATTCCAATTTGATTTTCGAAAGGGAATAATTATCTTTAAAAAATTACTAGAAAACGATAATGTGATATAAATATGATATATATCCATTTGATAACCAATAAATTAGACAACGTACTTTTCAACATATGCTTACCTCAAGTTCAAAATTCAAACATTGGCGATTTATAGTAGCCAGTAACAAAAGATCATTTACTGATCCAATTAGTTGGATGGTATTTTATTTTTTGACGATCGGGTTTTGTACGCTTCATTTTTTGAATATGTATTATTTGATTGAGAATCCACAATGTGGATTTCTTGAATTTGTTACCAATTTGGAATGTGGGGCAGGAATGACGAAAGCAACACCAGTAGATGCATTTTTAGTTATTTTGAAAAATAGTTTGGTGTACACCTTATTTATGATGGTGCCAATTTATTTTAATTTGTTTGTTCTCAAAAGGTATATTATAGATCCGAGCGGAGGAACAGTTTTATCCTATGTTCCTTATTTAATTACCGTTTTGGTCAATGCTTTGATTTTTGCTTTGTTGATGAATATCATTTACAATAACTTCCCAGGTTTTATGAAAGTAAAATTTCGATACTTGGTGAATGTGTTGACCATCTTTGGAACTCAATTAGTGGCAACAGGTTTATTATTTCGACGAGAAACGTTGGAGTACATTCGGGAATTGGAAAAGATCAAACGACGAGAGCAAAAATTTAAAGAAGAGAATGTCCAACTCAAAGAAAAATTACAAGACATCGAAATTAGTGGGGATAATAACTTGCTGAAAGTTGGAACAAAAAAATCCTATAAAATTATTCAACTCAAAAATATTCTCTACCTCCAAGGAGATGGAAATGAGCCTTTGATTTTTACGAATGATGAAGTTCGAAAATATCGTGGCTCTAAAAGTATGAGCGATTACAAAGAACATTTACCTGCCGATCAGTTTATTCAAGTTCATCGAAGTTATATCGTTGCGAAAGATAAAGTGATTGGTCGAAAAGGAAGTGTTTTGATCTTGAAAGGTACTTCTGAAGAAATTCCAATTAGTAAATCTTACGAGGAAATGGTAGATCGTGATGAGTATTTAGGTTTCCAACCTGATATTGACAAGGTGATTTCTGCTTTAAAAAATGGTGAGTAGCTATTAGTTGGCTCATATATTTTTTATGTTATAAACTACTGATAGTGAATGAGTTATTATTTCTTCTGCAAGGGGAGTTGAATAAAAATATACTTTCCCAACAATTTTAAAAATCTACCCAACGTTTTATTTGCCTCGGAACGTTTTTATAAAAAACATGCTTCACGAAGGAATCTAATTACTAAAAATTCAAACGAGATTCCATTTTTCCATACACATTTATTATCGCAAACTTTTTGAAAAAACCTTAGCTCACAATATGTAAATGTATTGTTAGAGTAAGTTCTTTTTTTGAAAAAAATTAAAATCATTTTTTTAACTCGGGCAGTCTGTGTCAAAAACAGGCTTAGGCTGTTTATTTTTTTAACAATAAAAAGTACTAGCTATGATTTATTTAATGTTTGCGATCAAAATGTTTTTATTGATTCTCTTGACCGATTTTGTAACTGGATTTGTCCATTTTTGGATTGATCAATATGGACGAGAGGAGATGCCAATCGTTGGTAAAAGTGTTATCCAATTAAACATCAATCACCATAAAAATCCGATGGACATGACCAAACGAAGTTATTGGTCATTGACTTGGAGTTCATGGGTTTTAGGAGTTGTAATTTTATTGTTATGGTTTTTAACTTTTGGAAAATTAGATTGGGAAATCATTTTTTTAGTGGTGTATGGTTCACAAGGAAATATTATTCACAAGTGGGCGCATAGAACGAAGGCTGAGAATGGTTCCGTAATTACATTGTTACAAGAGTGGAAAATTATCCCTAATAAGCATCAACATCGTCATCATCACAATGCACCTTTTGATACTTTCTTTTGTGTCCAAACGATTTTTCTAAATCCTATTTTGGAGAAAATAAAATTTTGGGATGGATTGATTTGGGTCTTGACAAAAGTTGGATTGCCGCCAGCGACGGTGGGAGAAGAGCGAGGAGGATATTAGTTTTTTTGAATATTGAATATTGAATATTGAATATCGAATATCGAACAAGGATTTGAGAAGTTTGACGATGTTAGTTTTGTCCGCTCAATGAGATGTTTCGTCAAACTTCTCAAATCTCAAATCCTTGTTCAATATTCGATATTCCCACAGATATTCCCACAGTTTTTAACCAATAAATAATTAAAGATGAAAAATGTAGAAAAGAAAAAGGTGCTAACGTCAAAGCAGTTTATTAAAAAAATTAGAATCGTGATGACTCCAGAACGTCGCGAAACATTATTCCATTTTCAAAACTGGACAGGTACCAAAATGGGTCTTGGAATTTGAATTTTTAACAAGCGTAGAGACAGGGCATGCCTTGTCTCTACACTACAATTATCAAAAAAATAAAAATGATCAATATCTCTCCAACATCTGCTCATTCCTAAAGTCTGCATAATTCCAAGACAACCAAGAATACTTATTTTTTTTCTCGTCGATACTTTTCATTTTTTTATTGCAAAGTTTATTCAATGTTGCTTGAGTATAACCTGGTGGTAATTTTTTTACAATTTCATCATTATATTTCTTAAGTAAAAAAAGATTTTTATCGGAAATATCTTGAGTTAAAAATTCAATGTCAAGCGGTCTTTTTGTTTCTGCCAAAATATTATAGCGAGTAATTGCTACATCCCAATTTACCAAACTCGCCAAACATAACAATATGTACACGACCCACGCATTTCGATTGACGAGGTAGTAAAAACTTCGTTGCTCCTGCACTTTTTTAAACATCGTAATCAATCCAAAAATAACTGCGATCAAAAAAATCATTACACCAATTCGTTTGTAAGCTAAGCCATGATATTCAATATATCTAAAATTTCGCATACCCACAGAGTAGGCTAAAATGGCATTTTGAAAGATCCAAGCGTAGGTAAAATATTGTAACGTTTTGTTTTTGGAATAGAAATTTAAGTTACCTCGGAAATAATAAATGATAATGCTCATCGCCAACATAATACTCGCAATCAAAAGATACGTCCCTTCGTGAACATAATTTTTCAAACTATAAGCTGGCTGTTCTTCAAAGTCAAACCACACAAATCGAATATCAATTACATTGACCAAAAGTAACAAGATATTTAGCATGCCCATCATCAAAACGGCAGTTTGAAATTCTTTTTTTAGCAAAAGCATTTTAGAATTTATAGTAGGGAATTCTCTTTTCTTTCTTTTGCGAAATAAGGTTTCCGAGTGCGAATTATTTAATCGAACCAAATGAGGAATTGCTGTTTTCCAGATGGCAGTTCCGACAATTAATAATCCAAAAATAAAAAATAAGATGCTTTCAAAAGAAATGTTCCAATGGAAGTATTTGAAAAATAAATCCCAACTTTGATCCGAAAGGTTGGCGAACTTTGGATTGGCAGAATAATACAAACTGTAAAAAATACCCAAGACGATCAAAGGTAAAATAGTGATTCGAGCATAGACCAATCCACGCTTCCAATTACTAATAGTATGTTCGAGTTCATTTTTTTTCCCAAACAAATTTCTAGGGATAGTTTCGAGGTGAAGTAAACTTTGGAAGGAGCCGTAAAAAAAGAATTTCAATTCTTTTTGATGAATAAATCCAACCATCGACATAAATGAAATGACAAACATCACCATGCTCAAAACTGAATTGTTTACGAGAATCATTACTGCCAGTAGTAAAGTAATAATTGAGGTGAGAGCTGCTTCCTTCGACAACTCTTTTTTGTTAAAAATAAAAAAGTAAGTGCCCAAAATGTAAGCGGTGAAAATCAAAACATTCACACCCATTTTTTCTTTCCAAAAGAAAGTGTGGAAGAGGATCGCTCCGATCAAAACAAAACCTGTTGTTATTTTTTGTTGATTCATTTTTGATATTTTTAAAAGTACTTTGAATTACAAAGTAAAAATATTTAAAACTATTTTGCAAGTATTTTTGAAAATAAAAAAATGAGAAATAGGAGTGGAGGTTATAAGGTGTTGGTTTTCAGGTCTTTAAATAGGTGGTTTCTTTTGATAAAAAAATAAGCCATCTCAGTTTGAGATGGCTTCGTGACAACATTTGGTTTTGAGAGATTAGGAGGGCGTGAAAATCATAGAGAATAGTGATTATTGTGCATTAGCTGCTCCTCCATCGATAAAATCAGAATCATTGGAATCTAAAATTCCATTCTCTGACTCCATATTGGTATCAGTCTCATCTTCAGTTGGTTTAGGAGCAAATGAATCATATAGCCATTGCGGTGGAATTCCAGCATCTTGATCGATTACTGTTGAAGTTCCATTTTCATTTTTCACCTGACCATTGGTACTTTTTCCATTTGTTGAAGATTGAGTATCAATATTTGTTTCGACCTTTCCGTCAGTTATTTTTATTAAAATTTCCATTCGATAATTTATTTTAAACTTCATAAAATGAAGTTAGTCATTAAATTTTTTGATGAGAGGTGATGGCTATTACAAGCCATCACCCACACCAAAAGTGTTTATAGTGAGAGGTCGTTTACCAACCTAATACAGCATACCTAGCATCAAAAGAAATTTCTTTATTGCTAAGATTTTTAACCTCGATATAATATTTTACATGTTTATGAGATTGCCGTGTTCTCTGCACTTTGAACTCAAGTTGAGCAGGACTATTTTGTAATGGAGCTGTTGGAATTACATCCCAATGTACAATCCAATGAGCAGGCCAGCTATGTGTAAACCATCTTCGAGAAGCACCTGAAGGAACCTTTCCAGAAAATTGAACTCCAAACCAATTGTTTTGATGTAAAGCTCTAGCAATTAGTTGACGCAAGTTTGGACGGTTTCCAATACGTTGAGATCTAGGTCTTCCTGGAGCACTTGTCTGAGGAGAACCAGTACTTCTTAATAAATCTCGAACTCGTGCTGGAGTCAATAAAATTCTACCTCTTGCTTTTAATACTCCTTGGGTACAAGCAATCGCACCAACAACAATTGGTGATGCACTTGATGTACCACTAAAAGTATCTGTGTACTGTCTGTTTTGGTTTCCTCCTCCAAATAGATTACCGTAACCTGTTGTAGTTACTTCACGTCCCCAACCTTGAGCATCTACACAAGAACCATAGTTAGAAAAATTAAGTCTTGATCTATCTGGTCCATGATTACGACCATGAGTTCCTGGAGGAGGAGCACCAGCACCAACTATTATTGCACCAGAGTCTCGGTAAGTACTTCTTCGAAATGGATTAGACCAGCTCGAAGGAAAGCTTGCAGGTTTATTATTATAGATAGAAGAATTCAAATTCTCCGCACCATTTCCAGCAGCTTCCACTACGATGATTCCTTTTAAAGAAGCATAAAGGATAGCATTATAATCATCTGGCCACCATTCCATTGCGATGTATCCTTTTTGGTCAGCCCGAGCTTGAAAGTTGAATCTAGGGCCAGCTCGATGTAATTCAATTAAAATAACGTCACCTGCTTGAAGTGAATCTGCAGCACGTTTGATTGCTCTAGAAGAAGACATTCCTGTGCCAAAAATTGATACAGCTCGAGTATTGGCACGAGGAGCAATACCTGTAATACCAATAGTGTTTTCATCTCCTCCGATTACACCAATTACAGCAGTTCCATGATTTCTCCAACCAGAATTTGTTGAGTTAGTTCCAGCGATTACACCTCCTTGATTTTGTCGTAGATCTTCATGATTGAAATTCCAACCACCTTCTACATCGACCACTTTGATACCTTGACCTTTTCCTCCTGATTGTGTCCATGCATATCTCGCATCAATTCCACCAGGAGCTTGATTAAGATAACCTTGACGTGAAACGAAATTGACAGGTGCAGGTGAATCAACAATATCTTGCGGAGCTTCTTCAACTAAAGTATCATCCATATAAGTTGCAGGTTCTGCGCCTGGCTTAATGTAAGCAGTTTCTACTAAGTCGTTATTACAAAACTCTTGGCACAAATCATCCAAGTTGGCATTCTCTGGATAATCAATGAAATAGTACAAAGACAATCCTTGTAATTGATCAGCTTGTTCAGTATTAAGTGATGCGATAGAGGCATCAACTTCTTCCTCAGATGTTCCATAGAGAGGGGTCATTTTCAACTTCTTACTTTTCAAAAGTTTGTTGAGTGAAGTTGAACTTACATTGCTAGCTGTAGCAACTGTGTCACCAGATGTTGTTAATTGTGCGTCATCTTTGACTACAACAATTAGTTCAGGTTGAGTCAAAAACTCAACTTCATTTTTTGTTTTCTTTGCCATTATTAATTTGATTTTTTGGTTAAAAAATAAAAATATATTTGCGTTTCAGATTACTAAATGGCGTTTAGTAAAAGAAACATTTTAAAAAAAATGGGATTATAATTTTTTAATGTAAGTGTGTACATTTTTTGTAAATGTACTGTTACAATTTTTTGGTTATTAAAAAAATCATTTGGTTTCTTGAGTTGTAAACAAGAAATTTCAAGACTAATCCATCAAAACAGAAGTTAGCGTTTGACCTTTTTTACCAATATCTTGTACAGCTACGGCAAAAACATAAACACCAGATTTCCATGTTCGTTTTTTAATAGGTTTTAAATCCAAGAAGTAAAATCCATCAATTCTACTAGAATGTTGCACTCTTGTGATATCAACTAAACTTCCTCCTGGACCAACAATCATAGGATCTACTTTGAAATTATTCTTATCCAAATTGGTCAATGGATTTCCATCTGCATCAGTAACCGAGACTAATAAATAATTAGGTCGCTTGTTGCCTGGATCAGCAATGGTATCTTCAGAAACTGCTTCTACACATAATTTCTTGCATCCACAAGGTGATATATCTTGACAGATTACTAACTCTGCATATGAGATAATTGAATCATCGTGATAGAGCATTGGAATGACTCCATTGTTATTATTCAGAATACTTAAAATTTCGTCGGAAGTATAACCCATCGTGAGCATTTCCATTTCTACGGTTTTGGTTTCTCCGATAGGAATTGCTCGAATCAATGAAGGATCAAGTGAACCTAATGGGCCATAATTAATTTTGATGATATCAGTTCGGAGATCACTTCGTTTTGGACTTGAAGTAAGGATCAACTTACAAGAAGTGATAACTGAATCAGAGGAATAATATCCCCAATTCGGATTGGTTTTAAAATCAAAATTCCATTCAGTTCTTTCATCTAATCCATCACCAGTTTTGAGGCTAGGGTGAGTTTTGACATTAGACGTAACGGTGAAATTTCCATTAACGATAACCTGACTTGCAGGGACGGGGGTAAGGACACTACTGCCAATGGCAGTAGATTTAATTTTTAAATTCATTGTTTTCATTTTTGGTTAAAAAAAAATCGATTTTGGGATCGCAATCCCTGTTCGCTAAATGTTGATTTAGCAAATAGTGATTATAAAATATTTAAGTTGGGTTTTGTTATTACAAGTAAACTACTTGTGTTTTTGAAATGGGTGAAAACTGGGTAAGAGTTTTCCCTTTGGTCATTTGGTATTTTGGTTAAAAATCGTTTTCAGTATTTTTGCTATTTAATAATTTCTAAGAAATGATAAATCATGTCTAAATATTTAAATATTTACGAATTGCTTCAATGCAATTATTGACTTGTAATTTTTTGTAAATATTGTGAGTATGTTGTTTTACCGTTCCTTCTGCTATTGTAAGTTTGTTTCCTATTTCTTTGTACAAAAAACCTTTGGATAAAAGTTCTAAAGTTTCATTTTCTCTAGGACTCAAAGTTTTTAATCGAACTAAATCCTCTGCGGGTTTATGAAAATTTTCAATTATTCTTCTTGCAATTCCTGGACTCATCGGAGCACCTCCTAAATGAAAATCTTCGAGTAAGTCAATCAGTTGTTTTGGAATATCTCCTTTTTGAACATAAGCTCCAGCACCTACTCTTAGTGCTTCAAATAAACTGGCTTCATCGCTGTTCGAAGTAATCACTAAGAACTTCAACTTAGGAGCTACTATCTTCAATCTCAACATACATTCAATGCCATCCATATCTGATTTGTCCAAACCTAAATCCATAATTACGATGTCAGGTTTTAATTGTGGGATAGCAGCTAAAGCATCTTCCGCCACATCAAAAGTTTGGATACATTCTATATGAGGAGCATCATTGATTTCCTCTAAAATCCAACTTTGAAATTCCAAATCATCTTCTACAATTATTACTTTGATTTTATCGTCTGTCATTGTTTGCTGTATGTTTAATTTTCATATTGTAAATTTCTATAATAAATTTGATGTGTGCAATAGAACTATAGTTATAGTCTAACTCAGATTTTTATCAAGAGGAATTACGAACTTGACAATAGTACCTTTTGGTTTATTTTGATTCCATGTAGCTTCACCACCAAGTACTTGTGCTCGTTTTGCAATATTCCTAAGTCCATGTCCACGTCGTTTGAGAGTCGCCATATCAAATCCTTTTCCATCGTCCTTAATAATAATTTCTAATTTTTTTTCAATCTTTATTTCAAAGTGCACAACGCTAGCATCAGCATGCTTGACAATATTATGTAAGACTTCTTTTACTGCTAAGGAAATGTTGTGACGAGATTGACCATTCATAGAAATCTCAGGTAAGTCATCTGGGATTTTGATATTAGCATCAAGGCTATTGTCATCTAAATACTCGACCGCATACCTTCTAATATATGCACTCAAATCTTCCAAGGAATCGAAATCAGGATCCATCGCCCAAATTATCCCTCGCATATTATTAATCAGATTAATCGAAATTTGAGAAACTCGATCGACAATTTTTTTAATGTCTTCAAAATTGTTTTTCCTACTTGCCTTGGCACTCGCATTTCGAATGGTAGATAAGCCACTACCGATTTCATCATGCATTTCTCCAGCAATTCGAGTTCGTTCAGTTTGAAGTGTCAATTTTTTCTCTAGTTCCAATCGGACTCTATCTGCTTCTCGTTCTTGTTTTTCGAGTTGCAATTGTTTTTCTCGCAATTGATAACGAAAATATAATGTGGAAATAAAACTGATCAATCCTGCGATCAATAAAAAAGCAATCAATCGAAATGTATTAGTTTGATAAAAAGGAGGATGAATTTTTATGGCTAAATCATGCATCTTTTCTTGCCAAATTCCCTCGGCGTTGCAAGCAGTAAATTTAAAAATATAATTGCCTGGCGATAGGTTAGCGTAGGTGATACTATTCTCTGTCCCCAAAAAAGTGGAATCTACTTTGTTGCCATTGTCGAGATAGACTTTAAATTGGTTTCGTTTGGGGTCAGTATATTCTAGAGCGGCGAGTTCGAATTTTAGAGTATTTTGAGTGTGAGATAAATTGATCTTTTTAGTTTTGGAGATAGAGGTATTTTCGGAAGTCCATTCTTTATCATAAATCTTTAAACTGTTGATGGCTAATTTTGGTTTTTTGCCTACAATTTTAAATACATCAGGTTTGAATACGTCAACTCCTTTGTTACTTCCAAACCATAGGTTTCCATTCTTAGATAAAATAGCAGCACCAGGAAGGTATTTGTCGGAACTCAAACCATCACGTGAAACTAATTGTTTAAAAGATTCATTTAGGTTTTCTGGATTATAATGAATAATTCCGTCATTAGTACTCAACCAGAGTGTATTGTCTTTATCTAAAATAATAGAATAAATGAATTGATTAGGGAGTCCATCTGATTCTGTAATAAGAGTTGATTCTAAAGTCTTACTATCAATTTTTAATAAACCTTTTGCACCGGCAACCCAAATGAGTCGTCGAGATTTGTCTTCTTTGATGTCATTAATTAAACCAATGTTTGGAAATGATTCCTTTGAAGATGGATTTCCATTTACGATAGACTTAGCCGCCCAAACTTTTAGAGTAGAAGTCATATTAGCAGACCATAATCGATCTGCATTATCTTTAAAAAGTTTTACAGCCCATTCGTTAGATATAAGGCTGACTTTCTCTTTAGTTTCTTTATTAAAAAGAATTATCCCTTTATTTGTTCCAAGGATTAAATAATCTTTATTGTAGTCAATTAAGTCGTAGTAATTAGTATTCTTATCGTTTAATATGAGAATATTTTTTCCATTTGAATATTTACATAATCCATTTATTGAGATATTCCAAATTTGATTGTTTACATCTGTTATTTGCTTGAAATATTTGGGAACCTTCTCTTCCTTTAAGAAATTATAATTTTCGTCAAATTTCCACCCTTTGCCAAAATTAGTAGAACAAAGTATATTGCCATCTGGTTCTTCATAAATATGGTTGATTCGATGTTTTTTTAAGTTGAAAAGATCAAATGGATTTTTGATTTCTTTTTGAATAATATTACCAAAATATATTCCTTTCCCTTTTGAGGCAAACCAAATAATGGAATCTTTATCTGGAAACATTGGATATAGGTTTTCAATTTTTGATCTTGTATCCTTATCATAAATTTGAATTTTTTCAGGTGAGAAACTCAAACTATCTTTATCGAATAATAGTATCTCTGAAGAAGAAAGAAGGACTCTAAAATATTTATCTTCAATAGGGGTGACAGAGACTAATTTTGATGTATTATTAGGAATTAAAAAAGTTTGAAAATCTTTAGGAGAGTTTTCATTAAATAGGATTAACTTTTCAGTAGATACCAACCAAACTTTTCCATTACTTTCTTTTATTGCATTTGAGAATTCTAATTGAGGAAAGGCATCGTTGTTTGGTTGATCAAAATAAGATTTACGAGATTTTACCTCATAATTTTTATCAAAATGAATTATTTCAAATCCTGTTTTTCTTTGCCAAAAAACATTGTAGATGGTATTTACCTTTCCAGAGGTGTCAACCAAAACTGCGGAACGAATTGCATTAGATGATTCAGCAATCGCTTTATATGAATCTTTTGGGTTATTAATGTTATAGCGATAAAGTGAATCTTTCAAATGTACCCAGAGATATTGTTCTTTATCAAGGTGTATTGCAATGTGCTCGTTTGGAATATTTGAACCATCGGCTATATCGTGAATAAAATGCCCTTCAGATTTTTTATAACAATTTATTGCTTCTTCTGTAGTAAACCAAATGTCTCCATTTTTATCCTCAAAAAAGGAACTTTGAATGTTAACACCTTTTAAAGAGAGTGAATCATTGGAGTTCGGTTTAAAAGTTTTTACTGTTTTTCCATCAAAGAGGTTTATTCCATCTAAAGAACCAATCCATGTGTAACCTTGTCGGTCAGTATGAAGAAATTCATTAGTAGTTTCAGATAAACCATCATTACTTGAAACTTTATTCAAATACCAAATCTCTTGTTGTGCCAAACAACAAGAGATTGATAAAAGAATTGCATCAATTATTAGAAAAAGACGCATATGGTTAACTTTCGTTTTTGTTTTGAATTGTCAATGAATCATTCGATGAATTAACTTTTAAACGGGAAATATAAATGAGAAGAAATATAATAAGTAGTATCAGGAATAAGAGTAAAATAGGATATAAATATTTATTCCAAATACTTGGTTCTTCTATTATTCTTTCAGGCTGAACTAGTCCTGTATTTTGAACTCGATTAGCTATTGACAAAAGCGTAAAACTAAGCGTACTATCAGGAGTAGGAGGATTCTGATAAAACCTTAACATATCAGGTGTGTCATCGGTTATGATACTTGATGTGGCACCATCTCCTTCATCTGGTCTCCAATATGGAGGACAAGCATATCCATGACTAAATGCAAATGCAGATTCCGCATCATAATCAGCTCGTAAATCAGGAATTGGATATGGTTTGAAAATCAAGGAGCGATAATTCAGAAAATCAAATCTAGGTATAGATGAATTGCCAACAGTAGAATTTGTAATTGGATTCAGACTAAGAAAAGATCTTTCTATAACAATGCCCGTTACTCCACCTGGTCTTTGTATGTAAGATTCTCCTTCGGGACTAACACGGGTCTCTGCTTGTGTTCCATAAAATCGTGTATTAGTTGATAAATCTCTAAATGTCCCCATATCTAAAAAGACTAATTCAAACTCTCTGGTATTGAAAACGACAGGAGGTGCCTCAATATATCGTGAAGTAGTTATTCCGGCAGTTTGACTATTGGTATTTTCACTTAAAGTTATAACTCCGTCCAAAGAGGAGGGTGTTCCTGTTCCAAGTTCTCTTAGTCCATCTTCTACCGTATATGTAGTATTATTAAAAAATAGCAGAGCCTCTTCTGGTTGTGGTATCCCTCCTTCTGCATTGGAACTTTTCCATATTGTTAAAATAGTATAAAATCCTTCTGTATAAAAATGAACAGCACCACTTGTACTAACAGATTGAACCTTGATGGGAATAAAGCAATACCCAGCAACATTAAACTGTAAAACTTCAGCAACTACATCAGTTCCAAAGGTGGCTTGAGCTTTTTCTCTAGCTTGTTGTTTCTGTTCTTCGCCTTTAAATTTGTCTTCATTAGAGTTTGATTTTGCTGTTTCAAAATCACCAGAGAGTTGATTTAGAGGTTGGTAAAGAACATTTATAGAAAATTGAAAAATACTATCCTCAACATAATTTACACCCCTAGATGTAAAGTTATTTCCGCCCTGTCCTGATACAATTATTGGCGAAATAAAGAGGAGTAAAAATAAAGGAATCGTAGTTTTAAATAATTGTTTGAAATTCATAGTAAGGTTGTTTTTTTGGTTTAATTGTAATAAGAGATAGAGAGATAATATTACAAGTAAAATTAATGAATTGAAAAATCAAATTCACTATAACTATTGTTTAGGCATAAAGTAGTAGGAAATGTACAATGAGATTGTAAAAAATAGGTTGGATAAATTTAACCTATTTTATTGAATTTTTCGAAAAATGCTCAACTTTAAGAATCTGTTAAGTTGATTCAACTTAGGTATTTATAAACCAACACTTTAGTGATCTAGATTACCGAAATTAAATCCGAATCCCTTATTTTTGCAAAATGAATTTAAAGTCATTTTTTCCAATTGCCGAAAATCTTTCAACTCATTCTTCTCAAGATTGGAGAAAAGATATAATTGCAGGAATTACCGTTGCTGTCATGCTCGTCCCCCAAGGAATGGCCTATGCGATGCTTGCAGGGATGCCTCCAATTTATGGATTGTACGGAGGATTGATTCCGCTTTTATTATACGCAATTTTAGGAACATCTCGCCAAATGTCAATTGGGCCAGTAGCTATTTCAGCACTTTTGGTTTTGGCAGGAGTCAGCCAAATTGCTGAACCGATGACTGCTGAATATATTTCACTAGTGATTTTGACAGGACTTTTGGTAGGGATTGCTCAGATGTTATTAGGTGTATTTCGATTAGGTTTTTTGGTTGATTTTATTTCACATCCTGTGATTGTTGGGTTTACTTCTGCGGCAGCGGTTATCATTGCGGTGAGTCAATTAAAAGATTTGTTAGGGATTTATATTCCAAGATTTTCACGTGCTTTCGAAACAATCCACTATGCGGTAGATCATTTTTCCGAAACTAATTGGTTGACGGTAACATTATGTTTTGGAAGTATCATTGCCATGTTGATTTTAAAAAAAATAAATAAAGCAATACCAGGAGCGTTGTTAGTTGTGATTGTCGGAACGTTATTAGTTTATTTTTTGGGAGAAGAAAAAATGGCTGTAGCGATAGTCAATGAAGTGCCTCAAGGATTACCTAATCTGCAAATACCAGAGATGACTTGGGAAAAAATACAAATATTGGCTCCTACCATTTTTACGGTAACCATTATTTGTATTGTCGAAAGTATTGCGATTGCAAAAGTACTTCAATCCAAACATGGCAATTACCAAATCAGAGCTAATCAAGAATTAATCGCACTCGGTATTTCAAAAATCGGTGGCGCATTTTTTCAATCAATTCCAACTTCAGGAAGTTTTACTCGTTCGGCAGTTAACAATGAAGCAGGCGCTCAATCTGGTTTTGCTTCTATTTTTACTGCACTATTAATTGGGTTGACTTTGGTGTTTTTGACGCCACTTTTTTATTATTTGCCGAAGGCGATCTTAGCTGCAATTATATTGTTATCAGTCAAAAGTTTATTTGATTGGAAAGAGGCAATACATCTTTGGCAAACACATCGCTCTGATTTTTATATGATGTTGACGACATTCATAGTGACGTTGGCTTTTGGAATAGAAGAAGGTGTTTTGGCAGGAGTAGTATTGTCGATTTGCATGGTTTTATATCGAAGTTCCAAACCGCATATTGCTATTTTGGGGAAATTACCGGGGTCAATTAATTATCGAAATATTGATCGATTTGAATCAGCGAAAGAACCTGAGGATATTTTGGTGATTAGATTTGACGATCAACTTTATTTTGGGAATGCTTCTTATTTTCAAGAAACCATTCAAGAAATCATCGATGAAAGAGAAGTGAAACCTAAAATGGTTTTACTCGATGCGAGTAGTATGCATGATATGGATAGTACTGGATTTCATACTTTGGATGAAATGCAAAAACATCTAAATAATAAAAATATCACTTTTTATATTTCTGGAATGATTGGCCCGGTGAGAGATTTTGCAACTAAATGTGGAATCATCGAGAAAATGGGAGAGCAAAAGTATTTTTTAAATATTCATCAAGGAGTGACTCATTTTAAAAATATGCAGGAAGGTTTGGAAAAAACTTGGACACCAAATGCGTTGCAATCTAATTTGGATGATGAGTAATAATTCGGTTTGAGGAACAAAATTTATTGAAATTAGAAATATATATATTGATTTAGAAATGCGAAAGGAAGGGAAAGATTTTGATTGTTAAATTTTTTCTAGAATCGATTTCCAAATATCTTTTCCGTAAGGTTTAATCAGATTGCATCTTTCCATTTTTAAAATTGTCTTTAAGCTTAAAGACAATTTATCTTCATCCTTTAATTCTTTTCTGCAAAAAATTGCACTTCAATTTTGCGTGCAAAATATCAAAGTATTTAGTCTATTTATTAGAACTATATAAATTCTTCTGTTCACGAAAAACTATCAATATTGAAAAAGCTAACTGTTACTTTCTGCATTTTAATTATTTGTTTTACCACTTTACAAAGTCAAGATTTTAAAAGAAAATCATATACAACTGCTCGGGTTCAAGCTGAAACTCCAGTTATTGATGGAGTAATAAATGAGGAGGAATGGAGTGATGTAGAATGGGGGGATGACTTTACTGTTCTCGAACCTAATAATGGAGATAAGCCAAAGCAGCAGACAAAATTTAAAATAAAATACGACGATAATAATATATATGTAGCTTATTATGCTTATCACGATGACCCATCAAAAATAGAGAGTAGATTAAGTAGAAGAGATAATTTTCCAGGTGATTGGGTGGAGATAAATATTGATAGTTACTTCGATAAAAACACAGCTTTTTCATTTACGCTTTCTGCTTCGGGAGTGAAAGGAGATGAATTTATTTCTGGAAATGGAGATAGTTGGGATACCAACTGGAATCCAATTTGGTATGGTGCAACTAAGATTGTAGCTAATGGTTGGACGGCTGAGGTGAAAATTCCATTGAGCCAACTTCGCTTTGCGGACAAGTCAGTTCATACTTGGGGATTCAGTATTATGCGTCGAGATTTTGGTGCGGATGAACGAAGTACATTTCAATTCGTTCCTCGGAATGTGACTGGTTGGGTTAGTAATTTTGCAGAGCTGAAAGGTATCAAAGATATTGAACCTAAACGTCAAATTGAGTTGCAGCCTTATGCCGTAGGTAGTTTTAATTTTGCAGAAAAAGAAGAAGGCAATCCTTTTGCACAAGGAACTCAGGTAGGAGGGAATGTAGGTTTGGATGGAAAAATAGGAGTAACGAATGACTTGACCTTAGACTTTACGATCAATCCAGATTTTGGACAAGTGGAGGCAGATCCTTCGGCATTGGCATTGGATGGTTTCCAAATTTTCTTTAATGAGCAGCGACCTTTCTTTATAGAGAATGCGAACATCTTTAGTTTCCAGGTAGCTAATCTAGATGCAGGTGGAGCTTTTGGAAATGATAATCTTTTTTATTCAAGAAGAGTTGGTTCATCTCCATCGGGGAGTGTTTCGATTGCTAATGGAGCTTATTCGCAACGACCTCGATTTACTAATATTTTGGGCGCTGCAAAACTGAGTGGGAAAACTCAAGATGGCTGGTCAATAGGAATATTGGAAAGTGTTACTTCAAAAGAACATGTAAAAATTTCGTTGGATGGAGAGGAGACACAAGAGTTGGTTGAGCCACTTTCTAATTATTTCGTTGGGCGAGTTTCCAAAGATTTTAAGGAGGGCGCTTCGCAAATTGGAATTTCTTTGACGCATGTAAAAAGATTTATTGATGATACTGATTTAATTGATCAATTTCATGACCAAGCCTATTCGGGAGGAATTAATTTAATGCATACTTGGAAGGAAAGGGAGTGGCGAATAAATGCCAATTTTATTTTTAGTCATGTGACAGGAACTGCGCTCAAAATAAAAGAAACACAAGAGTCCTTTGGTCATTATTTTCAACGACCAGATGCGACTCACCTTTCAGTCGATGATACTAAAACAAGTTTGACAGGACAAGGAGGAACCATTTCAATTGGAAACTATGGAGGGAAAGATAATTTGAGTTTTCAGTCAGGATTGACTTGGCGATCACCTGAATTAGAATTGAATGACATAGGGTTTTTAAATACAGCTGACCAAATTGATTTTGTGAATTGGGTAGGCTATCGTTGGCCAAAACCATTTTCTATTTTTCGTCAGTTGGGGGCAAATTTTAATACTTATTCTCGGTGGAATTTTGATGGAGAAAATATTTATCAAGGAATCAATGCCAATTTTTTTTCCTCTTTAAAAAACTATTGGAGTTTTGGAGCAGGAGGAACTTATGAGTTTAAAGACATAAGTGCAAAAGCACTTTTTGGGGGGCCGAAGCTTCGACAGTCGAGTGGGATTTATAATTTTGTAAACATTGGATCAGATTCTAGAAAGAAAGCTCAACTGTTTTTGAATGCTGGGATGTTCAATGGAATAGGGCAAGACAAAGGTTCTGTTACGGTTAGAAGTTTGAGCGGGAATGTGAGTTATCAACCCATTAATGCACTTCGACTTTCTTTAAACGTTTCTTATTTTCAACAAAATCGAGTGATTCAAAATGTAAGTTATGATGTTTTTGAAAATGAAGATCGGTACATCACAGGAACAATTTTCAATAAAGTATTTTCTACTTCCCTTCGAGTCAATTATAGTTTGACTCCAAATCTTTCCTTGCAATATTGGGGGCAACCTTTTATTTCGAAAGGGAATTATTCTGATTTTAAATATATTACTGATCCTACGAATCGAGATTTTGAGGAACGATATAGTTTATATGACAATGACCAAATTACTTATTCTAAAGCTGATGAAGAATTTATTATTGATGAGAATAAAAATGGAACGGAAGATTATAGATTTGGACAACCAGATTTTAACTTCATGGAATTTCGATCCAATATGGTGATTCGATGGGAGTACAAACCGGGGTCTGAATTCTTTTTAGTTTGGACGCAATCGACGACTAGTTTTGGCGATCCACAGAACGATTTATTTCCATCTTTGAGAGATGATTTATTTGGAAATCGAGCGGATAATATATTTTTAGCGAAATTGACCTATCGATTTTATTGATTTAAATTTTTAATCTAAAGAATTTCCCGATGCTTACATCAGGTGCAAAAGCAGCAAGAGTTTCTCATAAGTGAAAAAATAAAAAACCACGACAGAATTTTTTCACCACATAGGTACATAGAAAAAATACTATGTTTTCTATGTGTATATGTGGTGAAATTCTATTTTGGTATTTATAAAACTGTTTTTTTGATTCTCAGTCAGCTTGCTGCGAAGTAGTTCAATAAAGTAATAAAATTACAAAACCAATGAAAAATAAACGTCACCCTATTTTTATTTTTTTATTAATACTCTTGACCAACGTTTTCGTTTTTTCTCAAAAAAAATCGAATGTTGAAAAATATTTTAAGCACTATAATCCTGCCCAAATAAATTTGATTAAGGATCATTGGCAGCAATATTTTAAGGAAGATATTTTTACGAAACTTAACGATTCTATTGCTGTGTTTCCTAT